>JANQQI010000137.1 GCA_028285085.1 Saprospiraceae bacterium | reverse complement strand
GTTTCAATACGATCTTTCTGGTCGAAGCTGGGGAAGTGCCGATTTATAAATCCAGACCAGTCCGCTCGATTATCTGCATTGCGGCGGTATTCATTGCTTTGCTACTGAGCGTTTTTACGGTACTAATTCTGGAGCATTACAAAGACGTCAACTGGCGTGATATCTATAATGGATAAGGTCTTGGCGGCACGACAGCAATCCGAAACGATGTTTCGTGGTTTTGCGGTGATTCTGCTGGCCAGTCTTTTCGTTGGCATTGCGTTGGATATGTACTATCTGGCGGGAATTCCAGCTTTTTTACTCTTGACTTACCTAACGCTCGTTGACTTTCGGAAGGTATTCTTTCTACTGCTGATTTGTTTGCCACTATCCACAGAGTTTTATTTTCCGAATGGATTGGCTACAGATTTACCCACCGAGCCCTTAATGGTGGGCTTAATGCTGGTGTATGGCCTTTACTGCCTTCGGCACGGCCGAGAAATGGGGAGCCGTTTTTTACGACATCCGATTACGCTATTGGTGCTGCTGCACTTGTTTTGGATTTTTGCCACCTCGATTACCTCTGAGAATTTGATGGTTTCTTTCAAGTTTTCACTGGCCAAGCTTTGGTACATTGTGGTGTTCTTTTTCATGGCCGGCAGTATACTCAAGCGACCACAGGATATTCGCCTGTTTTTTTGGAGCATTTTACTGCCGCTGATAGCCACCATTATGTTCATTTGGGCGCGGCACGCGCAAACGGGGTTTAGCTTTGATACCGTAAGTGGTGTGCTCGATCCTTTCTACCGTAATCACGTTAACTACGCCGCTTTGCTGGCGCTTTTTACGCCTTTTGTTTGGTTTGCAAGGCAGTGGTATCCATCTGGGAGCCTCAACCGCTGGGCAGTTAATATCGGTTTAGTCATTCTCTTACTAGCTATACAGTTTTCCTACACGCGCACTGCTTATCTTACCTTGATGATTGCCATAGGCGCTTTTTTTATTATTCGCCTGCAATTGGTACGCTTGGTTTTGGTGGCCTCCTTGGTGGTTGGGGGGCTCTTGATTGGGTTTATGGTCAGTAACAATAACTATTTGCAATTCGCACCCGATTTTGAGAAAACCGTGACCCACCATGATTTTGATAACTTGGTGGAGGCGACCTATAAGATGCAGGATATTTCCACGATGGAGCGCTTTTACCGTTGGATTGCGGGAGGTTATATGAGTGGAGAGAAGCCCTTGGTAGGATTTGGTCCAGGTAATTTTTACAATTTTTATAAATCTTATACCGTCTCTAGTTTCGAAACTTATGTGAGCGATAATCCCGAGAAATCAGGCATTCATAGTTATTACTTAATGACTTTGGTCGAACAAGGGATTCCAGGGCTTTTGATCTTTTTGGCGCTCTGCTTTTTCGCACTGATTCGAGGGGAAAAGATTTACGCGACGATACAAAAAGAGAATAAGGCGGAACGTGGCATTGTAATGGCTTCCATGCTATCCTTGATCATTATTCTGGCCTTTATTTTGATCAACGATATGATCGAAACGGATAAAATGGGATCCTTCTTTTTTATGTTTCTGGCTTTTCTGGTCAATAGCGATGGCTGGAATGCGAAACGGCCTCAGGATCATGCTCCCAAGGCCGCTCCGCCTAGCAGTATTCCGCCGCCTTTGCCTACTGGCCCAACTTCGTCTTAAACTTTCGGTAAAGGGCTTTTTGCTTATTGTCCAAATCGATGTCCCGACCTTGGATAAAGGCGCGTTCGATCTTACAAGTACGCATGTCCAACGCATCTCCTTCGGAGATAAATAAGGTCGCATCCTTACCCACTTCCAATGACCCTAGAGTGGCGTCCACACCTAAAATTTTGGCCGTATTAAGTGTTAACCCACTCACGGCAGCCTCGTAATCTAGACCAAATCCTACGGCCTGCCCCGCTTGAAAGGGTAAATTGCGTTGTTCCCACGCTCCACCAATATTAAAAGCAAAAGTGACACCTGCAGCATGTAGTTGCGCTGGGGTTTTGAACGGCTGATCAATATCGCTGTCTTCTCTTCCCGGCAGGCTTTGTGTTTGTCGTAAAATAACTCCCACTTTATGATCTCGTAAGAAATCCGCAATCATCCAGGCATCTCGGCCGCCAACGATTACAATTTTAGCTTTGTACATCTCTGCAAACAAGATGGCTTCGGTCATCGTTTTGGCATCGTTAGTGTGGATAAATAGCGTTTTATTGCCATCGAAGACACCTCGCATGGCTTCAAACTTCAGATTTTTCGGCCCTTTTTGATCCTGATAAGCCTTCGCTTCTGCGAAAAAATCTTTGATGGCACGGACTTGCTCGTCGTACTTATCGTTTTTCTTGATTTCGCCCGGTTCGGCCCACCAACCAGTAAAGCGAAATAGGCGCGGCCAGTTGAGGTGAATGCCTATATCTGCTGCGTAGCTGGCATCTTCCCAATTCCAGGCATCCAGAGAGACGACGCTTGAACTGCCCGAAATTCGACCACCGCTAGGCGTGATTTGAGCCATCAATACGCCATTGGAGCGCACCGTTGGGGTGACTTTCGAATCTGTATTGTAAGCAATGATTGCGCGAACGTTGGGATTCATATACCCCACTTCGCGATAATCATTGGTGGATCTAACCGCATCGATCTCTACGAGTCCAAGCCGGGTATTGGTCCCGATAAAACCGGGATAAACTTCTTTGCCTGTGGCATCGATGATATCGTAAGCAGTGCGGTCAATACGAATGCTCGTCGCATCGGAGACAACGGTCAATTTGCCATTTTCAAAACCAATGGCACTGTTTTCAATCACTTGGCCGTTGCCGAGATGGGCTTTAGCGCCCAGAATAAGAATCGGCTTAGCTTGTGGTGGGGCTGGCGTTTGCTGCGCAAAACCCATTAAGAAAGTCAGGCCGATTAATTGTATGGTGATAATGAAAGATTTCATTTTTAGAAAGTTGTTTTTGTCAAAAAACCAATAAGAATTAATGCATTTCGTCGTGAATGGTGTCACAATGGTAGTGGTGCTTATGTTTGGCACTTACCGGGCGTGTTTTTCCACCATTCTGTTTCTCTGCCAGCATTTTTTGGATAAGCTTTTCACGCTCTTCACGGATTTGCTGACGCATGGTTTCGTCTTCTTTGCGGTCGAACATTTTTCGGCCATCCACAAAGGTGAGTTCAGCTTTAGTATAAATGGACATGGGATGCTCGGACCAGAGTACGAGATCAGCATCTTTCCCAACCTTAATACTTCCTACACGATCGTCGATATGTAACAACTTGGCGGGGTTGAGAGTCACGAATTTCCATGCCTCTTCTTCAGGGACGTTGCCGTACATCACTGCTTTGCCCGCTTCTTGATTTAGGCGGCGGGCCATCTCTGCATCATCCGAGTTGAAGGCGGTCACAACTCCGGCACGGTGCATAATAGCCCCATTGTAAGGAATTGCGTCAATAACTTCGTACTTATAAGCCCACCAGTCAGAGAAGCTGGAGCCTCCGGCACCGTGCTTGGCCATTTTATCGGCTATTTTGTAGCCTTCGAGAATATGAGTGAAGGTGTTGACGCGGAAGCCATGACGCTCCGCAACTTTCATCAACATATTAATTTCCCCTTGCTGATAGGAATGGCAAGAAATGAAGCGTTTACTTTCAATGATTTCTAATACGGCTTCCAAATCTAAATTCTTGCGATAGGGCTTGCCTGATTTTTTGAGATCGCCGTACTCACGGGCCCGGGTGAAATAATCTTCGTAGACTTGCTCTACCCCCATACGTGTTTGTGGGAAACGGATATCGTAATTGTCACCCCAGTTGGATTGTTTTACATTTTCTCCCAATGCAAACTTGATAAAGGGCGCTGCATTTTCGAATTGCATTTCATCCGGCGTAGCGCCCCAGCGCCATTTCACGATCGCCGACTGTCCACCAATGGGGTTAGCCGAACCATGTAGCAACTGCGAAGTGGTTACACCGCCCGCCAATTGACGATAGATATTGATATCTTCCGAATTCACCACATCGGCAATACTGACTTCGGCCGAGCTGACTTGTGTTCCCTCGTTAACACCACGACTAATCGCGATATGAGAATGCTCGTCGATAACCCCACAAGTCAAATGTTTACCGGTGCCATCAATGACGACAGCGCTACGATCTTGAATGTTAGAGCCAATTTTTTCAACCTTACCATCACGAACCAAAACGTCGGTTCGTTGTAAGATACCTTCGGACTCATTGGTCCAAACGGTTGCATTACGAATTAAGAAGGTCTTTTGTTTTGGCATCTCGGTACGACCATAGGATAAGAAGGGGTAAGTAATTTTAGATACTAATTCTTCGACCTGGGTTTCTTTGTCCTTTGATTCTTCCTCATCACGATCCGGTAAAGCGCGCGTGTAAGTCGCGCTCCAGCTGACCCAATTTCCATCCGGTAAATTACCGTTGCCGTTCCATCCAGTATTGGTCACTGCGCCAGAAAGTCGAACGCGATTGCTAGCGCCTTTCTCCGGTGGAAAACTCAGCGTAATCAGACCATTGCTGTAAGCGTGTTTCACTTTTAGCTCGGTAGAATCATTTACCTCGATCACCATCTTTGGGCTGGCTGGTTTGCCTTTCACGTGGAGTCGATAGCTTTGACTGCCTACGTTCAAGTTGTACACACCGAGTAAATCAGGCATTTTAAGGTCTTTAAAAACGTGGGCTTTACCGCGGACCCAGTTGTGCAGAATCTTGCTGTTCTTATCGAAGACCGGACCGGTGGTCACGATGAAATTGGCAATTTTTCCACTAGCCAAGCTACCAATTTGATCATCGGCCTTTAATAATTGAGCTGGAGTATGCGTCAGCGCTTTCAAGGCGCCGCTTTCGCTGAGACCATGCTTGATGGCTTTGCGGACGCGTCCCAGGAATTCGCCTTTTGATTTGAGGCCATGGCTGGTGAGCGCAAAGTCAATGCCTGCGGCTTCGAGGCTGCCGGGATTAGTTGGGGCCAGCTCCCAGTGCCGCAGGTCGGCCAGGCTGGCCTGCAGGGCATCGTAAGGGTCTTCCACATCGTATGCTTTGGGAAAAGTCAGCGGTAGAATGAAAGCAGCCGCCGTATTTTTCAGCGCTTCAATGCGTTGGTATTCGTCACCACTGCCTTTATAGATAAATTTGAGGCCGAATTCATTGGCGACTTTCTGGGCGCGCAATGCTTCCATCCAATTGCCAATTTCGAAGATTTGTGGAACTCCCTGAGCGGCATTCCATGCTTCCAGAGATAGATTTTTCTCTTCCTGATGGCCATGCTCACTGTACCACTGGCCATCATAATAGGTTTGGCGCAGTAGAGAAATGGCTCCCATTAGAGAGCTGGGATAGTTTTGGGTGGACTTGCCTTTACGAAAGGATAAGTGATGAGCACTGTGTTCTTGTACGATGGCTAAGTGCTCGCGCTCACTACCAAGCAAGATGAGACTAGAAATACCCCGTGAGATACCATCCATCTGATGAGATAGTGCGGTGCCAAAACCTTGCTTGCGCAATCCACCGGCGACTTTATCGTCGCCTTTAAAATGTTCAACGGCCTTGAACTCTGGTTTTAGGGCTTCGTTCCAACTGTAGGCACCGTCTTTATTGGACAGCATCTGAGGCTGTTTTCGCGGCCGCTGGCCTACTGCCTTAGGTTCAGGTAATCCATAGTTGGTATAGAGGTCGATAAAGGAAGGATAAAGATGGTTTCCTTCTAAATCTACAACAACTGCACCAGCTGGCGTCGCTAGTGACTTACCCACGGCAACGATCTTACCGTATTTGATGACCATCATACCATTTTCGATTGTATTTTGATAATCGGTATGGATGGTGGCATTTTTAAAAACATAATGTCCTTCTCGATGATCATAGACGCCATCATTAGGAAATGTAACCTGTGCGGATAACCAGCCTAGGGTTAGACAGCACAGTGTCATTAATAGTAAAGCACTTTTCATGTAGTGAGTTTTGAATAGTAAACGTTTCTAAGACTTGAATACTGGATTAAGCCAATTGAATGTTGACAAATATATTGATTAATTTTGTTCTGGAATGTGTGACTTGACGCCTTCGGGGAGCAATAAAATAAAGGCAGCTTCTTGAGGATACACTATGCATTCAACAGTACAAAACTGAAAAAGATCAAACCGGAAATATAATCCATAATGGAGGACAGGATGGATAAAACAGCATTCATGGAAGCGGTGCAGGAGGCTGTGGAGCAATCGACTTTCGTCAAACTAAGTTTGGGTAAACCAGATCGAAAAGAGGAGATCGAAAAAGTATTGATCCGGCATATTTTGCTGAAAGGCGTTTCTCATTTATCGATGACTTTACGCTACCCGACTCGAGATGAGGTTAAGAATTACGATATTCCATCGGCTATTGGGATGCTTGCGCTTTGGTTAGGAGATCGATTTTTACACGCTACTTTAATGACGACGGAAGCTGATTTTCATTTGCTGTTTAACAAAAAACGTCGACCTCGATTACTGCGCAAGCCGCCTTCACAAACGGCTTTGCCTTCTACTCAGCACAATCGAGAAAAGCGGCGCTTGGTCGCAGCCGACCAACAAAAATATTTGCACGCCCTTGGAGTCACTGGTGTTGATGGGAAAGTCCTTAAAGCTGGCCAGCGCAAATTCCGACAAATCAATAAGTATATCGAAATCTTGCAAGGCTTGCTGCCGCCAGCAGTCGATGACCGCCCATTACGGGTGGTTGATATGGGGAGTGGTAAAGGTTATTTGACCTTCGCTTTGTACGATTATCTCCAAAATAATGCGCAGCGGACTGCCCGTATTACGGGCATTGAGTTACGTCCCAAGCTAGTAGAGCTGTGCAATGAGTTGGCTGAATCTTGTGGTTACCAGGGGCTTGATTTCGTGGCAAGTGATATTCATGCTTACGATACGGGCCCACTTGATATGCTTATTGCCCTACACGCTTGTGATATCGCTACGGATATTGCGATTGCTAAAGGGATTCGGGCCGGGGCGCGGACCATTATCGTAGCGCCCTGCTGCCACAAACAAATCCGCCAGCAAATGAATAACCAAACGGCTTTGGGCGCCGTACTGCGCCACGGTATTCTTGCTGAACGGCAGGCCGAATTGGTAACCGATGGCCTACGGGCGCTGCTGTTGGAGCAACATGGCTATCGCACCAAAGTTTTCGAATTTATTTCAACCGAACATACAGCAAAAAATCTGATGATCGTCGGTATAAAATCGACACCCAAGCCTGAGATGGCCACTCAAATTGAAGAACTCAAAGCCCAATTCGGTATCGAGTGGCATTATCTGGAACGCTTGCTAGAATAGGCGGACTAATCATTTTGAGTGTTTTGACTATCTATTGTTGTCATTGTGGGAGGATCGTAATTAGACATTTCAATTCTATACTCTTTGTCCATTTCTTGTGCTGACTGAGTAGGACGCTCCTGCTGGTGTTGTTGGTAAAGCAGGAAGCCCAACAATAGCACAATTCCTAATAAGGCGAGCGTGACGTATTGCTTTTTCATAATCTGGTTTTTAGATAAGATGCATGGGGCTGGATATTTTGGTGGGATGAGGATAAAAATTAGCTTTTCCGTGCTGGTGCGATCCTAAACTATTCAATCCTTAACTTGTTGGAATGAGCGTGGATAGTGGCTGGTTCTGTTTCTCCTTTTGAGGTGCTCTTGTACAAGTGGGCAAAATTAAGATTTACCTAGGCAGAGCCATTTTCTTTCCGTATTTTTGTGAATTGTTTTGTTTCCTGCCGGCGGCTCCCGATCCGGCCTTAATCTGTTGGTGTTACTATGGCGAAGGCTGATAATAAAGTTGTTGAAAAAGAAGTGGATGTTGTACAGGAAGACTTCATCGAAGTGATCGGTGCACGTGTCCACAATCTTAAGGAAATTGATGTTCGAATTCCACGTAATAAACTAGTTGTTATTACGGGAATTAGTGGTAGTGGAAAGTCCTCTCTGGCTTTTGATACGATCTACGCAGAGGGGCAGCGCCGTTATATGGAAACCTTTACCGCCTACGCTCGTCAATTTATTGGAGAGATGGAGCGACCCGATGTTGAAAAAATCTCTGGTCTTAGTCCGGTGATTAGCATCGAACAGAAAACAACGGGTAAAAACCCACGGTCTACGGTCGGTACGATTACCGAAATTTATGACTTTATGCGATTGCTCTACGCTCGTATTGGTGAGGCTTACTCTCACGCTACGGGTAAGCGGATGGTCCGATACAACGAGGATCAAATGATTGAGCATATCTTCCAAAATTTTCACAATAAAAAAATTCTTCTTCTCGCGCCATTGGTACGAGCGCGTAAAGGGCACTACCGGGAACTGTTTGATCAAGTGCGCAAGCAGGGGTACACCAAAGTACGGGTAGATAAAGTGATTTTGGATATTACTACGGGGATGCAAGTTGACCGATACAAAACGCACGATATCGAGGTAGTCGTAGATCGACTGAAAGTATCTGATGATCGCCGAGAGCGCCTTGCCACTTCCTTGCAAACGGCATTGAAGATGGGCAACGGCTTGATCATGGTAATGGAAAGTGACTCCGATGAGGTGTTCCCGTACAGTAAGCACCTTATGGATCCAGATACTGGCATCTCATACGAAGAGCCATCCCCTAATGCGTTTTCCTTCAATTCACCTTATGGTGCTTGTCCAACGTGTAAAGGATTGGGACAAGTCAATAAAGTGGATATGGAAAAAGTCATTCCCGATTATACGAAGAGTATTAATGATACAGGGATTGCCCCTTTTGGTGAGGTACGGGAGAATATGACTTTCAAACAACTCCGCGCTATCGCCAAGAAATACAAATTCACCTTTTCGACTCCAATTAAGGATATTCCCAAGGAAGCACTGGATACGATACTGTACGGAGGGAACGAAAACTTTGATGTCAATCTCGGATATAGCAAGCATGATTTCACTTATAATTTAGCCTACGAAGGGTTAGTGAACATGCTACAGCGGTGGTATCGCGATTCTTCCTCGGATAAGATTCGTCGGTGGGCAGAAGAGTTTATGACGATTGCGGTTTGCCCGGATTGTAATGGACAGCGCCTCAAAAAAGAGTCACTACATTTCAAGTTGGGCGGTAAAAATATCGCGGAGCTGGCCAATATGGACATTGCCGAGTTGGCAGCCTGGATGGATCAACTAGAAGATCACCTTACGGAGCGGCAACGAACTATTGCCCGTGATATCCTCAAAGAAATTCGACTGCGTCTTGGTTTTCTGCTCCACGTCGGGCTGGATTATTTGACTTTGGATCGTCCCGCGCGAACGCTCTCCGGAGGAGAGTCACAACGTATCCGTCTCGCCACTCAGATCGGTTCTCAATTGACCGGAATCACTTACATTCTGGATGAGCCAAGTATTGGCTTGCACCAACGGGACAATCAACGGCTCATCGAAGCCTTGAAAGAACTGACCGAAATTGGCAATACGGTTTTAGTGGTTGAGCACGATAAGGACATTATGCTGGCTTCTGATTACCTAATCGATCTGGGCCCCGGAGCGGGTAAGCACGGTGGTGAAGTGGTTGGCGAAGGGGAGCCTAAGCTATTTTTGACTAAATCGACCTTGACTTCAGCCTATTTGCAAGATCGTGAGCAGATTGAAGTACCCAAGAAGCGACGTAAAGGAACCGGAGAGAAACTGGTACTCAAAGGCGCCCAAGGAAATAATCTTAAAAATGTAGATATTAGCATTCCCCTAGGAACGTTTTGCTGTGTTACGGGAGTGTCGGGAAGTGGCAAGTCTACCTTGATCAATGAAACACTTTACCCGATCCTGCGCCAACACTTTTATCGAAGTCGACAAAAGCCAATGCCTTACAAATCGATTGACGGTTTGGATAAAGTGGATAAGGTGATTGAAATTGATCAATCTCCCATTGGTCGGACACCTCGCTCAAATCCGGCTACTTACACAGGTGTTTTTACAGATATTCGCAAAATCTTTTCGGAATTACCGGAATCTAAAATTCGTGGCTATAAGCCGGGCCGTTTTTCTTTCAATGTAAAAGGTGGACGTTGCGAAGTATGTCATGGCGCAGGAAAACGCGTGATTGAAATGAATTTCTTGCCGGATGTGCAAGTGGATTGTGAGAGCTGCATGGGCCGACGCTACAATCGCGAAACCTTAGAAATCCTCTACAAAGGAAAGTCGATCAATGATGTCCTGAATATGACGGTAAGTGAGGCGGTTGACTTTTTCCAAAATATCCCGAATATATACCGGAAAATGAAGACCCTCAAAGATGTTGGCTTGGGTTACATCACCCTTGGTCAGCAGGCAACCACCTTATCCGGTGGAGAAGCGCAACGGGTGAAATTGGCGGAGGAACTCGCCAAGCGCGATACGGGCAACACGGTCTATATCCTGGATGAGCCGACAACGGGACTCCATTTTGGCGATATTCGCCAGTTATTGGCCGTGTTAAATAAGTTGGTCGACAAGGGCAATACGATCATTGTAATCGAGCATAATTTGGATGTCATTAAGGTCGCAGACTATATCATAGATATGGGGCCTGAAGGTGGGAATCGCGGTGGTACTGTCGTCGTGCAAGGTACCCCTGAGAAGGTCGCAAAACATAAAAAGAGCCATACCAGTCATTTCCTGAAAACTGAGCTAAAGTAACCAGATACACGTTTTGTCAACATTTGGGCGTTTCAATGTCCCTGGTTCAGATGATTTTTTTATAGATCGTCCCATAACTCCTACGATACCCGATTTCATTTTGGTTGGCCCAGAATCACGGAATTTATCAAAGAATCATTATTTTTATACTAAACAAACTATTCTGAGTAATTGATGAGAACGCTGGTTAATAGCACTTTTAAGAAATTTTATCAATGGCGATACAAGCGGATGCAACGCTTTATGCAGCATCCGAAGGAGGCTCAGGATCGTATTTTTAAAAAATTGATCCAAACGGCACAAGGCACTGAGTGGGGGAAGAAATACGGTTATCCTTCAGTCAAGAATGCCAAAGATTTTCGTAAAAGCCTACCTGTACAAGACTACGAAGCGTTTAAACCTTACATTGTCCGAATGATGGAAGGGGAGAAAGATTTGTTGTGGAGTGGTAGAGTCAAGATGTTTTCCAAATCCTCTGGAACAACGAACGATAAAAGCAAATACATTCCAGTATCATCCGAGAATTTCCGTGATAGCCACATCCGTGGTTCATGGGATACGATGACATTGGTATACAATCAGTTGCCTGACTGTCAGGTGTTTTATGGGAAGAGTTTCCTCATGGCGGGGAATCACGACCGTTATCCCGATAATCCCGAAACCATCTACGGTGATGTTTCGGCTTTGATGATCCGCAACATGCCCAAGATCGCCTTGCCGTTTTTCGAGCCGGACTTGGACATTGTACTACGCGACGATTGGGAATCAAAGATTAAATTAATGGCCGAAGTAGCTTGCCGTGAAGATGTTGCCCCGCTAATCCGTATGGTTGGAGGGGTGCCTACCTGGATTATCGTCTTTTTCCGACATATTCTGGAGCACAGTGGGAAGTCTAACATCTTGGAGGTCTGGCCGAACTTTGAATTGTATATCCACGGAGGAGTCAGTATGGCCCCTTACCGTGAGCAATTTCAACACTTCCTGCCGTCAGAACAGGTCAACTACTTCGAGGTATACAATGCTTCTGAAGGGTATTTCGCGACGCAGCCTAATATCGGCGAACAGGATATGCTGCTCTTGCTGAATAATGGCGTTTATTATGAGTTTTTACCAATGGAAGAATGGCACAAGGATGATCCACAGGCCATTTCGCTTGAAGACGTTGAGTTAGGTAAGAACTATGCTATTGTCATTAGTACCAATGCTGGTTTGTGGCGCTATCTGATTGGAGATACAGTCATGTTCACGTCTAAGACGCCATACAAGATCAAGATCACGGGGCGTACCAAGCAGTTTGTGAATGCTTTTGGTGAAGAGGTTATGGTATCAAATACGGATAAAGCACTCGAAGAGGCTTGTCACGAGATGAACGCCATCGTAGCGGAATATACTGTTGCTCCGGTATACTTCAAAGGAAGCGGTAAAGGCGGCCACGAGTGGCTAATCGAATTTGAAAAAGCACCGCAAGATTTGGATGCTTTCAATATTCTATTGGATTCAAAACTACAGCGCATCAATTCTGATTATGAAGCGAAACGCTACAAAAATATGGCGCTCGAACAGTTGCGCTTGCGCGCGCTACCGAGGGGGACTTTCCTCAACTGGCTGCGCTCCAAAGGACGTTACGGAAACCAAAGTAAGGTGCCACGTCTGTCGAACAATCGGCAGTATATAGATGAGATTATCACTTTTCTTGAAAGGCCACAAGTCTAATTCAAGAATAAATCAATAGACGCCTAAAAGATAACGGGATGCCACTAAGTGGCATCCCGTTGTTTTATGTATGATTTGGCAAGTGATAGAAAAATGAGAAACTATTCAAATCGTCATTAATTAATCGCAACTAGAGTTGATTATAACTTCATCATCTTTTGAGCGTAGGTGCCCTGCGGACTCTCCAATTGGAAATAATAGATACCGCTCTGTTTTAAGTGTTCATCGTTTAGCTTAATCTTGTTGTAGCCCTGAGTGTAGTGGTCATGTTGTTCGTGAACGAGCTGACCTTGGCTATCGAAAATTCGGAGCGCAACCGAGCCAGCAGTTGCTTGATGAAAATGGATAGCTGTTGAGGTATAAAACGGATTGGGATAGTTATGGACCTGGCTGATCGCTTTTTCTGGCGCTACGGTACTTACCGCACCATTAAATTGTAATCTGGCCTCCGAAACCATTAGCTCTGGCGAATAAGCTTCGGGGAGCAGCGGATTAGATTGGTCTAGCCAAAAGACATCAGATAGATAACCATTGGCAGAGGCACTGATGTTGAGATAGAACAGTGGGCCGTCATTTTCGGCGGGCTGTAATTGAGAATGTGACCAGGTCATCGGAAGTTCACCTTCGGCGAGCAGGTTATCATTATAATTCCCGCTTCCAAATTCCGAGAGATTAGCCGGAATAATACTGTCAATGCTCAGCAGGTTTGGATCAAAACGCCATTTGAACTGGAAACCAATCACCTCTTCTCCGGCCTCGAGCTGTACCGGTACCTGATAGCTTTCGCCCGCCTGCAAATTAAGCTCTGGTACATGAAAATAGACCTCTCCATCGCTGCGCACCTCGGCGGGGTCATTGCTGGTAAATCCTAGACTCTCGTTTAAATCAATGTCACCCTTTTTGACAGGAACAAGTGAAAATAAATTAGGGTCAGCTCTTGAGAAATTGGTGTATTCTTGTTGCTCCATAAGTTTAAGAGGCAGCCCATTGTCGGGTGTCGGCATGGAATCCAGATCAAAAAAGAGGATGGTTTCCGCTACCTCGATTTCGTCATCATCTAATAACCCTAAGATCAATCTACGCAGATCAATGATGTCCAATACCGAAATGGAACCAGAGTTGTTGAAGTCAGCGGCCACATGCTGGTAGATATTGAATTCATCGATGCCTAAAATAAGTTGGGCAATTTGTACTAAATCAAGAGTTGATACGCCACTCATTGCATCGACTTGACGACGAGGCATTAAGGTCCAGTCAGCGTTCACATAGGCAGGTGGCGGGGTTGGGTAATACTGGTTTTGGTAGCTGTAATAAGGTGGCGGATTTATGCTATAATGGATTTGATAATAATCAAAGTCGGGAAGCCCCGGAGTACTTTCTGGATCAATAGAAACGAGTAGACTATCTAGTCCCAAAAACATATCACCCCAATCGAATCCAATGGGGTAGATGCCAAAGGGATGGCAAGCATCGTCGTTTTCATCGACGGATATATAAGATGAGGTGTAGCCCCAGTTGCCGTTAACATCCACCGCCCACAAATCAAAAGTGTTCGTTCCAAAATTATCACAATTCAATATGATTGAAGAGGCGGCATCAACCGGTGGAGTACTCTGCCCGAGTCCTTGCGATGGGATGACTATCAGAAAGGAATCGATACCGCAAGCGTCAGAGCTATTATTATTAATACTAGCAGCAGTGATTTCATAGGTACCATCATTTAGATTCAGACCTAGACCTGGATAAGTCATTACAGTAGGTGCGAAACAATCCTGAATGTCAATTAGGTTAATGCAGTTTTCGGTTTCTCCGCAGGCATCACTGGCGACCATTGTAATTTGATGTACGCCTTGTGGATAGTCATAGTCGATACTATTTCCGGTGCCGTCCGCATCGATTGAACCATCATTGTACAGGTCAATGATATAGGAATAGGTGATCACATCGGAGGAGCTACAATCCGTGGTCGCCATAAGCGCGGAGTTAACGATTGTCGTTGTGCAACTCTCGAAGGGTAGACAAGACACAATAGATTCACAGGGAGAAGTGATCGTAATCTGAGCAAAGCTCGATATTGTCAATAGTAGACAAGTTAAACAGAAGGTAATACGTTTCATGAGATTTATATATTTCGTGCAAACTAATAGATGCTTACGAAAATAGAGCATTGTGGCAGTAGCTTCAAAAACAAATTCTGGAAATTGTAGTGTCAAATTGTAATCCAAACACATAATCATCCTTTTAAAAAAGAACTATCACTAAATTAAAAGTATTACAAAATGAAAAAAATATAATGTGTTTTGATTGTGAATTCTATTGTAGAACTAATGGTGATGAGATCGTTGAGGAGGGAATAGGGCAAAAAAATTCCCCTCTCCTGGTCTGTGGAGAGGGGCTACATCCCAAAAACAGATTTGAGAAAGCTCACTTTCGTGAGCATTTCGAGCTTTGCAGTTTGACATGTCGAACTGCTAAGACTTCATCCTGATTTAGTAAAAATGACAAGGATGAAAATCATGAGATTACAATTGTAATTGTACAATTGATTCTTTATTCCCTTCTAAACATGCTCTGTTTAGGGAATTATATAAGTATTTGGTTGTAAAAAATTGTAAGGAAATAAACGACTCGGCGTCTATTTCAAACCTCCTGAAAATAAGTTTTGCGAATTAAGGTACTATACCTTGTTTCCTCATAGTAACAATTGTATACAGACCTTTTTGCTTTCGCTTCAGCGGTTTTTAATTGAAGTGAAACAAGTAGGTAACGCATTTAAAATGCGCAATCAAAATTGATCGGTGATTGGGAATTTATAACGGTAGGTGATTGGGATGGAAAAGCATGCGTAAGTATGCTCACTCATGCAAATATAATATTTTTTTATAATTAAAAACAAGAGGGCTTCTTATATTTTGGAAAAAACTTAGCTTGCAACTGTATTTGAGATTTGGTTTCTGTCGCGCCGTCGAGCTAATACTCAAATCATTAAAATCAAAAATTTCATTCTTTGATTGAGCTTGGTAATTTGAACTTTGGTGGGACTTAAGGTTTCAGATAAGTTCGTTTTCTTCACCTTGTTGAGAAATGACCAGCTTTATCAAAGAAAAAATGACGCCACTAACTTATGGATATTCGTGAAGCATTGATAGAAGAGCATTCTAAAGCCCAGGCTATGCGTATTGCTAGCTATATCGGTAATGATGCCGAGCGATTCGCTACTTTGATGCGTTTATTTCTGCAGGATGAATGGCGAATCACTCAACGAGCAGCTTGGGTGGTTATGCATTGTGTGGAAGCACATCCCAAAATTGTTGTACCCCATCTGCCTGAAATGATTGATAACCTCAAGCGACCGGTCCATGATGCCGTCAAGCGAAATAGCTTGCGCATTATGAAAGAACTCGATATCTCGGAAGATTTATTAGGTGATTTAACGACTATCTGTTTTGACCTCTTGGCTAGCCCCAAGGAACCGACGGCCATCCACTGTTTCAGTATGGAAATTTTGCATAAGGTCTGCTTACGGGAGCCTGCCCTTTCAGATGAACTTTGCTTATTGATTGAGGATGGTTGGGAGCATGGTACGCCCGGGTTCCACTCCCGTGGCCGCAAAGTACTCAAAGCCCTCGCCCCTTTTCGCTCCCAATAATTACATCCTAGACAAGAGCAACCGGGCGACTTCCGGCTGGCTAATCAATTGAACGACCTCCGGTCGTTGACTTTGACTCAGGTCCTGGGCAAGGCCCAGCTGCAGATCATTAGGGAGGAAGTCTAAGGTCAAAAATGCTTTCAAATTGTGGAGCTGTAGTTCCGATAGGGTTGTCTCAGAGTGGTGAACTAAATGAGCCAGTCGAGAAAAAATGAGCATGAGTAAATCGATACGTTGTACTTTTTCATTCGCAAGTTGTCGCAATTGAGTGGCCACCGTATCGAATTGTTCAGCATTGAGTAGGTGTTCTGCAGAGAGCAATGGCTCTTGCCACGTTTTTAGAAAGCTTATGAAGGCGGCACTAACTTCACGATCCAAAGTAGCGGCCGTTAGCATCTGCACTAAGTCAGCCTGTTCTTGCCAATCGCTTACTTTTTCTAGCTCTCGAAAACACTGCACCAAGGTGCGCGGCGTGGTGCGTTTTTGATTAACTAATTCCGGATAGGCCAGTACGAAATGAATGCCCCGTTCATCAATTCCTGCAGTTTGTGCCCAAACTGCCCAGGCGCTGGCATCGAAAACCAAGGTGGCATGCAACATCCGCGTTAGCATGGCATCATCCATCGGGGTGATCGAGTAATTGCCTCCTTCCGGGTTGGCCGTTAAGACAATTTGCCAGTGCGGTGGCAATTGCCAACTAATGAGGCGCCGCGATTGGAGCAATTGCATAATCCCGCGCAGAATACGATCGTCGGCCCGGTTAACATCATCGATCAGTAAAATGCCCGGGCCTTCGCCCTGTGGTATCCAGTTGGGTGGCGCAAGTTGCGTTTGCACTTCGGCTAATTCGTTGGTAACTAAACGTGGCATCCCAATCAGATCACCCATTTCCTCAAATTGTGCCGGAGCAATTTGTATTAAAGGGCAATCGTATTGCATCGCTAGCGCTTGTACGATTTCGGTTTTTCCTATCCCGTGACTCCCCCAAATACACAATGGAGGACTAGCATCCTCATTCTTAAACGTATGATCCAGCAAATGGCGTAACAACTTTTCGAGCTTGGGAGCTTGGCATAGGGTACCGTAGGTCGTATTATTTTGGAGTGGCATAAAGTTTAATTTTTTGTCCGGGTAAGCGACGGTAATGATCCTCATCTGGCGTAATTCCTCCAGGACTGATTACCCAGAGCAATGGAATGGAGCAAGGCATCACAGGGGCATTCGCTCGTCCATCTGTGAAATAAATTAAGCCGTCAAAACCTGGATGACTTTGGATATATTGCATGACTGGATCAAATAAAGTTCCTCCACCACCCTGAGCTTTTTGTACATTTTGACCGCGATATGGCCATATATGGCGAATCGTATCGTCACACTCTATTACTGTGATTTCTGCCCCCGCTCGCCAAATTTGATAAACTTCTCGGAAAAATAGCGCCAAATCCTCTTGCTGGATACTCCCTGAACTATCTACTGCAACCAATAAAGACTGCTTTCGTCGAACACTTAGTCCGGGAGTGGTTCCATATCGTCGGGACGGGCGACGTACAGTTGGGACCAGTCGCGTTTGACGACTTGAAGCGGTAAACATACGTAATTGCTTTCTCCAGTTGAGATAATCGGTCTGAGCTATGTTCACCCCAATATTACGTTGAATCGCTTCTGGCAAGCGTGTGATGCCCTCTTTGGTTATCCGAAGCTTCACCGTCTTATTTTGCTGTTGCCAATTATTTTCCCAGGCGGTTCTAATCAATGGGCTGGAGGTGTTCCACCAGTGTTGATGTGACGAAAAATCAGCGTCTTCAAGCCATCGCCATAACAGAGGGTAGGCCGGTGACTGTGGCTGTTGCCAAATATGAGAAAGCAGATTATAACAATTAGAAAGGGACAGTGGTGTTTTAACGTCAAGAGGAAAGTTGGTGTCTATGATCGGTATATTAGGCTGGCGCCGCTCTTTGCGAAGATATTGATTAACAACCAAGTCTGCTGCCAGATTAAAAAGTTGTCGATTTTTATACTGCGTTGCTTGAAACGGATGGCGGAGCAACCAATGTAGAAGTTCGTGTAGCAATGCACCAGCTTTGATGTCTTCTTCTTTAAGACTTTGCCAAAATGCAGGGTGAATATAGAGTGTGAAACCACTTGGTTCACTTTTAATAAGTAGACTTTGTGCTTGTTCCGAATCAATAACTTTATTGAGCGCGGTGAGGTAATGCGCGTAGAAGGGTTGCGTCAGCAGTAAGTGGATGCTGGCCCGGGCAATATCCTCGAAAATGTTCACGTGCCTGGTGACGTTTTATCGAGTGCTGTCAAAATGATAGCACAGGCCTCGCGAATAGCCGCTTCGGTAATAATTAAGGGCGGTGCAATGCGTAAAGACTGATCATTGAAGAGAAACCAGTCGGTGATTAACCCTTGCTCCAAACAATGTTTAATTACCGCTTGTATTCGCTCAAAGCTGTCTAATTGGACGGCCATAAGTAATCCGGCGTTACGAATCTCGACGATGTCGGGATGAACCAATAATTCGCGGAACAAGGCTGCCTTGGCGGGAACCTGTTTTATCCAGTCTGCTTCGGTTAGTTCTTGCATGGTTGCTAGCGCGGCGGCACAGCAAACGGGGTGGCCACCAAAAGTAGTGATGTGGCCGAGTAGTGGGTTATGGGCTAAGACTTGCATCGTATCCCGTGCCGCAATGAAGGCACCGATAGGCATTCCTCCGCCAAGTCCTTTGGCTAGGAGTAAAATATCTGGTACAATACCGTATTGCTCGAAGGCGAAGAGGGTACCGGTACGCCCGCAACCTGCCTGAATTTCATCCAGGATGAGCAAAGTGCCCGTCTCATCGCAGCGTTGCCGCAGTTTTTTAAGATAATCGCCGTGAGGCTTTCGAACACCCCATTCCCCTTGTACCGTTTCAACGATCACCGCGGCGGTGCGCTTCGTAATCTGTTGTAAACACCATTCGCAGTTGAATTCGATATGACGAATGCCCGGCAGTAATGGGCGATAAGGCTGGGTGAAGAAGGGCTCGCTCATGAGGCTGGCGGAACCTTGAGTACTGCCATGATACGCTTTATGGCAGGAGATGATTTCATGACGTCCGGTGTAGCGCTTGGCGAGTTTCATGGCCCCTTCGGTGGCTTCGCTGCCCGAATTGACAAAGTAAACACTATCGAGCGGATCGGGCAGTAGCTTGGCGAGCAGACTGGCTAATTCCACCTGAGGACTGAGCACAAACTCACCGTAGACCAAGGTATGTAAATAACGATCTAATTGATCTTTGGCGGCTGCCACTACCCGAGGGTGGCGGTGGCCTAATCCGCTTACGCCAATACCTGAAATGAGATCGAGATAGGCTTTGCCGTCTGGATCGTACAAATAAAGACCTTCGGCTCGTTCGATTTCCAGCATCAATGGGAAATCAGAGGTTTGGGCAAGATGTTGTAAAAATAATTGGCGGAGTTGAGCCATAGTTATATCCGTTAGATCAAAATGATTTATCAGTAGTCTTTAACAAAAGGTACGAATCGATACATTGATCGACTCAGCGTATCTGCTCTAGGCCAGTAATAGAATAGTTCCATCTCTTGTATACCTTGGGGTATACTATCTAGCGGAACATGTGTGCGAAATCCTAATTCTTGAGTTGTTGGATGGCGATGATAATACCATTTTAAATTTTTAAAAATCCTTTTTGAAATTTCAACTTCAAAAAACTCATCGAAACTCACTTGAACCAGACTATCGTTAGTATTGAGCATATCTATGCTACTAAGAATCGTATCTCTTTCTGTTAAGACGCCGTTTTTTTCAAAAAAATAATCTAATCCTTTATCCATCCATTTTCGATAAACGACAAAGAGTGGAAGGTGGTGACTTTTTATAATTTCATCATCTACACAGACGGACGAGATGTATTGCCCTTTCTTAATGCGATTACAATACTCATCGCTATCGATAGTTTGTCGGGTAGTCATTCTTGCGTAACCTCTACTATCTCCCCAGTCGAATTTAAACAAAGGGTCAATATCCGTGTACTTACCGATTTCATTAAAAGTCAGGAAAAAAGCAGTAGTAATGTACATCAAAAAGGTAAGATGTACCTTCCAACGGGTGGTGTGAGATATGAGAGTAGTCAACTCTCGATTGTAGAGGAAGCGGAGCGCAATAATATTCAGAATGCGATGAATGGGGTAGTACCATCTTGCGGCTCCCGGGAGAAGGCGAAAGAACAAATAATCAAAACCACCTAACATAACGACAAACCAAAAGAGAAATAAAGCCACGCCTCCTCGCATAGAGATATTATATAACCAATCAGTAAACAGTTCACTTGTCCAAAGTGTCAGCAGCAGCATCCAAAATGCGCCCAAGGTGACAAGCGTCATAATGATGGTTACGGAATAAGATAGGCTACATAGCTTTTCAATCGTCAAGATGCGATCGACGAGACTTTTACGTTCTTCATTGCGAAGGTTGAAAAAATCATCGTAGCCTAGCTGCTGATAATTAATGCCTTTAGGAAAACTGAAATTGATGCCGAGATAGGCTAGCCAAATGGCGCGCAGTATTAGGTTGACTACAAAACCCATTAAAAGCGCTTGACTAAAACTAATCCCGCCCGAAAGTAAAATGGTTTCTTCTACTGAGCCACCACTTGCTTGTGCCTGGGATGTAAAAAACTGTCGGAGATAGTCCGGGACTTGAGACAAAAAATAAACTAAACCGCTTGCAATAAGAATCTCTATCTGCCAGCTATGAAATTGCTGTTCAGCTAACCACTTCGGTAATTTTTGCGGAGAAGAATCCATAGTTTTATCCTCTATATCTGCTACTTTTAAAGATACTAATACCGTTTTTCTATATCTATTTATGCTAATATAATATAAAATCCATCAGGTTGAATTCCTATTTAGATCCTACCCAAATTCAATTTTACCAAGAGCACGGCTATTTACATCTGCCAGCCTATGCTGACCATGTAGACATTGATCATCTGCGGCAGCAAGCCCAAAATATAATGACTCAATTTGAAGCCGAAGAAAGGACAGTGTTTTCCACACAAGCTCAACGCCACACCAGTGACCGCTATTTTTTGGAAAGTGGTGACCAAATTCGTTGTTTTTTTGAGGAAGATGCCTTTGATGCTGAGGGCCAAATCCAGGTGCCGCTCGAAAAAGCCATCAATAAAATTGGGCATGCGATGCATGACTTACTGCCCGAATTTCAGCGATTTTCTTACCGATCGGAATTGTTGTCGATTGCTCGAACGCTAGGCATGCAACGGCCTTCAATTGTCCAAAGCCAATACATTTGTAAGCAAGCACGTATCGGCGGAGTGGTACGCGCGCATACGGATTCCACATTCATCTACTCTGAACCGCTGTCTTGTCTCGGGGTGTGGATCGCGCTGGAAAAAGCACACGAGCAAAATGGATGTTTATTGGTGCTACCAGGCTCCCACCGGGCTTATCCATTACAAGAGCGTTTTGTTAGGAATGCCGAGACAGGAACAAAATTTGTGGAAACAACAGCGGAGCGTGTGACTTGGCCGGAAGAAAAATTGATCCCGATACCTGCCGCAAAAGGCGATCTAATTCTATTACATGGCTCTTTAGTCCACGCAAGTTCCGCTAACCGCTCCGAACATTCTCGGCATGCCTACGTTTTGCATTTGATTGACTTAGCTTGCCACTGGCCGAAAGACAACTGGCTACAGCGCCGTACACAGCTACCCTTTCAAGATATGGAAAGTGTCGTTTAGCAAATAATCTGACGCTTCTGTCCAATTTGCGCATACTTTTTTGGGTGAATTGCGTTACTTTTAAAAGGTAAAGAGATTTTATTAATTAGATGAGATACCTAATTGTCGCCTTATTGTTCGTCCTGAGTTTTCACTCATGTACGCCGTTCACGGAGCGGATGACGGGCTATTTGCTACACGGTATCGATGTGTCTCACTACCAAGCTCAGGTCAACTGGGAAGCCATTGCTAGCCAAAATATTTCTTTTGCCTTCGTCAAAGCCTCAGAAGGAGAAGATTTCACCGATAGCCTTTTTCAATCTAATTGGGCCGCGCTAAAACGCGTTGGCATCAAGCGTGGTGCGTATCATTTCTTTCGTCCCACCCGCTCTGTATACAAACAGGCACGAAATTTTATCTCGCAAGTCAAGTTGGAAGCGGGAGATTTGCCGCCAGTGCTGGATGTAGAAGTGACCAACGGTGCTTCTAACGCCATAACGGTAATGCGAATTCAGACTTGGCTGGAAATGATTGAAAGCCATTACCGCATTCGACCCATTATTTATACTAACCTTAATTTCTACCACGAATATATCGCGGGTAATTTCGATGATTATCCTCTTTGGATCGCACGCTATAACAAACGAAGTCCAAAGCTGGACGATGATCGCCAATGGCATTTTTGGCAATATGGCGATCGCGGACGTATTGAGGGCATTAATGGCGATGTAGACTTCAATGTATTTTTTGGGCAACCGGAGGAACTGGAAGCCTTATGCGTACCCCGACCTCGGGTGTTGAGTATGAAGGTAGAATAGTTGTTTTACTGTCTAAAACGAAAACGTACTCCCAAGCTGTAATTGATGCCCGGCATCGCTCGGCGTTCCACCACTAAATAATCCGCATCCCACAGATTATTTACATTCAGAAAAATAGTGCCACCATAAGCACCTTCTTGCACTTGATATTGCAGGCGAGCGTGAGCGAGTTGATACGCATCAAGTGGGTCATTAATACCCTGAGTAGCGCCAAAGTAAAAATGTTGATAGCTTAAAGCCCATTGGCGCCATTTAATGGATAGACTAGTATGGGCTTGATGGCGAGGTGTATAGATCAATTGCTGTCCTTTAGCCATCCTCGGTGCTTCAAGCGCCACCTGATTGGTGGAGCGAATAAAATCGTAGCCGAGTCGCCACTGCCATTGCCATTGGCGAAAGGATTGTGAAATGTTCAAGCGGGGTTCGAGGCCGCGACTCCAAACCTTGGTGATATTATTGGCGGACCAAAACGTTTGGCCCGGTTGAACACTCCATAGGATCCAATCGTCGATCTGACGATTGAAAGCTGTCAGCGAAGCAATCATTTTAAGCTTTCCCCAATGCTGTTGGCTACTGATAGCTATTTCTTGGCTCCAGCCATCTTCCGGTCGTAAATCCGGGGTACCCCCAGGCAGCCAAAAACGGTCGTTGAGTGTAGGGAGTCGATAGTTTCTGCTCATTTTGACATTGAGTTCCAGCATCTCAATCGGTTGATAGTTCAGCTCCACTGTGGGAATCAAGGGAACCCGACGATCATCTGACCATTCTTGCCTTAAGCTGGCCTGTACCTGCCAGTTCGCTTGTTGGAATTTATAATTAGTAAAGATGGAGGGGCGGAATTCTGAAACCCCGTCATTGTAGTTGGTGGTACTTGCTTCGGTGTAATTCTGAGTGGTGCCAAAAAACCAATGGTGATTTTTCCATTGCCATTGGGTTGAAAACTCTGCCAACAAGGTTTTAAAGTTGCTGGGCGACTCCAGGCCAATGCGCTCATTGGTATAGATAAGGTCTTCATCGAAAAGGCCAATGCGCGCTTGCCAAATACTCTTGGTATGCGTCATCTGCCAGTTGACCAACAAGCGAGTGGACGCATCCGACTGCTGCGCGTTGCTCCGCGTTTGCGTTAAAGTGGGCGGAATCTCTCGTTCGACCGACTGTCGCCAAAAATGGGCAGAAAGTTGTTGTTGGTCATTGATGCGCCAGTAGATATCTTGTAAAAAGTTTTGCTGGGAGAAGGCAGCGTTCGTCTGCTTTCGCTCGGGGAGTTCGGGCAAAGGCCGGTAGGGGAAGTTATTATCAACTTGTAGATGATTAAACTTAGTAACGCTTTGAAAACGCTCATTACCTACTCCAACTTTGAACTGTTGCTCGAATAGTCCAAAACTACCCGAACGGCTTTGACTTTGAAACAATAAGCGTTGACTGAAATCAGGCCGGTTGTTTAACGAGATGATTCCACCGATGGCACCACTGCCCCACATAGCAGAATAGCCACCTTTTTGCAGGATCACTTCTTCGGGACCGCTAATGGGCAGCATAGATAAATCAAACAAACCCAGCATTGGACTTTGTAGTGGTAATCCATTCCACAACATTAAGGTATGTCCGGCACTGCCACCCCGTATCGAAGAGGTGGCGATACTACCTGGGCCATAGTTTTTAATATAAACCCCTTCTCTTTCGAGTAACTCCGGAATGGTGTTACTACTAGTGTTTTCTAACGCTTCGCGGTTCCAAACACGGAAAGCAGAATTGATGATTGGAACGGGTTTAGAAGATACAACGACGATTGTATCTATATCCAGCGAGGTATCAGTTTGCGCTGATAAGGTCATCATACCTAATATCCAAATACCCAAACTCCAGCCTAGTCGTTGAATTATCATTCGAGTTTAATCTTGGAACAAAGTTATCGATTAACCTGCGGATAAAAAGCAAGAAGCGCCGCCTATCTTTCCGATAAGCGGCGCTTCTTGTCATTGACTTGTCAAAAGTCTATTCTGGCTCGAAACCAAGGATAATGTTAAATCGGCCATAATTACTGAAAATAGATCCTCCCGCCCCGACTACATCTTTATCAAAACCGAGACCGTAGTCGAATCCAAGGGTACCGAACATTGGTAGGAAGACCCGTAGCCCCATACCCACGGCTCGATTAACATCGAATGGGTTGAATTCGCGATAACTGCGGAATGAGTTACCTCCTTCTACGAAAGCCAAGGCATAAATCGTCGAACTTGGATTGAGGGATAGCGGATAACGTAATTCAACTGTGTATTTATTAAAAATTGGTGTCGCCACGAGGCGATTGTTGAGCAAGTTATTAGGGAGCTCGTTTTCATCGTAACCACGCAAAGCAATCAAATCTACACCATTGAAAGCACCTGCTTGCTGGTTGGCGAAACCATCGCCACCGATTTGGAAGCGTTCGAAAGGTGCAATACCGATATCATCATTATAAGCATCGATCATTCCCAACTTAACTGCCGTTCTCAGTACTAATTTTGGTGCTAATTCAGTGTACCATTCAGCATTAAAACGCCATTTATGATATTCCAACCAACGGAAGCGCTCGTCGACGGGGAGGTCGCTGTAATCCCGGTTGTTGAACAGGGAGTAAGGTGGTGTTAATTGTGCCGACAGCGTAAAACGTGAACCACTACGTGGGAAGAGTGGATCACTTACAGTGCTTCTAGTGATAGTTTGCTTGATGCTGATGTTATAGTAATTACCGTCGGTTACAACGAATCCATCATCAGTGATAAACAAACCCGTAATCCAGTTTTCTAGTGATAGATTCTGGAAGGTAAGGGTGGTTTGAGAAACGAAGTTATCATCAGGGAACTTCAATCGGGTACCCAAAGTCACTGACGCACCGAGAATGACGAATTTTTGGAAAGTCGAGAAATCTCGATCACCGAAAGCAAAGCGGTTGATAAAACCGGCTACAGTAAACGAATTTGGTTTTTTACCACCAAGCCAAGGCTCCGTGAACGAAATATTGTAAGATTGAAAGAAGCGACCATTGGTCTGAGCACGGAGTGACAAGCGCTGACCGTCACCCTGAGGAAGTGGGCTCCAGGCTTCTTTCTTAAAGATATTCCGCATCGAGAAGTTATTGAATGATACCCCAAGGGTACCAATCACCCCGCGACCACCACCGGCCCAACCGGCAGAGAGTTCTAGCTGATCCGAAGGTTTTTCTTCTACTGTATATTCGATATCTACGGTACCTCGCTGTGGATTAACCGGGGTATTAATGCCAAGACTTTCCGGGTTGAAATAACCAAGATTGATGATTTCACGCTGTGAGCGGATAATATCCGAGCGACTAAATTTCTCCCCGGGGCGGGTACGTAGTTCTCGTCGGATAACGTGCTCGTGGGTTCGATCGTTACCTCTGATGATTACTCGATCGATCGTCGCCTGCGGCCCTTCCTGAATGCGTAATTCCAAATCAATCGAATCTTCTACAATTGATGTTTCAATGGGGTCAACCTGGAAAAACAAATACCCGTTGTCCATATACAACGTACTGATATCCCGGCCGTCCATACTAAATCGCAAGCGGGTTTCGAGTAGTTCTTGATTATAAACCTCTCCTTTTTGGATACCGAGCACAGTACTCAAACGTTCACTATCGTAAATGGAATTACCTTTCCAGGAAATATTACGGAAGAAATAGCGATTGCCCTCATCGATATCCATGTGGATCATTAACTGGCCTTTATCATTACGCCAGATGCTATCATTCAGAATGCGGGCATCTCGGAAGCCGATCGTATTGTAATAAGCGATGATGCTATTTTTGTCATCCTCGTATTCGTCGCGAATGAACTTAGAGGAAGAGAACAGCTTGCGTTTGCGCTTGGTGTTCCCCATCTTTTTACGCAACTTCTTTGACTTCACATTCTCATTGCCGGAGAAAGTAATGTCGTTGATCTTTACTCGTTTATTTTTAACAACATTAAAAACCAATCGAACAGCGTTGACCATTTTTTCGTCGGGGACCTCGTCTACGACCACATCAACATCCAGGTAACCCTTAGCACGATAGTAATTTTTAATAGCATTACTGGCGTTCGTTTTAACGTTTTCGGTTACAATCCCACCTTTTAATAGAAATGAACTGACTTCATCATTGAGGTCATCGTGTCGAGATTTCTTGGCACCTGTATAAGAATAACGTGATAGCCGAGGGCGTTCCTGTACTTGAATTTCTAGGAAGATCACATCACCAATGATTTTTTCTTTATAAATCTGCACATCGGTAAACAGGCGTAGTTTCCAAAGCGCTTTGATGGCACGATATACATCTTCACCGGGGATGCGAACTTTATCTCCTACTTTCAAGCCTGCGATGGCAATCAAGGCATTATCATCACTATATTCAGCACCGATAACTTTGATCCCTCCAATTTCAAAATCGCGTGGTGTCGAGTAATCGATCACCGGAAGGGTGTCCTGGGCTGTTTGGGTAAATGCTATTTTTGGAAAACCCGCTAAGATAAGGACGGTCAGTACAGCTAAAGCTAGTCTCATCTATGTCTAGTTGTGTTTTTTAAGTCTAAAAGAATCAGTAAAGGAACGTATGATGATCAAAGGTGTTGCTTCCTGATTCCGGCATTCTATTCATTAATGTTCTTCTTACGACAGTAGAAGGTTGTACGTCGAGGTGAATTTTAACTTTTGATCAATTGTTCACTGGTTTTACCGAATCGGCGTTCTCGTCTTTGAAAATCGATAATGGCCTCATAAAGATTGGCTTTGCGAAATTCTGGCCAGAAGATCGGGCTAAAATAAAGTTCTGCATAAGCGAGTTGCCAAAGCAAAAAATTACTAATTCTAGCTTCACCACTAGTACGGATCATCAACTCTGGGTCTGGAATACCTTGAGTGCTCAAAGCATTAGAGAATACCGTTTCGTCAATGGACTCGCTATTGAGTTCTTGTTGAGCAACGGCGTCGGCTAATTTTCGTGTCGCTTGCAAAATGTCCCATTTGGCACTGTAGTTCAGGGCCAAGACAAGGGTCATACGGCTATTATTTTTTGTATTTTCAATACCTTCCAGCAAAGCCTTGTAAGTTTTGGAAGGTAATTTTTTGAGATCTCCGATGGCCTTAAGGCGAATATTATTCTTATTTAAAGTATTAATTTCCTTGCGTAGTGTCTCTACCAACAAGGTCATCAGCGCGGTTACCTCCAGTTGAGGCCGATTCCAGTTTTCGGTTGAAAAAGCGTAGAGCGTAACGTATTGAACTCCTAGCTCAGCGGCTGCTTCCGTTACTTCTCGCACGGACTTTACGCCGTTGCGATGGCCAAACACACGTGGTTTCCCGTGTTGTTTAGCCCAACGCCCGTTGCCATCCATGATCACCGCGATGTGTTTAGGGAGCGCGTCTAAGTTGATCTGAGACTTCAAATCCATATTTTTCGCTACTGGCTTGTTTTTAAAAAATCCGCACAAAGTTACGAAAAGAATACTAAAATTAAGGTCTCCCGTTATACGGGCATTATGGAAGAAGAACATGGGCGAGTGGAGACGATATATTTTACGGATCATTCAGCGCCCTATTAGCAAAGCGTAGTACCTTGCTTGCCCCTTCTTTGGAATGTTCCTATCTTTGAGGCTGGTTTGAAAACGACCTGTAATAAAGGAATTTTATGAAGTTCGAAAACTTTCGATATGAGCGGCCGATTATGGCTAGTTTCGAAGAAGAGTTTACACGTTTACTAGACGCCTTCGCAAATGCTGAGACATTTGAAGAGCAGAAAGACCTGTTTGAAAAAATCAACTCGATTCGCAAGCAATTTTCCACGATGTATAACATCTGCCATATCCGACATACTATTGATACGGCAGATCAATTTTATGAAAAAGAAAACAGCTTTTTCGATACCAATAATCCGACGGTAGCGGCTTTGACGAATCGATTCTATCGATTACTGCTGGATTCTCGTTTCCGCTCAGAATTAGAAGCTTTCTGGGGGCAGCAACTTTTTGTAATTGCAGAGCTGAGTCTAAAGACCTTTGAGCCCGTTATTTTGGAGGATTTACAAGCCGAGAATAAGCTGGTATCTGATTATGTGAAAGTAAAAGCTGCCGCCAAGATCAAATTCCGGGGTGAAGAGTATACGATTCCTGCTTTGCTGCCTTTGGAAACTTCGCAAGATCGTGAGACGCGCAAGGCGGCCGCCGAAGCAAAATGGGCATTCTACGCGGAGCAGGCACCTGTGATCGAGAGCATTTTTGATGAACAGGTAAAGTTGCGGCATCGGATCGCCCGTAAATTGGGTTACCAAAATTTTGTCGAATTGGGTTATGCGCGTATGTTGCGATCCGATTATGATGCAAGCCAGGTAGCCGGATTTCGAGAACAGGTTAGAGAATTCATTGTACCGATTGCGAGTAGCTTGTACGAACGTCAGCGTCAGCGCCTGGGGCTCGACCAGTTGAAATACTACGATGAGGATTTTCGTTTTGCCAGTGGCAATCCCAAACCACAAGGTGAGCCTAAGTGGATCGTCGAAAAGGCCACGAAGATGTACCATGAGTTATCGGAGGAAACTGGTACATTTTTCGACTTCATGCGACATAATAATCTAATGGACCTTGTCAACCGAAAAGGAAAGGCTACCGGAGGATATTGTACTTATATCGATGCTTATAAAGCCCCGTATATTTTCTCAAATTTCAATGGAACCAGTGGTGATATTGATGTATTGACACACGAAGCGGGGCATGCTTTTCAGGTCTACTCCAGCCGTAATCTAGGCATTAAGGAATATAATTGGCCGACCTACGAGGCTTGTGAGATTCACTCCATGAGTATGGAGTTTTTTACTTGGCCATGGATGAATTATTTTTTCCAGAAGGATACCGATAAGTATAAATTTGGTCACCTCTCTGGAGCCATACTGTTTTTGCCATATGGAGTAGCGGTGGATGAATTCCAGCATTTTGTGTACGAAAACCCCGAGGCAACGCCAGAGGAACGCAACCAAGCTTGGAAAGCAATCGAAAATAAATACTTGCCCCATCGAAACTATGATGGCAATTTATTTTTGGAGAAAGGCGGTTATTGGCAGCGCCAAAGTCATATCTTTACAACACCATTTTACTATATTGACTACACACTAGCGCAAATTTGTGCTTTCCAGTTTTGGAAAAAAGATCGCACAAATCATGAACAAGCCTGGAAAGATTACGTAAACCTTTGTAAAGTAGGCGGTAGTCATTCGTTTTTGGAACTGGTAAAACTGGCTAATTTAACATCTCCGTTTGAATCAGGTTGTGTAGAATCAGTAGTCGGCGACATTAAAGCTTGGCTGGACAGTATCGACGATACTCGTTTCTAATAGTTATGTACTTCCGGTACGGAGTTTGGGAGGGTTAATTAAGTCTCCCTTCGCCATTTTCAATTCAAGCAAACACCATCACCAATGTTTGACGTAATTTTAAGCTTCCTCACGGCCTTTACGCTCACTTACTTTGCTATCCCGTCGATTATCAATATTGCCAAAGTAAAGAATTTGTGTGACGAACCGGGTGAGCGTCGGTCCCATACCGTAAGTACACCATCTTTAGGGGGGATCGGTATTTTTGCGGGAGTCATTTTTTCAATTATTCTGTGGACACCATTTAAAGAATCAGGTGGAGACTTGCAGTATATACTCTGTGCGTTTATCATTATTTTCCTCATTGGAGCCAAAGATGATATTATCCCCATCGCACCGAATAAAAAGCTGATCGGAGAGGTCATGGCGGCAGCGATTCTGGTATTTAAATCAGATTTAAAAATCAGTAGTATGTATGGCATCTTCGGGATATACGAAATGCCGGAGATTTTGAGTATTGTCCTTACTATGTTTACCATTCTGGTAATCATTAATGCTTTTAACCTGATTGATGGGATCAATGGACTTTCAGGAAGTATAGGAACTTTAATCGCAATAACTTTGGGGATTTGGTTTTTTCTAACTGATCAGATTGCCTACGCTATTTTAGGCTTTTCCTTAGCTGGTGCCGTAATTGCTTTTTTAAAATACAATTTCACCCCCGCGAAGATTTTTATGGGTGATACTGGCTCATTACTAGTGGGGCTGGTGTGCTCGATTTTGGCTATTCAATTTATGGAATCTAATAGTCAACTCGAAGAAGGGCACCAGTGGCGCATCAATGCGATTCCGGCCGTTGCCTTTGGCATTATGATCCTGCCTTTGTTTGACACCTTGCGCGTATTTGTTACCCGGGCTTTACGCGGTCGTTCACCTTTCCATCCGGATCGGACACATATCCATCATTTGTTGATCGACTATGGTTTGACACATATGCAGGCGACAGGAATTTTGGTATTTGTAAATGTTCTTTTCATTTTAATGGTACTCGCTCTCCAAGATATTGGAGCCTTCAACTTGCTCGTTTTAGTGGTCGCCCTTGCGATGTTTTTATCCGGCACCTTATATTACGTCGTATCGCGTAAGCGATTGAATAAGACGCCAACAACGGGCTGATTCTTTTTAACTGACCTAGACTCGATCAAAGATTTTGCACCTCATTATGGTATTTATTGGCGGCGGCTTGGGTAGTTTATGCCGCTTTAGTCTGAGTCGTTGGATTCAACAAACGGACTATCCATTTTTCTGGGGAACAGTTCTGGCTAACATGCTAAGTTGCTTCATCTTGGGACTTTTGGTTGGCTGGAGCATGCGTCAGCCGATGAGTGATCCTTGGAAGCTACTCCTTATGACAGGCTTTTGCGGTGGCTTCAGTACTTTTTCGACCTTTACGCTTGAGACCTATCAACTGCTACAATCCGGTGAAATGCTAACCGCTTTCGGAAATGTATTGGTCAGCGTGTTGATTGGCCTATTTTGTCTATATTTAGGTGTTAAAATCATCCTTTAGACAAGCCAAAAAACCTGACCAATATTATGGAGCTAACCCACGACATGTTGACCCGGCTGGAGAAGCTGGAAGAGAAATATGCGGCGATGGGACAGAATATGCAATCTTATTTGGATGGACTGTTGCATGCAGACTATCTTACCTATTGGGATTATATTCACCTGGATACGCTACTGAGTTTACAAAATCCCAAGACGAGGTTCCCGGACGAAGAAATTTTTATAATCTACCATCAAATTACGGAATTATACTTCAAGCTTATCCTACAAGCTATTGAACGCTTAAACCAAGATGGCGTTCCGGATTTGACTCTAATGAAACGTCAGGTAGGCCGGGTTAATCGCTATTTTCAAAGCCTGATCAAGTCCTTTGATGTGATGGTGGAGGGAATGGATAAAGAGGAGTTTTTAAAATTTAGAATGAGCTTGCTACCTGCAAGTGGCTTTCAATCAGCACAGTATCGTTTGATTGAGATCGCGAGTACAGATTTACCTCAGTTAGTCCACCCGAGCAAGCGCAATCAAGTCTATGATGACCAAAGCGTAGAAGATTTATACCAAATTCTTTATTGGAAATCAGGAGCAACCGAATTGGCTACCGGTAAGAAAACCCTGACACTACGCCAGTTTGAAAATAAATATTCTACTTATTTCATTCGCCAGGCGCGCTCGTACAAACATCGCAATTTGCGCCGATGCTATCAGCAGCTTAGCCCCGATGCTCAGCAGGATGAAGAGCTGATTCAACTCCTCCGCGAACACGACCACAACGCTAATGTGCTTTGGCCCCTATCTCATTATCGCTCCGCAGTGCGCTACCTGGATAATAAGCCCAAAGTTATCGAAGCTACAGGCGGTACGAATTGGCAAAAATATCTCCCCCCGAAAAATCAACGTGTTATCTTCTATCCCGAATTGTGGACCGATGAAGAGCTAGACGAATGGGGAAAACGGGTGAAATTTTAGAAAACAGAAAAGGTCGAAAGTTTAGATACTTTCGACCTTTTGTATGAAAGAAAAGGGGGGGCTAAGCCAATGCTACCTCAATGTTCAATTGTACATCGTCGGCGAGATCAATCAAATCACCTTCGACGCCATCACTCAACTGTAAATCTTTAGCCAACGTCTCCGTACGGATATAGTCACCGAATTGATCAACAGCGGGGCTAATGCTATCATGAGCTTCCAGACGCACCACGATCTTATCCGTGACGTTGAACTCTTTGCTCTTACGCAAATTCTGGATACGATTCACCAACTCACGCGCCATTCCTTCGGCCTTGAGGTCTTCGGTAATGGTGATATCCAGGGCGACGGTGATCGCACCACTGTTGGCGACCAACCAGCCCGGAATATCCTCTGAGCTGATTTCAAAATCTTCTAGCCCCAGTTCAAATTGCTCACCGTCGACCTCCAAGAGATATTGGCCTGATGCCTCAAGCGCGGCGATATCGTCTTGGCTGAATTGATTGATCGCTGCTGCCGCCGCTTTCATGTTTTTGCCCAGCCGGCGGCCCAGGGTTTTGAAATTCGGCTTGATTCGTTTTTTAATAACGCCACTGGTATCCGTGATGAATTCAATCGTCTTAATATTCACTTCCGCCAGAATGTAATCTTTCACGGCTTCTACCTGTTCTTGGAATTCACTATCCAAGACGGGCAACATGATTTTTTGCAATGGCTGGCGCACTTGGATTTTCTTCGATTTGCGCAGCGATAGCACTAAGGAAGAAATAGTCTGAGCGTATTCCATACGTTGCTCAAGCTTCTCATCGATCAACGCCGTCTGTACTTCTGGCAACAACGACAAGTGAACGCTTTCGGACGCTTCTTTCTGAGTGGCTTCATTTAAATTATTATACAACCACTCTGAAAAGAAAGGTGCCACCGGAGCAATCAATTTGGAGATGGTAGTCAAACATGTGTACAAGGTTTGATACGCTGCGATTTTATCCGTGCCGTATTCTCCTTTCCAGAAACGGCGACGGCAAAGACGTACATACCAGTTACTCAGATTCTCTACTACGAAATCCTGAATCTTGCGGGCTGCCTGTGTAGGCTCGTAAGCCGCAAAGTCTGCATCAACTTCTTTCACCAAGGTGTTCAGTAAGGAGATAATCCACCGATCAATCTCTGGTCGCTCGACCATCGGAACCTCTGCTTCGGCGAATTTGAATCCATCGATATTTGCGTAAAGTGCAAAAAACGAATACGTCTGATAGAGCTTTCCGAAAAACTTATTACGCACTTCTGTGACCCCGTTCAAGTCAAACTTGAGATTATCCCAGGGTGAAGAATTTGAAATCATGTACCAACGAACAGCATCCGCGCCGTAGGTTGCTAGCGTATCAAATGGATCAACGGCATTACCCAGCCGTTTTGACATTTTTAGTCCCTTGGCATCCAAGACGAGGCCATTCGAAACTACGTTCTTGTAAGCAACGCTATCGAAAGCCATGGTGGCAATGGCGTGCAGTGTGTAAAACCAACCGCGCGTCTGATCTACCCCTTCGGCAATGAAATCTGCGGGGAAATTATGCTTGAATTTTTCTTCGTTTTCAAAAGGATAGTGCCACTGTGCATAAGGCATAGAGCCACTGTCGAACCATACGTCAATCAGATCGAGTTCGCGTCGCATAGGTTGGCCATCTTCGCTGACGAGTACCACGTCGTCAATGTATGGTCGGTGCAAATCTTTAGGAACATCTTGATTGAGCCCCAAGGCTGAATTTGCTTTTTCAATTTCAGCTTGCAGATCAGCGACGGAGCTAATACACTTTTCGAGTTTACCGTCTTCTGTTCGCCAGATAGGAAGTGGGATACCCCAGTAACGCGAGCGTGAGAGGTTCCAATCCTGAAGATTTTCCAGCCACTTACCAAAACGACCTTCTCCGGTGGAGGCAGGCTTCCAATTGATGGTCTGATTGAGTTCGAACATGCGTTCCTTGACCTTCGACGCTTTGACAAACCAGCTATCCAATGGATAGTAAAGTACCGGCTTATCAGTACGCCAGCAATGTGGATAGTTGTGACTATATTTAGCTACGTTGAAAGCTTTTCCTTCTTTTTTGAGTTTGACAGCGATATCGATGTCTACTGAAACATAATCAGGGTCATCTTTATAATCCTTGACGTAGCGATTAGAGAACTCTCCGGTGGTACTGATAAATTTTCCTTGCTTATCGACCAGGGTTAGGGTACCCATTCCGTTAGCGGATCCTACTCGGCGGTCATCCGCACCAAACGAAGGCGCTGAATGGACGATACCGGTACCATCTTCGGTGGTCACATAGTTGTCGACCATCACTTTAAAGGCATCCGTATTACCGTTTAATGGTTCGATAGGATTATTAAAATCCAAGAGCTGCTCATAACGGATATCAGCCAATTGTGGCCCTTTGAAGGTCTCGCTTTCTGATAGAATTTCAGGTTGATTCTTAGCGCCAAACCACTTTGTAACGAGATCCTTTGCAAGGACGACACTCACTGACGCTTCAGTATAGGGATTCGTCGTTTTGATCTTAACATAATCGATTTTGGGACCGACAATGAGGCCGGTATTTGATGGTAAAGTCCAAGGAGTCGTCGTCCAGGCCATGATACGCACATCTTCCTGCTCATCATCGAATAAAAAAGCAGAACGCTCATCTTGTTTAACCTTAAACATAGCTACAACTGTAGTGTCCTTGACGTCGCGGTAGCAACCGGGTTGATTCAACTCGTGGGTACTTAAACCCGTACCCGCAGCCGGAGAATAAGGTTGGATGGTGTAGCCTTTGTACAGTAAATCCTTATCGTACAATCTTTTCAATAACCACCAAACACTTTCTATATACTCATTTTCATAAGTAATGTAAGGATGGTCAAGATCCACCCAATATCCCATTTTAACGGTGAGATCGTCCCACAAATCTTTATAACGCATTACCGTTTCGCGGCAGGCTTTGTTATAATCGTCTACCGAGATGGATTTACCAATATCTTCTTTTGTGATCCCAAGTTCTTTTTCTACACTCAGCTCAATGGGTAGCCCGTGCGTATCCCATCCACCTTTCCGCTCAACGCGCTTTCCTTTCATCGTTTGAAAACGACAGAACAAATCCTTTACCGTTCTGGCCATTACGTGGTGGATACCTGGTTTGCCGTTAGCAGAGGGAGGTCCTTCGTAAAAGACAAAGCTGTTATTCTTATCGCGCTGCTCGATACTTTTTTGAAAAACATTTTCCTTCTTCCAAAAATCCAGGATAGTCTGGTCGATTTCCGGCAAATTCAGTCCTTTAAATTCTTTATACATGTGGGTGAAATTTTCTTTTTCAAATTCAACCTGCAATTAATACAGGTTTCTTGCTTGTTGAATAACAACTTTTGTCCCAAAAATGGCTTTTTAAAAACGCCGCAAAGATACACAAAAAAGCTCTGGCAGATGTACAATCTGCCAGAGCCCTTGTGTATGAATAAATCAGCACTTCACAGATTGTCAGGACAATCGTCGAATGATAATGCTAATTATTATATTTGAGTGATAATTCATCAGTCGATCTTTTTTGGAACAAAAGTCGCTACGCAATTATAAACAAATTTTAAGCAAAAAGTTCCATTTTCAAATATTGAGTTGATTTGGGAATGGTGGATTAGGGTTGAAAACACCAAGTTTCGACTTAAGATAGAGTATCTAACGAACCAAAAAATAATAACACTATGGGACCTGTTTGGGGTATTGACCTAGGTGGGACAAAAATTGAAGGCGTTATCCTGGAAGATCGCGATACGCCCAATGTACTGAGACGGCTACGTATTCCAACCGAAGCGCACAAAGGCTATGAGCATATCATTGATCAGATTGCGCGCTTGATAGAAGTCTTGACGGCTGAAACCGGCTTAAAGCCCGGCCGCATTGGTATCGGTACACCGGGTACTTTGGAGCCGTCCAGCCAATTGATGAAAAATAGTAATACGACTTGTTTGAATGGAATGCCTTTCAAACGTGATCTGGAAAATGCCCTTGGACTGGATATCGTCATGGCGAACGATGCGAACTGTTTTGCCATTGCCGAGGCAAATCTGGGAGTAGTGAAAAAAAAGGTGCCGGACGCTAAGGTTGTCTTTGGGGTAATCATGGGAACTGGCGTTGGCGGCGGCGTAGTCGTCAACGGTCAAGTGCTGGGTGGTCGGCAGGGGATTGCCGGTGAATGGGGACATAATTTCCTCGATGATTCTGGGGGAGAGTGTTACTGCGGAAAGAAGGGATGTGTAGAACGTATTCTTTCGGGACCAGCACTGGAAGCATACTACGCCGACATTATGGGCGTCCCTAAAAAACTGAAAGAGATTGTAGAGCTTCATAAAGAAGGTAAAGATGAAGTCGCGACGCGTACGGTACATCGGATGCTCAATTTTTTTGGTCGAGCGATGTCTAATATCATCAACATCCTCGATCCCGACGCTGTTGTAATTGGAGGAGGAGTAGGTAATATTGATTTACTATACGAAGAAGGACGCTGGGAAGTGGAAAAACATATTTTTAATCACACCCTTGAAACGCCCTTTTTGCGACCTAGTCTCGGCGATAGTGCCGGCGTATTCGGGGCGGCCTTGCTATAATGATATAAGCGAATGTTACAAACAAAGAATTTAACCTATACTTACGACGGGCAGCAATTGCTCCGATTCCCCGATATTCAATGCGGTAAGGGAGACAAATGCCTGTTGTTGGGACAATCCGGGAGTGGAAAGACGACGCTTTTGCATTTACTCGGTGGCCTGCGGCAAACTACCGGCGGCGAAGTCCTGATCAACGAAGTACGCCTAGACAGTATGCCTGCCGCTCGTCTTGATCGTTTTCGCGGCCAAAATATCGGTATCGTCTTTCAAAAAGCCCATTTTGTCCGCTCGCTCAATGTGCGAGACAATTTGTTGCTTGCTCAACGACTTGCCGGCAAACCCACCGATACTGGCCGTATCAATGAATTATTGGAGCGACTCAATGTTGGAGACAAACTTAAATCCCGCACCGATGCGCTGAGTATTGGCGAACAACAGCGTGTCGCAATCGCCCGCGCCTTGATCAATCGGCCGGCCGTTATTCTGGCCGACGAGCCGACCTCCGCTCTGGATGACGTTAATTGCGAAGAGGTGATAGAGCTACTCGAACAACAGGCTAGCGAAGAAAATGCCACACTCCTGATCGTTACGCACGATGGTCGATTAAAATCCCGCTTTTCCAATCAAATCATCTTGTCCGATACCAAACTATGAATTTATTTAAGCTCAGTTGGAAAAATCTGATCAACAAACCCTTGGCAACTTTGCTAAGCTTGATCTTGTTCGCGCTTGGCGTTGGATTGATTTCAATTCTGTTGTTACTGAATCGACAATTGGAGGAGAAATTTGATAAAAATTTGGCGGGCATTGATTTAGTGATCGGCGCAAAAGGAAGTCCCCTTCAGTTGATCCTCTGTAATATGTATCATCTTGATGCACCTACAGGGAATGTATCGATTCAAGATGCGCGGCCTTTTATGAACCCCGAACATCCTTTGATCAAAAAGGCGATTCCGGTTTCTGTTGGGGATAGCTACAAAGGCTATCGAATTGTTGGCACCACGACGGATATCGTAGAGCTCTACAAAGCCCAGTTGGCCTCCGGCCAGCTCTGGGAAAAAGACTTTGAAGCGACCATCGGCGCTAAAGTGGCTGAGGCTAGAGGGTTGAAACTAGGGGATACGTTTTTTAGTTCCCATGGTTTAGTAGATGATGAGGGACTTGAACACAGTGATACTGAACCCTTTCGTATTGTCGGCATCTTACAAGCCACGGGCTCGGTAATCGATCAATTAATTCTCACCAATACACAAAGTATTTGGAAAGTACATAGTGGGCACGGCGAAGAAGGTGAGGCCCATCAAGACACCGTGGTGGCACTACGCGATGCCGTTGATCAGGATATTACGAGTTTGTTGGTGCAATACCGAAAGCGCAATTTCAAAACACTCAATCTAGCCCGTAATATTAACGAAAGCACGAATTTGCAGGCTGCGGCGCCCGCCATCGAAATTAATCGACTCTACGATTTGATGGGAACCGGTGAAGATGCTTTGCGCACCTTAGCCTATATTATTATTTGTGTTTCCGGCTTTAGTATTTTCATTATCCTTTTCGATTCTTTGCGGGATCGGCGCTACGAACTGGCCCTAATGCGCGTCATGGGTGCCTCGCGTGGCGTCCTCTTACTCATGATCATCCTTGAGGGATTGATTTTAGCCATCTTGGGTTATTTATTCGGAATGCTGCTGAGTCATTTAGGATTATTTATCTTATCCGACTATCTGGAAGAGGCCTATCGCTATGATTTCAATGCCTTATTGTTTGTAAAAGAAGAGTTGTATTTGTTGGGTGCAGCCTTGGCAATCGGTATTGGGGCGGCAATAATCCCCGCTGTGCAGGCGTCAATGACCGATATTTCGGATACTTTAACAGAAGCTTAAAACAAAGACTTTCTGGAAAACGTTAATTTGCGGTTATGATTATCTGTCCAAGTTATATCACATTATTCTTAGCATTGCTTCTTGGCTTTAGTACACAAGGTACGGATATACAACAGGAGCAAAATATCTGGCGTACGTTGGCTTTGATGAAATTTGAGCGGCAAGATGATAATGGTGGATTTGCTTCCTCGGGCAAGATTATTCCGATGATCGAAGCCCTGGATGGCAAAGAGGTGACGGTCAAAGGCTACGTTATTCCACTCAATGGTCGTAAGGCACAGAGTCACTTTATGTTTTCGGCTTATCCTTATGCTAATTGCTTTTTTTGTGGCAATGCAGGACCGGAATCCGTGATGGAGGTGTTTGCGAAGGGAGATGAGAAAATTGAGTATTCTGACGATACAATTTTAATTAAAGGTATTTTTCGCTTTACGTCTCGCAACCCGGAAGATATTATGTTTACCCTGGAGGATGCCGTTTTAGTCGAAGGTTAGATAATTTTAAAAAGAGGGATTATGATTAAGAAAATGATGCTGCTGTTGTTTTTGTGTGGGACTGCCAGTTTGGTGGCTGCACAAAATAATGTCTGGAGAACGTTGTCAAAGATCACCTATAAAAAGGAATACGACGAAAGCATGGGCTTCAAAGTTGATGTGCCGGTATTCAGTCAGGATGTGCAGGCCCTGGATGGTAAAGAAGTGGTAGTCAAAGGCTATATCATTCCTCTCGAAGATTACGGCGGGCAAAGTAATTTCGTTTTCTCGGCTTTCCCCTATAGTTCCTGTTTCTTCTGCGGTGCCGCCGGCCCAGAGACTGTGATGCAAGTGAAAGCAAGCGCTCCCATTGAATACACTTCCGAGCAAATTACCTTGCGAGGAGTACTGAGCCTTAACAACACGGACCGGAATGAATTGATGTACGCCATCTCTTCCGCAGTTTTGGTCGAATAAGGAACTTTCTAACACCAAGTTGAGCTTTATTGTATGTTATGAGTGATTGGCAATTATGCATTCATTCAGAACAGTTTCTTAAATTTGCCGCCGCAAAAGCTAAGCCGCCATGCTCAACTGGATAAAACAACTTTTTCAAACCACCGAATCAGTACCTGATCCAATGAAATATTTGATTGTCGGACTCGGCAACATGGGGGCCGAGTATGATGATACCCGCCATAATATAGGCTTTGACGTCGTAGACGCACTAGCCAAAGACGCCGAAGTATCTTTTAAGCACGAACAACTAGGCGACCTCGCAGAGTTTCGCCATAAGGGACGGACCTTTATCCTGCTCAAGCCATCTACTTACATGAATTTGAGTGGAAAAGCAGTGCGCTACTGGTTGCAAAAGAAGAAAGTACAGAAAGAAAACTTATTGGTGATCGTTGATGACCTCAATTTACCTTACGGGCGGCAGCGACTGCGTGCTAAGGGTAGCGATGGTGGGCATAATGGTTTGAAAAGCATTGATCAGCTCAATGGTGGTAATAAATATGCTCGCCTACGGATTGGCATCGGCGACAATTTCTCTCGTGGGCGACAAGTCGACTTTGTACTTGGAAAATGGTCCGAGCAGGAGCGAGAACAACTACCTCAGGTCATTAAAACCGCTGTGGATACTGTGAAGAGTTTTGGTACTATTGGTTTGGCACGCACTATGAATCAGTTTAATACCAAAGGGAGTTAAGAACTTATTTCCTTGATTAAGCAAGCACTAGCTTTCCTGTAATAACGTTTTTACAATCAGTCGCATGCGTGGCTCTGCCTTACGCGCCAGCGCAATTACAGATTCTACCGTAGTTGGTGCAATAATCTCTAACGGATAGCATTTATTTGAAACCACGGAAATAACAAATACGGCCAGCCCCATATGGCGGGCCACTAATACTTCTGGTACCGTAGACATGCCTACCAAGTCTCCGCCGATACGATGTAAAAATCCATACTCGGCGGGCGTCTCCAGATTTGGACCTTGTAAAGCAACGTAGACCCCCTCGTGCGCCCGAATATTTTCAGCCGCTGCGATTTCCATCGCTCGCGCAATCATCGGTTTGTCGTAAGTACCCAGCATGTCGGGAAAGCGTGGCCCCAAGCGTTCATCATTAGTGCCGCGTAGCGGATTTTCCGGTTGTAGATTGATATGGTCGCGCACGAAAACGATATCCCCCGCCTCAATTGCGGCATTAGTACTCCCGGAAACATTCGATATAAATAAGCGCTTGATGCCCATCATAGCCATTACTCTCACCGGGAAGGTAACCTGCTGCATGCTATAACCTTCATAATAGTGGAAGCGTCCAGCCATAGCTACAATCGCTTGCCCTGCAAGATGACCAAACAGTAGTTGCCCACGGTGGCTCTGGACTGTAGATACCGGGAAATGAGGTAAATCGGCATAGTCAATGGCGTGAACCAGCTCAATTTCATCCGCTAATCCACCCAAGCCAGTACCCAAGATAATTCCAAATTGGGGTTGGAAATCTGTCTTGTTGCGAATATAGGTGAGTGCTTCCTGAATCTGATCGTAGAGCATAGCTTCACTGGGTTTTCAGCGAAGATAAAACTTAATCCACAATCATTTTGCTGCGATCCAGTTCTTGTTGCACCGTATGGCTAGGCAACTCCCGAAACTCGTATTGCTGGTTGCGTAGCTGTGCTTGAAAACCAGCATCACGAATGGCTTGCTGAATACCGTCGGCAGTAAAGCGGAAGGCCGCTCCTGCGGCGGATACCACATTTTCTTCGATCATAATGCTGCCAAAATCATTGGCTCCAGCGTGTAGGCACAATTGCGCCGTCTGCTTACCAACAGTGAGCCAAGAGGCTTGAATATTCACGACATTGGGAAGCATGATGCGACTCATCGCGATCATACGGACATATTCGTCACCGGTGCAGGTATTGCGCGCGCGTTTAAGTTTTTTCAGCAATGTTCCTTCGTCCATGAAAGGCCATGGAATAAAAGCCAGGAAGCCCTTAGCATGGGCGGGTTTCTCGGCTTGGACTTCGCGCAAGCGCACAAAGTGCTCCATGCGCTCGTAATTCGTTTCGATATGGCCGAACATCATCGTGGCCGAAGTCGTGATATCTAATTGGTGAGCAGCGCGCATGACGTCAAGCCATTCTTGCCCGCCACATTTACCTTTTGAGATGAGGCGTCGGACGCGGTCGTTCAAAATTTCGGCACCGGCGCCAGGTAAAGAGTCAAGGCCCGATTCTTTGAGCGCACGTAGCACCTCAATATGTGTTGCTTGCTCCAGCTTGGCGATGTGCGCTATTTCGGGTGGGCCGAGGGCGTGGAGTTTTAAATCGGGATAAAGTGTCTTGAGTTCCCGGAATAAATCGCAATAATATTGCAGACCTAAATCAGGGTGGTGTCCACCTTGTAGTAATAGTTGCTCCCCACCAAAAGCAAAGGTCTCTTCGATTTTTTGCTTGTATTCTTCAATGCTTGTAATGTAAGACTCATCATGGCCGGGCCGGCGATAGAAGTTACAAAACTTACAATTCGCGATACAAACATTGGTGGTGTTCGAATTGCGATCGATAATCCAAGTGACGATATCACCCGGTACGTGATGTTGGCGTAGTTGATTGCCAACGTATATAAGATCTCCCGTTGAAGCATTTTCGAATAAGAAAACCCCTTCTTCGGCGCTGAGGAATTCCAGATTTAAGGCGCGTTGCAGCAAAGTATCTACCTGCATCATTATAGCGTTTATTTTTTCTTTCCAACAAAGATACGAATCGGCTGGTTTAAAATAGTCTAGCAATTTTCAAAAAATATTGAAAGTTTTAAATCTGTACTTTGTGTACGTGGCCTTCGTAGTATTGCTATTTGCGATAAAAACCCTTATATTTGCGCCAGAATGACTCTTAAAGAAAGAGGGAACACCACGTTCCCTCTTTTTATTTATCGCTTGTTTGTAAAGTTTATCTAAGAACGATCTTCGAATTATTAACCGAAATGCTAGAAGAGAAGCTGACTGCACTACTGGCCGAAAAGTTTAAAGAACCTGATTTTGCTGATTGTTATTTGGTTGAAATCAACTTGCCAGCCAATCAAAAAGTAGAAATTTTTGTGGATAGTGATTCGGGAATGACCTTCGGGAAGTGTCAAAAGATCAGTCGTTATCTAGAGCATCACATCGAAGAGAATGAGTGGTTGGGGGAACGATATACAATTGATGTGTCTTCGCCGGGAGTAGGTCGGCCTTTGAAATTTACTCGTCAGTACGTCAAAAATGTGGGGCGTAAGCTCGAGGTCAAGTTGACGGATGGTAGTAAGCATACAGGCACATTGGTGAGTGCAGATGAAGATGGGATTCGGTTGGAATCGAAAGTGAGAGTCAAAGAAGGCAATAAGAAAAGAAATAAAATAATCGAAACGGCAGTCCCCTACGTGGATATTGAAAAAGCTGTGGTTAAGATTACATTTTAATTCAAGAGGTGAGCAAAATATTTGCCGCAACTTGTTTTTATAAAATTTAAAATTCCAATAATATGATGAATCTGGTAGAAACTTTCTCCGACTTTAAAGCGGGAAAGAATATCGATCGTCCAACGATGGTGCGTGTATTGGAGGACGTTTTTCGAACATTGATTCGTAAAAAATATGGCTCTGATGACAACTTTGATGTCATCGTAAATACCACTAAGGGTGACCTCGAACTTTGGCGGGTACGTGCCATCGTCCCGGATGGCGAGGTTTTGGATGATCGCAGCGAAGTATCCATTTCTGAGGCATTAAGCATTGATGAAGATTATGAAATTGGAGAGGAATGCTACGAGCAATTGCATTTGGAAGACTTCGGTCGTCGTGCCATTATGGCCGCTCGCCAAACGTTGATTTCCCGAATTATGGAGCTGGAGAAAGACGATGTCTACCGTCGTTACTCTGAGCGCATCGGCGAAATCGTGCTCGGTGAAGTACACCAGATTCTGAAGCGTGAGATTCTTATTCTTGATGATGCGACGGGGAATGAACTTATCTTGCCGCGTAACGAAATGATTCGTGGCGATTTTTTCCGTAAAGGAGATATGGTACGAGGCGTTATTCGTAAAGTGGAAATGAAAAATAATACACCAGTCGTTATCGTTTCTCGTACTGATAGTATGTTCCTCGAGAAGTTGTTGGAGCAGGAAGTACCCGAAATTGAGGATGGTTTGATCACTGTTCGTAAGATTGTCCGAATGCCCGGTGAGCGTGCTAAAGTAGCCGTAGAATCTTATGATGATCGTATCGATCCGGTAGGAGCATGTGTGGGAATGAAAGGATCACGTATCCACGGTATTGTACGCGAGCTACGCAATGAAAATATTGATATCGTCAATTTCACAAATAACCAATCACTGTTCATCCAACGTTCTTTGACGCCAGCCAAGGTGACCAATATCGATTTGGATTTAGAGACTATGCAAGCTTCGGTATATCTAGAGCCTGACCAAGTCTCTCTGGCTATTGGAAAAGGTGGAACCAATATTAAATTGGCATCAAAGCTTACGGGTTTTGAGATTGATGTCTATCGTAACACAGACGAGGTAGAAATCGACGATGTCGATTTAGAAGAATTTGCAGATGAAATCGAAAGCTGGATTATCGATTCCCTGAAGAATATCGGATGTGATACGGCTCGTTCAGTACTCGATTTAAGTCGCGAAGAGCTGGTAAGACGCAGTGACTTGGAAGAAGAAACTGTGGACGATGTGTTGAAAATTCTAGCGTCTGAATTTGAAGACTAATTGTTCTTCAAAATTTAAGACACGATTCAAAACGGTGGACGTATCAATTCTGTTTGACAATAGTCCATCGTTTTGAACATAATAAATAGAGGGATTTAGCGAACTCAAGATGGCCAAAAACACAATTTCTCCTGTTTTTAGGAACTAAACTGCTGTTTTTGAGCATTAAATGAATTGTTTTTGCAATAAACAGTCAGGGAATCGCGAGTTTTCCTTTATTTTTGCACCGCAATTATATATTTTTTAATAGACAAATAGCTTTCAAGATGAGTTTTACGATGGTAAAAAACAGTTGATCTAGTACCAACAATTTATCGGGAAGCGCTTTTGTCTATCTTATTCACTAAAATATCTGTTTTAGCGATCAGATAAAACATCAGAATGTCGAAAAGATTAGTCAAGATAGCAAAAGAATTGAATGTCGGTACGGCTTCGATTGTCGAGCACTTACAAAAAAGTGGTTTCGATATCGAAAATAAGCCTACGGCAAAGGTTTCCGAGGAGATGTACAATGAGCTGTTAAAGGAGTTCCAAAAATCCATCGCCATCAAGGAACAAGCAGATCAGCTGGTCATTGGGACAAGACCTGCTGGTAAGAAAGAAGAACCTGCCGCGGAAGTAGAGGCTCCCGTAGCACCACCTCCCCCCGCAACTCCACCAACCCCTCCGACGCCCCCAGTAGTGGAAGAGCCTGTTGTCGAAGCAGCTCCGGAAGAGCCAGTCGTTGAAGAAGCACCCAAAGTAGAGGAAACACCCGAAGATCGTCCGCGTGTAGGATTGAAGATCAAAGGTAAAATCGATCTGGATGCGAAAAAGCCCGCCAAAAAACAAGCGCCTAAAGAGGAGGAGCCACCAAAAGAGGAAAAGCCGCCAGTAGAAGAAACGCCTCCCGTAGTGAGCGAAGAGCAACCAGAACCAGTTGAGGAAACGCCTGCGCCTGCGTCTGAACCAGTGGAAGAAAAGAAACCTGAAGAAGCGACTTCAGCACCTGATACGGAAGAAAAGGCAGAAGAAGCGACACCACCGGCGCCCGCTAAAAGCAACAAAGATGAAGTTGTACGGGCTGAGGCACCTCAATTGAAAGGCTTGAAAATTCTCGGTAAGATTGATACCGATAAGTTGAAAAAGCCTAAAAAGAAGAAAAAAGAAAAACCAACTCCGCAAACGCAGGACAATAAAGCACCTGCCAAGCCGGGTAATAAACCAGGTAATAAGCCCGGAAATAAAGAAGAAGACAGACCAAAGCGCAAGCGCCGTCGTAAAAAAGTCTCCATTTCCGTTGATAACCGACGCAATCAAGGCGGAGGAGGTAATCGCCGGGGTGGTAATCGTCGTGATGAGGTCAAAGAGGTATCAAAGAAGGAGATCGACGAGAAAATCAAACAGACTATGGCGCGCATGTCTGGCGGTAACAAGAAAAAACGCCAACGACTGCGTCGAGATAATCGTGAACGTCAACGCGAAAAACAAGAACAGC
>JANQQI010000133.1 GCA_028285085.1 Saprospiraceae bacterium | reverse complement strand
CTTATCGCATCTTTCAAAAGGGCGATATTCGAGTGGGTGTATTTGGTCTCGGCATTGAATTAGAAGGTTTAGTGCCCACGGAATTGTACGCCCAAACGCGCTATCTCGATCCCATCGCTAACGCTAATCGGGTGTCGGGGCAATTGCGGCACGATCACCGCTGCGATTTAGTGGTTTGTTTGTCTCATCTTGGCTACAAGTACGACAATGACAAGTTGTCTGATTGTGTTTTAGCAACGCGCACACGTAACGTGGATTTGATTCTTGGTGGCCATACACATACCTTTTTAGATGAGCCCCAAGTGCTCAAAAATCTCGACGGAGAAGCGGTAATGGTGAGTCAAGCGGGATGGGCTGGTATCCTCTTAGGGCGTCTGGATTTCTACTTTGAGCGCAATCGCAAAGGCCGTTGCGTAAGTTGCCGGAATCTTCCGATCGGAGGGTAAAAATTAGACCATTAACTTTTGATAAATGAAATGTAGTGCCACTTCTATTCAGTGGAGGCAAGCAGTTATTGTACACAGGCTTAGCTAACAAACTGATACTCAATTGGATCATTTTTTTGCGTACTGTTCGTAAAAAAATGACACCCTTTCAGTCTATCCGGCAAGGGCCGATTTTTTTTCGAAAAGAGTAGATTTTCATTTTTCAATTCGGGTTTTTTTTCCCAATTTTGTAGTCCTCCATTAGGAAATACTTTTGACTTCAGATGGGAGAAAGAAGAGAGATTAATGGGTGAGCCCATTACTATGAATTTGACCCCAGCATTTTAAGTTACTGATACTAAGAAATCTACACATTGTACTAATACTGATTTATTAAAATCGGCTGTCATGGCCGTCTATTGAATCTGGAGAATGATAAAAGATTGTACTACAGTGTGGGACAACTGTCTGCGTACGATTCGCAGAAACGTCAACAGCCAGAGTTTTAAAACCTGGTTCGAGCCAATCCGGCCTGTTCGTTTGGATAAGAATGCCTTGACGATTCAGGTACCGAATAAGTTTTTTTACGAATGGTTAGAGGAGCATTACGTGTCGTTGTTGAAGATGACAATTCGTCAGGAACTCGGTGAGAAGGGACGCTTGGAATATCAAATTTTAATGGGTTCTAAACGTGAGACCCCACGTCCAGTGAAAGCCATTAATGCCGCCACAAATGGCCAAGGAGATATCAATGTTCCGGGCGCTTTCGACACAGGAAATATTAAGAATCCTTTCGTGATTCCGGGTATTAAAAAACTCAAAATTGACCCCCAGCTCAACCCGAGCTATATTTTCGATAATTTCATTGAAGGAGATTGCAATCGCCTGGCGCGCTCAGCTGGTTATGCCATTTCGCGTAAGCCCGGAGGGACGGCATTCAATCCTTTCGTCATTTTTGGGGATGTGGGATTGGGCAAGACCCATTTAGCGCAAGCGATTGGAAACGATGTACTTGCTAACGATAGCAATCGTACGGTACTTTATGTCTCCTCCGAAAAATTCACCAACCAAATCATTGAGTCCATTAAGAATAATGCGGTCAATGATTTTGTGAATTTCTATCAACTGATCGATGTTCTGATTGTCGACGATATTCAATTCTTAGCGAATAAGCAGAAAACTCAGGAAATTTTCTTCCACATTTTCAATCAGCTGCACCAAAATGGTAAGCAGATTATTTTGACCTCGGATCGCCCACCCAAAGATCTTGACGGTATGGAAGAACGATTGATTTCACGCTTCAAGTGGGGATTATCCGCAGATTTACAGGCGCCCGATCTGGAAACACGTATGGCGATTCTGGAAGCGAAGATGTCGCAAGAAGGTTTGGATATTCCTTATGATGTGATCGAGTTCATTTGCTACAACATCAAAAACAATATCCGCGAACTAGAAGGAGTGCTTATCTCTCTAGTGGCGCAATCGATGTTGAACCGGCGTGAGATTGACTTGGATCTTGCGAAGGAAGTGATCAAGAACTTCGTCAAACAGATGTCTAAGGAGATCACTGTGGATTTCATCCAGAAACTGGTAGCGGAACACTTCGATCTTCCGGTTGACAAGCTCAAAGGCCAAACCCGCAAGCGCTCTATCGTGATTGCTCGCCAATTATCAATGTATCTGGCTAAGAACCTCACGAATAAATCACTGAAGGCAATCGGTGAAAACTTCGGCGGCCGCGATCACAGCACCGTAATCTACTCCTGTAAAGCGGTACAAGATTTATTGGATACCGATATGATTTTCAAAGACACGGTAACCGATCTGGAGAAAAAAATAAAGATGAGCCTAAACGAAAAGTAAACACAATCAAGAATTACTGAAAAAGGCGGTGCTTGTTACAAGCACCGCCTTTTTTCGTCAGCAGTTTTTTGTTAGATGATGGTGCGTCAGAGTCATTCCCGCTAGCTGGACGCTCAGCATTTTTGTTACTTGTTCTTGAGGGTTAAAGACATTTCGATTGCGGTACCAACCACCGCCTTTTCCTTTGCTGGTCGCGCATGCACTTAGGCTGAAGAGCGCAACGGCAAAGAGCAAGATTAAGGGTTTTTTCATGACCATTGCTTTGAGAGTTATGTGAATTAGATTATTCCATAATTCAGACTAAGCGGTCAATCAAACAGAGTGAAGATGACGATTATTTCGCATGTGAAAAATGGAAAATAATCGATAAATGTGACAGGGCAAGAACAGGTTGGTTAGGTCGCGGTAAAATTAATTTAATATTAACTTTTCTAATTTGTTTCGCAGAGTTTTGTGTTATTATTGTCACTCCTCGAAAAGTAGGGGGATTGATATGTGTTATTTTTAAAATATAAGTAATTTTTATTTTAAGGGGTTGATTATTAGTGTTTTATGAATTGGTTTTTGAAAAGGAAACGTTTTTGAACTCGTCTTTTATTTTCATTCAACTTAAAAATAGACTGTCACAAAGCCGTAGACTACATATATATCGCCAATCCGCTTTCTCCTAAATTTAAACTATCAAATCAAGCACATCTACCTCTTTCCTCCCGAACTCAACACTAAATACATTACCAATCGCCTCCTGCTTTTAGCCCCCACCACAATTTTCCCCTCGTTTTGATTCATAACCATTGAAAAGTTGTTTTCGCATGAGAAATATCTATACACTAATTGTGCTTTTGATGTGCTTTGTGGGCACGCTACAGGCTCAAGATCCTTCCTTCTCACAGTTTTATGCTAATCGGATCTACCTGAATCCTGCGTTTACTGGTATCGAAGGTGGTGTGAGCGTCGCTGGAGTTACCCGCATGCAGTGGTTGAATGTTGATCAGGGATTTCGCACCTCTGGTTTCTCTGCTGAAATTCAAGAGCCGGCGATTAAAAGTGGTTTTGGCTTAAGCCTTTTCCACGATACGCAAGGCTTAATGCAATTAAATACAACTTACATCGGTATGTCGTACGCTTACACGATTCCGCTGGAAGAGCAAAATATTCACATTGGCGTGCAGGCCCGTTGGGTGCAGCGTTCGGTTGATTGGAGCAAGATCGTCTTCTCGGATCAACTTGATCCGGTATACGGTAATATTTATCAATCTTCTGCCGTACCCGGTCAGGAGCGCGTGCGTTACACAGATTTTGATATGGGGGTTTTGTGGCGTTTCAACAGTGATCTTAAATTAGGTAAGCGCAAATACAAAGACTTACACCATAGTATCGGTTTCAGTATCCACCATTTGCCATCACTTTTTGGTCGTAACGGTGGGAATGAATCTTTACAAAACCTAAATACATCTACACCTCCACGTTTCACATTTCACGCTGGTTCCGTAGTACCACTGGTTATTTTTGGTAGCAAAAAGAGAGAATTATCTTTTTCGCCTAATATCAAAATTGACCTGCAAGGTGAAAGCATGTTCAATTTCAGCGAAAACCTACAAGTTTTCACCTACGGCGGATACCTTCTTTATGAAGGTGTGTACATCGGAGCACTTTATCAGAACAAGCAACCCTTTTCGACATTCAGAAACACCAATGCCTGGATTTTGGCACTCGGTGCTTACATCGACTCAGATAAGAAGAATACTTACTTCGTCGGCTTTAGTTATGATGCCAATACGACTGGTGTTGGTACGCGTGCCGGTGGGGTATACGAATTGGCCTTCCGTTGGACGGGTAAGATGGGCCTCAATCTGTTTGGCACCAGTTCACGTAAACGTGGCAAACGGTTCCTCAACTGTTACCGATTCTTCTAAAGCTGATTGTTAGACAACGGCTAATTTATAGCACTCACCAGCTGTTTTGGATTAATTCTTGGTTTTCATTTCCTGAGAAGCAATGGCGTAGGTATACGCTCTTTCTTGATTCGATAAAATCTCATAATAAACTATGAAATTTGCCAGACTTTTACCTTTAGTAGTTTTCTTCGCGATCTTCGGGGCACCGACGGCGAATAGCCAGTGTAGCTTCACGATCTCGGACACCTCACCGTGTGCACTCGATCCGGTGAGCTTCAGCGTCGTTAGTCCTAGCGGCACTTATGGATGGGATTTTAATAATGACGGTCAAATTGATGCCTACGGCAACAACGTCAGTTATACCTATCCCGAAAGTTTTATTACGGTGACCTATCCGGTGACGCTTTACGAAAATGGCCTCGCCTGTGAAATTGAAAATGTGACCGTACTAGCTGTGCCCGATGCTTCAATTGGCGTTATCCCCGGAAGTGGCGTACTCGAAGATGATCTGATTCGGGTGTGTAGTGGTGATACTGATATTACCTTGGAGTTATATAACGCTTCAGCCACTTACGGCAGTAATGTTAGTTATACGATCAATTGGGGAGATGGTAGTCCCGTTGAGACTTACACCAATGCTACTTTCCCAAATACCTCAACCATCTCGCACGATTATTCTGGATTTGGATATTATCCAATTACGTTGACGGTTGAAGCTGCAAATGGTTGTACTAATACCCACAACTACACCTTATATAATGGTGGTAATCCTTCGGTTGGTCTGGCAAACCCAGGGAATACAGTAGGATTGTGTGCACCAGCGACCATTGATTTTCCAATTACTAATACAGGTTCTAACCCAACGGGTACTATTTATAGTGTATTTGTGAGTGGGCAACTCGTAGCAACTTACTCACAAGCGAATGTCCCTTCGGTTTTTTCTTATACATTCCTGGAAACCTCTTGTGGTTTGAATACTTCGACCGGGAACTATGAAAATGCCTACGATGTACAGGTCGTTGCCTCTAACCCTTGTGGTTCGTCGCAAGCGACGATTGAGCCGATTGAGTTGAGTACGCCACCGGAGGTCATCTTCGAGGTAGGCGAACCAACCGTGAATTGCGAAGGGGAGACCTTCGTTATTTCTAATACCTCTACGGGAATTAGCGAAGTCGTGAGCGGTAGTCCTTCTACCTGTACTTCACTTTCACCTAGCTGGACCATTACACCTGGTGTTCCTGGTGTAGATTACATTATCGTTAGCGGGAACGTTTTCAACTCGGAAGAGTTGGAAATCATTTTCCTCACACCTGGTACTTACACCATTACAATGGAGATTACCAGTCCGAGTTGCGGTTCTGGAACTTATAGTGAATCGATTGAAGTATTTGAAGCGCCGGATGCAATAGCCGATATTACTTTGGCTTCGGCTGCGTCGCCTTCGATTTCCGATGATTGTATCCCCACTTTGGGTAGCTTCGAAAACCTCTCGACGGGTGATAGTCTATCTTGGACGTGGTCGATTAGTCCGGGATCGGGCTGGTCGTTTGTAGATACTTTTGATTTTAACTCTGAAGATTTAGAAGTCCTCTTTACCGAGGAAGGTGAATATACGATTACCCTTGCCGCTACCAACTTTTGTGGTACTGAGACTTGGGATACTACGATTTTGATCGCGACGATACCAGAGGTATCACTCGATCCTTTGCCAACTTTCTGTGAAACGGCGACGCTGGACTTTTCAGCCGCCAATGTCAATGTACAAGCAAATTATGGAACGCTTTCCTCCGTTACTTGGGACTTTCCAGGAGGAACACCTTCATCTTCTACCGATACTTATCCGACCGGCATTTTTTATGATTCTCCTGGTACTTATACGGTATCGGTGACCGTGACGAATCAATGTGGTTCCGCTACAACTAGTCAGGATTTTACGATCCAAGAAGCTGGTACGGTGAGTGTTGACCCGGATGTTGAAGTATGCGAAGATGCTGATCCTTTTACGGTAAGTGGTACACCTGCAGGTGGTACGTGGAGTGGCCCGGGCGTTGATCCTTCGGGTGAATTTACACCGTCCGATCAAGTGTTGGGAGACAATATTATAACGTATACTTATCAGGATGGCTCTTGTGATTTGACAGAAACGATGATCGTTACTGTACATGGATTACCTCCCGTTGATCCGGGAGAAGATCAAATCGCTTGTGTCAACGATGTCCCTTTCCTTATTGATGGGGGCTCACCGGGTGGTGGTGTTTGGACCGTGAATAACGGCGGTGTCATCATTAGCCCAAATATCTTTGATCCAGCTGCTTCGGGTGTCGGGTTTTATACTTTGACCTACTCCTTCACCGATAGCTACGGATGTACAAATCAAGCAACAAAAACCATTATTGTTAATGCCCTACCACCAGTGGAGGCCGGACCCGACCAATCAATTTGTGAAAATCCTAACGATATCCAATTGACAGGGAATACACCAACCGGAGGTGAATGGAGTGGTATCGGCGTGACCACAGATGGCGTATTCAATACTAATAACACGCCTGGTGTAGGCGATTACACCTTATATTATAGCTACACCAATCCGAACACTGGCTGTAGCAATATAGATAGCTTGGTCATTAGTGTTGTACCAAATACTGCTGCAGATGCCGGTGCGGATGAAACGGTTTGTTTGAACGCTACACCTTTTGAAATTACTACTGGCACACCTGCGGGAGGTACTTGGAGTGGTCCTGGAGTCAATAGTACAACCAATATCTTTGATCCTGAAGTAGCTGGTGTCGGTATTCATACCGTAACCTATACTTATGGTACAGGTGTTTGTGAAACTGCTGACACTAAGACGATCACGGTTGTTGATATTCCAACAGTTAAAGTACCGACTGATCAACAATTCTGTGAGGGGGGCGTGGACTATGATCTCAGCGGCGCCAGCCCAACTGGAGGTACTTGGAGTGGCCCCGGTGTCAACGGGAATGTATTTGAAGTAGATGTTGCAGGTGTCGGTACCCACGTATTGACTTATAGCTATGTTGACCCAACGAGTGGTTGTGCAAATTCGGATGATATGACTATTGTCGTTGCGCCCTTGCCAACAATTGCTGCGAATGATACCAGCTACTGTAATACACCGGGATTGGTTGAATTGCCAACAGCAGATCCTGCGGGCGGCATGTGGAGTGGGCCGGGCGTCCTTGGCGATCAATTTGATCCTCAAGTAGCAGGCGGGGTAGGTGATTATACGCTGACCTACAGTTACACGGATGGCAATGGCTGTTCAAATAGTGCTGAGGTAACTGTTACGGTTATTTCTCCAGATAATGTAGATGCGGGTGCAGACCTTGAACTTTGTGTGGATGCTGCAGCCATTGATTTGGATGCAACGGCTACCCCCGCAGGAGGTAGTTGGGATGCGAACGGGAGTGATGGATTGAGTGGTAGTAGTTTTGATCCAGCGGTAGCCGGTGTGGGCACGCACACTTTGACTTACACTGTGGGTGCGGGCAATTGTGCGGTGAGCGATGACTTGATTATTGTCATTAATCCACTACCAATTGTTACGACAATGGATGATTTTTCAGCCTGTGTGGATGCCGCTTCGGTAACTTTATTGTCAACACCTTCCGGTGGTACCTGGACTAGTAATAATGGTGGGGTATTGAACGGGAATGAGTTTGATCCGAATGCTTCAGGAGCAGGTATTTTCAATTTCACTTATACTTTTACGGATAATAACGGCTGTACGAGTAGCGAAGATTTGAATATTACTGTATTCGACTTGCCTACGGTTAGCTCTAGCGATACCAGCTATTGTAATACTCCAGGCCTAGTCAGTTTACCAGCAGCTAACCCACAAGGTGGCAACTGGAGTGGCCCGGGCTTAGTTGGCAGCAGTCAGTTTGATCCAGTTGGTGCGGGTGGAATAGGTACTTATGCTTTAGTCTACACCTATACCGACGTTAACGGTTGTAGCAATAGTACGACCATTAATGTTACCGTAATTGATCCCGATAATGTCAATGCCGGGAATGATTTTACCATCTGTATTGATAATGGCAATATTGACTTGAGTCAAATGGCGACGCCGGTCGGTGGTAGCTGGAACTCAAACGGCAGTCCTGGACTTAATGGAAGTATCTTTAATCCGATGTTGGCAGGAGCGGGCACGCATACTTTGACTTATACTGTAGGTGCGGGCAACTGTGCGGTGAGCGACGATGTATTGATCACCGTGAATCCTTTGCCGGATGTGAGTGCAGAAGATGATTTTGAGGTGTGTGTAAATGAAAAGGACGTCGTGCTATCAGCTATTCCTGCCGGAGGTACCTGGACGGCTAATAATGGTGGTGTACTGGGCGGTAATATTTTCAATGCTCAGGCTACTGGTCCTGGTATTTTCTCCTTCACATATACTTATACGGATGCGAATGGTTGTACCAATAGCGATGATTTACTCGTAACGGTGCACGATTTGCCACAGCTAACAACTAACGATACAACTTATTGTAATACCCCCGGCGCGGTTGATTTACCATTCAGTACTCCGGTCGGTGGCAATTGGAGCGGCCCTGGAGTGGCTAACAACCAGTTTGACCCACAATTTGCGGGTGGTCCTGGAACCTACGTTTTGATTTATGCCTACACGGACGGCAATGGTTGTGAAAACACCATTGAGTCTAACGTGACCGTAATCGAGCCTGACTTTGTTTTTGCGGGTAATGATACAACGGTTTGTATTGACGGTGAAGCGTTCGATTTGAGCCTGAGTGCAGCGCCATTGGGTGGCAACTGGGATACGAACGGAAGTGCCGGTTTGACCGGGACTATTTTCGATCCGGCGGCGGCTGGCGTCGGGGTACATACCTTGACCTACCATATTGGATCTGGCAATTGCTCGGTGTCGGATGATATTGTGATCACTGTACAAGGATTACCAGAGGTAGAAGCCGGTGATGATTTCGCAGTATGTTTTGAAGAGCCCGTCGTACAATTGACTGGATTTAGCCCAGCCGGCGGTACTTGGAGTGGCACGGGTATTCTGGATGTACAAAGCGGCACCTTCGATCCTTCAATTGCACCGGGTGATTACACTTTGGTATACACTTACGCTGATCCATTTGGCTGTACCAGTGCGGATAGCTTAGTGGTGATGGTCATGCCATTACCGGGAGTAGATGCTGGCCCGGATACTACTTTCTGTGCACAATCTATTCAAGTACAATTAGCTCCAGCAAGCCCGGAAGGTGGTATTTGGTCAGGAACGGGAATTGTAGATGCTCAAGCAGGAATGTTTGATCCTGTAACGGCCGGTGGTACTGGTACTTACGAATTGGTCTACACTTATACCGATCCAGTGAGTGGTTGTATTAATTACGATACCTTGATGGCCACAGTAGTGGAGCCACAACCGGTAGAAGCAGGCGCTAATGACACCTTATGTATTGATCAGGGCATGTACCAATTAACGGGCTTCTTCCCAGCGAACGGTACCTGGACCGGTGCAGGGATTGTCGATGCACAAGCAGGATTGTTTGACCCAGAAGTTGCTGGTGGCGGACTACATACTTTGACCTACACCTTCGGCGTAGGAAGTTGTGAAGTGTCGGATACAAAAACGGTATTGGTGGTTGATCTTGGATTTGTAACTGCCGGCCCGGATGAAACAACTTGTCTGACCTACGAGCCGATTACCTTGAGTGGATACAGCCCGGCGGGTGGTACTTGGAGTGGTGTTGGTATCGTTGATCCGGTTAATGGTATCTTCGACCCAGCGGTGGCTCAACCAGGTAGTCACATTCTGACTTATACTTACGTTGATGAATTATCGGGATGTAGTATTTCTCCTACGAAAGAAATTGTAGTGTACCCTATGGCGGAGGCAGATTTCATTTCGCCGGAGGTAGCTTGTCGTAATAGCCCGGTAGAGTTCCAAAATCTAACGCCGGCAACTTACAGTATGAACTGGAGTTTCGGTGACGGTGCAACTTCTACTGAGGTCAATCCAACCCACGTTTATGATGTAGCGGATACTTATACGGTGACCTTGATGGTGGAAAATGAATATGGATGTCTTGATACAGTAGAGCGTTCAATCATTATCACTGACGTTCCGGTAGCGTATTTCGTACCTGATACGACGGAAGAATGTGTTGGATTAGAACTGTCATTGACCAATGAAAGTATTGGCTACGATCTGGAATACGTGTGGGATTTTGGTAATGGAGTGATTTCAAATGATATGAACCCGGATGTTGTTTACCTCGGCCAAGGCCTTGGTGATACCACCTATGTGATTTCACTGACCGTGTCTAATCAGTGTGGTACTAGTGCTTATCAAGATATCGTAACGATCCACCCACTGCCAAATGCAGAAATTGGATTGGCACCACAAACGGACTGTTCTCCATTGATCATGGAATTTGCTAATATTTCAACGGGTGCAGCCACTGAGTTTTTCTGGGATTTCGGTAACGGAGAAACTTCAACGGAAGCCTTCCCGGATGCTCAAATGTACTTCACGGATACAACGACGTCGATATATACGGTCACGCTGATTTCTGGTAACGTTTGTGGTTCAGACACAGCTACCACGGAAGTGGTCGTAGAACCAGCGAATGTACAGGCCGTATTTGGACTTTCACAGGACGAGGGTTGTGCACCTCTAGAGGTTGATTTTTATAACTACGCGACACCAGGTGCGACAATCGATTGGGATTTCGGTGATGGTAATACCTCTTCGGAAAATGAGCCAACGCATATTTTTACCGAACCAGGTACATATACCATTATCCAATACGCTAATAGTGACTGTGGTTACGATTCGACGACCTTGCAAGTAAATGTATTACCTGCTCCTGAGGTCTTTTTCGAGCACAATCAGTTTGTTTGTCTTGGTGATACGGTACAGTTCACAAACTTATCAGAAAGCTTATCGGGTAACTTCTGGGATTTTGGAGATGGTGAATTCTCACTACTCAATAACCCATCACACATCTATGATGAGCCCGGTGAATATATTGTGACCCTGACGGGTGTTTCTGAATTCAACCAATGTCCGGCGGAGTATTCTAGCACGGTAACCGTGTTGCCACTCCCAACGGCTATTTTTGAACCAGAATCTTTCTACGGCTGTGCACCTTACGCCATGGAATTCACCAATATTTCAGAAGGTGCAGAGTTCTTTGAGTGGAACTTTGGCGATGGTAATACTTCAGTAGAAGCTAATCCAACGCACGTTTATACGCAGCAAGGTGTCTACACCGTATCGATGATTGCTACGGATGTGAACGGATGTTCGAATGATACAACGGTTGTAAATATTACGATTCACCCTAGCCCGATTGCGAACTTTGATTACGAGCGAGAATCACTCTGTGGCTTACCTGCGGACATTAACTACGAAAATCAGTCGATGGGAGCTAACGGTTTTGAATGGGATTTGGGTAACGGTACCACTACCGTATTCAACGATCCAACGGGATCTTACTCCATTGCTGGTGAATACAACGTGATTTTGATTGCATCCAACCAATTTGGTTGCCAGGATACCAGTATTCAGGATGTTCGCATCTATCCCGAGCCAAAGGCTGAGTTTGTTATTGATGCTGACGAAGGCTGCCAGCCGCTGAGCGTGACGTTCAACAATGTATCGCAAGCGAGTAATAGCTTCCGTTGGAGCTTTGGTACTGGCGAAACCTCAATCGAAGATGCACCGACTTATGTATACGAAGATGCTGGTATCTTCGATGTGGAGCTGATTGCTACCGTGGATGATGCTTGTTCTGATACCATTACCTTGACAGATTTGGTCACAGTACACGAAACGCCTTTCGCGAATTTCGAAGCCGTTGCCGTCGCTACTGAGCAAACGGATGGTACTTATGAAATGGTGAACTTGTCTGAAGGAGCGACGAACTTCTTCTGGGAATTCAGCGATGGTTTCACCACCGTGGAGCCAAATCCTACGCACCGTTTTGACAATAATAGCGTTTACCAAATCTATCTGGAAGCTTCAACGGACTTTGGCTGTGTGGATGATACCTTAATGCGATTGACACCGGAGTACTTCAATGGTTTATTCATTCCAAATGGATTCTCTCCCGAGCAAGGTATTGGTGATGTCCGCCTGTTCCGTCCTAAAGGAGTGGGATTGAAGGAATACCACATGCAAGTATTCTCGGCTTACGGTGAGTTGCTTTGGGAGTCACGTGAGTTGGAAGAAGGCCAGCCTGCTCAAGGTTGGGATGGTACGGTGAATGGTCAGATTCAACCTCAGGATGTATACGTGTGGAAGTGCTTTGCGATTTTTGAGGATGGTACCGTTTGGCGTGGTGAAAAAGATAAGAATGGCAATTACAAAACGATGGGATCATTGATCCTGCTGAGATAATATTTTTGATAGCTTTTCGGGAAGCGGCCGGTGCATTGCATCGGCCGTTTTTTTATGTGCACTTTCTCAAAAACGGGCAAAATTTCTTGATTTACGCAACGAATTGTTGCTGCATCATTCGACTGTCTCCTATCGATTGTGGATTGGGTTAATAATTTAGCCGCAAAGGATCGTGTCGTTTAGACAATAATTCAACATCTTTATGTGCAACTCACAATCCTTAAGCCTCGTAAAATCTGTCATGCAAAGCTATAAGAACGTTTACATTACAGCTATTACCGTGACGATAGCATTGATTGTTTTTAATCAAATATTCATTCAATACTTTCTGCACCAAAAAAGAAATGACGCTTATATCATCAACCTGAGCGGTCGTCAAAGGATGTTAAGTCAACGCTTGATGAGTCAGGTTTACCAGCACCAATATTTGCAAAAAGAAAAGGCTGTATCGCAAATTAATGCCACCTTCACAGAATGGGAGAGAGTGCATAATGAATTGATTACGAGTGATTTAGCGCGTGTGGCCAGCTACGATCAGGCAGATTCTATCGAACGAGATTTAGAGGGCATCACCCCGCAGGTTGAAAGGGCCAAAGCCATTGTTGCCAAGCTCAATCAGTTGGATAGCCTGCAATTGCAAAGCTTACACGATAATCAGGAGGTCTTTTTGACGAAAATGAACCGGGTGGTAGCGCGTTGGGAGGATGCTTCCAATCGCAAACTGCGCTTTATCATCATTATTGAGATTTTATTTGCGCTGCTTTCCCTGGCGGTGCTATTTTTTGAAATACAGTTCGTCTTTCGGCGGATTACCCGCCGCCTCGTTGCTCAAAATGATGAACTGCGGCTATCTAACGCCTTATTGGAGCAATATGCCTACTTGGCTTCGCACGATCTGCGTGCTCCCACCCAAAATGTGATCAATTTTGCTAACTTACTGGATCGAACGGCAACCGATCGGCTCACCGAAGATGAACAGCAATATCTGGGGTTTGTGCTTGATTCTGCCAATCGGATGAAGGCCACGACGGATGATTTGCTGCGTTTTGCGCAAGTTAATCGGGAGAAGATTAAGCTGGCAGCTTGTTTCCCTCGTACCATTGTAGATCAGGTCCTAGCCGATTTGACTACTGAAATTGAACAGCGGCAGGCGATCGTAACCATCGGTGAGCTGCCGCCCTCAATTATAGCCGATGCCCATCTTTTGCGCAATGTTTTTCAGAATTTGATCGCAAATGGGCTTAAATTTGTCGCGAAGGGCGTCACGCCAATTATTGAAATTATGGGCGTTGAAAAGAAGGAAGAATACGTATTTTCGATAAAAGATAACGGGATCGGAATTCGATCCGAGCATCAAGAAAAAATCTTTACGATCTTTACACGCTTAAACGCAAGAGAGCAATTTCAAGGCACTGGCATTGGGCTTTCGCTATGCCAAAAAATTGTCGAAAAGCACAGTGGGCGAATTTGGGTGACGAGTGAAGTAGGACTAGGGAGCCAGTTTAGTTTTTCGATATCAAAATCGTTGAAGTGAAAAAGTTTAAGTTTTTAGTATTTATTGACGACGATAAGGCGACCAATATTTATCATCGATTTGTGGTGAAGGAATCCGGCCTTTGTGAGACCTTCGAATTCTTTACATCGGCCTACGATGCCCTTACCTTTTTTGAGTCGCTTAGTCAAAAGGATGCTCCTTTGGTACCGGATGCTATTTTTTTGGACATTAATATGCCGGGAATGAACGGTTGGGATTTCCTGGAAAAATACGAGCAGCTCAATATCAAAAAATCACCTAGCATCATTATGCTGTCGACTTCACTCTTTGCGCTCGATCGGGAAAAGGCCGAAAATATGGACATTGTCCATCGAATGATCAATAAACCTTTGGAGAGCCAGCATCTCATGGAGATTCTCAAAGAATTGAATGGCGAGCAAGAGATCTGACAATTAAAGATTATCATACAAAAATCAAAACAATGAAAAACCATTCTATGCTATTCCTGCTGTTGATTATGGGCTTTTTTTCGGCCTGTGGATCAGCTGAGTTGGAAGAGCAACTAAAAAAAGCAGAAACAGAATTAGCGGATACTAAAAAAATGTTGGCAGCGCTGCAAGCCGATCCCTCTACTGCCGACCCCGGCTTTATTCATACCGTATTATTTTATTTCAATGAAGGAGTCAGCGAAGCGGACAAGGCCACCTTTATGGACGGCGTGCGTAGCTTAGGAAAGATCGAATCGGTCCGTAATCTCTGGGTAGGTCCTCCCGCGATGACCCCTCGTGAAGTGGTTGATAACTCTTATGACATGGCCTTAATTGTGCATTTTGATGACAAAGCGGGGCATGATCTGTATCAGGAAGCTCAAATTCATCTGGATTTTATCGAAGCCTCGAAACATGTCTGGAATCGCGTACAAATTTATGATGCATTGATCGAGTAGGGGAGTGAAGAGTCAATAAAAAGGGGGTAGAAGATGTAAGTCTTGCTACCCCCTTTTTTATTGTTGAATAAAAAATAAAAAAAATAAATGCGGTGAGGTCAATAGTTTTTTTGATTTATTTAGTTTATTATTGTGATATAAGATCAAAACACAACATTAGTTTTTTGATTTTAAAAAACAACTCCTCCGAATAATTTTGATACATTAGAGCAGAATGTAATACAACCTCCCCGGAATGATTTTCCGCTTTCTCCTGTTTTTAATGTATACGACTTACCCAATCAAGCTAGCACTTTAAACAATGGTCTAACATGAATGTGTTGGAAAAATCCGATAGTATAAAAAACTAGCATTAATCATCTTTTAAAATTCTCTAAAAAACCAAAATATCTATAATTCATAAGAGTTATAGCTTACACTTTATTCCCATCCATATTATCTACCTGCTTGAATAAGGACTAAAACACGATCCGATCCATCGATCGGCACCTTATTTTATTTCTATAACCTCATAAAATAAAAAAGATGAAACATCAATTGAAACATTTTTTACTCGGATTATTGACTTTGTGTTTTTTTACTGGCTTGCAAGCCCAGGTAACGATTTCGAATAGTCGACTAATTTATCCTGGCCCCGGTGCTTTTAATCCGCTCGCTAAATTTACCGGTATTGGTGAATCGGGTGGTGTACCTGGTCCAACGATTACGGGATGTGATCTTTATGGATTCCGTTCACAGATTACTTTGAACCAATCCATTAACGTCGGTATGGAAGATTTTGGTGGTCGAATTTTACCAGTGACCAGCTTTGAAAGTGAGTTTCCTTATTTGATTCTTGAGACGAATGCAACGGGTACAGGAACTGGTAGTTTATTTGGTTGTGGTAAGCTTCTGGCTTATTTCAAAGACCAATCTAACGGTACAGTATTCCGCATCTTTGGTGATGGTTTTGCTACCGGTGGTGTTTGGATTCCTTCGGATCGCCAACTGAAGCGTGATATCCAACCCATTGCTAATGCTACGGATAAGATCATGCAATTGAATGGTGTAAGCTATTTCTACCGTCACGATGAGCGCCCTGAATTAGGTTTGCCTACTCGCCGTACGGTTGGTTTCATTACACAAGACGTGAAAAAGGTAATTCCTGAGGCGGTTAAGACTGCTGCTAACATGGAAGGTGGCGAAGCTGACTACGACGTGATGCAGTACGATGCGATTCTTCCTGTTTTGACGGAGGCTTTCAAAGAGCAGCAGCAAGTGATCACCGAACTGCAAGATCGCTACGATGAGCAAGTTGAGATCAACTTGGCCCTGGAAGATCGTCTGGCAAAATTAGAAGCATTGCTCGCTCAACCACAAACACCAAGCATTGGCGCAACATCTCCAGCGGCTGCCAGCAGTGTTGCAACTTTGTCTCAGAACCGTCCTAATCCTACCGACGGATTGACCACTATTAATTATACCATCGCCGAAGATGCTAATAACGCACAATTGGTGATTTATGATATTAATGGTGTGGCACTACAGACTATTCCGGTAGCAGCGGGTAGCGGTAGCGTTGACGTTAACGTTACTAATTTTACCAGCGGGACTTACATCTATGCGATTGTTGTAGATGGTAAAAATCTGGCACGCCAAAAAATGGTGGTAAAATAAAAATTGGATAAAACACTTTAAAATAATTATGAGTACTGAAGCTCGTTTTGTGAGCCATGTGATTTATCATGGGCTCGCGAAGCGGGCTTTTTTGATTTTCAATGCCCTTGCGTATTAAATCATTTTAACGTATCTTCCCGCTACTAAAATTAAAGCTTATTTCCACTTTGATTATCTATCAATAGTTCTCTTTCTAATTTACGATGATTTGATCTACTTGGCTGTATTTTGCTAAGCCTGATTGTTTCTGTTTTACAGAATATTTCTATCTACTTGAAAATGTCATTCCACCGTAATGACCACTAAAGCTATTATTCACTTCATAAATTTTTTCCTTATGAAATCTTTGTTGTGCAGCTTAGTCTGCTGCTTTTTCATTTGGTGCAATGCTTTTGCCCAAGCCGATTATTCATTTTATGTATCACCTATTATTGGAGATGATGCCACCGGGGTGGTTAATAATCCCAGTCAACCTTTTGAGCATATTCAGTTTGTACTGGATTTAATTGAATTAAATTATGCAAATAACACTTATGATTTGAACACCACGGTTGATGTACTTTTGAGAGGAGGAGAGTATTATGAACAGCTTTCGGTTTTTGACACTCACATTGGCCAATTGACAATTAAGCCTGCTACTACCAATGAGGCGATCACAATTTACGGTACCGTTGATATTTCTCCTGATCCTGCCTTTCCCAACCCATATCCATGGGTATTTGATGGTAACTATCCCGTCCCTGTAGATAATTGCGGAACGGGGCATACCATTGATGAATTAGTTTATTGGAGAGATTTAACGATTAATACTGATCCTCCGGCTCCTCTATCTGAGTTCAAAAAACGTAATTGGTTATTTAGAGCTGACGATACACAACTTTATGGCTATATATACGAGAATTTTCTCCAGGCTAATTTGGATGGTGGTGATTTTACAAATGATCATGAAGGTTTGTTTTTTAGTACGCGTATGGCGGAAGGACACAAAGGTGTTGGATATACAATACAAGATCATCCAAATGATCCCAGCAAAATAAGAATTTACTTGGCCGTTGATCCGGATGATGATTTTATTGCGAATCCCGAGCCATTATTCTTTACCAAGACCGGGCCGATTATTGCCATAGGAGCGTCTTCTAAGGTGACGATTGATGGTGGCCCGAACAAGTTGATTACTTTGAAACACTCTGAGACAGGTGTTTTAGCGGTGAGTAATCTTGATAATATTGTAATTAAAAACTTAAAAATAAGAGATACTAAAGCTGGCGTATTACTTAGAGGTAGTAATACTGATAATATTTTAGTAGATGATAATGACATTATGCATCATTATAATATTCCTCAGAATCCAGATGTTGAGCCTTGTTTACTCAATAGCTGTGATGAAGAGCCTCAATTTCCTGTAAGCAACAGTAAAAATCAAATTATTGAATCTACTGGGATTAGTGTTGAAATTGATGAAAGTACAACGTTGAATTGCGTTATCCAAAATAATAAGATTAGTGGTGGGACGAAGGGGATATCTATACTCACCAATAACATTATTGCCCGGCACAACACCATTGAGGAGGTAGCAGGCAGTGGTTTTGAAATTGAAAGTACTTATAGTAATAGTAATGTGGAGTGTTACGGTAATTTTGTTAAGAATGCTTTTAATGCTTTTTCATTTGTTACTGTACCTGAAGGGCCTGTCTATATACATGAGAATGTTATTTATAACACCCGTGCATTCCGAAAATTTGGTATCGCTAATCTTTGTAATACTCAAGATGATTGCTGTGAATATGTAAATCCGTTTAAGTTTGGTAATGTGAAAGATGGTAATGAGATGTTTTACGGTGAATCTGAATGGAGAATTACGAGGAAGGTCCATTTTTATTACAATACGGTTCATACTAAAGGAGTGCCTTTAAATATGGCTATGCAAGTAAATAATCCAGGATTAGGTGCAACTTCATCGGATATTTTTAATAATATTTTCTATTCTTCGGATGGTCCTTGTACACAAGGTGCCGGAGAATATTGTAATGGAATTGTTTTGAGAGGAAATGCTTTTTATACAGATAGAGTAGAGGGTGGATCTTATGACTACTTCCCGGGTATACCAACTACCACAAAATATGCCTATTGGGGCTATTGGAATAATAATGGAAACGATCTACAGACATTGACTTCAAATATAAGTAGTGGTGCGAATTGTAGTAGCTACGCTTTAGGTATTGATGATTACTATTATTCCATTACACAACATGATTGGCAAAATAATATTGAGAAAAAATGGAATTTTCCCAATTTGACAATGAGTTCGAATCAATTTTTAGATTTTAATCCAGCATGGGAAGATGTAGCTGGAATTTTAGAAAATGTTAGCGATCCAATGTATAATTACCCTATGATGAATCCTAATCGAACCATACCGGGGGCATTAGAAATTATTGCTGAAAACGATAATTGTAAAGGCGCCTTGAATATTCAGGCCAATTCCAACAGTAGTTGTGCATTGACTTATGATTCGGAGACTTATTTTGCTACTCCTTCTTCTGGTTTTAGTTCATCTAGTTGCGCGGGCAATATTAATATTGATGACGATGTGTGGTTTAAATTTACGGCGGTAAGTACGACGCATGAAGTTATACTCTCTAATGCTACAGAGAATTTATTTTATATCGTTTATGAATCCTGTAGTGGCACTATTTTGTCGTGCAATGGGGCTATTGGTCCCTTGTCTAATTTAACCGTAGGAAATGAGTACATCATTCGGGTATTCACTGTAACCGAAGGTGTCGGTACCAGTTTTACTATTTGTGTGAATTCACCTTTTGGTCTGGCCCCCGGTGGTGGCTCAAAAGTCAGAGATGCCCAATCTGAATCGATGGTTGGTGAATTGCAAGTTTTTCCTAATCCGAATAACGGTCAGTTTGTTTGGCAATTTGCAGGAGATGATTCTCCTTTAGTTTGGATGTTATTTGATCCACAGGGTCGAAAATTACAACAAGCCAATGTTCAGCCTGCCGATGGCCAATACACGCATCATATGAATTTGCGTCAGTTGCCCAAAGGCTTATACTTGCTTTCGGTACAGCAAGGTGATCACCACTATTTTGAAAAAATAATTGTAGAGTAATTTTTTATTAATTGCATTATCCATCGATGAGCTATCGATGGATAATGTTTTGTTTTTATTAAAGTGCATTGTTGATTAATAAGAAAATAACTGCTAAAAAATATGCTTTTTTATTAAAAAAATATTTTTTCAAAAAAAATAATTCTCACCAGAACCTTTTCTTTTTCTCAGGGTTTTAATTTCATATTCGCCTTCAGATGAAGCCTACATTTTTTCTTCACGGCTTCCGCTATCTGCTTATCCCAATCAAATTTACAAAATAACCTTCTCGGCTCCGGAGACGAGATTGTTTTTTCATTAACGTGTCTAAGAGCGTCCGTCGCTACTTGGAACAGTAACCTATTTTGTTTATTCTAAAAAATCGATTACAATGAAAAATTTATTGTCTCGCTTGATGGCTACAGCTTTTTTGGTCGCTATTTGTACTATGGGCTACGCCCAAATTTCCACTTCGGCTTTGGATAGTCGCTTGATTCACCCTTTTGGTACTGCTTTTAATCCTATGGCAAAATTCACTGGCATTGGTGAATCTGGTGGTACACCTGGTGCAACGGTTGATGGTTGCGATCTATACGGTTTTCGTGCACAATTTGATCTGGAACTCGCGATCAGCATGGGGATTCAGAGCTACACGGTACCCGGTGTTGGACCAGTAAATCTGCCCATTATTTTGGTAGCTGAAAATCGCCCCTTGGGTATTGTTGAGAAAGGTGCTCCCGGTAGTCCCGTTGGTGATGATTTTGGTTGCGGAACCTTATTAGCCGTATTCAAACAAAGTGCAGGTACCAATAATGTAATGACCATTTTCGGATCCGCTACAGCTATTGGTGGTAGTTTTAGCCCGTCTGATCGCACCCTAAAGCGTGATATTCAGCCTATTGCCAATGCTTTAGATATCGTCAGCCAACTCAATGGTTACACTTATGAGTATCGTCGTAATGAGCGTCCTGATTTGAATCTCCCGGAAGGCCGCCGTTATGGTTTTATTACTCAGGAAGTACAAGAAGTAATGCCTACGGCGGTACGCCAAGGTGAAAATGCATTGGGTGATCCCGATACTTACCAAGTAATGGAATATAATGCGATCACGCCAGTACTGGCTGAGGCTATAAAAATGCAGCAGGACATCATTGCTGATCTGGAAGCTGACAACAAAGAATTGGAAGCACGTTTAGCTCGTCTGGAAGCTTTGGTCTTGAAAAATGGCGCTTCTTCTTCGGCTTCAGATATCAACAGCAGCGATATCGTATTGGCACAAAATCGCCCAAATCCAACTAAAGATTTGACCACTATCGATTACAGTTTACCATTGAGCATGGATCGTGCGGAGCTGGTTGTTTTCGATATCAACGGTCAAATGATCAACCGCCAGGCTGTCGCTGCCGGTGAAGGTAGCATCGATTTGAATACCAGCCGTTGGACTAGCGGGACGTACGTTTACGCCATTGTTTTGGATGGTAAAACGCTTGCTCGTCAGCAACTCGTTGTACAGTAATTCTTGTAATGCTATTGATAATCAATGAAATAGGTGAGGAGCCTGAACCTTTAAGTATGGCTCCTTACTTTTAATAATAAAAAAATGATTCGACTTATTAAACATTTTGGTAAAGGTGCTGTTTGGCAAATGTATAATATCCACAATAGTAGTTTTTTAAAACTATATGCTGTGTTTACTTCGAATTTTAAAATTGGTCTTCTCCAACGGTAAATGCGGCTCGTACCTTCACAAGAGAATAAGTTGAAAAGGCGCTAGGCCCTTCTGATCTTGAATCAATGGGGCCGGTGACAAACGTTTCAAATCCCAAACACTTTTACAACACAGATGACGACCTTAGGTAGTTCCGATAGCAACGACTATGGTCTGGCTAGGGTGATTTAAATACTTTTTTAAAAGTTTTATCTCAGTTCATTTTATAAAAAAGGATTATTATGAAACATCAATTCAGTACTCTTGTACTGTCGTTATTGGCTATTTGTTTTTTTGCCACAACGACCTCCGCACAAATCTCTACTTCTGCTCTGAATAGCAGTGTGATTCATCCTTTTGGTACCGCTTTTAGCCCCTTTGGGAAATTTACTGGTGTCGGTGAATCCGGCGGCGTACCGGGCCCCACAGCCAACGGATGTGATCTCTACGGCTTTCGAGCTCAACTTGAACCTTCCCTCGCCGTCAGCCTAGGCATGGGAAACACACCGATCGATGATTTGCCATTGAGTCCGATTTTGTCTTTTGAGAGTGCAGATTTTCCTTTCTTCATTCAACAACAAAACGCATTCGGTAACGGAACCGGCGACAACTTCGGTTGTGGTAAGGTGCTAGCGACCTATTACGATGATCCCAATTCGAATTTCGTATATCAGATTTTTGGATCGGCCTTGGCCAATGGTGGCATCTGGCAAGTATCTGATGAGCGTCTGAAGCGCGATGTGGAACCGATCGAAGGGGCGCTGGACAAGGTTATGCAGATGAACGGTGTATCCTATCAGTACCGCACCGACGAATTTGCGGAGCTGAACCTAGATCAGGGGTTGAACTACGGTTTCCTGACCCAAGAGGTAAAAGCTACCTTGCCGGGAGCAGTACGTTCTGGCCGTGGTTTGGATGGCAAAGAAGCAGACTTCGATGTGATGCAGTACGCCATGGTGATTCCGGTGCTCACGGAGGCGATGAAGGAGCAGCAGGAAGTCATTCAGGATAACGATGCAACGATCCAGGAATTGGAAGATCGCTTGCTCCGCCTGGAGGCCTTGCTACTGAAGTCACAAGATGCCAATGGCAACTCAAGTACTGATTAGTTTAATCGACATTTTCCTACTCGAAAGATTGAAACAGAGTTGTAAAACCTAACAACTCGCGAACAGCTTCCTCCGAAATCCTTCTGATGAACAGAAGACGACGTGTTGTATCTACCTGAGTTAATTTTTATCTCAAACTAACGGAAATTACAAGGTCTGCTAAGTTTGACTTCTAACCTGTATTTCCATTTTTAAAAAAGGATCTATTATGAAACGTCAATCACTCTATCTATTATTAAGTACATTAGTATTATGTGTTTTTGCCGTAACGGCCTCTGCTCAGATTTCGACCTCTGCTTTGGACAGCCGGGTTATCCATCCCTTTGGCACCGCCTTTAGCCCTTTTGGAAAATTCACTGGTGTTGGTGAATCTGGTGGCGTACCTGGCCCTACCGCTAATGGTTGTGATCTTTACGGTTTTCGGGCGCAATTGGAGCCTAGCCGCGCGGTGAGCCTCGGGATTGGTAATACGCCGATCGATGCTTTTCCACTGAGTCCGGTCTTATCTTTCGAAAATGAAGATTTTCCTTTCTACATCCAGCAGCAAAATGCTTTTGGTAATGGTACCGGAACTAACTTTGGTTGTGGTAAGGTACTCGCTTCCTACTACGACGATCCATTCACTAACCTAGTTTACCAAATCTTTGGTTCTGCTTTGGCGAATGGTGGTATCTGGCAGCCTTCGGATGAGCGCCTGAAGCGTGATGTTCAACCCATCGAGGGGGCATTGGATAAAGTCATGCAACTTAATGGTGTATCTTATCAGTACCGTGTAGAAGACTATCCAAATTTGAACCTTGATCAAGGACAGAACTACGGTTTCCTGACACAGGATGTTAAAGAAGTGCTTCCTGGTGCAGTCCGCTCCGGTCGTGGTTTGGACGGTAAGAAAGCAGAATTTGATGTGATGCAGTATGCGATGATCGTTCCTGTACTTGCCGAAGCAATGAAAGAGCAGCAAGATATTATCAGCGATCAGGAAGCGACTATTGAGAGCCTGGAATTGCGCCTGGCACGTCTAGAGAAGCTCGTCATCGGACAGTCGGATTTGGGTATTTCTAACGATACACCTGCGGCTAACACAACTGCTTCTAACGTTACCTTGGCACAAAATACACCTAATCCATTCCGTGGCATCACCACAATTAATTACAGCGTTCCTGCAGATATGGTCAATGCTGATTTAGTTGTATACGATTTGAACGGCAATGTATTGGCAAGCTATGCTTTGGAAAATGCCAATGGCTACGTGGAATTTGATGCTTCTGGACTGAGCAGTGGCATCTATGTTTACGCTATTATTAATAATGGTGAAAATATCGCACGTCAAAAGATGGTAGTTAAATAAATAACAGTTTTTAATTTGGCCGACTTGTTTGTCGGTCAAATTTTTTATTATTTTTTTAAAAAACTGTAAACCATTATTTGATTACACTGTTTGAATATTATATTTTTAACAAAACTCTGAAATTATAGGATCTATTTACACTTCAATCTAACTGACCCTAACAATAGTTAAAGCATATTAACTGAAAACACACAAACTAAAACCATCCTATCTTTTCGGCACATTTCATATACCATTCTTGGGTTAAGTAATTTCACCATTAAAAAAAGATATAGATTTATTTAAGTAATTTATATCTAAGTTAACTACCGCACCTCTGCTCAAAAAATAGTATTAGTTATTACTAATTCTACTCTTGTGATGTGTCTAGACACTACTTGAGAGAATGACGTAATACCAAAAAATAGTCTTTGAAATTTAATAACGCAGATACTTTGCCTGATTAAATCTGCGATGAATTTCAAGGCTACTATATTTTCTATTTTTTAGCTAAACTTAATTACAGATGAAACGTCAATTACAACTTTTTGCCTTTTTATTTTTGGCAACATTTTTCGCGGGAACAACTCTCCAAGCGCAAACCGATTTAAATAGTGCAGACAATTTTGTCGTCTATCCTTTCGGTACTTCATTTGATTTTAACAGCAAGTTTGCCGCAATCGGTGAATCGGGTGGGGTAGCCGGCCCAACTGCTGATGGCTGTGATTTGTATGGCTTCCGTGCACAAGCTAATCCGTCCGAGGCGATTAATATGGGAATGTTGAAATTTCGCATTTTTAACACCGATATTTTTCTGCCATCCTTAAGTTTTGAAAGTAACGCTTCTTTCATCATCTCCGAGCAAAATGCCAGCGGTGGCGGTGGCGGATCAAACCTTGGATGTGGCAAAATTTTGGCCTTTTACAAAGATGCTACCAGTGGCTCGATGAGTAATAATGTTTACACTATTTTCGGCTCTGGTACTGCTTCTGGCGGGATGTGGGAGCCTTCTGATCCCAAGCTGAAACGCGATATCCGTCCTATCGGTGATGCGATCAATATGGTAAAACAACTCAATGGGGTGACTTATGAATTCCGTACTGACGAATATCCTGACCTGAATTTGGGCAATGGCCAACAGTATGGTTTCTTAACCGAGGAAGTAAAGGCAGTTATGCCTAATGCCGTCCGCCCATTCGTCGATCAACTGGGGCAGCAGACGGGCTTTGACGTCATGCGCTATAATGCGATTATGCCTTTATTAACCGAAGCGGTGAAGGAGCAGCAAATTATAATCGAAGATCAGCAATTAATGATTTATGACTTGGAAGATCGCTACGCTGAACAACAAAAGATTAACGAAGCTTTGGAGGATCGCCTCGTACGTCTGGAACGTTTGCTGAACGCACAGGCTACTACAAGTTCAGAAGCGGTTAATATTAGTGCAGTTGCCGGTGTAAGCCTCCGACAAAATCGCCCCAATCCATTTGATGGCACTACGATTATTGCATATACCATTCCTTCTGAAATGACCTCCGCTAGCTTGGTCGTTTATGATTTAAACGGAAAAGCTTTATCTCAATTGCCACTCGAAGCAGGCGATGGTCAAATCAAAATTAATGCCGGCGAATTAAGCAGTGGGGTTTATTTTTATGCCATTGAAAATAACGGCGAAACACTGGCTCGCCAAAAAATGGTGGTGAAATAAATTTTTAGACTACAAGATATTAGATGTTAGACTTTAGATTAAAGTGGTTAATAGAATATTTTATTAGAGAAAGATATGTAATGTGTTTTAAAAGAATTAATGAAAATAAAACCTTAAATATCTAATATCTAATATCTAATATCTAATATCTAATATCTAATATCTAATATCTAATAT
>JANQQI010000132.1 GCA_028285085.1 Saprospiraceae bacterium | reverse complement strand
CAAAGGCAGTTGGCGTTCCCCGACAATTATGTCAATTGGCATTGGTCAGGGAGAAATCCAGATGACGACCCTGCAAATGGCAAATCTGGCCGCCATTATGGCGAACCGCGGTTGGTATATCACGCCCCACTTGGCAAAAGGCTTCCGCAATGCGGAAATTGCTTTGGACGAAGAATATCGGACACGTAAATACGTAGGCGTCGATGCGCAGCATTTTGAGCCCGTAATCGAAGGCATGGAAAAGGTGTTGATCAGTGGAACGGCTAAAATTGCTCGAATCAAGGACTTGGTCGTATGCGGAAAAACGGGAACTTCGCAGAATCCACACGGAAAAGACCACTCGGTGTTTTTCGCCTTTGCACCAAAAGATAATCCTAAAATCGCCATTGCCGTATACGTAGAGCACGGAATATGGGGAGCCACCTACGCAGCGCCTATTGCTAGTCTGATGATTGAAAAATATCTCAAAGGACAGGTCGATGATTCTCGCCAATGGCTGGAGGATCGCATGACCCAAGCTAATTTGGTGGATAATCCTTAACGCACAAACCCTCGTCGTCCATGCTAATCTACTTGCGCATTTTGCTGATCGGTAGCTTCCTTTTCTTATCACAGATATCGGTAGCACAAACGACAGACAGTACCGCTCGTTTGCAATTGCTTTTCGTTGGAGATGTCATGGGGCATGGCCCACAAATCCGCTCTGCGGAAGTGGTGAGGAATGAATCCTACGATTATTTGCCTTGTTTTCAATATCTGAGGCCGCAGATCGAAGCGGCGGATTTGGCCATCGCTAATTTGGAAGTGACTTTGCCCGGTGAGCCACCCTACCAAGGTTATCCTCAGTTTCGTAGCCCGGATGATCTGGCGCGGGCGTTGCGCCTGTCGGGTTTCGACATGCTCGTTACTGCTAATAATCACTCAAACGATGCCGGCAAAAAAGGGGTGATTAAAACCGTTGAGACCGTTAAGGATTATGGATTTTATCAAACAGGTACCTTTCGCAATGCCGAAGAAAGAGAGCTGTTTTATCCCTTGATTGTGTATAAAAATGAGTTTAAGCTCGCTTTCCTAAATTATACCTATGGGACAAATGGTTTGTCGACCAAGCCGCCGACAGTAGTCAACGAAATTGATACCATGCAAATGCGAGCTGATATGCAAATGGCACAGATGCTACAGCCGGACTTGATCATTGTGTTAATGCATTGGGGTTTGGAATATCAACTCAACGAGAGTAAAACCCAAAATCGTCTTGCGGATTCCCTTTTTGCCTGGGGTGCTGACTTGATTGTCGGGAGTCATCCCCATGTGGTACAACCGATTAAAGAACATCACCTTTTGCAAGCGGATAGTAGCCACAAAAAAGTTGTCGTTGCTTATTCCCTTGGTAACTTCATTTCCAACCAAACGAAACCGAATACTGACGGTGGACTCGTCTTCGAAATCGAATTACTCAAGGATTTGCATACCCAGCGAGCCAGTCTGGGAGAACACCAATACTGGCCAGTTTGGCGCTACATTCACAAGAATAAGAAAGGCCGACCGACCTATCACGTTGTACCCATTTCTGCCTACGAAAAGCAGGACAACCCACTTGGTATGACCGATCGACAACAGCAAACCATGCAACGCTTTGCGGATAGAACACGACGGCATCTCGCCAAGTTTGATAGCTCGGAGCGCTTGCTGGAAGCGATGCCTAGCTCTACTACAAAAAGCGTGAAAGAACAGTAGACATTCGCCCCTCATCTCTTCTACCTTTTCCTTATCTTCGCGCGATCACAAAATGACAGTTCGATGATTATTTCTGCTATTGTTGCGGTGGCTAAAAATGGTGTGATTGGGGCAAACAATGACATTCCCTGGCGCCTACCCGCCGACCTGAGATATTTCAAACGCGTTACGATGGGACACCATGTAGTAATGGGCCGCAAGTGTTATGATTCTATCGGTCGTGCCCTACCCAAGCGTACGAATGTGATTATCACCCGTAATCCGTATTATCTTGCATCGAACTGCCTGATTACCCACTCCGTCGACGAGGCGCTACAACTTGCCGCGGATAATGGCGAAGAGGAAGTTTTTATCATTGGTGGGGCTCAAATCTACGCCATGAGTTTACCCTATTGGGATCGTCTCTACTATACCGAGGTGGATATTGAGCCGGAAGGCGATATATTTTTCCCTGAGATGGACTGGTCCGAATGGGACTTACAATCAGAGAAAGCCCACGAGGCGGATGAGAAGAACGCGCACAATTATGTGTTTAAGGTTTTTGAGAAGAAAACAGTCGAAGAAGAAGCTTAAACACAGGCTGAAAATCAGTTATCCACACCTTTTTGCACTTATCCACAGAAAAATGTGGATAACTTTGGTTAAATCAACCCTCGTGATTTTAATTCCAAATACTTATTAACGGTATTGACTGAGAGATCCTCCGGTTTGGTGAGGATGGCTTGGATGCCATATTGCCGTAGTTTTTGTACGATTTGTACCTTTTCAGCGATGTGTTGCTGCGCTACAGTTTGATGATAGATGTCTTCAGTCGTGAGTACTTCTTTGCGCGCAAAAGCTTTGATTTCGGTATTCTCGAAAAAGATCACGACAAGTAAGTGCAGGTTATTGATGCGTCGGAGGATTGGCAAAACGCGCTCCATCGCGTAGCTACTTTCAAAATTGGTGTAAAGCAAAAGCAAGCTACGCCCCTTGATCAGTTTACGGGCGGCGTGGTAGAGCAGCTCATAATTCGCTTCGAGCTGGCGTTCCTGCTCCCGGTAAAGTGATAAAAGCAATTTATTGAGCTGATTAGGCTTACGGTCGGCCTTGATCGTGGTCCCAATTTTATCGGAGAAGGTGAGCAAGCCGGCTCGATCGTGTTTTTGTAATGCGATGTTCGAAATCACCAAAGTAGTATTGATCGCATAATCCATCAAGCTTAAGCCGTTGAAAGGCATCTTCATTGCCCGGCTTTTATCGATAATGGAATACACCTGTTGGGCACGCTCGTCTTCGTATTGGTTGACCATCAACTGTGCCCGCCGCGAACTGGCCTTCCAGTTGATACTTCGATAATCATCGCCGCGTACATAGTTTTTAATCTGCTCGAATTCGTAGCTATGGCCCAGACGCCGGATTTTTTTGATGCCTTTGTAATCAGACACCCGATCGAAAGCGCGCAGCTCAAAGTTCTTCATTTGAATAATGGAAGGATAAACGGCAATGTCCATTTTTTCCTTGTGGCGATAGCGGCGCTGGATAATGCCCAGCGGGGTTTCCATAAATACATTAATCGACCCAAAGCTATAGTTCCCTCGTTCGAGTGGGCGAACTTGGTATTTCAAGCCTTGTGTAGAGCCGGCGGGTAAATTAAGCCGCTGTTCGAAATCCCGTTTTTGAAACTGAAACGGTAATTCATCAATAACGGTTAGGTTTAGTTGCTGGCCAGACCGATTTTCGATCTTGATCGTTACCGGATTATTATCACCTAACGAAAACACTTTGGGCAGAATACGCTGGCATTCGATTTTCATACCACCACGGTATAGCAGCAAGAGATCTATACCGATCAACGCCATGATCAAGACCAAAGCCGTAAGTGCCACGGGATACAAAATCGAAAAAGGAAAGCTGAGCAAGAAGAGCACGATAGCCAGTCCCAGCAACATAAAGAAGCGCCGGGTAACAAATAAACTCTTGAGAAGCACCATCCCGGTAACGAGAATGGCCAACAAACCAATACGTAGGATGATGGATAATACTTCTAACTCAAACAATGTCGTATGATTTTAGGTGCACTAGCGTGGCACCTCGATTTTCTTGATAATATCTTCGATGACATCCTTGGCATCGTAGCCTTCCATCTCCCGCTCGGGTGTCAGAATGATCCGGTGGTTGAGTACTGGGTACGCGACGTACTGAATATCGTCGGGCGTAACAAAATCCCGGCCGTTCATGGCGGCAATAGCTTTGGCACTCTTCATAATCGCCAAAGATGCCCGCGGAGAAGCCCCCAGGAAAAGATCACCGTTGTTGCGGGTATTGTGAATGATGCCTGCGATGTAATCGAGTAACTCATCCTTGATGTAGACCTTCTCTACCAATTCCTGACATTCGCGTAACTGCTGGCCTGTGAATACCGCTTCGACTTCCTTGGTATAATTCTTCATATTGAAATCCTGGCGGAAACGTCGCAAGATTTCTTTTTCCTCTTCCAAGCTAGGATATTGGATATTGATTTTGAATAAAAAGCGGTCGAGTTGTGCCTCCGGCAATTTATAGGTTCCTTCCTGTTCGACGGGGTTTTGTGTAGCGATTACGAAGAAGGGGAAATCCATGGGGTAGGTTTCTCCGTCCATAGTAACCTGAAACTCTTCCATAACTTCAAAAAGCGCCGCTTGCGTTTTGGCTGGCGCGCGGTTGATCTCGTCAATCAAAACGATATTGGAAAAGATTGGGCCGCGATTGAAGCTAAACTCTGAGCTCTTTAGGTTAAAAACGGTGGTACCGACTACATCAGTCGGCATGAGATCCGGAGTAAATTGAATCCGATTAAAGTCCACGGCCAGGGTATTGGCCATGAGTTTTGCGGTCAGCGTTTTGGCAATGCCCGGTACCCCTTCGATCATGACGTGGCCGCCGGTAAGCAAGCCCACTAGCAAGAGATCAATCATTTCCCCCTGACCGATAATGACTTTGTGTAGCTCCGTTCGAATCCGCATTACGGCATCCTGCACCAGATCAAGATTGAGGCGATTTTGTTGCCAGCGATTATGGGCCGGGTCCACTGTAGGCGGTGGCGGGGTCTGTGGCATTTCTGGCAATGGCGGGGTGGTCGGAGGGACGGGAGGTGTATTTTGCTCCGAATCGGGTTGGATCGGTTCTATTTCTTCGTTTTCATTGATTTCGTCAATTTGCATAGCAGAAGATTTTACTTACGCGTTTGATAAAATTGGTGTACCGCCAGGTGAAAATCGATCATGGTATTTTCCGATACGAAGGTACTACTTTTAATATTTTGAAAATATTTAATAATATTCTTAATAATGTCCGGTGAGACTTCCGAACGCGAACTTAGCTTGTCCACAAATTCATTGTTAATCTCTTTAGTCGGTAAGTGATAGCGCTCCCGAACGTAGGAGAGAAATAGCCGCATCTTTTGCAGGCACAATTTCTTGTGATCGTTTTGCATAAAATAGATGGTGCCCAGGGTAGAAATAAACTCTAGGGAGGTATTGCGATTGGGCTCGTAAACGGGAATAATGCGTTGCTTGCGTTTGGCTCGAAAAACCAAGTAAAAGAGGCCCAGAGCCAGCAAAAGATACCACGCCCAGGCCAAAGATGGCTGTTTGAGAATATACGAAAGTGGTCCTTCGGATTCGAAAGAGCGTTCGGAGCCGTAGTAATTATTCCGTTGATTTCGGCGTCGACTCACTGCCTCGGCCACCTGACTGTGCTTGTCCCAGTAAATTGGGCCGGGGGTGAGATGAGAAAAGACCTTCTCGGCATAATCTACGCCTTGTTCATCGAGCAGTTGAATATTAGTAAAGGCCAGTGGATTGGTATGTAGATAAAATGCCCCCTCACCGTGGTTCATTTTCGCAAAATTGACGTAACGATCGTTGATGGCGCCCAACTCGACAAAACTATAGTCTTCCTCACAAAAGTAGATACTATCAATATAATTCCAGCGGTACTTACTAGCCTGGTCGCGCTGCATGAATTTATACTCAAAGCCTTCGGCGGTTTGCAGATTGCGATGCAGCATATTAAAAATCACCGCCGTATCGGAAATTTGCTCGTAATCATCCCATATGTAATCATTGCATTCCTGGTAATAAATGTAGAACATCAAATCGTAGGGGATGGACTTACTGGAGATAAACGCTTGATTGCCTGCGCTGACAAAATCCAGCAGTTGATTGACATCGGTAGTATCCATGTACAAACCTTCACCGATGAAAACATAATTGGCCGGTTCTGTTTCCAAGGGGAGATCAGTGCTAAGTCCTTCGCTGATGAGTTTGATCGGCTGATTGGGGAAATAGCCGTTGAGAAGTTCTTTGACCACGAAGGTGCCGTAAGGATCTTTACTCTCCGGTTTGTAGCTTTCTTTCCAATCAAAGCGATTACCCCGACCCGAGGATATCATAAAGAAGATCAGCAGCAAAACTGCCGCTACTCCGAATATGATTAATGGTCGTTTATCGCTCATTGCTACAACTTGGGTTGATTAAGCTTTAATAGTTTGATTGCCTTTTACAAAAGTGCCGGCCACGCGTACGAATTCTTCGAAATTTGGGGCCAGAGCGTCATAATCGGTTCGAGTGATTTCACCCTTTCCGTACCAAACCCGCTCAAAAATCCGGGTAACCTCCCGAAACTTCTCGTAGATGCTGGTATTGTATAATTCGCTCAGATAATCGCGATTAGTTTTATCCTTTTTCCATCGGATGGCGCGTCGAAGCGAAAGCTCTTTGATCCCCGCTAAATAATAAAGGCGTATGGCCAGAGCAAAGTTTTCCTGTTCAAGGGCTTCGCGAATCCATCGTTCGAGATCCGTTTCGTGAATCCTCTCTTCGATATTATCCAGTATGCTCGGGTCGAGTGCTTCTCCGCGTTTGATCTTGCGGCTGCGTGGGCCACCAAATCGACCATTCCCCATCATATTGGCCACCACAATGACTAATGTTGCCACCAATCCTCCAATCAGGAGCACTTTGAAAAAAAACGCCCAAAAACTACTATTGCGGTTTCGTGAACTGAAGTTGGTTGCTTGTCGGCGATTAGTAGAGGTGGTATCGTTAGAAAAATCTTCGTCACGCGTTGAACGGTTGACCTCCGTATAATCAATATCACTAATGACTTGCTGCCACCGGAGGGAATCAAAAGCGGTCTCATTCATCTCGGAATTGAAGTACTCATCGCGTGGCAAGGTCTGGCCCTCCAGGCTCGTTGAGCTGGATAGGATAAATAAAAATGCCAAACTGTAAAGCCAATACTGCATACGAATCAACTTTCCGCCTCCATGCCCTGGATGCGTTTTCCAATACCGATATATTTAATTTTCTCTTTTAAACTTGGTGCTTCTTCAATCTCTAATAAACTATGATACAACAAACCCGCCGCTACAGTGGCGAGCCCCATAAAAGTAGCCAATAAAAATACCGAAGTGAAGGTCCGTATCAAGGTCATCAAGAGCTCCATTTGACTTTCCTCCAATGCGAGATTCCATCCAATTATATCCACAAAGAACCACAATAACACTGAGTCCGTAAAGCAATAAAATAAGCTTAATACCAAAATCAACAAGCTGAACAAACCCAGCGCTTGTCCAAAGTTGCCACTCAGTAGGCTAATCGTTCGCCCCAAAGCATTAAATACGTTCAAATCTTCCCGTAAACTGATGTAGGCCCAAGCCAAACAAAACGACATCAATAGTGCGAGTAATAAAATGGTATACCAGTCACTCGTTGATAACAACAATTGTAGGATAGCCGTTGGTAGCAAGAATTTGAAGAAATGGATGATGTGAAAACCCACATTTTTGCCTTCGAACTGCTCGGGCTTAGATAGTCGAGCCAATGCGACTGCCGGAATAAAAATGGCAATCGCAAAGAGGAAGGTATTGATAATGGGGAGAACGGAATAGGTGCTAAAGGCGAAAAACTGCCCGATATGCCATAGCGCGTTAAAAAACGGGATTTGGTAATCGGGGAAATTAAAGGTGTTGTTGATGTCTTCACCGAAAATCAGGAAGGTCAACAAGCAGTATAAGGTAGCGGTCAATAGTGCACTTTGCACAATGATGCCGAGATATTTTCCCAGAAAGACGAAGACTTCAGCGAAGATTTCTCCGGGACTTTTGATGCGATCAAAGACTAGACTTTGAATGGCATCCGGGGCAAGCTCTGTTTCACGGACTTTCCCGCGAAAACCTTGCTTAGCCAAATAAAAGGGATGAAAAACGAAGTAGTAAAGTATAAAAGCCAGACACAAGAGTATAAAGATCAGGCGGACAGAATCCGGTGTTTCCGTATAGCGAGTCAGATAGCCTTCAATAAAGCCGGCGGTGATAATGATGGGCGCGATCCCAAGCATGATCTTTAGGCCGCGCCTGGCCGATAGTTGAAACGATTGGATGCGCGTCAGCGTACCGGGGAAGGCGAGTCCCCGGCCCAAGGTCAAGCCGGCGGCGCCGGCGATGATGATGGCCGAAATCTCAAGCGTTCCGTGGGTCCAAATCGTCAAGAAGGATTCCCAAAACACACCTTTTTCAATAAAAAAGTACTGAAAAGCGCCGACCATAACCCCATTGAAGATGATTACCCCAAGCGATCCCAGTCCAAATAGTAAGCCCGTGACGAAGGTGAGGAAGGCGACATTGAGATTATTAGCGGTGATGCCTAGCGACATTCCAAACTCGCCCCGTTCTTTGTAGACGGCCATAGGATCGCCCGACTCGATATTTGCGATGGTCATATCGACATAACTATCGCCCAGAATAATGCGCGGAAAGTCAGGATCCATCATACTAGATAAGACTCCGATCAAAAAGCTAAGGAAAAAAACAGCAAAGGACAGCATGAATTCATAGCGAGCATTGTAAACTAACTGTGGGAGTTCGTCCGTCCAGAAATACCAAATGCGTCCCAGTCGGGTCCGCTTATTTTTATAGATGTTATAGAAGATCTTTTGCGCCAGATTGTTAAGGTACACACGTACCGAACGATTGGGGTAAAAAGTGCGGGAGTAAGAAAGGTCGTCGGTGATTTGAATAAAAAGTTCGTTGAGCTTGCTGGGATCTTTGTTTTTATCACTCTGCTCCAAAATTTTCTCAAATTCTTTCCACTTTTCTTTATTTTGCTTTATAAAATGGGTCTCGCGCATGAAGCATTAGTTTCGAGACCAGCGGTTTTTTCAACCAGTGATCCCAGTGCGGGGCAATTGCCTGAGGCATCTTCTTGAAAAAGTCACATTTTATTAAAATTTTTGTACAAATACAAGCGAAAACCAGCGCGGTTTAAGGAATTTAAAACGGAACAATTCTCTTGGTACGGAGGTTGGAAGAATAACGGAAGAGCACCATTTTTATAATAAGTTATCATAGCTACAAATCAGCGTATGCGCAGTATTGAAATCCGAACGACGCAGAATGTGACCATTGAATATGAGCTTGCCGCCCTACGCGATCGCTTTTTTGCTTTTTTTATTGATGTGCTGATTGTCGGGACGAAGTTCTACATCCTTATCCTTATCCTCGAACCTATCTGGGGATTGATTGCCGAGTCCAGTCTTTCGGGGCGATTTATGGGACTATTGCCCATTGCGATGTTTGTGTTTTATCATTTGCTATCGGAGATTTTAGCGGATGGACAATCGTGGGGTAAGAAAGCGATTGGGATCAAAGTGGTGCGCTTGGATGGAAAGGAACCCAGTTTAAGTGATTATTTGCTGCGTGCGGTTTTTCATTTGGTGGATACTATATTTTGTGTAGGGATTATTGCGGCCTTGTTAATTTCTTCTTCCAATAAGAGTCAACGACTAGGCGATATGACTGCAAACACGGCGGTGATTCGAGTGAAGTTTAATCTGCAGTTTAGTCTCGCGGACATTTTAAAGATCAATACGTTGGACGATTATGAACCTACGTATCCCGAAGTACGCCGTTTGAGTGAGCAGGATATGCTACTGATTAAAACGATTATTTCCCGTTATCGTCGCTATCGCAACCGTGCGCACCAAGATGTTGTTAATGAATTAGTAGAGAATCTTACAACCCAATTGGATATCCAAACCCCACCTCGAGATAAAATTTCATTTTTAAGAACTTTGATTCGCGATTATATCGTTCTAACGCGATAAATTTGCGGAGGAGGTTATTATTACCTTCCAATTGAAACTGATTTATGAGAAAGAAGAAAAAGCGCATTGTGGTCCCGGCGGTCACGGTCACTGGTGTTGCGGATAAAGGCCGTGGTGTGGGCAGAGACGCTGAAGGTCAAGTCATTTTTATTGAAAATGCAGTGCCAGGTGATGTCGTCGATGTCATGATTACGAAGAACAAGAGTGGATTTATCGAGGGCTATCCAAAGCACTTCCACCAGCTTTCCCCCTCACGCCAAGAACCCTTCTGCCAACACTTCGGGGTCTGTGGAGGGTGTAAATGGCAAAATCTTGCCTACAGTACACAGCTTGAGCATAAAGAGTTGGTGGTTCACAACGCCATCAAACGCATCGGAAAAGTCGAAGTGGATGCATTGCTTCCGATCGTTCCAGCTGCTGATACCGTTTACTATCGGAATAAATTAGAATATACCTTTTCTAATAAAAAATGGCTGACGAAAGAAGAAATCGCTGACAGCCAATCCAATTATAAGAATGTGCTGGGCTTCCACCGGCCGCGTGCTTTCGACAAAATCGTTGAAATAGAGCATTGTTTTCTACAGGAAGATCCGTCTAATACGATTCGTAATACCTTGCGGGATATCGGCAACGAACTTGGGTTTTCCTTTTTTGATCTGGCGCGACGTAATGGTCTACTGCGGCATATCATGATTAGGATTACCCGGGTTGGGCAGATCATGCTTATCGTCAGTTTCTTTGAAGATGATGCAGAAAAGCGTAAAACCTTTTTGGACGAGGTCCTTCGTCGCTTACCCTTTTTGACGTCTCTTCATTACTGTGTTAATCTTAAAGAGAATGATTTCATCCTCGATTTAGATATCCACACTTACGCAGGGCAGGGATACGTAGAAGAGATGCTCGGCAATGTGCGTTTTCGTATTGGACCCAAATCCTTTTTTCAAACCAATACCCGTCAGGCCGTTGTTCTTTTTGACAAAGTCGCCGAATTTGCTGAATTAAAAGGGACGGAAAATGTGTACGATCTCTACACCGGTATTGGTAGCATCGGACTTTATCTGGCGGATCGCTGCGGGCAAGTTGTCGGTATCGAAGAAGTCGAATCCGCGATCGAAGATGCCAAGATGAACTCAGCACTCAATGGCTTTCAAAATACAGTCTTCTACGCCGGGGATGTGAAAAACATTCTGACTACCGAATTCGCCGATGAGCACGGTAAGCCGGATTTGGTTATCACCGATCCACCGCGTGCGGGGATGGATCCTCGGGTGGTAAAAACGCTCTTGCTACTCGAAGCTCCACGCATTGTGTACGTTAGCTGTAATCCTGCGACGCAGGCACGAGATTTCTCACTCCTTTCTCATAAATACAACATCCTTAAAGTACAGCCAGTCGATATGTTTCCACATACGCATCATATCGAAACGGTGGCTTTGCTGGAACTGAAACCCAAGCGCGGTGTCGACCGCTGGATGGCCTGGATGGCCGACGAAAAGGGCGCTACAGAAATGTAAATTTCCTGTGATAGTTCTGTGATACTTGCCGGGTATCTTTGTAATGGTATTTTCCACATAGCATTACAAAAATTTTATCCGATGTATACACCAGCTTATTCTAATTCCGCAGACTCTATTCACGCTTTGTCTAACCTCGATTGGAAACAGTTGACCGCTGACCAATTGGAGCAATTTCCTCGAAAGCGTTTTAAGAAAAACAGCTATGTCTACCTGCCGGATAACCAGGCTAACCAAATCTTTTTGGTTAAATCCGGACGCGTGAAAGTGGGTAGTCACCACGATTGGGGCAAAGAGATTATCAAGAAAATCGCTTTACCTGGGGATATTTTCGGAGAATTCTCGCTCATTGGGCAGGAGATACGCCGCGATTATGCCTTGGCCACCGAAGATACAGAAGTGTATATGCTTACCATTGCGGATATGCTACAGATTATGCGCAGCCATCCAAAGATGGGCTTCCTCATGATGCAATTGCTCGGTGCACGACTGATTGAAACAGAGCAGCGCCTGGAGTCATTGGTGTTTAAAAGCTCGCGCAGTCGGATCATTGAGTTTTTGAAAAATTTGGTAAAAAAACGCGGACAGCGTGTAGGGTACGAAATGCTGGTTCGCCAGTTTATGACCCATCAGGAGATCGCTAACCTTACTGCAACTTCCCGACAAACAGTTACTACAGTATTGAATGATTTACGCAACAAAAATATTCTGACCTTCAATCGCCGGCGCTTATTGGTGCGTGATATGGCATTATTGAGTGCCGAGATTGCATAGACGGTTGAGTTAATTTTGCATTTTATAGCCCGATTTCCGGTAGGAAGTTGGGCTATTGTTATTTCATCCTATCCCCCATCTTTTCCAGTTTTGGAGTATCTTTAAAGTGTTTTGGAGGGTTTGATCTTTGTAACCAATGAGCGCACAAAGATGTCCGATTACCAAATCCCCAACACGTTCTAAGTTTGAAATGGCTTAGAACCTGTATTCTCATCCGTTTGTTTTAAAAGGTAAAAGGTGTCTGCAAACGCTAGACAGAAGAGAAAAAGCTGGATTATGAATCAAAAAATACCAGATCGGCCTATTTTACCGGAAGAAGTAATGTTCTTCCCACTGAATTTCTATCGAGAGATGATGAAACAAATGCCGGAATCTTTATACCGGGCAACATTTAGCTTTGCATCATATATCCAGTCGTTGAAAGAACAGGTAGGCGACAACCAAGATCATATTCTTTGGGATAATATCGAACTACTGGAGAAGTTTGAACAACGCCTAGCCAATGAGAAGGTCATTAATTGGGCCGAATTAGCAGAGCATCCTGACTTTGCCATTCTCTATCAGTCTATCTTTCCTTCATTTTTTTATAAAAATCAACTAGGAATGATCATGACTCCTTTTGATAAAAGGGAGTTCTCCTTTCAAACGGAAGAATTTGCTTCACTAATTGATTCCGATGAGTGGGAAGTCAAGTTTGAAGCGGATGATGTACGTCATTCGGAAATGCATGATGTTCTTATTGCCGGGACCGCGATTTTGAATGAATTCTACGGAGAAGAAATTGATATTCATCTTTCGGAAGGTATGGCTTTGCGAAATCGAGAAACCGGCCTGGAAAAACATCTTCGCTTTAATATTGTACTCGATTATATCGATATCGAGTTGGTGAAACCTCTGAAAAAGCTCACCAAGCGTCAAATTCAAGAATTACTAAATAATCTCGATGATAAAGCACTTTGGGAGAAGTATTTGCCACCCGAACGCTTTCATTTTAAAGGATTCCTGATTGGCTTCTTATCCGATGTTACCCAATCAGAGATCCAATCCGTGATGCGCGAGCTGATCGTCAAGGAAGAGGGTGCAGAAGAAGATTTACAAGAAGGCCTCCAAGCTATCCAGGGTTTGTTCCGATCGTATCTCAATTTCCCGGATTTAGAAATGGGGTCGGTTAAGCTTAAAGCAAATAGCTGGGTGGATAGTGCAGGCTGGACATTGATACGTCAGATGGATCGTTCTCTTTTTGATGCTTCATTGGTTGACCCGACTAGTTTGTACAGAAAGGTTGTTGAGGAAGGCGAAGCCGTTATCGTTGGTGATTTATCCCGACAAAAACAGCGTGCGCCGATAGAGGAGGCTTTATATCAGAAAGGGCTGCGTAGCCTGATGCTGGTACCGATGCGGGATAAAGAAGGAAAAATCTTTGGTGTTTTTGAATTGGGTGGACCGCGTACATTTATGTTCAACCAGTTGACCTTGTTGCAACTCAAAGATATGATTGGCCTATATGTGCAAGGGACGCTTCGCTTCTTGCGTGCTACAGATGAAGCCGTGCAGTTGACCATGCAGCAAGAGTTTACGTCTATCCACCCTAGTGTGGAATGGCGATTCCGGGAAGTGGCTAGCAAATTCTACTGGCAGCAGGTTGTCGAACGCAAGCAAGGGCATTTGGATCCTATTGTGTTTAAACAAGTTTATCCTATCTACGGACAGGCAGATATCGTAGGCTCTTCTCGTCTTCGTAACGAATCCATCGCTGCGGATATGCTTGATAATTTAGAGCGGCTACAAACCTTGATTCGACAAACGCGAGAGGTGTTGGCATTTGATTTATTAGATGTCTATTTTGAAAAAGTCGAAAGTTTTCGAAGTCGCTTGGCGGATGGTGCCTTTGTCTCTAGTGATGAGTCGCTGATCGTTGAACTCCTAACCCGTGAAATCCATCCATTGCTCCGCAGTTTGTACGATCAACATACCGAAATGTCAAAGGAAGCTTATCAGGACTATATCGATTATCTTGATCCTCAGCTGAATATTGTCTACCGCCGCCGAAAGGCTTACGAGGAAAGCGTAAGCTTACTCAATCAAACCATTAGTTATTTCCTGAGCCAGGAAGAGGAGCGTATGCAGGAAATAATGCCTCACTTCTTTGAGAAATACGAAACGGATGGCGTAGAGTATAATCTCTATTTGGGGCAATCGATTTTGGAAAATGGCACCTTCAACGATTTCTACTTAAAAGATTTCCGCTTGTGGCAGCTGCTGATGATGTGCGAATTGACGCGCTTGATTGAGCAAGAAGCAAAACAATTCCCAGTTACGCTGCGCACCGCGCAGCTCATCTTTGTCTACAATAATGCTTTGAGTATCCGCTTCCATATGGATGAGAAGCAGTTTGATGTCGATGGCGCTTACAATGTACGCTACGAGATCCTCAAAAAGCGGATTGATAAAGCTTACATCAAGGGCACTAATGAGCGATTGACGCAAGCCGGAAAAATCGCGATTGTCTGGCTACAAGATAAAGATCGCCAAGAGTATCAAACCTATCTCGATCATATGGTCAATCGAGGACTCATCAAGCCCGAAATTGAAGATCTTGAGTTGGATCGTATGCAAGGCGTTGAAGGCTTGCGGGCCATTCGAGTGGAAGTCATCTTATAAGAATTGGTCCAACGAGAAGCGATTATCTTCTAAATTGAGATGAAAGATTTCGTTGGGAACGAATGTAATGCACTATTCGAGTGGCCGACTTGAATAGTTCGAAGCGTATGATTTAAGGCTATTGCAGTCTTATTGTTGATGGGGTAGAATGATTATTTTTATAAATTTCAAACGTCTTCTACTTTACAATACTTTCTTTTTTTTCTTATATTTACAAAAGGCTTGCGAGTATCGGTAGAGGACCGATTGTTCCAATCCCCCATTTCCCATCCGATTTTAAATAAAAAATTTGAGCTTCTGGTCACTAATCAGAAGCAATTAGTTTAAGCAAAAGAAGTGCTCACATGGAGCACTGTCTAAGCTGTGAGCACATAGAAGCTTTTCTTTATCTTTTCGACAATCACTGACATACCCTGGGAATTCTTGTTTTTTCATTTTGCAAAACAAAGACGAAAACGTTATGCACAAACCTTTACTATTTACAGCTTGTATTCTGCTCTTGTGTCAGGCCGCCGTGCTGGGCCAGGGCTTCACCGATGTTACTGTGTCCGCGGGGATTTCGACGGCACACGATGGTATCGATGATCTAACAGATATGCCGATTGGGAGTGGAGCCGCTTGGTTTGATTACAACCTCGATGGTCACCTTGACGTGTATGTCACCAATCGCGAAAGCGCTAATAATTTGTACCGAAACAACGGGAATGGCACCTTTACGGATGTTGCAACTGCATTAGGCGCGGCCGATGCTAGTGGGGATGGCTGCGGTGTGGCTATCGCCGATATCAATAATGATGGCTACCCAGACATCTATTTGGCCAATGGTGGCCCGGATGTGTTACTGAAAAATATCAACGGTACTTCTTTTCAGGACATCACCTCGGGTTCCGGCCTGTCGATTTCGGGGAATTCGCGTGGAATGTCTGCTTCTTTTGGAGACTATAACGGCGATAGTTACCTCGACCTTTACGTAGCACACCATATTCCGGTTTTGGGTGCTTCCGGGGGGACTGCACAAGACTTTCTTTTCCTTAATGATGGAGATGAAACCTTCACCGATGTGTCCACCTTGCTAAATCTTGATCTACTTGACGATCCTGGATTTATCGCTGGTTGGACCGATTATGATCGGGATAATGATTTGGATATCATCTTGATCAATGACTGTGTATTCAACAATACCTTCGATAACTTTGGTACGCAGGTATTCCGCAACGACGGTGGCACAGATCCTGTGAATGATTGGACTTTTACCGAGGTGAGTGCAACGGTCATGGAAGATGATTGTAGTAACGGAATGGGAATCGCGATCGGAGATATCAATCGCGATGGCTGGATGGATATCGCTTACACTGATGTTGGACCGATGAATGTATTTTTGAATGCGAATGGCGTCTTTTCACAAATTGGTGCTTCTTCCGGTGTTGCAATCCAAGATCCTACTTATTTCTCTTGGGGATGTAGCTTTTTGGATTACGATAATGATGGCTGGCAAGATCTCGTCGTCGCCGTTGGTGCTTTGAGTTTGAGTGCGGGTGAGCAAGATCAACCTTGCCATCTTTTCCGTAATAATGGAGATAATACCTTCACGGATATGGCGCCAACCTTAGGACTTGACGATGATGGCCGTACTCGAACTATGGTACACGCGGATTATGATAATGATGGTGATTTAGATTTTTTGAAAATAAATTATGACGGTAGCATCTCGCTGTTGCGTAATGATGTGAATAATTCAAACCACCATATTCGGTTTTTCCTTGAAGGGGTAAACTGTAATCAAGATGGCATCGGCTCTAAGATCGAAGTCACGACGCCAGATGGGGTGATCCAGCACTTTGAGATGCGTAGTGGTTCGAATCTGGGAGGAGGTGATGAAGTTTGCGCTCATTTTGGTATTGGCAGTAACACTTCCGTTTCTCAGGTGAAAATTACCTGGCCATCTGGTATTGTTGATACTTACAATAGTTTGGGTATCGATATGACGCATTCAATTGCGGAGACTGCTGCTTTACCGGTAGAACTAGAAAGCTTCACGGCGCGCGCGAAGCGTGCAGAAGTGGCTTTAGAATGGTATACTGCCAGCGAGCAAAATAATGCCTACTTCGAGATTGAGCGCAGTAGCAATGGCCGTGGTTTTACGTCTATTGGACGGGTACAAGGCCAGGGCAATAGCATCGAAGCGCACGCTTATGCTTTTATGGATCGCGATCCTGTTTCCGGGCCAAATTACTATCGCTTGCGGCAAGTAGACGTCGATGGTCAGTACAGCTACAGTGATACCCGGGTCGTCTTTTTTGGCGCAGCCCGCCACTTGCGCGTGTTCCCTAATCCGGCGAGCGCCGTTGAGCAAGTGACGGTACAGTTGCAAGGCAGTGTCGGTGAGCAGCAAGTTGAATTGTTTGATGCTTATGGTCGCTTATTGCAATCTCATATCTTGAATTCAGCTACTGTAGAAGATATCGTGACTCATGATTTATCGGTCGGAGGACTAAGTCCGGGGATTTACATCTTGCGTTGGTCCGATGCGGCTGGTCAGCAAAAAGTAGAGCGCTTGATGCTGAAATAATCTGTCTGACAATTAGAAAAACTACTCAACCCCTTGGATTCATCCTGCTAGTCGGGATGAATCCTTTTCTTTTATCCAGTGATCATCTAATGCCACAGGCAGCCAGCCGGGGCGGTTATTTTGCCATCTTAGCCATTGCTCGGCCGTGATTGATCCCTTGCGACTAAACTTCAAAGAAACCGTGCAGAGGTCCTGCTCCAATAAATAATCGCCAAATCCACCTTCTAAAGCGGTGAGATTGGGCGCCAGATCGTGAAACAAAAAACCAGCGCTAGTCAAAATAGAACTTTCGCCGTAGTGTGCTCCGAGTTGGCAGGGTATGCCGTGGGCTTGTGCAAGCTGATAGATGCGTTGCGTGGCAAACAAGCCCCCGTTTTTTGACAGTTTTAAATTAAACGCATTGCCTTGTCGCTGTTCGATCAGGCATTGAGCACTTTCCATACTGGTCAGCGATTCATCGACCATAAGCCAGGCATCCTTTTCGAATTCTGCGGTGAGCGGGCCTAGTTCTACTTCCATATCCCGAGGTAGAATCTGTTCGAAACTCTGTACTCCGACAGCCAGAAAGTGTGGGATTTGCTGACGAGCGAGCGACTGGTTCCAGCCGCAATTAGCGTCAATTCGAATGGAAATATCTGATCCCCAGCGCTCACGAATGACACGAATGCGATCCAGACTTTTGTGGATATCTTGATCTACTTTTAGCTTGCAGCTGGAAAAAGTAAAAGCAGAAAGACGTTCTATCGCAGCGTCGAAGTGCTGCAAAGGCAAGATGGCGGAATAGGAACTATCACTCGGCTGCACCGCAAAAATATCGTGCAAACTTCGTCCTTGGCGACACGACCAGGCATCAAGTAAGGCTAACTCCAGGGCACATTGGGTAGAAAGCCCGACTTGAGCCGGTCTGAGGTTGTGCAAAAATTGCTTAATATCTTCTAGTGTTTCGAAGTGGCTACAGCACAGCTGATCACTGATCTGCTCTAAGTCTCGTTGTACGCTAGTTACGGTTTCTCCGGTGACGTAAGTCCTGGGGCAGGCTTCTCCCCATCCGACGTGCCCATCCTGACTCGTCAGTTTAACGAGAATGGCTTCAGAACTAGCGGTGTTTTGGTTCGCCTGAGAGAATCGAATGCGCAATGGAATGTGCAGCGCCTGACTTTCAATGTGCTGAATTTGCATAACGAGAGTTTGAAGGCTGAGCGGATAATTTTTTGCGCCGGTTTGGCCATTGTTTCCTTAGAAAATGACTAAGCATGTGTAGCACATTCCTCACATTAGCCGGTGCAATAGTAATCAAACCGTGGCCCTTAGCGTGTTGTTGATTGGTGTCCGCGTAAAAACGGATATCTGGGTCCTGTAAGTCTTGTTCGTGGATGGTTACACTTCGATCATTGACGTAGTGGACGGATTTGGTCACCGTACCACTAGCCGGATTAAAATTCTCTCCATAATATTGCTGTCCCAATTGATCGATGAGTGCACTTACGGTTTCTGGCGTTTTACTTTGGTATGAAGGGTAGTAAGTCGCTAAACAACGTGCGAAGACCAAATAAGCTTTGTAAGTAATGGCATCGGCCCAGAAGTATACCTTGCCGCGAAAAAAGGCTTTCCAAAATTTTCGGATCAGGATGAAGCCAGTACGTAAGATCAGGGCATTCCCCCGGTAGGCTGGCTGAATAATTGTTTGGCCAAAGTACATCAACAGATTGGAAGTTCGGCCTTGCTGAATCGTATTAATGCGGAGGCCGGTAAAGCCCACGATATCTTGGCCACGGAAGTAAAAAGCGTAGTGCGTATTACTTTCAATGCGGCTTAAAAAATGGGACTTGGGGTAGTGGTAAAAATGTTTGTAAATTGACCACATCCTTTCCTTTTGTGTTTCCGTGAGGTGATTTGAGGTTATACGGATACTTGTTTTCATGCGTTCTTATGAGCGTTTTGAGGTTTTGCTACGGATCATTTGGTAAACCAAAGTTCTACGAAAAGCATGAGGATGGCGACCACATTTTCGTGTGGTCAGCTTACGAGAGCCAAGGCATTTGATTGGGGCAACGATTTCGTTGGAGTAGATTTTGGATTGGGCGTCTGGGCGATGCTACGGTGGAAGTAATAGCACCCTAGTTGCGATACAAATTTCAGGCCGCACATCAGGAGGATAAATAAAAGTAACATGACTGGAAGGTAATTTTGGGGTGAATGAGATAGCTTCGATTACCTTACAAAGCTAGAGCATCTAGTGCTCGACCCCAACCACATTTGGATGTGGTCAACCGAGGGCGCGGCGCTGTAACCAAACCCGATAACCATCTGGGCGGGCTTTGCACTCCACTTGGGCGTTGATTTGCTGGGCCCGCATCTGAATATTGGATAGACCGAGCCCCGTGGTCTTATAGTCCTTTTGACTAAATGAGCCGTTGTCCTGAATCAACATTTCAAAACTACTGCCCTCATTAAGTAGTTTGATGGTCACCCGATCGGCATCCGAATGACGAATAATATTAGTGATCGACTCTTTGTAGATGAGGTATAAATTCTGTCGTAATTGAGTAGGGAGTTTTTGCCGGAGATCAAGGCCTTTAGTTTGGATATCATAGTGAATGTCGGCTGGAGCGAGTACCTCTTCGGCGTGCTCTACCATACGATCGAGCAAGTTCTCTATCCGGTCTTTGCGTGCATCAATGGCCCAAACCGTATCGCGCATCCGCGACATGGCATTCCGGCTCATTTCGCCGATGCGCTGCAGCTTGGGTTTGTCTTCCTGGCGGGCTTTGAGCTCCAGAATTTCCGTTTGCATCGCCAGGCCAGAGAGAATGGTCCCCACATCATCGTGTAAATCGCTGGATATTTTGATCCGCATGCGTTCCAGCTTCAGAATTTGCTGCAAGCGGTATTGAAAAAGCATGTAGATCAAGCTCGAGATCCCCAGGATGCAGAGCAAATAAAACCACCATCGTTGCCAGAACGGCGGATGAATGGTAAGATCGAAAGTCTTAGGCATCGTTGACCAAAGCCCATCGGAATTAGCCGAGAGAATTTGAAATTGGTATTTCCCCGCCGGGATATTCGGGTAGCGCGCAAAGCCGCGATTGCCATTGTCGACCCAATCTTCGTCCAGGTTTTTGAGGCGATACTTATAACGGTTTTGCGCAGCGTTGCTATACTCCAAGGCCACGAATTCGAAAGAAACCGTATTGTCATTGTAGCTAAGTTCGAGTTGGGGCAATTCCCCCGGGGTGGCAGGGAGCGGCCGACTTTCGTCGTTGATAAGAATGTTTTTTAAATAGGTTTGTGGTGAAAAAGGCAAGGGCGCGATGGCGGTGGGCTGGAATACATTGAGACCGTTGAGGCCACCCAACCAAAACTGTCCATCCGAGGCCGCCAGATAGGCATTAGCATTAAATTCTAAGCCTTGCAAACCATCAGCCAGTCCATAGCGATGATATTGTTTTTTTTGAGGCTGATAAACGACTAATCCGTGATTACTGCTAAGCCAAAGCTGGCCTAGCTCATCGGGCAAGATGCTATAATAAGCTTCGGCCGGAAGGCCATCCTCGGATAAGTTCAAAATGCGAAAATCTTGTGGTCGATCTTTGGGCATTTTGAGAACACCGTAAGAGGAGGCTACCCATAAGTTTTTCCCATCTACAGATTCTTGGAAAGCATTACAATGACCAACACCGTCTAATGTGGTTTCGAAAACAAAACCATCATTGCCTTCCCGGTAGATGAGCAGACTCTCGCCATTTTCTGAAAAGTAAAGTCGGTTTTCACGGTCTTGATAGATAACCAGAAATTCACTGGAACGCCCGGCAAACTCCGGACAAGGAATGATTTGATAACCTTCTGGGCCACGGACAATTTCTTTGATTCCCTGACTTGCGAGCAGGAGGCGGCCATTTTTAGTTTGAAAGATATAATGAAGCTCAGCTGGCTCGGTACCAATGGTTGTAAAAGTCCCTTGCTGTTCGTTAAAAAGTTGTAATTGAAAATGTGTGACAATCCAAATCTGATCTTCACGGTCGCGAAAAATGTGGTTAATAGAATTGGTGGAGAGGCTTCCTTTTTGTTGGCGATTTGGTAGAAATTGCTGTTTTAGCGCTCCCGCTTGATTGAACATGAAAAGTCCTTGCTCGCGAGCTGCACCACAGAGAATGGAACCATTGGCCGTTTCACAAATACCGTAAATGTGTATCGGTCTGTCATCCACCTGTTCCCGAGCAAGTAAGGTCCTGAATTTCTTCTTTTTCAAATTAGCATAGTCCAATCCATACGACCACATGGATACCCATAAATTGTGGTGATCATCGATATACAATTCGCGCACGACATCATCGCGCAGACTGCCCGACTGTCCCGATTGATGCACAATTTGATCTACAAATGTCCTTTTCTCTCGATCGAATACCCAAACCCCTTTTTCGTAAGTGGATACAAAAAGTAAATGAGATTCGTAAGGCGCTAAATCCCAAATTCTACCCGTCAACTCGGTTGGGCTGCCATCAAAAATTTGAAATGCTTCACTTTGCGGGTTAAAAACTAATAAGCCTTGATCAGTACCGATCCAAAGCGAGGTATCCGATTCGATCCAGGCATTTTTGGTGCGCAGCTTAGGCCAAGCGCCGGCCTTACTTTGATGAAAAAAAGTATCTCTTCGAGGCGGCTTATTCGCTTGCAGACGAATCCATTCCAGCCCAGTGCCATTGGAAGGGAGCATCGTAGATAGCAGGTAAGTGATTTCGTCTTCAGAATTAGTGTACACCTGACAACGATGCGCATTCAAAGGAAAAAGGATACTATTTTTTTGGGTGTCTATAGAAAATAGGTGAACACGCCCGTGTTGGCGCAAACCCGTTCGAACCCAAAATTGATTATCGGACAAATGAAAAGCATAATAATCTTCACGAATGGTATCCCCTGTGGCGTCGGTCAAGAGATAGGTTGCAAAATCATCCGTTTGTCGGCGATAGCATTGAATTGCCTCGTGCGTAGTAAACCACAGATTACCAGCTTCATCTTCGTAGAAATCACTGGAAATAAGATTTCCCGCCAGGGTGTTAGGATTTTGTGGATGCCGTTTGTAAACCTTGACTTCTACACCGTCGAAACGATTGAGGCCCTCCAATGAACTGGCCCAGATAAATCCGCGAGAATCTTTATACACATAAGCATTGACACTTTCCGAGAGGCCGTTACTTTGGGAGAGATGTTGAAAATTTAAACGCCAATTTTGTCCAATTAGAGCAGTGAAGCACCAACAAAGTAACACGATAAAACAAGGGAGGGAGATCCGGGTTTTCATATTGATAACTATCCTAAACCAAATTAGGGATTAATCCCGAGTTGTCAAAGTATCCGAAAAATCCTTCGCGCTAAACCATGTTTTGAATCAACCCGGCGGTGACCAAGATAAGTGTATGGACAGCAAACTGCGGAGACTTGCTTTAATTAGATGCCACACAATTCATTACATTGGTCACAACCGGGATGGCTGGCATGGACTATTTGTAATCTGTCCCGCAGCTCGGCGGACAAGGTAGCTCACTACGCGAGAAATTGCCATCCATCATTTTAGTGCTATCGAGACTGATCGCTGAGAGGGTCTGATGACTCTGACCATTGAAGAAGAAAGGGACGATAAACAAACGGATACCAAAAGGTGTCATGCCCATCTTTGGTGCTAACATCTGTTTGATGACCATCTCGCTGAAGTAAACGCAAGCACGATTTCTTTTACTCCCATTGGGTAGTAGCATCAATCCTTCAAACTGCTGACGATTGAGTTGAGTGCCATCGGAGGCAGAATAGTGCAACTGTGAGGGATCAAAAATTTCCGTGGTATCAAGGCCTCTGCTGACGCCAATAGCTAAAATCCTGGATGGAATATTGGGGAGGTCAGCGTCAAAATGGAAACGAATACCCGCGGGAGGTGTGCCCGATTGATCGCTTCGACTCAGAATAGTTTCAATGGTTTGACGGTCAAAATCGAAGAAAGGTGCATTGCCTGGCGGAGGAATATTGGGTCCGCCTTCGGAGCCATTGTAAAAAGTCATAGTGATTGATTTTTTTGGGTTATAAAAAGCTTCTGAACGAAGCGGGTTTAGTTTTCTCTATTAGTTTGTTGGATTAAATATCTCCTTCTAATGCTTTGCGGATGACCTCTGCTTTACTATTGACCTGTAGGGTGCGATAAATACGTTTGATGTGATCCCGGACGGTATCCAGAGAAATATCGTAATGAGCGGCAATCATTTTATAGCTCATACCATCTACCAAACCTTGCACGATTTGCTTTTGTCGGGGGGTGAGGATAGCCTCCTGAGCGGGCTCGGCCTTGGGCATGAAATGCTGGGCAATCTTACGTGCGATGGACGGTGACATGTACGAGCCACCCCGGTGGATAATAAAAATCGCCTCTTGTATTTTTGCGAGAGAAGTCCGCTTAGAAATATAAGAACAGGCCCCGGCACATAGGGCATTGAAAATCTTATCATCTTCTTCAAAAGTCGTGAGCATCACGATATCCAAATCGGGATAAAATTTACGAATATGCTGAATCCCCTGGATGCCGTTCATGCCGGGCAGGCCGATATCTTGCAGCAAAATATCTAAAGCCGGCCGGTCCGGTTGCCGGGCAATATCCAGAAAAGCTTCGACGCTGCTCGCAACTAGTTTTAATTGCATCGTCGGATTAACACCGAGATAGTTTTCTAAGCTTTCCCGAATGACGGGATCATCTTCAATGATGGCAATTCTGATTAATTCCATAACCCAAATATCGATAAAGAATGACGATGACCGTTCCACATTTTCATGTGGGCGAAGATCGTTTCAGTAAGATAATTCAAGTTCAGAGGAGTATGAGAAGAAGAGAACGTTTTTTTATCATTATAAAAAGATACCTTTTAAAATGACATTAAATATTACGAGAAATTCTATCGTTAAATATTCTTACTTTCGTTACGAGGTATTTGTTAGGATAGTCGCATTCCAATATCTCCAAATCGAAAATCAATATGGCGGAATACCAGGCAATGACGGATCAAGAGTTGCTAGAATCGCTACGCCGTAGCGACAAAGTGGCTTATCGGACGTTGTTTGATCGCTACTATAAGTATTTGGTAGTGACAGCCTACAATATTTTGGGTGATGCTGAGCAGGCTCGCGATCTAGCCCAAGATGTTTTTTTGGAAGTTTGGCGAAGAAGAGAAACGCTACAAGTGATGTCTCGTCTGAAGCCCTACTTACGGAGGGCGGTGGTTAATAAAACCCTCAATGTCATCAAAGCGCGCCGTCTGGATTTCAATCAACCGGAGACGCTTGAGCAAGAGGAAAGCACGTCAAATAGTGTGCAGCAGGATCTAGAGCGGGATGAACTACAGCAGATGATCGATCAGGCGATTGCTTCATTGCCAGAACGCTGTCGCTTGGTGTTTACACTCTGTCGTTTAGAAGGTTTATCTCATCAGGAAATTGCGACCAAGCTAGGCATTTCAACCAAAACAATCGAAAATCAAATGACCAAAGCCATGAAAGTACTACGTGCGGCTATAGTTGCCTATCGCTCCGCCGGTGGCTTACTGCTGTGGTGGTACTGCTGGTGGCTGGGCTAAATTTTGACTTGGGATAGGGGATTGCTACAAAACACTTGTCATAGTAGTAGCAAAAACTATTAAACTCAAGTTGAATGATTCAAATTAACGCCTATGTCAGAAGACTTTTACATAAATCTAATTCAAAAACGACTCTCGGGCGAAATCGACTCGGAAGAGACCAAGCAGCTAGATGGCTGGCTTGAGGCTGATCCGGGGCACGGACTTTTGGCCGAGCAAATCGAACAAGCCTGGGAATTAAGCGGACATTCTAAGCAAGAGCCGGACCTTGATCTGGACGTTGACTTTGCGCAACTAGAGGCTAAAATAGCTGATGATCAATCTGAGGCCAAGGTCGTTCCTATGCGAAGGCCACGCTATTGGCGAGGCATTGCGATTGCCGCCAGTGTATTCATCATTGCCGTTTGTAGCATTTTATTCTTGCCGAGGACGGGCATTATAGGTAAAGCGGTTGTAGCGACCTCTACTTTGGATCGGAAACAAGTCAGCTTAGCGGATGGCACTATTGTCTGGCTCAACGGAGATTCGAAACTCGAATATTCGAAAGACTTTGGTCGTGAAAATCGTCGGGTTGAATTAACGGGTGAAGCTTTTTTTGATGTAACCCAGAATCCCGATCAGCCGTTTGAAATTATTATGCCCTCCGGTACAGTCACTGTGTTGGGGACATCGTTTAACGTGCGAGATTACGCCAATGAGCCAGACGCAGAAGTGCAGGTGAAAACTGGTCGAGTGAAATTCAAATCCAACCAAAGTGAAGCCCATCTGGTGCTAAATCCTGGTGAGGCTGGTGTTCTGAATAAAGCAAAAAATGCTCTGAAGATGATTCCCAATGCCTCACCTAATAATCTGGCGTGGCAGAGCAAGGTACTATCTTTTACAAGTATACCTTTATCTGAGGTCTTGGAGCTGGTCGAAGGAGTGTACGGTGTTGAGATCCTCTTGGAAAACGAAGATCTAGCTGATTGCACAATCACTGCTAATTTTAGTGAAGAAGAGGTGACTAGAGTCTTATATATATTAGGCCGTATCCTCGACATGAGTTATAAAGAAGTAAATCCTCGTGAATACCAATTGACAGGAGGACGTTGTGAATAGCCACTTTGACTGACCATGCGGATAGAGTTATGCGAATATTGCGATCCCAGATTTTAAAAATTACTATTTGCTGTTGTGTGTGTTGGCTTGGACTGGTCCAGGTTCAGGCTCAAGACCGTCTGCAAAATCGACTTGATTTTACCGTCGAACAAGTCTCTATTCCAGATGCCTTGCGTTTACTCGCGGAGCGTACGGACCTGCAATTTGCCTTTAGTGATCGCTTTTTTTCTGGGCAATCACCGGTGACGCTCCGCTTAGAGAATCATACGATTCAAAGTATTTTGGACGCGATCATTCAGCAAGCTTCGGTGCGTTACGAACTGATTGGAGATCAAATTATCTTTACACGCGCACTAAAACCCAAGCGGTATACCATCAGTGGATATATCGAAGACAGTGATACCGGAGAGCGCTTGGTTGGTGCTAGTATTTTTACCGCGGACTATTCTGCTGGCACCCATTCCAACGAATACGGTTTTTATAGCCTGACCCTACCTGCGGGTAAAGTCGAACTGAATTATAGCTATCTGGGAAGTAATCTGCAAAAAGAAGAGTTGCAATTGCAGGCCCATCGAACCCACAATGTCACCTTACGTCCTGCCGTTATGCTCTCCGAAGTTATAGTTACTCCCGGCCGCCAACATCAGCTCCCGGCCAGTAACGGTGAGTTGATCGACCTGCAATATATTGAAGATCAGCCAGATTTGGGAGGCGAAGCGGATTTGCTGCGTGCTTCCCAGCTCAGCCCCGGTGTGCAAGCGGGGGCCGATGGATTGGGTGGATTACACGTGCGAGGTGGCAATGCCGATCAAAATCTAATGCTGCTAGATGGCGTCCCCGTTTATAATTCTGATCACCTCCTTAGCTTATTTTCGATTTTCAATCCTCGCGCGCTACGTAGCGCCCGCCTGCTTAAAGGCGGCTTTCCGGCGCGCTACGGGGGGCGACTATCTTCGGTTTTCGATGTTCATACCCGGGAAGGTAATCGCCGTGAATGGACTGGTCAGGCTAGTCTGGGATTGCTTAGTGGCAACGCCATCGTGGAAGGCCCCTTAGCCAATAAACGAGGCAGTATCTTACTGTCTTATCGTCAGACCCACTCGGATTTTTTATTGAACGATATTAATCGGCGCGCCTTTTTAAATGGTCAAGACGGTGAATTGAGTTATGGATTTTTCGATTTCAACGGAAAAGTGAGTTATGCCTTTTCACAAAAGGATCGTTTGTATTTGAGTGCTTATTATGGCGGAGATAGCTTTGAAAATTCTCGAGAACAAATTGACGATAGTGAGTTTGAATCAGAATTAACTTGGGGGAATTTGATTACGGCATTACGTTGGAACCACCTCTTTAATGATCGTCTTTTTTCCAATACGATTTTGACCTACAGTCAGTATCAATTTGATAATGTGAATTTTGAAGAATTCTACAGTGATCCAGATCTCGTTGAAGAAGATGAATTCTTCTTCCTTGGTTATTCGACTAACATTCGGGATATCGCCCTGCGTACTGATTTTGATTTCATCCCTTCTCCTCAGCATTATTGGCGTTTTGGAGCGGGATTGACACTGCACGAATTTGAAGTTGGCGCGGCCTTTTTTGATCAAGACTCGGAATTGGAATTGCTGGATGAAGATATTAGTCTGGCCAGCTTGAGCGATGCACTTGAAGCACCACAGATTGCCGCATTGGAAGCTTTTGTTTATGTGGAAGATGAATGGCGGTTTGCACCGCGCTGGCAATTAAATCCCGGCTTGCGGCTATCCACTTTTGGACCGGAAAATGGTGGTGCTTATGTCTTTTTAGAACCTCGTCTTAGTCTTATTCATCAGTTGGCCGATCAATGGCAAGTACGTGCCGACCTGAGCCGAATGGTACAATATCTTCACCGGGTAGGGAATTCGGGGCTCAGTACACCAGATGATCTTTGGGTTCCAGCGACAGATGAGTTACGCCCTCAAGATGGCTGGCAGTTTGGGTTAGGGGTTAATTATCTTAGTCCTCAGCAGCTTGAATTTAGTGCAGAGACTTACTACAAAACGATGGGCAACATTCTCACCTTCATGGATAATATACAATCCATCGAGGATGAAGATGACTTGGAGCGCGAGCTAGTTAGCGGCCAAGGGCGGGCTTTTGGTATGGAGCTACAATTAAAAAAACTAATTGGCCGGACGGGTGTAGTGATGAATTATACACTTTCCCAATCACTCCGCGATTTTGCCAAGTTGAACTTAGGCGAGCAATTTGCTTATCGCTATGATCGCCGTCATCAGATTAATCTTCAACTGTTTCATCGGATCAATGATCGACTGCAAGTAAGTACGAGCTGGGTATACGGCTCGGCGCAGCCCCAGCTGGTCGTCTGGAACAATGAGCTGATCAATACATTTAATCAAGTTGATGTCACGGATCCTGGGGATAAAAACGAGAAACGATCCAACGCGTATCATCGTTTGGATTTAAATTTGAAATATCTTCTTCCTGGGAAAAACATTCAGCATCACTTTAAACTGGGTGTGTATAATCTCTATAACCGCCGCAACACGGCTTTTTACCAGCTTGATTTTGACGATGATGAAGTCATTGATCTGCGTCCTATCCATCTTTTACCTATTCTACCTTCCTTCTCTTATGAAATTCAATTTTAGGGATCGTTGTAGTGTTTTTGCCCTTCCATCAGGCCCGTCGCTGCATCCACATACGAAATAATTATCTCAGCCTATTTATTACCAGAAGCGATCTAGCTAAGCTGCTTATCCAATGGAAAACCATTTTTGCCACTTTCCATCCTCATGAAATATATTCTTTCAATACACTTTCCACAGCACCTTTTTACTATCCCTTTAAAAAAAATCAAAAAAAATAGTTTTTCGATAGGGGGAACAAACTTTCTCCTTGTCTGGTAATCGAAAACGGATAACGACCCAGCTATTTTAGGCCTAATAGCAAGTATCCATTTTCAAAATTATTTCTAACACCGAAAAAAATAAAATGATGACGAAAATCTGGAAAATTAGTTTGATGTTGATCGCCACCACTATTTTCTTTACTGCCTGCAACAAGGACAGCGACGTCGATTTATCAGACACTAATACACCCGTAGAAACGACCAACGGTGCCACTACGCCTAATCCCGGCAATGATTCCTCTTTTTATAGCTTCAACTCCTCAAGTTCTGATGACGATTACGATGGAGATTGCGATGACCTTTGCTTTGATCTGGTCTATCCGGTAACGATTGTTTTCCCGGATGGAACGACCGCTGACGCAAACGATGATGACGGCTTGGAAGACTTGCTCGATGCTTGGTTTGAGCAAAACCCTGACGTGGAAGATGATTTCCCCACCTTTAGCTATCCTATCCAAGTAGAAGTCGAAGATGAGATGGTTACTATAGAGAGTGATGAAGATTTTGAAGAACTGCTGGAGTATTGCTATGATGAATACGATGAGGATGATGAAGAGGATGACTGTGATGACGAAGAATGTGAAGAGTATGAGTTGTCAGACTGTTTTGAAATCGTTTTTCCAATTACCCTCACCTTACCAGATGGTTCGGAGCTGACGATCAATAACGAAGATGAACTGTACGAAGCTTTTGAAATGTGGGATGACGACGAGGAAGAAGAATTTCCAGAGCTCAATTACCCTATTGAATTGATCTTGGAAGAAGATGATACCCAGGTGACAGTCAATGATGAAGAAGAACTGGAAGCCATCTTGGAAGAATGTTTTGATGATTGGGGTAAGCAATCTAAAGGAAAGTTGTTCAAACTTCGTAAACGCCGATAATTGTAGCATGGATTTTTATAAACGACCTGTTCGCACCAGCGATACAGGAAATATTTTGGGACGCAATAGTTAGATATGAAAGGCCTTCTCACTTGGGAAGGCCTTTTTTTTGTGTTGTGTTGTTTGTGGTTTCTGTGAAAATCAAACGAAAAATTGCCTGACATTCTTTAATGAAAAAGAAGATTAAAGGCTGTTTGTAATAGGTTTTTTAAATAAAAACGGGAGTTGCTAATGGTAAATAAAGACAATGCTTGCAAGGCGTCGGGAACAGATTAGCGGGGAATTGTAATAGCGAAGGGAAAGATAAGTAGGGAGATTAGGGAAAATTTTGGTCTGTTAATTTTTATTCACCCTAAATCTTCTCATCATGAAAAAACTGCTTATTCCTGTACTTGTATTGTGCTTTGGCTTGATGTTCAATGCTTGTCAAAAAGAAAATCTGCAAACGGAGGCGGAAACCGAAGCAACGGTTATGCCGGCTGATGACCCAATGGCTGGTTTTACGACCATCGACGAGATGCCCGACGCTAATCCTGTCTCAGTTGGTCCTTTTCCCCCTTTTGGCGGCGGTCCTGTTCCGGCACTTGATTTTCGGGCACAAGTGGTGACCACCACTATTCCGGGGACGACTACCGGTTGCAATGGCGTTCCCCTACCGGATGTGAGTTGTCAAACCGGTGTTCGATTCTTTAGCGCTAGCGTACAAGTTGACAACATCGGTAGTATTGGCTTTCTGGATACCCTGACGGTACGCTGGTTCTTTTTCAACGGTTCTTCTACCAGCTTTTTAGACCAAACGATTCCTGATGTCAATATCCCTGCTGGTGGCTCTTTCACCTTCACCCGTCCGTTTTTCATTGGACCATGTGATTGTGTTCCGGTTGGCTATGGTCCAATTTTGTCCATTTTGGCGGCAGTTGATCCAGCGAACGTTTATCCTGAGGCGTCTGAAACGAACAATAATACGGCGCGCTACAATATGTGTAGTGGATGCTAACGAATAGCACCTAATCCCTATGGACTACGAATCCGTAGGGATTTTCTTTTGCTTTAAGCAAAAAATCCGGTCGGGCTATGGTAAATTTGTACTATGTGCCTGATTCTTTTTGCGCGGGATGCCCATCCCGAATACCCATTGATCGTTGCGGCGAACCGCGATGAATTTTATGCGCGGCCAACGGCCGCCGCCCATTGGTGGAGGGATACGCCCGACGTTCTTGCCGGAAGGGACTTACAAGGTGGCGGTACCTGGATGGGCGTCAACCGGCGGGGCGATTTCGCCGCTTTAACTAATTACCGCGAGCCGGAGCGCATCTTGACCGATGCCCCCTCAAGGGGCGCTTTGGTAGCCGATTTTTTACGCGATGAACGTTCAGCTTCCGATTATCTCAACGATATTCATGCTGGTACGAATGCGTACAATGGCTTCAATTTGCTGGTCGGGCGAGGAACGGAGCTATATTATTTTTCCAATCGTGGTGCCGCGCCCCAATTGGTTCCCCCCGGTCTGCACGGCCTCAGTAATCATCTACTCAACACCCCCTGGCCAAAGGTGGAAAAAGGCAAAGTTGGCTTAGCTCAGGTTTTGCAAGCCTCGGTTTTTGACCGCGAGCAGATTTTTCAGCTTTTGCTCAATGCCGAGCGTGCTCCCGACGCTACTTTGCCCGCAACGGGCGTTTCTCTGGAATGGGAACGTCGCTTGTCGCCATTATTTATCCAAAGTGAACAATACGGAACGCGCTTGTCTACCCTGCTGACGATTGATCGCCGGGGAGAAATATACCTTGAGGAGCGCTCCTACGTACCCGAAAAAGTAATCACCACCGAAACGTTTGAAGTACAAATTTAAAGCCCCGCTTTTATTTCTTGGAGATAATCCAGTACCCGACTTCTTACTTTGTCTTTTAGAATGACATTGTCCGAATAAACAGTTACCCGTAATTGATCATAAAGTGCTACAGCATTTTCAAGCGCTTTAACAATCGCCGTGATGTTGTAAGCAGGAATGGTATTGGTCAACTGGGTCAAATCAGCTGGGACTAAATTGAATTCTACTTTTCTCGAGCCTCTAGGTAGGTGTCCATTTTTGATTTGCAGCAAGGGCGAAAGCACATAAGTTCGGAGATAGGCTAAAAAGTCGAGTGCTTCAAGGTACTCCCCTCGTCCAATTTTCAAAGTAGCGTAATGCACCCAAGTCCAAAAACGATCTTCTAACCATTGATGACCAAGTGGTGGCCAATGGGATGGGGTGTTGCGGATGACTTCCGTCAGCCTACCATCACGTTCCCAAAGGATTTCGGGATCTTCTACGCGTTTTTCTAATTCTGGCAATGTGAGAAATTTGATGTCTACATGCAGGAGCGGATTGTCGTATAAACAAATCAAAAGACGAGGTTCCCCTACATGCTCACCGGTAAAGCCATTGAGCAATTCGCCCAGCTGCTGGGCGGTATTGAGCATTTTATCCGTTTGCCCGGCTACACGATCTTGGGTAACTAAGATGAGGTCAAGGTCGGAAAACTGATCAATTTCCTTGTAAATCCAAGAGCCACCAATGGCCAAACCAAGGGCATCAGGCATGGCTTTTACCGCTTCAATAGCGGGCTGAAGAAAGGCTTGTTGTATCATCTGATAACAGGGTTTTACAATGCTTGAAAGCACCACGACATTGATGATACCACTATTTTAACGGTTGCTAGCTCAGTAGTTTCTGCATCAAAGGGATCACCATTTCCCAGCCGCGAATACTATCTGCGTAGCGGCTGTCGGCCTTTTCTACACCGGCATAATCGCCTTGAGTGAGGGTCAGCAAAGTGCCTTGTGGGTTTGCTTTCAGTTCGTAGGTCAAATTAACGTAATTCGAAGGAACATCTTCTAGTCCCATGTTTGGATCAAACATGCTAAAAGTTACTTTAGTGCCCTGCTCGATGACTAATATTTCACCTTTGACATAAATAATGTCTTTGCCATCTTCCGTTTTCCCTTGCCACAAGATCGGTTGCCCGACTTGCCAATCGGAAAGAACCGCGCAGCCAAACATATACTGCTGGGTCATTTCTGGATTGGTGAGCAGATTCCAAACGGCTTTTGGGTCAGCTTGAAATTGGATTGCTTTGGTGATAATTAAAGGGGTAGCCATAAGATGATTTTTATTGAAAATGATCATCAAAGTTGCACAAATCCTGACTTAGTCAATGGTAGAATCGGGAGTATTTCTAATACTATTGGGCGTAACACCAAACGCTTTTTTAAAGGCCTTGGAAAAATGCTGCGGAGAGCTATACCCAATGGCGTAGGCAATTTGCTTGGCAGATTGCTCCGTTTCAAGCAGTAAACGCTTGGCCAATTGCATGCGATTATGATGGATATAACCAAAAACAGTTGTGCCAAATAGCTCTTTGAATCCTTTTTTCAGTTTGTATTCGTTGAGCCCCACCCGCTTGGCTAACGTATTAATGGTGGGCGGTTGATTGAGATGGGCGGTCAATAATTCTTTAGCTTCGATTAGCTTCTTGCGATCCGTAGCAGATTTGATGTAAGGTCGATCAAGGTGTTGATCATGTGCATCTGCTTGCAGGACCAGTAGTTCGATACTTTTAGAAAGTAAAAACAAGTTTTTGAGCGCATCGTGATAAGGACAATGTATGATGTCCTGGATGACTTGTTGGATTTTAAAATTATTCGTCTGCCAATGAGAAGAGAAAATAGCATTTTCGTGGCGAACTACTTTTTCCGCAAAGCGCTTCAATAAATCATTGCCATTTTGAGCGATATTGATAAAAGCTGAAGTGTTGAAATTGATGCCGAAGGTCTCTATTTGAGAACTTTTATTTAAAATTTCTAACTCCAATCCTTTCGAATACATGATATTATTGTGATGGCCGGATAAATCAAAAGAAGCATCTAATTCACGATAATAGAACTCATAACGACCTTTCAAGCCAAAATGCAGTCGAACGACATCTGTATTATTTTTAGCAACTTGTCTTCCAAAGCCATCATAATCGATCACATTGTGTGAAATGGTTAACTGGTTCAGGGTCCAGCTTTGAGTTGTCCGATTTTTGATGTTATGGCCTGGTTCCATTTAAAGAGGGCCTTAACGTGTCGTTGAGTTGTACACCTTAGTGGCTAAGATATGCTCGTAATAGCGCTCGTATTGTGGCAAAATGTTATCAATGTCGAAACGCTTAGCTTGTCTGAGTGCGTTGGCGCGGAAAGTACTGAGCAGTTGTGGGTTTTCTAAAATGGTAATGGCATTTTTGGCCATCTCGTCAACGGCACCCACCGGACTGAGAAAGCCCGTTTCGCCTTGAATATTGACTTCAGGTAATCCGCCTACATCCGATGAAATGACTGGAACTTCGCAAGCCATGGCTTCCAGAGCTGCCAGTCCAAAGCTTTCACTCCCCGAAGGCATAATGAATAAGTCCGAGACGGCCAATAATTCTTCCACGGCATCTTGCTTGCCTAAAAAGCGAATTTCATCGCAAAGCTGCATTTGCCGGCAAAGTGCTTCCAGATTTTGCCGCTCGGGACCGTCACCGATCAGTAGGAGTTTGGACGGCAATTTTTCGTTGACGCGTTTGAAGATATGAATGACATCATCTACGCGTTTGACCTTTCGAAAGTTGGAGGTATGGGTAAGAATGAATTCTCCGTTGGGAGCAATTGCTTTTTTAAAATGATCCTTATCTACCTTCTTGAATCGCTCGAAATCAATGAAATTATTAATGACTTCGATATCTAGCTTAATGTCAAAATATTCGTTAGTCTGCTGCTTCAAGCTTTCCGAAACGGCGGTAACACCGTCCGATTTATTGATCGAGAAGGCAACCACTGGAGCGAAGGTACGATTACTGCCTACCAAGGTAATATCCGTACCGTGCAAAGTCGTCACCACGGGGACGTAGCGCCCTTCCGTCAGCAGAATCTTTTTGGCCATGTAAGCCACGGCGGCGTGGGGGATAGCGTAGTGGACGTGTAGTAAGTCCAAATTCTCGTATTTTACGACATCGACTAACTTACTGGCTAATGCCGTATCATAAGGTGGATATTCAAAAAGCGGATAGTCGGCAGAAGTGACTTCGTGGTAGAAGATGTTTTCTTGAAAGCTGGCCAAACGCGCGGGCTGGCGGTAAGTGATAAAATGCACCTGATGTCCCTTGCGGGCGAGCCCCATACCGAGTTCTGTGGCGACTACACCACTACCACCGTAGGTGGGATAGCATACAATTCCAATCTTCATCCGCTATTTTTTTGCAGGTTAACAGTCGAACCACCGCAGAGGTTTATTCCACAGGAATGAATTCGATGGTGCGAAGTAACTATTTTTTGCGCAAAAGCAAGGCCTGCCCAATAAAAAAGGTGCACTCCACGTCTTCTGAAGCACACCTTTTTTATCAATTTATAGACATGGCACCTAGCGCGCCAGAATCAATTTCTCAGTATGTACCTGTTCGTCTACATAAATGCGAACAAAATAAAGTCCTGCCGCTTGATCTTGCAGTTGAAGCTCAAACGCTTCGGACTGTAGAGACTGGCGATTACTACGGTAAACGACTTGGCCAACAACATTGATCACTTCGACCTGTAAATCCGCAATGCTGTTCAATTCAACTTGGACGATTGCTTGTCCATCTGTTGGATTTGGGAAGAGACGAATATCTTCTAGCTTCTCAATTTCGGAAACATCAACGCCAATTTCTACAGCATAGGCCTGGATGTCCACGCAGCCGTTAGCATCCATTACGGTAACGGTATAAATGCCTGCGGGCAAATTGGATTGGGTATTCGTCGTTGGGCCATTATCCCATTCATAAGTATACGGGCCTGTACCACCAGTTGGGACGACGCTAATGGAGCCATCGTTGCTACCAGCAGAAGATTCATTATCGATAGTTGGATCGAGTCCTAAGCTTTCGGGACAAGCACCTACCGCCACAGTAGCAACTTCCGAACAACCATTTAAGTCCGTGACCGTGACGGTATATTCTCCAACGCCAAGATTATCCGGAGCATCAGGATCATCCCAAAGGAACTCATAAGGCCCTTGACCAAGTGTTGGGTTGACGCTGATTGCACCATCGTCAGCATTAATTGACGAAGCAAAGGTCGATTCGATTTCCAGTCCCAGGCTCTGAGGGCATCCGATGACATTGATATTGTCAAGATCTAGCCAGTAATCTCCACTAGCCCAAGTTGCGTAAAAGCGTACACTGATCACCTCACCGGCATAAGCATCGAGATCGACCGTGCGATTGGTCATTACGGCTGATGGAACGTGGTTGGTTTCGTCAATGATCAGGGCCGTGGTGTAAGTCTCGCCACAATCCGAAGAAATTTCAACCAATAACTGGTCGCCATTCAGCTCCGTTGCAACGGTACCTGCACTCCAGTCGGTATAGCGATAATCAAAAGTCAAACTATCGCCCGGATTGATCGGGCCAAAGATGGACGATACGACTTCAAAGTCAGGATCACCACTGTAGATATTATCAAAAATGACAAAGGAAACGTTGTTGTGACCATTACCGATGCCTAAGTCCGTAGTTGTCCAACCATCCGGCAACTGTCCATCTTCAAAATCAACTTGTACGGGCAATGGATCGGGGGTGACGGTAGAGTAAACATACGCAGACGTATCGTTGAATGTATTCTGCTCACCGTCTAGGCTTGTCCAGGCTACAATGTTGAAATCGGTGCTGATCTGCTGAGAACTGAAGGTTTCGGTGAAGGTGTAATCCTCTTCTCCGCCATTACCGGCTACGACGAGGAAGCCTACGTTCTCAGTAACGATTGGGCCGCCATCTACTTGATAAGAGACATCAAAACCAATTTGATCGTTCATCCCGGAGTTGCGAATCGTGATCGTGACTGCATCGTCAGGACTACCGCATTCAGAAGTCGAAGAGTTGATCACGTCAATCACTGAGAGATCATCCGCAAAGATTGGAGAAACCAAAACATCATCAATACCGATGCCATCAAAATTATTGGCAGAGCCATCAGAATCAAACACAAAGCGGAAGCGCGCATCGGATGATCCGGCAAAGCCATCTAGTGTATTTTCTGCAACAATCCAACCACCGGAATTACCAGCCCACACTTCACCTAAGTTCTGCGTGAAGTTGTTGAAATTGTACCAATTGGAGCCGCTATTGATGCTACCGACCTTGTTCCAGGTTTGACCACCATCGGTACTCCCTTCGAGCCAGGCACCATCATAGCTGGTTTCTGTATCGTAGAAAATGGAGAAGCTGATGATGGGGTCATCGGTGAAATCTGAGAAATCAAAGCAGGGAGAGATCAAGTAACCTAGTTCTCCATTATTGTAATTGCCTTCAAGGTTCGTCACCCAGGCATTGACACCACTTGCAGCCGTTACCAGCTCGTCACCATTCGGCATACCGAATTCCCAAGTGGCATCCTGACTAATCATTTGATCGACTTCCCAACCACCGTTCCAATCTTCGAAATTTGTGAAGTAAGGCAGTTCGTCTACAATTGGAATATTGGAAATGACGATAACCGTCGTATCATTCTCTAAATCACTATCTCCTTCGAGATTGGTCCAGGCCAAAATAGTATACTCGCCGGGTTCAGTGAAGTCAAAGGTAGTGGTAAAGACTTCGTTCGTTGAACTATCTTGGCTTAAGACTCCGGTGTAAAAACCATCAAACGGCGGCTCAACGGTGGTAGGTAAGCCATTAATGCTATATTGAAAAGGCACTAATGATTGAGGCGCTGCTCCAAAGTTTTGTAGCGTCACCTCGATGGATACCCCTTCTCCTAAGCCACATTCGGTTTGGGGGGACAAAATGGCGGTGATCCCTACGTCCACCAGCCAGATGGTCTGGAAAGCAACCGGGCAAAAGACGCCACTCGTGTCTCCATTTTCACAAGCGTAGGATACATAAACTTCATAATCGGTTTGTTCGGTCAAACCCGTTAGGGTAGCCGGGCTTTCGGTAGCTGTGATCGTTGTTCCTTGTCCTTGGACGAAGCCGGGAGGGCCATATTCAATCAGGAAAACACCACTAGAGTCAGTCGTTGAAGTCCAGCTGACTTCGGCATCGATTCCTCCTGCATCAACCGCAATATTAGTGGGGCCAGAGCAGGTAGCGCAAGCAAAAAAGGCAAGAATTTCGCCTTGTTCCGGGAAAGGACCATCATCAAAAATGGTACTACCGTCCGGGTCGATGATACTATAAGAAACTTCATTTTCGAAGGTGCCACCGGAATAAACGATGGATACCGCATCATTAGGATCGAAAGAAACAGTGTACGTAGAAGATGAACCGCTGGGGACAGTATAAACGGTTTCGACACCACAATTGACGGTAATCGTCAAAGCGGCACCATTCCAACCGTCTCCAAATGAGTCAAAGAGTTCGAGCGTGTAGTCACACGTCTGTGCTGAGCTTTTCGAGAAGCCAAACAGTAGACTGCAGCAGACTATCATAGCAAGAACCGAGCGATTAGGTTTGTAAAGCATTGAAATCATAGAATGTGGAATGTTAAAGTTTTACTCGAATACTTGTTTGGTTTTACGCCGGTTAGTGAAATTAGTTGTAAGAGCTAGTTAGGATTTTAATATTTAGATCGAAAATAGGCAAATTTTGGAAGTAGGACTGGCTAGAACCGCCTAATTTCTGGTTAGTATACAGCCTGGTCATCTTCGAACAGTATGTGCTCGAAACATTGAAACGGTGTAAGATGGAAATTTAATAACGTCTTCGGGGAAAGTGATTATTGAGTTTAAATTACTGAAAACGTGCCACTTTAGGCGGATTTTGACGAAAAATCAGAGTTAAAGGTAGGCAACATGACGTGTTATCAACCAAAACTGAGGAGCAGAAATCGCTCCGTTTATCGTCAGTTTTTGAGCAAAAGAGCCGTTGAGAATACGCTTGACTTTTGGAAAAAGTTTTGTCTAGTTTTTGGATTTCATTCTTTGGCTTTTCATTTTTGCAGACCTTTTTTGCGTGATTCTATTCTAAGATAGATTCAAAATGGCATAATCTATTAATAGTCAATTAAATAGTTCGAATACTGATCTATGCCGGATTATCTGATTTTTGTGTAAACAATCTAGGATAGTTGCTGTTAGTATTGCGAACTTTTCTACGGGATCAGTTCTTGCTGGTCTATAGAATAAAAATTTGTTTAAGTGGCAATCTATTCGATTCGTGATTTGGAAAAACTATGCGGCGTCAAGGCGCACACCATCCGCGTGTGGGAGCAACGCTATGGCATTATCCAGCCAAAACGAACCGAAACAAACATCCGCTACTATCAGGATGCGGACTTAAAATTGCTGCTGAACATTGCCTTACTGAATCGTAATGGGATTCGGATTTCGAAAATTGCTAAGATGAGTGAAGAAGAGATTGCGGAAAGAGTGGCAGCAATTTCCGAGGTCAATTTTGAATATGGTACACAACTCGATGCGTTAACGATTTCCATGATTGAAATGGATGAGTACAAGTTTGACCGCATCATTTCGACCAATATCCAGCAGTTGGGTTTCGAGCAAACCATGTTGGAAATCATTTATCCTTTTCTGGATAAACTCAGTGTGCTGTGGCTGACTGGTTCAATTAATCCGGTGCAGGAGAATTTCATGAGTTATCTGATTCGTCAAAAGATTATCGTAGCCATTGATAATGAGTCCTTCGCCATGGGGAAGAATGTTAAGAAGTTCATGATTTACCTTCCCGAAGGAGAAACCCAGGAGTTGAGTTTATTATTTATGCACTACCTGCTTAAGTCTCGACGGAATAAAGTCGTTTACTTAGGGCTCAATAATTCTATCGGCGATTTAATCGATGCTTACAATATCCACAAGCCGGATTATCTATTTACCATGATTACCGAAACTTACGCGAAGCGACCTGTACAAAAGTATGTAGACGAACTTTCGGAGAATTTTACCGATACCCAAATTTTATTGTCGGGTTATCAGGTAGCCGCCCAGAATGTTACCAGCTCCGGTAATGTTTCCGTTCTTAATAGTCTGGATGATACGATTGAACTCTTGAACGACCTGAACCGTCAATCCTTCTCAAACCGTCGGTAGGTCAAGCGTCATGATTTATAATTGAGTTTACAAAGTATTTAAAGTAGTTCTATCCTTATATTTCCCCAAATCTCTATATTTGCAGCTTGCTACTATAAACATCTGCTTCTCCTAGTGCATTTATGTTTGAATAGATTTAAATCGGGTTTAGACTTTTTTTAAACCTATTCACAATTATTTCAATAACACAACTTTAAAATCAATGAAAGTACTATCAAAAATCACTTTGGCAATTCTTGCTGTTGCTTTCTTGTTCTCTTGCGGAAGCGAAGCTGAGGGTGAGGCAGCAAAAACGGAAGAAGCGTCTCAACCTGCAGCAGAAAAAACAGCTTCTGCTACTGAGTACCAAGTTAACGAAGGAAAAGTATACTGGGCGGCTGGTAAGCAAGTTGGTAACTCTGTTCACACCGGAACCTTTGCTATTCAAAAAGGCACCCTCGGTATCAGCAACGGAGCTATCTCTAGCGGTCAGTTTGGTATCGATATGAATAGCTTGAATGTAACGGATTTGTCTGGTGAGCAAAAATCTGACTTGGAAGGTCACCTGAAGTCGCCTGACTTCTTTGACGTGGCTAAAAATCCTACCGGGATGTTCCAAGTGATAGCAGTTGAGCCATTGAGCGGCAATGCTGAAGCAAATCACACCATCAAAGGTAATTTGACTTTGAACGGTGTAACCAAAAGCGTTACCTTCCCAGCTAATGTCATCATCACTGATCAAATGATTAGTGCAATCACACCTAAGTTCACCATCAATCGTACCGATTGGAATATTAAGTACGGTTCTGGTAACTTTTTCAAAGAGTTGACTGCTGACAAAATCATCAACGATGAGGTGTCTCTCAACTTGGAAATCAAAGCACAACGTGCTGACCACTAAGAAGAGTTAGCTTGGCTGAATAGCCATTTTCAAGGGCCGCTTCCTGCGCAGGGAGCGGCTCTTGTTATTTAAGTTCAAACATTATTATGAAGCATTATGCGGGTGGTAGGGTATTTTTTATAACTTTAGAAACACTCAGCACAAGAACCAGCGATCCGGTTTTATGGACTTTCGGCGATTATTCGACATCTTTTCCTTTCAGCAAGCGCGATACCCACAGAATACGGCTTTGGCGTATCCTCAAGCGCATGATCGTTGGCAGAAATACAGTACTGATGCTTGTCTGGCGGAGATCGATCGGGTGAGCGCGGCCTTATTAGATTTGAACGCACAAGTGGGAGATCGTATCGCACTCTTATTTGAGCATAGCCATCCTTACTGGAATTTTCTGGATTTCGGGAGCCTGCAGCTCGGCTTAGTCGTGGTGCCCATCCACGCCAGCACGGGCTCGCAAGAACTAAAACACATTTTTTCCAACGCGGAGATTCGATTTTGTGTATGCTCTCACTCACAGCTTTATGATAAGGTGGCCGCAATTAAAGGTGAGCTTCCGCTTTTTGAGCACCTCTTTTGTCTGGATATTGATGCGGGGCAACCCTCTTGGACGACTTTGAGTCACTCGCCTGATGCGGATCATTTGGCTACCATCACCGACCGAAAGCATGCGATTGACGAACATGACTTAGCAACGATCATTTATACCTCCGGAGCTTCTGGTGTCCCCAAAGGTGTGATGCTGTCACATTATAATATTGTAAGCAATATCAAGGCGACAATTACGCTGGTACCCGTGGATTGTGATAAGCGTGTCGTGAGCTTTCTGCCGATGAGTCATATCTTTGAACGTATGGTGGTGTTTACCTACATTGCGGCGGGCGCTTCAATTCATTACATTGACCAGCTAGATCAGGCGGTCACTTATTTTCAAAAAGTCAAACCCCATTACTTTACCAGTGTACCTCGCTTACTTGAGCGGATGTATGACGGTATCTTGCTACGAGCCAATGAACTATCGGGCCTGCAGCGGCGTATCGTGCTTTGGGCGATTCGTCTGGGGGAGCGTTATCACACCCGGAAACGACCTTCTATTCGCTACGGACTCAAGCTTTGGGTAGCAAATTGGTTGGTATATCGTCGTTGGCGTCGCCTCTTGGGCGGAAAAGTGGAAGGCGTTGTGGTTGGCGCCGCCGCACTGGACCCGAAACTCGGCCGCTTGTTTTCGGCGGCAGGGATTGATATCCGGGAAGGCTATGGTTTGACGGAAACTTCTCCGGTCATTGCTTTCAATCGGTTTGAGCCCGGAGGCGTACGCTTCGGTACCGTCGGCATCCCTATTCCGGGAATTGAGCTGCGGATCGATAGCCCCAATGAAGAAGGGAGTGGAGAGATCGTCGTGCGCGGACCGGGTATCATGCAAGGCTATTGCCAGCAACCCGATTTGACCAGCAAAGTGTTGGATGACCAAGGTTGGTTTCATACCGGTGATGTGGGTAAGATGGTACACAAGCGTTTTTTAACAATCACCGATCGCAAAAAAGATATATTCAAAACTTCTTCGGGGAAATATGTGGCCCCTCAGGTCTTAGAAAATACTTGCAATAGCTCGCCTTATATTTTGCAAAGCATGATTGTTGGCTTTCAGCGGCCTTTTGTCACTGCACTGATCGTTCCTAATTTTCCACAACTTAAGCAATGGTGCCATCGCGAGGGTATCCATTGGACTGCGCCGGCCTACATGGTGCACAACAACCGTGTTGAAGCTTTCTACGAGCAATTGATCGCTGAACTAAACGAGCAGTGGGAGTCCGTGCAGAAAATCCGTTCTTTCCTGTTACTGCCGGATGAATGGGGCGTGGAGAATGGCGGCCTGACGCCTAACTTAAAACTGCGCCGACCTTATCTCATGGAAAAATTCTCAAAAGAAATCGATTCCCTTTACCTCTGAAAATGGCCCTTTTGGTCTAGTCTGTACGCTGCATTCGGGTTGTGATTTGTGGTTAAAATTTTAAATAAAACATAAAATTTATTACCTTTGAATTAAATTAAATGACGTAGATACAAAATATGAGTGACCACAAAGGAATGAAATGGGCCCATTGGTTGACAAGAGTGGCATTTGGCGCCGGTCTGTTACTATATCTTTTGTTGGTCGTCATGGTGATCCATTGGCATATCAACCCTGAAGCCTATCAAACTTGGTACTTAGTCAACGGCTTTGATGCCGGCTTGAGTAACTTTAAAGTTAAACTAAAACCGCCCGGTAGTGAGGGCTTGGCCTTGTCTGATTTAAGTGCAAAGAGCATGTATTGGTGGTTTTTCAGGAGTAGTCTATTATTCTTCATGAGCTTGCTGATCCTTTGGAAATGGATGGGCATTATTCGGTCCATTCGTAGTCTGAAAACTTTTTATGATCAAAATATTCGCAGTTTCCAAAGTATGGCGGCCCTGGGCTTATGGATGGCCTTGATTGGTAGTTTTAATATCAATTTCGAACAGTCGAATATGGTGAACTTGTCTATCCCGTTCGGTGCATTATTGTTTAGTGCTGGTTGTTTGGTATTAAAAATGGTATTTAGTGAGGGGAAAAAATTATTTGAAGATTCAAAAGCAATTATATGAGTGGTATTGTGATCAATTTGGACGTGGTGCTGGCGCAGCGTAAAATGAAACTCAAGGAATTATCGGAAGCGGTTGGTATTTCCATGACCAATTTATCGCTTTTAAAAACGGGCAAAGCCAAGGGGGTTCGTTTCAGAACGCTGGGCTTAATCTGTAAAACGCTTCGCTGTCAACCGGGAGATATTCTGGCTTACGTTGATGATACCATTCCGGAGCAAGTTCTAGAAGAGGTGTACTAAACTCATTTATTATGAAAAGCTATAAAAATTGCCAAAGCTGTGGGATGCCGCTAAAAAGAGATCCCAACGGTGGCAGCCGTAATAAGGACGGCAGTAAAAACACAATGTATTGCAGCTTGTGTTATGTCAACGGTGAATTTGTGCACCCCGATTGGGATGTCAACCAAATGCGGACCTTCGTCAAAGGCAAAATGAAAGAAATGGGGTTCCCCGGGTTCATAGCCGGATTTTTTACCCGTGGTATTGTTAAACTTGAAAGATGGCGATCATGACACTTTCCGATCAACTCGCTTCCAGTCTTGGTATCCGGGGAGAGGAACCCAATATTGAGCTGGCAACGCAAATCGTGCAAAGCAAAGATGCTCTTGCCGTGAAAGAATTGGTTAGTTATCTGACCACTCAGAAAAAGGCTATTCAGAGCGATGCCATCAAAGTGCTTTACGAAGTCGGCGAGCGAAATCCGGCTTTAATTGCGCCTCACTTCGATGCTTTCCTTCAACTGCTGGACCACAAAAATAATCGTTTACAGTGGGGGGCAATGACGGCGCTCAGTGCCTTGGGAACAGTCTGTGCCCCTCAACTTCACGATCACCTCCCACTTTTAGAAAAAGCCGCCGCCGCAGGCTCTGTAATTACTCGAGATCAATTTGTAGCGATTCTCATTCAGCTTTATGGGCAAGCATCGTATCGGGATACCGCCTTGGCGATGATTCTAAAACAACTCACACATTGCCCGGTCAATCAATTGCCAATGTACGCAGAAAGGGCGGCCGTAGTACTAATTACTGATCATCAAGCAGCCTTTGTTGAAGTTCTTTTTGCTCGCTTACCAGAGGTAGAAAAAGTCTCAAAGCGTAAGCGCATTGAAAAGGTGATCAAAAAATTAAGCTAATCACTATTTCACATTAGGCCTGATGTTTATTATTTCCATTCTTGGTGTATCTCGTCAGATACTTGAAGGCAAAAGGCGTTGGCAGTGTCTTAGGTTTGCAGACCTCGACTCCAAAGACCAATTGCTGAGCTTTGCTCCTGGCGGTTGTCTTTTTCATCTCTAAATGCTTCAAACAGACGAAGTACTGCCCGAATAGTGTCTAACAGCGCTATCTGGGTTTTTTAGCATATTCCTATTGTATTTTAAGGTTATGTTTTAGCCAATGTGGCATTTCGTTCAGAGTCATTTTTGCTGTCTTAAGTCCGGTTGTTTTTACTTCAATTCTGGCTTTATGCCTTTTTTCTCGGGGGATCAACCTGAAAAGGACATCTTTTTAGGGACTTTGCGTGTTGCTTTTTTGCGGAAGTCTATTTTGAACCTGAAAGGCCTAATCTTTTGGGCAAGTACATATCCGTCAATAGAAAAATTTGCAGCGGTGGAAAATAGAAGTATTTTAGAGTGGAACTTGTTTCAGGCTCTAATTTTCCGAAGCTGGGCGTTTACTAACCAAAATAATTTAGGCTGTACGCATCTTGACCGTAGTCTAAGGCGTGTTTAGATTTTCGATCTACTGAAAGTTTAAGCATATATTAATATCAAATTATCGACCTACAACAATTCGCAATGGAAATCAGCAGACTTTTTGACTTTATTTATTATCAGCAGGCGACTTACCCTTTAGAAAAAGCATTCGGATATAAAAAAGATGGCAAGTGGACGTATTACAGTACGTCTGAGATCATTGATATGGCGAATCGTGTCAGCCACGGTTTGTTGAAACTGGGATTGAAAGCCGGTGATAAGGTAGCGCTCGTGGTCTATAAAAATCGCCCGGAGTGGACAGTTATGGACATTGGAATGCAACAAATTGGCGTCATTACGATCCCGGTTTACCCAACCATTAGCTCTAGCGATTATGAATATATTTTCAATGACTCAGAAGTGAAATATTGCTTTGTTGGGGGCGGTGATTTATACGATAAAGTTAAAAAGAGTCAAAGTAATGTGTCGAGTCTAAAGGACATTTATACCTTTGAAAATCGGGATGATGTGAAGCATTGGTCTACCCTCTTTGCGGAGGGAGATGATGCGGTTTTAGAAGCGTCTAAAGGTCAGGTGAAAGCCGAAGATTTAGCGACGATTATTTATACTTCTGGAACTACAGGTAATCCTAAAGGGGTGATGTTGTCCCATAAGAATATTGTGAGTAATGTCCGGGCAGTCAAGTCGTTATTGCCGGTTGAATCGGGCGATCGCGTGCTGAGTTTTCTGCCACTGTGTCACATCTTCGAGCGCACAGCAGCTTACGCTTACACCTTCGCCGGCGTCAGTGTAACGTTTACCGGAACGGATAATCTTGGTGGCGAAGAAGGGGACCTGCGCGCGGTGAAACCAAATTTCTTTACCACTGTGCCCCGGCTTCTGGAAAAGGTATACGAAAAGATTTACAATAAAGGATTGACCTTGACGGGGATGAAACGTCGTTTGTTTTTCTGGGCACTTTCGTTGACCGATGACTATGATTTTGGTAAAAAATATAGTGGATGGGCAGGAATACAACGTCGTTTAGCTGATCGACTGATCTTCAGTAAATGGCGTGAAGCCCTTGGAGGCGAGATCAAAGGCATTCTGACGGGCGCTGCGGCTTGCCCGGTCAAAATGGTCAAAGTATTTTCTGCGGCCGGCATTCCGATCCGGGAGGGTTATGGCTTGACCGAAACCTCGCCCGGCTTGGCATTTAACCGCTTCAATGATACCGAAGCGATGATCGGTACGGTGGGCATGGCGGTTGATCAGGTAGAACTCCGAATCGATCCAACCTCTGGAGATTATCGCGAAGGGGAAGGCGAAATTCTGGCGAGAGGGCCTAATATCATGATGGGCTATTACAATAAGCCCGATAAAACGGCAGAGGTAACGAAAGAAATTGACGGCGAGCCATGGTTCTGTACCGGAGATGTCGGAAAACTTATTAAGCAACCCGACGGCCGCACTTTCTTAGCCATTACGGATCGTAAAAAGGAACTGCTAAAAACCTCGGGAGGCAAATACGTTGCACCTGCTCCGATTGAAAATCGCTTTAAAGAGGATTTTTTGATCGAACAAATCATGGTGGTTGGAGAAAAACGCAAGTTTGTGTCCGCCTTAATCGTTCCTTCTCAAGAAGCGCTGAAAGATTGGTGTGATAAAAATGGTGTCAATTGGTCCTGCTGTGGTGATGTGATTCAGGATGAGCGCGTTCAGGAACGCTACCAGCAAATTGTAAATCGTTACAATCCTGAGTTTAGCCACATCGAGCAAATTAAGAAATTCACCTTATTGGATGCCGTTTGGGAACCCGTAAAAGCCGATGGATCCGTTGCTGAATTGACACCCACCATGAAGCTCAAACGACGGGTAATTTTGGAAAAATTCCAAAATGAGATCGAAGAAATTTACCAATAGTTGTGTTTGCAACCTTGTTTACAGAACTATGACAGAAATTACAGCGCTGCAGATTACATTTGTATTTTGTAGAATTGTTAATGCTTAGGAAGTACAAAATATTAACCATTACGCATCGAAGCACCCACTTAGCTGATCTAGGCAGCTACGTGGTCGAGCAATCTGATAGCCAATCGCTACAGGATAAGCTCCATGCGTTGCGCGAGCAGTTCCAGCTCCCGGAGTTGCTCTATTTGGCGACCTGTAATCGAGTCATGTACTTCTTCTCTTCCAGCGAAAATATCGATACCGGCAAATTTTTCCAGGCTGTTAATCCTGGCTTAGGAACGGATCAACTGGAGCGTTTGCATACCGTTGTAAACTATTACGAAGGTGAAGATGCCCTGCGCCATCTTTATGAAGTGGCGGCCTCAATTGATTCATTAGTGGTCGGTGAACGAGAAATTCTCCGTCAATTGCGGGAAGCCTATGATCGCTGCCGCGAGTGGGGTTTGACCGCAGATGATATTCGCCTTGCGATGAAGTTTGCGGTACAAACGGCTAAGGCAGTATACGATCAGACGCGAATCGGTGAGAAGCCCATTTCTGTGGTGTCTCTGGCGATTCAGAAATTGCTGCGAACGCAACTGCCTAAAGATGCACGTGTATTGATGGTCGGAGCCGGCCAGACGAATACACTGGTGGCGAAGTTCCTCAAAAAGCACGGTTATCATAACGTTACTGTTTTTAACCGTAATCAGGAACGTGCCCGCAATATCGCAGAGATGCTAGATGGCAAAGCGATGCCTTACGATCAATTGCCAACCCATCAAAATGGATTTGATTGCTTGATTGTTTGTACTGGTGCGACTCAAGCTATTGTTGATATTGAACTTTATCAAACGCTCCTTGCCGGTGAAACCAATGAAAAGTTAATCATTGATCTCGCGATTCCGCATAATATTGACTCGGGGATTATTGAGCACTTCCCGGTTCAATACATTGAAATTGACGGACTGCGTCAATTAGCTAATACCAATTTGGCTTTCCGCGAAAAGGAAGTAGAGAAAGGCAAAGCGATGATCAATCAGAATCTCTCCGAGTACTACGCGGTCTATCAGCAACGGCAAATCGAACGGGCGATGCGGGAAGTCCCTACGCAAATTAAGGCCGTTAAAGACCACGCGATTAATAGTGTATTCAAGAAAGAGCTTGAAGATCTGGATGCGACCACCAAGGATTTGATGGAGCGCATGCTGACCTACATGGAAAAGCGTTGTATCAGCATTCCGATGCAAGCCGCTAAGAAGACCATTTCCTAATTATTATTTCCTTTATTTTCCAGAATAAGATGATCGGGGATCGGGAACGATCTTAAGAAAGCTATGATTGGTTTTCCAGTCGAGCTTAGAAAGCGGTTGCTTTTGATAGTAAGAGCGCAAAACATGACCGTGTTCCACATCCGGGAAGCTGACCGTCTCTGCTAACAGATAACCGTAGGTGCCGTCGGCTAGTCGGATATACAGGTAAGGGATGATTTTACTTTGATCATTGACGATAGTAATGCGCTCGAAATGTTTGATCACTTCCACTGGCGTCTGCTTGGCTAATGAACCCAAGCGCTTTCCAACCACCGAAGGTTCAGTGCGCAAAGCCACATGGTCAGTGCGAATTTCGCCGCGCAGCGCACTGCGGCTCTCTTCGTAAATCGTCTGGTAACGTCGCGCTTTTTCATCCCAGCGGTAGGTATAGGTGACATATTCCAAACAGCGCTCTTGATGTTTATTGGACGTCTTTGGATCGTGTGCTAGTCGATAGTCACTGCAAGATAAATAATCAACGTAGGCGATGCGGACGATCTGCTGATCGACTTCGATCTGCCGAAACAAAGCCGGAGAAGGAATATCTTCCTGATAGTTGAGCGACATGTATTCTTCGAGCAACTGGGTTAAGACGCCAGCTTGTAAACTGTAAATGCCAAAATTGCGATGTTCGAATTGATCATTGAGGCTAAAGCTCCCCGTCTGGATTAAAATTTCGGGAATACCGTCACCAGTAGTGTCGTAGAGCCGCAAATCGTGGAGTATCGTGTGCCCCATCGCACTTTCGCCACTGATATTGAGATGTACAGAGCGACCCCGATCGTTCGTGATGACTAGGTAGAGCTCCTTATGTGTAGGATTGAGAAAATCCTGACTATGGATATTATCCCGACCGGCGATACCGGCAATCCACATCACAGCTTTCTCAAAACCATTATTCAATCGGATATCGCGCTTGTGATAGAGACGTAATTTCTCGTCAATCGAGTCATCGGATACAATAACGGCGAGGCCCTCACCAAAAATCCAGCCAGTGCGGCCATCGCGGCAGCGCACTTGATACCATTTGAATTTCTGATTTTGAGCATTGTCCTCGTGCTGTAAGACGGATTCACCGAGGATTTCGAAGAGTTCACCTTCCTGGAAACTGGCCATAGAGGCTTTTTCAAAGGTCGAATCCGGGAAAAGCGCTACACCATTGAGAGCGGTCGCGGAACGCGACTGAAAGATAATATCCGTAGCCCCCAAGCTGGTCATCCACAGTAGCGAGAGCCAGATCGTGATTTGCGCTTTACTCATAATAAGTTATTGCAGCAATTTTTAAGCCGCTTCCGGTAGATTAGCGAGCTTTAAAGTTTATTTAACGCCTAAGTTCGGTCTATTTCCGGTTTTTTGCCAAAAAGTTCATGTATTTTCGATAAATACAGTACTAAAGCTATTATGACCACTATTTCTATTTCTCCTTTTTTCTATCGTTGCTTACCCTGGTTGTTTCTGTTGTTGGGGGTGTATTATTTCTTACAACCTATATATTTAAATGTAAGTAATAGCTTCGGCAGCTGGGATCTCAATCGAACGATTGGTTGGGGATGGGAGACGCCTAATTCTTATTTATATTGGTATCTTTCCAACCCAATTATCTTTTTTCTATTGTTGTTGCAGTATGTTATTTATAGTCTGGGATATGGGCTAATGCGCCGTTATCGGCCGCAGTTTCGGAGTCGACTCATCGTGTGGCATTTTGTATTGACATTGTTTTTTACACTTCTGTTAAGTTGGATGATATGGCCAACCGTAGGAGGACTTATTGGATTTCTGGTGCTTATGATTCTCTTTGTGATTAATATGGCGAAGGCTTTTCGTTCTCCCCAAGAGCTACCATTGGATTTGGAAGTATAGATTATTTTTTATACTTTTAAAAAGGCCTTGATTAGGCACCTTTCAACCCATTCATCTTCCACAAAAGACATTTTCCTCTCCTCTCATTATTCCTGATACCTTACTGATCAGTACGTATCTCTTATTCAATTGTAATTCATGACTGAAATGACCCATGGTGTTGTTTTGGCTAAGCATTCTGCTATGTCAAATCCAGCCCTAGTCATGTCATTTTTTAACCACTTCAAAACCACATGTATCATGAAATCTATTCAATTTTACCCATTACGTACATTGTTTATTCTACTACTCTGTTCTGTTTTTATCACGACTACTTATGCTCAAGATGAGGAGCCTTACGTTGACGGCGAAGATGCTGATTTGTTGCTGACCAAGAAGAAAAAGAAATGTGATGAAACGGGCTTTCTAAGTTTTCGGGCCGATGCTTTTTGTGCTGATCCAGGATTAACCTTGGACGAAGCGATTGATCAATACGAAAACCAACATTTGGTTGAAGAAATCGGTGAAAGAGCAGAGTGTGTCATTGATTGTTCTGGTGATAAGGTATGTGAACTCTATTTTCATTCCCACCGCAATGGTAGCGAGACACCTGAACCTGACCCAGATCATCCTGGCTGTGAAGGCTTTTACTTTCCATCAGTGTACGTAAAAATCAAATATGGCTGTAATGCCTGCCACAATCCGTTTACCAAAGAGCCAGGTGTTGCCTCAGCATTTACCGAAGAAGAGCACGATCATAGCATTGGTGAAAGCCGCTTATTGGAAATCATTCCTAATCCGGCAAATGATCGATTTGATCTGCGTTTTGAATTAGATCAGCCGATGTCTTCTGCCACCATGCAAATCATGAATATGAGCGGTCAGCTTGTATCTTCGGAATATTTAGGACACTTACCTCATGGTCAATACCGTCATGAGTTCAATGCTATTGATTTGAGTGCCGGGATATATCTGATCAATCTAAGCGGAGCGGAACAACAGTTGAATCCGATTAAATTAGTTATACAGCACTAGGACATCATAGATGATAGATCAACATAGGGGCTACTTCTCATAGCGTGAGGTAGCCCCAATTTTTGTGTTTGCAACCCCGTTTTTGGGCGCCGGCTCCATCTTTTTGTCGTAAAAACACTGTTTTTTCACTTTTTTTCAAAAAAAGTTGGGTGAATTTATGGAATTTGGCCTTCTCCGGAATCTATAGATAGAGAAGATGTACGCGTGTCGTCGTCTTTTCTAAAAATTGAGATAAAGAAACATGTTGATCAAAACGTTTGCAAGTGCAGTACAGGGGGTAGACGCCCGTACGATTACTATTGAAGTGAATGCCGGAGGCACCGTAGCTGCCGGAAAGAATTATTACTTTTTGGTGGGGCTACCCGATAACGCCGTTCGGGAAGGCTTCCAGCGCATCGAAGCGGCGATTAAAAATATAGGGCTACGGGTACCACGGATGAAGCTTGTCGTTAACCTCGCCCCTGCCGATATTCGCAAAGAAGGCTCGGCCTATGATTTACCAATTGCATTGGGATTGCTGGCCGCTACCCAACAGATAGCGTCCGAACAAATCGGCCAGTACCTAATGATGGGAGAGCTATCACTTGATGGCGGGCTACGCCCGATCAAAGGGGCATTGCCGATTGCTATCCAAGCTCGCAAAGAAGGCTACAAAGGATTGATCTTGCCCAAAGCCAATGCGCGCGAAGCGGCGATTGTGAATGACCTAGAGGTTTACGGCATCGAGAATCTTCGCGAAGCCGTAGATTTTTTCGATGGCCAATCTAATCTGCAAGCCACGGCTGTTGATACGCGCGAGATTTTCTACTACGAGCAAAATCAATACGATTACGACTTTTCGGATGTGAAAGGCCAAGAAAATATCAAACGCGCGCTGGAAATCGCAGCGGCGGGCGGCCACAATGTCATTCTCATCGGCCCGCCCGGCGCGGGAAAAACGATGCTAGCTCGCCGTTTACCCACCATTCTACCACCATTGAATTTACGCGAAGCCCTCGAAACGACCAAGATTTACTCAGTGTCGGGAGCGTTGCCCAGCGATGCATCCCTGATGGCGACGCGTCCGTTCCGAGCCCCTCATCACACGGTAAGCGATGTCGCCTTGGTCGGCGGAGGCTCTAATCCACAACCGGGAGAGATTTCGTTGGCGCACAACGGGGTACTCTTTCTAGATGAGTTACCGGAATTCAAGCGAGCGGTGCTGGAGGTCTTGCGCCAGCCGATGGAGCAGCGCCGCGTGACGATCTCACGCGCCAGAGTCACGGTGGACTACCCTGCCAATTTTATGCTCATCGCGTCGATGAATCCCTGCCCCTGCGGCTACTACAACCATCCCGAAAAGGACTGCGTGTGTGGCCCCGGCGTGGTGCAGCGCTATCTCAATAAAATCTCCGGCCCCCTCCTCGATCGGATCGACCTACACGTCGAAGTGACACCCGTCTCGCTGGATGAATTATCCAGCTTCGAGCGACCGCAGGTCAGCAGTGCCGAGATCGCCGAGCGCGTTGTCAAGGCTCGCGAGATGCAAGCCGAGCGTTTCAAAGATTTGCAGGGCATCTATTGTAATGCCCAGATGCCGAGCCGGATGGTCCGCGAAGTATGCACGCTCAACCAAGCCGGGATTCTCCTGCTCAAAAAAGCGATGGAGAAACTACGACTTTCGGCGCGCGCCTACGATCGCATCCTCAAAGTGGCGCGCACCGCTGCGGACTTAAGCGGTAGTGCCGAAATTAAGATTGAGCACATCGCGGAGGCGATACAGTATCGGAGCTTGGATAGAGAGGGGTGGGCGGGGTGAAAGACTCCGCAAAACATTTACTTTTAGAATGCAAAAGTGGAATATACAATCTTGAAAGGATATTAAACTTCTTATATTAAATCAATCTTGAAATATAAAAAGTCGGATTTGATTACAAAAATCAATTGCATGAGTACCGAAAAAATGCCAAAAAGGAATACAAAATAAAACTATAGTACATAATAATGAAAAAACTACATTTTTTCTTTTTATTATTATTTTCCTTAAAGTACGGCTACCTAAGGTTGAAATGAAAATAATAATTAAGGATAGAATTGATATAGGAATTGATATTAAACTGATAATGCCTATTCCATATATAAGTGTACTCAACAAAGATTTTCCAATTGGAATTATGTCATTTTTGTCTATGTATTGGAAACTTATTTCTATACCCCAGAAGTGAAAAACAATCAAAGATAAACCTAGAAGAAAAGGTATACAAATAGGACTCACTAAGCCAGATAAGATATTATTGAAAGCACTCTCTATTTCGAACATTCGATAAGAGCATTTGATTTTCCTTGTTTTCCATTTGTCAAAATACGATTCAGACTGCCTATAAAATTTATTTGCTTTTACATATTCGCGATCAAGCATCATTTGATCACCTAATTTCCAATAAAAAGCTTCAGCTCTTTCTTTATCTAGGTGATTTGCTATATCTTCAAGAAGGCTCATTGATAGTTCAGCAGAAATAGCATTTTTAGTTTTTAGTGTATTACTTATCATTCGATTAGCCCAATTCCAATTTAATTCAAAGTAGTCAGAAGGGGTTTTAATAATTAAAAACGTTAGCGAAGGAATTAAAATAATTGTACTCCAAAAAGTTAGCTCAAGACTGACGAAGAAGTAAAATAAAGAAAGGATGAGACAGAAAGAAGAAAAGAAAAAAAGTGTCTTCCAAAATTTTGACATATTAGCCTCAATTAATTTTAACTGCTGGCTATTAACAAGTTTTATTTTTTCTTGGCAAGAACGCTGACTTACTAGAAAATATGTATTGGCAAATTGATAGTATTCTTTTGCTTCCCTTAAATATCTTACAGAATTAAAATATTTTTGAAAATCAAATTTTTCTAAATAAGTATCTCCAATTTTTTCTAAAAACAACCCAAAAACATCATTTGAACAATCAGCGAAAACTTTAAACACTCCTTCCCCTTTAGATTTACTCCTTAACTCCATAGACATTACCCCGTCCCTGATTTCCTTCATTCCTACCTTGAAATGCTTATCTTTTTCTTTTGAAAATAAATAAAGAATTGAAAAAGCCGACCATATCAAAAAAGATCCTACTTCTGTCCTTGCAAATTTAAACCACGATATCTCAACATGGTTAATAACACTTCTGCTTAAATACTCTAAATTTCTCTCATCTGCAGGATTCAAAATAAAAACTCTTTCAAATTTATCTTTCGCAGCTAGATAATTTCTTTTTTGAAAATGCTGTTTTCCTTGTTCAATTAACTTTTGGTATTCTTGTTCTGTTTTCGACTTAAAGTCTACTATTTCTTTTTTTGAAAATTGAATCAAATTTTTCCAATTCACTTCATTTCCATAGTTAAATATTGCCCCATATTCAATCATTTCGTCCTTTTCCTCTTCATCATTGTTGCTTTGCTCATTGACTGGAATAAAATTGCAACCATGAATTAACATACCGATATAATTATTAAACTCCACATTACCTCCCTCTTTTGAGCAAAGGGTAGCAGTACGTGAATAAGTATCATGTCTCAGAATTCGTTTTCCGTCCAATGAGTAAGTAATAGTTGGGTTATAGTAACTTCCAGTGTAAATTTTAATAAGTTGGCTACATAAACCATTTTCTAGTGACCACTCCTTAATCACTGAATTAGGTGATGTGCTAAACCAACTATTTCCTTTAGTTTTTTTCTTCCATTCGGAAGAAGTAATAAATTTATTTTCAAAAGGATGGAATGCTAATGCGTCAACCTTTTCATCAAATTTAAATGGGATTCTTTTCCAAGATTGCATATCCCATATTTCAAGCTTATTATTATTTAAAATCCATAATTGTTCTTTTTTAGGGTGAATTATTAAATCATCATACTTCCTTGTAGGTATAACCACTTTTTTGTCTTTGTATTTACAGTCCCATTGAAGTACACCTTCTACCAGATCAGAAGAATATACCTTTGCTCCATCATGTGAATATCTAAACCCTTTAATATCATCTTCGCAATGGAATGAATTCAATAACTCACCTGTTTTTAATGAATATTCCTTTAAGATATTACGTTTAGATCCTTTAAAGAGTATTTTTTTGGACTTCGCATTCACAACTGCGCTAGAAAAATGTGTTCCATTTCCTAAAAAAATACTTCTATCTCTTCCTATCTCTCCAATTCTCATTGAACAGTCCAGAAAGTTGACTTCACCATCCATATAAACCCTTAAAAGTACATGATCAAATTCTAAAGTATTGAAGTAAATTAGTTCTTTATCTTTACCAAATATTGTGTTTACACATTTTTGTTGTTCAAAATTCCATTGCTTAATCGTTCCATTATAATGTGCAAAAAGTATGTTTGAATTATCATTATTAAAAACACTATGGGTGATTACTTCGTAATAACCTTTTATTAAATTTTGCCGCTCCCCTGTTTTAATTAACCATTGTTCGATATTCAATCCAGAAGCTGCAACGACTTTTCGCCCATCTTTACTAAAGTCCACATCATATGCCCTCCACATATGCACTTTCTCTGCATGGAATGTTTGAAGGCATTTTCCATCTCTCGTGGACCATACTTTTATAACACCATCTTTTGAGCCAGAGATTATTTTTGTGCCTTCTTCATTATATTTTACGCTATTTATAGAAGAACGATGGCCAACATATAGCCTTAAAAGCTTTTCTTCTTTTAACGACCACTCTTGTATATTACATCCTCTTTCATACTTTTTGGGTTCTCCAAAAATTACTTTTTCTCCATCGGGACTACAAACTAAGCTATTTTTATCTATTGAAGAGCCCGAAAAATTTGTATTAATCCATCTTATTTTATCATTTGTTTCACAATCCCATACTATAACTTCGTAATATTTAGAAAAAAGACCTACTATATGATTTTCTACAGGGTGATAGGTCGCAGATTTGAATTTTTTATCAGAATATTCTTCTTTTATAGTATTGATATGTTTTCCAGACTTAATATCCCATTCTTTTATAGTCTGATAAGCGCATGAGAGTAGTTTCTCTCCATTAGGGTTATAACATACACTAACCACTCGTTTATCATATTGATGGATTTTATTAAAAAGTTTTTTTTCTGTTTCTATTGACCATTCTTGTACACTTCCCTTTTTTGAACCAGATAAAATCCTTAATCCATCATTTGAATAGCACATAGAACTAACACCACCATCAATTTTAAAGGTCTTTAGGCAATTACCAGTATCTAAATCCCATATTTTTATATCCTCTGCACCAGAAGCGACATTACTACCATCTGGTGAGAAAGCTATTAATTGGATCAAACTTCCTGTTGAACCTTGATGAAAAAATTGATTAGTAGATAAAACAGAATTACTAAAATTAGTAGATAGGTAATGTGTGTTAAATTTTTTATAAAATTTCTTGTGATTGAAATTGATATTCTTTAAATATAAATTAGACAAATTAATTCCAGCTAAGTCACCTCTAACGAGATTCCAAACATGAATAATATTCCAAATAGATAATCCTATTTTTTCTTCATCAAACTCTCCTCTGAATCTTTCCAACATTGAAGAGAGAATAGTCTCCTCATAATGATCTGTACTCCATTTTTCTTCTGTTTCTGAAAATAAGGGTTTATTATAATGCTCTCCCTCAATTTCACCCATTATTCTTTGAACCTCCTTTGGAATAACTCTTTTTTTTAACAGTTGGGGAATTTTTCCTGTTTTCAATGCTTGTTTAACTTCTTGTAATATGTAGCGCGCAGAAAAAAAATCTCGGAAATGCTGATGCAAGAATCGATAATTTTCGCCTTCTTGAACCATTAACATAAGCTCATTGCATAAATATTCTTTCAATTTTTCAACTCTTTCTCCCTCCTCTATAAAGTCTCTTTTCTGCCCTAAATCAAGTGTTCTAAAATACTTACGAAAGATAGGATATGTAAGAATAAAATCAGGGTCATAGAATTTTTGACATGCAGCTATAAGTATTCTTTCTAGTTCTTCGTCACTGAAGTCATAATGCTCCATTTTTTCCATTCGCCATCCTAGATAGGATAATAAATGCCGTAATAAAAAAATATATCTTACTCCTTCTTGCTCATTTGGCTCTGCTTTAACAAAATGTTTTACGACTTGGACTTCTATGAAATTCCACATCAATTCACTATAGGATGTAATTTGATTCTTAAAGTCAAAACGAATATCATCAGCGTACTTTTTGAGGTATTCGCTAGTGTCGGCATAAATTGTAAGCATCATAGGATTAGCAAAAAGTTTCACTAACTGATCATTGTCAGGATATAGGATTTGAGTGTTTCTTTTTTTCGAAATTTTAGAAAGGTATTGTTTAATTTTTTCCCTCGATAAAGGAATTAATTTTGTTTTGTGAAAAGAATGTGCCCAAGAGAAAGTTCCAATATCATACCGGGAAGTAACAACAAATTGGATACCATTTGATGCCTCTGACAGGGCTTTGAGTTCAAGCAAAAGTTGGTCGTTTTCCGTTTTTAATTCGTTAAATCCATCGAGAAAAAGAAGTATAGACGGCAAATACTCTTTCAGATCATTTTGTTTTCGTAGGGGTGATTGAAAAATTTGTTTTTCTTCTGCTAAACTTAATTTTGACTTTAATAAATAATTCTTGGCAATTGTTTTTTTAATAAAGTCTTCGGAATCCTTTTTGTCTTTGCTATTATATTCATTAAGTGATATAAAGATAGGAATAGGTGTATTGGGTTCTTTTTTTTGTAGAAAATGCTGCCATAATCGAATAACAGAAACGGTCTTTCCCATACCGCCTTCTCCTAATAATACGGTATGTGGAGAATCTCTTTTCCAAAGCTCTTGGAGCATTTTAGTCAAAGGTAGGGCTTCTTTCGAATCTTTAATTTGTACTTCTATATCAATGAAATCTGTTTTTAATTCGGTACGAATAAGGTCAGAAATTTTAAGATGCAAAAACCGCCCTTTCATTAATTTGTCGAAATATTCTTTGGAATTTTTTAGCAGAGTTTCTTTTAATTCTTTGGAAATAAGATTTGGTGCATCTGTAATCTTCCAATTTAGTGCCTCTTTCTTATTTACATATAAGCCCCATTCAAATTCTTTATTCTGTCTTTCGTCTCTCAATCCTCTAATTTCGACTAGCACTTCCTTTTCTTCATTATTGACATGCGCTGCTGCCACTGTAAAAGCGTCCTTAATGGTCCTACCAATGCTTAGGGCAGTATAAAACTCTGTAGCTAATTGAATAGCTCTATGATCGTTAATCGGAGCAGATGTAGCTATGACAGCAGGAATACCTTTCTCAAAAAGTAATGCGACTTGTTCCGAATTAGAGCACCCATTTAGGAATACTAGCTGAAGATTTTGCTCTAGCCCAAGAACTGCAGCCAAACTTTTTCCTTTCAAAGAGGTCTCAACTAATTTTAGTGTTTGATTGTTGGAATGTCCACCGAAATGAAAGATTGCTATTTGGTTCTGAAAACGATTGATTTTATGCCAAATTATATCTAAAGTAGCATTTGGTGTTAGATTAAATATTAGTTCTTGTGCATCTTCTCGTTTTTGTAGTGCTTTTTCAATTTGATCCGATTCCTGTCCCAAGGATAAATTATGTTCTTCATCGTTAGCAAAGAAAAATAAAAACACTGGTCTGGACATCACATTGAATCAATTTATATTTAAATAATTGTAAATATAAATAATTATCTTAAATTTCAATTACAGGTGTGTAATCTAAAGAATTCACGAGGCTCTGTCTCTTAGGAGCACTAAAAGTGAGGAAAGTTTAGCTTCAGAACATATTTCCTAATCCTAGTTTTGGAATATTTTACATAGAAGGAACCATTGAACAAATTCACTCCTATCAAGTATTTAATATACTAGTGAAAAAGTGGCAAAAGAAAATATTTGGCAAAAGCAAATTGACTTCTAAGGCTTTCCTATGGGAGGATATACCATTCTTTTCATAGATAAGTATAGTCGTGATTTGTCTATTGTGGAAATCATCAAACGATATGTTCTTCTGGCTATTTAAACCCTTAGTTTTAATTCAACAGTTAGAATAGCCTTTTCTCCTGATGAGCTAGAAGTACTACATTGAAAAACTTCTAGCTTATCTTCAAAACAAATGACTCCACCTTCTCCCTTGTCCCTTCAAAAAACCACCTCTCCCTTCGCTCAATTTTCGCTAGTGTTCATTCATCAATTCCCATCTCTTTCGCTAACACTTTCCGAACATGATCCCCAATCGTCCTTAATTCCTTTGAATAGGCGGAATTTCATGGTTTTTACCTGTAAGAGTGATATGGCAACTTAGCAACGCAACCCGGTTACTAAAGCCACTCGGAAAAGGACTGCGTGTGCGGCCCTGATGTCGTGCAGCGCTATCTCACCAAAATCTCCAGTCCACTCCTCGATCGGATCGACCTATACGTTAAAGCGACATACACGGCAGTGGACTTAAATGATAGCATCTAGATTTAGATGGAAGACATCGCGGAAGTAATACAGAATTGGTGCCTAAATTATGAAGCGTGAAGAAGTGAAATTATACCTTTTTAATTGCTATGCCTTCTATTTTTTGAATGTCTATTCAACGTGTATTTCTCCTCTAAAACGATTCTAAAAACTTAACTACCATATCTGGTAGGAATGCAATAACGGCTCTTCACTTCATCTATCTTTAAGCTAAAACCAAACTTACAATCATGAAAAAGAAAATATTTAAAGGAAATGAACAAGTAAATCTTGCAGCTCAAAGATTTATACACAAATGCTTACAAAAAGCTGAACTAGCAAAAAAGGAAAAAAAGGATGATGATCGTCAAGATTTTTATCAATTAATGAATGAAATAAAGGGTTATAAAACCGAACAAATTCCTAATGTGCACCTCAGGCGAAGTATTAATGAAATTATTGAAAATGCAAAGAGTGTCGTGATGGTTGTACATAGAGAAAATATTTATAATAATCCTTATTCTGATGAGGTGATTATCGATTCCTTACCACTATATAAAAAAACTAGAAGAAGAGGACACCGTATTTGTAAAAAATCAAAATTTGGTCTTCAACGCTCTGCCTTAGCAAGAGGTTCTGGATTTTTCATCAAAGAGAATATGATTGCTTCCGCGGCGCATGTATTTATAAATGTAGGCTACGATATCCGAGATTATTATTTTGTCCATCATTTTTTAAAAAAAGATGTAAGAGAATTTCAAGATGCACTAGTAGTTCACAAATCACAAATATGGAAACCTACACACCGACGAGCTAAACTTTCCCCAAAACGATATTTCTATCAGGATGGAGAGGATTGGGCTTTAATTAATGTCAAACGGGCCTATCCAAAAGTTGAAAAACTGGCTGGTCATGAGCCCACATACGTAAACTTTGATCCAAAACGAATTCCTAAAAGGGGGGATATTGTTTATGCTTTTGGACACGGCTTTTCTCTGCCTTTAAAATTCTCTCCAAATGGAAAAATTTTTAGAGTAGACCATCAAAAAAAACATTTTGAATGTGCCCTGACACTTGTTGGTGGAAATTCAGGCTGTCCAATATTTTATGCAGATGATCATAGTTTAGCAGGTTTACATCCCAAAGGTATTAACTTGATGAAACTTATCGATCCAGTTAAAAAAGAACAAGTAAAGGTTGGTGATAATGAAAAATGCCTTACTCTCAAAAAGGAATACCAAAACTTTGAAGGCCAAGAAGTTCAATTTTTAACACCCATTATTAAAGCAATAAACAAAATTTAATTAACCCTAAAACATTTAATGATGAATAATATCCGTGCTTTTGCGCCATATGTTTATTTGGCAAAAGAAAATGACCAGACTTACCATTTGTTTTTTACTTTTCGTCACGGTACAGGTGATGTTGTAAACAAACCGACAGTTGAACATGTCAATGGAATGACGCTTGTTGAAATTAATATTATGAATAATGGTACTAATGGAACGGCAATAAATGAACAAACAAATTGGCATGAAATACTTTTAGTCTCTGAAATGGCCACTAGTTTTAATCCTCAAACATTTTCTGTATCTATTACATGCAGAATAGATAAACCACCAACAGATGACCCGGGCCTTCGGGAAATTAAAGTGCAATATCGTAATAGTGGAGAATTTCCTGATTTAATAATAGGCCAGAAAGCTTTTAATATACCTTATTTCTATGCAAAAGATGAAGCAACAGTTACACTCCCCGGTGGACAATTGAAAAGTACATACAGACCTTCATGTTTGGTACTACTTAATGGGACAGAACTTGACGCTAATAATACAACTGGAACTACAAGAGGAGATAGTTTTGAACAGGAAATTCACTTATCACCTTTAGCCGCAGGGAATACTGCTTTAACAGAAGTTAACCCCAATGATCTAACTTGCAATACGATAACTTATGATGATATTGGATTTGTTAATGGCTTTTTTGAAGTCACCGTTGTAGAGACAAATACCAGTAGCGGTAATACAACTACTCGAAGACGAAAGGGACGAATTCTTAATACAGATTCGGATCAGAATAATGATTTATAATAGCTAAATCTGTGCTTTTTTTGTTATATGCTGTTTTGATTTCATAGAAAATTTTTATTTTAATTAACGAAAATTAGATTTAGAATGAATTCCTATTTTATATAGATAGGGATTTATTCTAAATCTAAAGCTATAATACCGAATTATATGTAAGAAATTAATGAAACAACCAACTCTCCTTGCTCTCCTGTTTCTGGCCATGTGTTGGACTAACATCATCTGGTCCCAAACAAAGATAGCCATACAGCAAATTGATCAATTAATAAAAAACGCAATCGAATTAAGGGAGGCTCATGATTATCAATCGGCTTTAGAGATAGCCGAACAAGCAAAGAAATTGGCTGAGGAAAAGACTTACGTCAAGGGACTTGGAGATGCATTAGTTCAAATGGGGCGCTGTTGTAAAGCCACCTTCGAATATGATTTGGCGATTGACTGCTACAAAGAAGCTTTAACTGCTCGGAAATCTATCAACGATTATTGTGGCGTTGCAGGGGTTTACACCAATTTGAGTTCTATTGTGGAAGATTTAGATGAAGCATTAATCTTTGCTAAAAGAGCAATTTTTTCAGGAGAAAAAAAAACATGTGATGGGCTATTTGCTTATTACAATAATTTAGCAAAAGTATATGCTGAAATGGGACAAATAGAAATGGCTATTTCAACTAATCGGGTTAGCTTGAAATGGTTTCCTCAATTGAGAGACACTGTAGAGCGCATTAAAATAAGCTATGAACTAGCAAGTAATTATCACAACCTGGGAGAGCGTGAAAATGCTCTAATTGAGGCTGATAGCGCGTTTTATTTTTTAAGTCAAATAACGTTATACGATAGTCTGCTCATCGGCCAAATGCATGAGATGCGAGGTGTAATCAGAATGGCTGCTGAGCAGAATGAGGGTGCTTTAGAAGATTTTGAACGAGCAAAGAAGATATATGATAAATTCCCTCAGGCAAAAGCCCATCAAGCCAATATTAATTTTAATATGGGGGTTTTATATGAGCATCAAGGCGATCGCAAAAAAGCCCAGAAAGCCTATGAAGAATGCTTAGCGTATGCTGATGAAGATTCAGATCTTTACCGAGCTGTCGAAGCCTTGGTACAATTGATGATTACCGAACAAGAAAAAAAACAGCGTGCACGTTGGTTGAGTTATGCTTTAGCAGGCTTATTAGCGTTAGCAATTGCTGCCATTATTTTGGTTTTATTAGTACTCAAAAAGGAACGTAAAAACGAACTTCTCCGCGCTGAGGCATCTCAATTAAAACATGATATTGTCAAAAATGATTTACAAGCGATTGATAATCATTTGAGCATCGCTCTAGACCAAACATCAAACACTTTATCGATCTACAAAAAAATTTTACAGTTGCGTGGAAATATTCGCAAACTATTAACCAAAATTGGTTACCCAGAATATGGTGAGTTTGGCCCCAAACATTTAAAGGCTTTTGTAAAGGAGATGCATGCCAAGGCTTGCGAAGTCGCTTTAATGGAAGTAGACAATCATTCTTATTTAGATGAAGTTGATGATGTTGAGCTATCCAAAAACTTGCGGACACAATTAGAGGCGATTATTACAGAGCTTTTCACCAATATCCGAAAATACGCACAATGCCAACAAGCTACTATTGAGTTTTCAGTCAATGATAATGGTTTACATATTGAGATCGAAGATGATGGGCAAGGATATGATCATTTGAAGGTGAAGGCAAATGGATTAAAGCATATACAAGCTAGATTAAAAAATATTAAAGGCCGATTTAAAATCCACACTAGTCCAGGAAATGGGACAAGAACAAAAATTACGATCCCGGAATTTCCTGAAAACCATTCAAATCCTTAGGGAGTACATCATAGGAGGGATCAAATCAGTCAAAATCAAGAATAATTATGATAAAGATAGTTGCTGTTGATGATAATGAATCCTATTTGGAATCCCTAAAACAACGATTTGAACCGCATCACGATAAATTTAGCTTAGTCTATTGTTTTCATCAATTTAAAGATGAATATAATGTAGAATTTATGTTGAAAAAATTGAAAAATATTCAGCCAGATGCGATTTTAATGGACCTCTCTTTTGTTTTAACAGGACAATCAGCAGATTATGGAATTACTTTGGTTCGTCGAATCCTAGCACAATTCCCTCAACAGGATATTATTATGTTGGTGGGAGATGATGAAGATGATGATGAACAAAGATGGACAAAAATTCGGCGATCCTTCGAAGCCGGAGCAAAAGCTTATTTAGGTAAACGAGACATCAATTCTTGGCAAGAAGCCATCAATGATGTGATCCGTGGTGAAAATTATGTGAATAAGGAAGCGGTCAAAACTATCCTAAATGGCTTACGAGCTAAAGTGGAGGGACGACTAAATTTGTCTCAACGTCAGCTTGAAGTATTAACCTATCTGGCTGCAGACAAAAACCAAAAGCAGGTTGCTCACTTGATGAAAGGGAAAGATGGAAAAACGATTTCTATCCATACCGTTAATTTTCATTTACGCAATATTCGGGCACAATTAAATTGCGCTACCATTCATGGTTTAATTGCCAAAGCCTTACGATTAAAAATAATTGAATAGTCTTAGCTGCTAAGCTACCTACCAGAATCGGTAGGTGCGGAATAATGATGAATGCTTGTTTTTAAATTGCTTACAAATTATTGTACGCTTTTAAAAAACAAAAAACAATTCATCATGAAAAAGAATGACTCCAGTTCTTTGCGTTCCTTCCATGGTAACCATGCACCTTATCGCAATGTTGAATATAGAGATGTATACGGGAAAACAGAAACGTATAAATCCTGCTATTTTAATCCGTTTTACAAGGATTTTTTTTCGAATACTTACAAGAAGAAGTTTCAAAAGTTCGATTACCTTTTTATACCTTCCACAAAAGACTTACTGCCTCAAAAGGTAGAGACTATTCAGGCTTTAAAGACACTTGCTGATCTGATGTTGGATGATCCTCAGCAAAAATTGAATGCCAATATTCCCGCAGGTTATACTTATTGGGGACAGTTTCTTGATCATGACATTACTGCTGGAACAGATCGTTCTCACGAATTTAAATTAACACAAGATAACTTCGATCCCGTTCCTCCTGAGCAAGTGATCAAAGACATTGACAATATGCGAACGCCTTTCTTTGACCTCGATAGTCTTTACGGTGATCAGGATGGCCCTTTTGGCGCAATGTTTCGATTCTATGATCCACATGATATCGTCAAATTCAAAATTGGGCGTAATGATAATAGTGCCGGAATTCCAGGCTCAATTCCCAATCCCGAACTAGGCCTAGAAAGAGATCTTCCTCGGAATGGCGATCAGATGTTCTCTGATGAGCCAGCAACTTTTGCCATTATTGGTGATAGTCGTAATGATGAAAATACTATTGTAGGGCAGTTTCATTTGGCCTTGTTGAAATTTCATAACGAAGTAGTTGATGAGATACGGAAGGCAGAGCCTGAATTAGAGCTACGAGAATTATTCGTAAAAGCGCGCCAAGAAGTATGCTACCATTATCAATGGTTAATTCTACACGATTTTCTGAAACGCATTATTGATCCCGGTATTTATAAAGAATTATTAGCAGAATTTAATGATTCAAAACGGGAGAATATCTTCGATGATTTTGCAGCAGGAAATGTTTTCATGCCTTTGGAGTTTTCTACTGCAGCCTACCGATTTGGTCATACAATGGTACGTAACAATTACGATTTTAATTTGAATTTTGGAGATGCGGGTTTAAATAACTCAGACCCCGGCGAAATCCTTGAAAGTGCTTCCTTTGAGTTATTATTTGCATTTACTGGAAAAGGTGGACAACGCTTAAAAGATACTGATGCACCTACTATTCGCACCACCTTGCCTTTTAATTGGATCATTGAATGGGAGCGTTTTTTTGATACTGATCAAGTAAACTCAGCAGAAAAAAGATTTACCCGGAAGCTTGATACAAAACTTGCCTTGCCGTTACAAACAATGGCGAATGAAGATTTTAATCTGCTTACCAAAGAAGAACAAGATACAGTACCTGTCGGACCTCAACAATTCAACCAGATAATGGGACACTTGGCTCGGAGAAATTTATTGAGAGGCTATTTACTTTCTATTCCAACCGCGCAAGCTATTTTAACTCAAATGGCTGACAAAGGAAAAAAGATTAAACCTTTGAGTATAGCAGAGCTAACACAAAATAGCAGTGATGAGCTCAGCCAACATCTACAGGAAAGTGGGTTTCTACAAAAGACGCCGCTTTGGTTTTACATCCTGAAAGAGGCTGAAGTACGGAACAATGGAGAGCAATTAGGTCCCTTAGGCAGTGTATTAGTAGGACGCGTATTTATTGCGTTCTTGAAACTGGCAAGAAAGGGTAAGCAGAAAGTGTATGGAATACCCCAAAACTGGTCCCCATCGAAAGGTATCGTGTCCGCTAGCACTGGACAAAATTTTAATGGCATCATGGATTTACTGCGATTTGCCAAGGTAGCTATTCCTAAAAATGGTCCAGCCTAAATTCTCCTCCCCTGATTTCTAAAAACAATATTATGAATAATCCTAATTCTCATAAATATAAAAAAGAACATAATCAATTAGTTTATTCTTATCTGACGATGAGAAAATTGCTTGGATATCTAGGAATTTTAACACCAATTATTTTGTATTTCAGCTCTGCCCAGCTCTGTGGGTGCACTTCACCGCAAAGAGCAATTAGTCATTTTTATCACACTTGTGTTCAAGATATCTTCATAGTGATTGCAGGTGCAATTTCTTTCTTTTTATTGATTTATAAAGGATATGACTGGATCGACCATCTAGCTTTTAAAATAGCAGGTATTGGCATTTTAGGGCTTGCATTATTCCCAACGGATTATCGTTCGGATGGAATTTGTACAAGGGCATGGGAAGCCCCCAGCTCCACTATTGGTGATATTCATAATGTCTGTGCAGTCGTATTTTTTCTCAGTATTACCTTGATCTGTTTGTTTTTGTTTACCAAATCAAACCATAAGCAAATGACGGAACAAAAACGAAAAAGAAATTTAGTTTTCAAAATCTGTGGGACCATCATGTTGCTATGCCTGGGGGCTATTTTGGCGTTAAATTTTGAGATTGTTCCTGTATCAGTTGAACATGATATCGTCTTTTATTTACAATCTGTGGCACTATTCGTATTTGGTGTCGCATGGTTGGTGAAAGGCCAAGCGATATACCGGGATCCTCCACAATCTTGATGTGATTTAATGTTTGAGAAGAAATAATGTTTTCTCATACTAATAAAATATAAAGGTGTTGAATTAAAACAACTCAATTTATCACTATAAAAATTTCAAATAAAATGATAAAAGCCGCAATATTTAATTTGTGTACTAAACTAGCACAAAATGGATGGAGAGAATTACTACACTCTGTTACCAACAATCAATTAGATATTCAGCAAACATCTCCCGATGCTTTGGTTGCTGAATTGTTGAAACCTTTAGGAAATAATTTAAATAGGACTATTCAAGGTTTTGAAGGTTACAGGTTAGATGGAAATCAAGGAATTACGCCATTTAGTTTTTCAAAAAGTCTGTTGTACCATGCCTTGGCAAGTTCAAATGTTGTTGATCCTTCGATCACCTATTACCCCTCGTTAAATGATTTAGATATAGTTGAAAACTTTATCTATTCAGTCAATATGCAACATCAGGGAACGAGTAGAAGTTTAAGCAGCCTAAAAGATCAATATGGGACTAAATTAGTGGTAGCCGTTTTTGCCTACCAATATAGAACCTCGGAAGGAAGTAGTCACCAAGTGCATGCAGATATGAATTATTCCCTAACCGGCATATCAAGGATTGGTACGAACGATGCAATTTACGATAAACAACGTAGATCATTTTGGGTAGGTGATATTGATGGAGCAATCTCGGTTTTACCATGCAGATATGCCGCATTTATTGCCATTAGAGATACGGGGAATAATTTGAAAGACTCTTTTTCTATCATGGATACCACAGACTCAGACAATAGCTTAAAATTCATCACTCCCATTCATAAATTATTTAATGGAGATGAATGCTTGTCTGATATTAATAACTTGAAATTGGACTACGAGACTTATCATAGGAATGAAAAATTGAAAAAAACGCATGATCCTAGTATAGCCAATACGATTCCCATTCATGGATACGAATTGAATAAATTTCCTTTCATCATTGATGATCATACAAATAAGGGCTTCCTTTACTCTGTTGACCATTTTGAAGGCTCCTTTTTAATAAAACCAACCAATGGCCCCATTGTGGAACCCGCCATTCAAGATAATAGATATGTTGCATTCAACGTGCCGAAAATAAATGCTGGTAACCGCTTTAATTCATCATTTCAGATACCTGCTAGGAGTGGTAGACAAGCTCCAGAATATTTAAATATTAGACAGGTGGTGAAAAGTGTGAACATTTCGGACCCAGCTACAGATATACAAGATATTAATGAACTGCCGCTTAATGATTTTAATCAATTATTAAATGATGGGGGCTATCTAGCTGTTGATTTTATAGATCGAACAGCAGATGGGTTTATCAAATTAAAAAAATTTGATAACCTTCCTTCCGTCTCGGCGTATTCGATTATCACCACCATTGACTTTTTTCCATTGGTTAATCAAAGAGCAATTTACAGTTGGGATAACTCAGATTCTATTTGGCATTTTTTCCAAGGTAGCCCTAAGCCTTTATCAGATGGACGATTAAGAGCGAATATTAATTATGCACCATTTCTATCTGATGAAATATTCACTCATCCTTCAGTAGTCAGCGACAAACCTTCAATACAAGAAAGTACTAATTTGAAAGAAAACGATAGTCCGTCTATTAGCTATTTGCCAGATGGTGCATCTAATATTTTTGCTCCTGGTTGGGATGTCTCCATAGAGATTAAAAACAATACCGCATTTTACTCTGCTTATGGATTGGGAAGTCCATTCGCTGAAGATGCAAAATTATGCGCTGCCCTAAATTCGTTTTGGCCAGCTGCTGCACCTGATGCCTCTCGGACATTTTTTGTTTCCCGAACTTTAAAAGCAAATATCTTAAATAGTGGTGCATTTGATAATCAGTTTAACCGTAAAAAGCCAACAGCAATACCGTTAACAGATAAAGAATTGGGTATTTATCCACGGCAAGCAAATCTGTTGGGAGAGCAAGCGACAATGGGCTGGGATGGTGAATATGGACCATTTATAGAGACAATAGGACCAGATGAATTTGTGAACTACGCAGATATAGCGAGAAGTGATTATACATTCAATGCTTGGAAAGGACTTATGAATATGGACTTACTTAAAAAAGTGACAACGGCCCAACTGATTAAGCGAATGGAAGTCTTACAAAAATGTATTTTAGAACTGCTTCCACCCTCCGATGATACGATAACTGATAACCATCTCTGGCTAGTATCGTTTCAGGAGATTGATGACTGGAGTACAGAAAATGACAAAATGGATAACCAGCTTAAGGGCCAAGGTTTTCGATTTATATTTGTCACACCAAAACAAGGAGCAACGCCATCTGTTGACGTTGCTGATATTAAAAGACTTAGAATGCCGATTGACAAAAAATATAAGTGTCAGTTGGACGAGGATACATTTGTGTGGAGAGAATTGACAAAGGTTAATACTATTGCTTTAAATGTTGACATCCCTATGGTTAATTTTATATCTCAAGGAACTTAATGGATATTTTGATTATTGGTGCTGGTCCTGCTGGTAGCTCATCCGCTATTCAACTATCCAAAGCAGGATTTGGTGTAACCATGATTGACAATGTAGCTTTTCCTAGGTTTCGACCTGGGGAAAGCTGCCATCCAGGAATAGAGCCATTGCTTTATCAATTAGATGTTTGGGATGAAGTTGTCGCTTTGAATCCTATTAGATATAATTCTATCGTGATTAATACTAATGGAATAGAGCGACAAGATTTTTTTAATAGCGATAAGAGCTGGCAGGGTTTTCAGTTTCCAAGAGAAAAGTTCGATCTGGTTTTATTAGAGAAAGCGATAAAACTTGGAACTAGGTTTATCGAGAAAACGCAAATCATCAAATTCGAGACTAGCGAAAAAAGAATAATTTCAATTAAAACAAATAAAGGAGATTTCAAATTTGATTTTGTTATAGATGCTACTGGTTCAAAATCTTTGACTTCAATAAAACTTCACTTAGAACGAAATCAGTACTCAAAAAATATAATATCTTCTTACTATCAAATAATGCCTACATCAAAAGTTGCTGAAAAATTAAATTGTTATTTTGAAATCACAGATGACTACTGGGGATATATTTCTTTGATAAAGGATCATATTTATTCTGTTGCTTTTTCCTCCTGTAAACTACAGGCTTTTTATCAGAAACATTTTTTACAAAAACATTTTAAATCTGATTATGAAGTAGTTGTTGCAAAAGGGTTTAATACGAGTTGGAAACTGACTAGTAATCAGCTTTATGATAACCTTTATCTAGTTGGAGATGCCTTAATGACCTTTGATCCTACAAGCTCTAAAGGAATATTAAAATCAATTATGTCCGGGATTTATTCCGCACATATTATAACTCATATTAAAAAAAATATATTGACAAAAATGCAAGGCCACGGAATGTATCAAAATTGGGCAAACAATTTTTTTGAAAAAGAATTGTCGAGTATAAAGGAAATGCTGCCACAAGCAATAGTTGAAAAAACCTTTTAAATATCGTTGTTTTATAAATGTACTTTCATGAATTAAAATACTGGTCGAAAATATAATTACGAAAACACAAAAATGATTTTGATTGTGTTGAGATGGAAATGTAATGAAAGCTTTTTTACTCAAAACTCACTTTGCTTCGATGAATATCACTTACTTAAATGCATCGTGTGATAAACGTAATCAGAAGTAAATAAATCAGATCTAAAGGTATGCCAGCTTTAGCTTGACCTCCTAAATGTACTCGGGGTCACATTTTTTAATTCCCTTAAATCAATTGTTGAAAGTTGTTTTGGATTGAAAACCCGATAACTTGCTTAGGGCTTCTAAATTGTAATGTTCGTACTCTTTGTTTTCCAAAAGTTGAACTGTATAGTTGATGCATAGGTCATTAATGATGATCCGTTACCTCAGTATTAACGCGGATGGCCAAGTGCACATTAAAAGATGGTGATATTCAGAGAGCAGTTTTCAATTAATATTCAGCGTTGGGCATTTAATGTTCTATAATTTTCTTTAGAAAGAATCTCCAATTATAAATGTTAATCTGAGAAAGGGATCTGGTTATTTATAGCTGTTACCTAGAAATAATTTCTATAGTAACCTGACCTAAGTCATCCCCACTTGAAATAACGACATCGCCTGCTTGCAAGAACGTGGCAATATCACTTTCTCCGGTTTTATGTTTTAATTTCTCAAATCGATCCATTTTTAGCATATTACCCATACGCATAATCCAGCGTGGAGTAGATAGGATTACACCGCCGGGTGTTCCGGTCAGTACCCAGTCTCCTTTTTTAAGAGAGGTGTTTGGATATTTCCGATGGATCGCTTGTAGCATTTGCAATGGGGTATAGATCAGATCCGTTGTCTTTTGATCTTGCCTAATCATTCCATTGACGGTGGTTTGTAAGCTAATACAAGGGATGGCATTGGCTTTAAACTCATTAGGGATCCACACTTGTTGACTGACGGGTGTAAAGCCTGGAAAACTTTTGGAAACACCCCAGTAGTCGTGACGATTCGATTGGCCTTCTCCCAGGATCGCAAGGCTTCGGGCGGAGAGATCATTGGCTATGAAAAAACCAATTTTTGGGACATAATCTTCTGATTCTAACTGTTGAAAATCTATATCTTCTAATAAGACAAAACCCAGTTCGACTTCATAGTCCATCAAAGCAGGCAATGGATTATTCGTCGCATTGATTTGATGGTCGAGGCCCGGTTCCAGTTGATTCACCGCTTGTACTAAGTCCTGATGTGTAGGAATGGCCACCTTCGAGTGGTTGCCAGCAATACTTTCAATCGCTTTTTTAAAAACGGGTGGATCGCCATCGGGATCAAATGTGGAAGCAGTCTCATTGATGTGTCCGGCGTAAGATAACCCTATGCCGTAAATATTACTCGGCATGGTATCGAAAGGGACAAAAGTGCCTTCCGCCAGTGACAGACAATTAAACTTTGCCGGAAGGATTTCCTGCTTTAAACCTCGGTTCAAGTAGAAAAAGAATAGCACGGCAAATACGACTAAAAGTAAGCCACCCCAACCCATATATTTCACCATCTTTTTCATACTCTTTCAGTAAGTTCATTTTGTAAAATCAGATCGAATAAATGCGCTATGGTGAATGAATCTACGGGTTTGGACTTCGCCCGAAAAGCAACATGGCCATCGGGTCTAATGAGTAAAGCACCATCAGTATCGATCTCACACAGACTTACTAAATTTTGCTGCACCTTTAGCGGTAAGTTCAGCTCGGACAGCCGGATTAATTTAATATTGATGCGCGTGTCCTGGACAAACCTGTGATAGGCTTCTGCCCAGGCATCTCCGTCTTCTCGGATCATCAAGGTAAACTGCCCGTAGGAGATCAGATCGTGGGTCGAATTATAATCCCGGGATAAAGACAGGTCCAAATGAGGAAACCTGGCTCCGGGCTGTGTGGAGGGAATATACTCCGTCACCTGATCCACGGGGATTTGTGGCGTTGTACCATCGGGAATGAGTGCTCCTTCTTCGTAAATATAACCAATGTCCAGACCGATGCGATCGAAGTGGGGGATTTGGTCCGCAATCACTTGATGCACCTTTGCTCTTAAAGATGGATTTTTGTAATATCGCTCGAGTTTTTGCTCTGCGAATGAATTGACGATGCGTAATAACTTGCAAGTAATAAATTTGGGCAACCACTTGATCGGAGCACTTGCATGAATTTTGGCCAGTGTCTCTAGATCCGTTCTTTTAAAGCCAAAAACTTCCGGCACATCCATGATCTTATGATAATTGCGTAAGCTCTCCTCCGAATTTTGTGCGGCAATTGGCCTTCTTTCTTTTTCATAGGTCTCTAAAAGGGCCGGAGAGGCGACCCCATTCAGTACGGCGGCTAGTTTCCAGCAAATATTATGAGCATCCGCAATGCCCGTATTCATCCCCAATCCACCCGTTGGAGGGAAACGATGTGCGGCATCTCCCACCAGGATCACATTGCCTTTTTTATACTGCTTGGCTAATTGAGCGGACATCCGCCAAAAGCTGATCGACTTTACTTCTACATTAATGGATGTATTCCCCAGTGCGATTTGGATTAACTTTTCAAAAAAGTCTTTTGTGAATTGTTCCTTCTTTTGGTAGTTTAAATAAACGGGGAACATATAGACCCATCTTTTTTCAATATGATGAGCGATGAATGTGCCCGGTGCAAAAGGATTTAATATCCAATAGAGTTTGGCCGGCGTTTTTATATGTTCTCGCAAATTCGTTTCAAAGTAAGCACTGGCAAAATCCTGAATATTTTCCGGGCCTTCCATTTTAATGCCCAATAACTTGCGACAGCGACTGCCGGCTCCATCTGCTCCCAGGACATACTGACTTCTGATGGTGTGGGCTTTATTTGTTGTCCGATCCAAAATTTTGCTATCCACATGAGTACCGGTATCCTCCAATGATTGCCACTGATGATTAAATAGTACTTTAATCAGCGGATGTTTTTTTACTTTATTCAAAATGATCTTTTCCAGCGCAGTCTGTGAAATATTGAGATAAGGTCTTTGGGATTGTAAATGCCGCTCGTACTTTGCCTGTCGAGTTTGATCTTCTTCCAAATCTATTCTTCCGAACTCCTCATTAATGGATTTGCAAAATAAAATTCTTGCGCCATCACTTTCTGGCGATGCTTCCATGGCTAGTTCTTCTTCGGTAAAGCCGAGTTCGCTCAGTATTTCAATTGAACGGGTATTGAGCTCATGTGCTTTTGGATGTTGACTCGTGGTCGCACAGCGTTCAACGATCGTGCAGGAAATGCCGAGCTTGGCCAAACACAAAGCACTGATCATGCCCGAAGGCCCCGCTCCGATGATTAAAACTTGAGTTGGTTCCATAATGCTAGTATTGTGGCGATGTTTCTGGAATTTGAAAGAGGGGCTCTATTTTTCGTAGATAATAAATGGCGATCAAAAGGATGATTGATAATACACCGAAGACAAAGGCATTTTCTTCGATTCCAAAAATGAAGGTGTGGTATTGGTGGTCGACCAATTGACCACTGTACATAGGCGCAAAAATAACCGCAAACCAAAACCCCAATAAGTGTGTCACTTGCCAGATGACGGAAATAGTCAAGTTCTCTTTCGTCTGAGGTTTTTTAAACCAGATGAAGTATAAATTGGCCAGCCCCGAGAAAAACATAAAGCCCAGTAACCAGGCGAGATGAATGCGCGCGTGGCCAACCCACTCTGGGTTGAGTAAGTGGGAAGTGCCGGTGTCTTTAAATATCGGCCCAAAAAATTCAAAACAACCTAATGTGAGTAATATTTGAACGGTTCGGTAGTGTTTTGGTAGTTTCATTTTATTGAGTTTGATTGTTCGAATTTTGCCGTAAATAAATCGATGACGATATCTGCATGTTTCTCAATCTCTTTTTTATCGAAGGGATTAATTCCATACATTTTTTCTATCTGATAGGCATGACTGAAAAAGATATTCACTGCTCCAATCATAATACTTGCTAGATTGGCCAGAGGGTATTGAAATAGGGGATTGCTTCCCCCCTTTTCTTTGTTTTCCTGCTCGAACCTCAAATGTATAGGCTGTAGAATATTGTCAATGATCCAATCTGATCGCTCAGATTTCACTCCCATTTCGTTCGAAATTAATTTGTTGAACTCCGGATATTCGGCCGAGAAATAAATTAATTGTCTGGTATATGCCTTCAGTGCAGGTAATCCTTCCAGGTCTTTAAAATGACTTTGGAGTTCCGCAAACCTTGTCAATAATTTCCCGCATAAGTGTATGATGGCCTGTTGCCAAAGGTTGTTTTTGTTCTTAAAATGGTAGTTCATTAATGATTTCGCACAGCCCGCTTCATCGGCAATGGCCTTCATTTGTGTGCCATCATATCCTTTTTGTGCGAAAAATTTTATCGCAATTTTAAGTATATGTTCATGGTCGATTTGTTGTTTTGTAGAAGGTCTACCTTTTTTGCGTTCCATTTTTAATTGAACTATAGTTTAATTAATTTGATGTTGCAATAATAATGTTTTTTTAGAATAAATGCACTTCTTGAAAAACTTGGAGTGGCATTATTTGTTTTTAATTGAACTAATCGTCAATAACTGAGGCGTTTGTTTTAAAGAAAAAAACGAAGAGGGCAGATCGGGTGAGATGAGATGCTGTGATGGCGTATCGTTTTCTTTTTTTCCCTTGCGTTGTTACTTTTGTGCATACCTAAACAAAAAATACAAGTCTCATTTGTGTGAGAATTAAGAGTTTGTTTGGGAATTGTTCTTTAGGTCGAAAAACGACGCCTGCCTGCCGCAGGCAAGTCTGTAGATCAGTTAATAACTCCCACATAAGTTCTAAGTCACGAACGATACAATTTATTTTTTAGGTAAAACTCTGCTCCGAACATGAACCAGGATAAAATCGACGGTTACGTCACTGGCCTTCTCAACCTTATTGAAAATTTTAACGTGTCTGACGAGGTAATTCGATCAATTAAAAGTCAGCTAAAATTCATTCAAGTTAAGTCCAAAGATACACTGATCCTACCGGGAGAAATTTGTAAGAACATGTATTTCATTTTCGAAGGTGGGTTTGTTTGTCGCTATGTTCACTCCAAAACGGGTGAGGCAAAAACCATCAATTTTTATCTTCCTGACTTGCATCCTTTCATGGCTTGTGTAGACAGTTATTTTACACAAATACCGACCAATTGCGAACTTAGAGCTATCGCGGATTCGATAGTTGTATCACTACCCAAAAGCCAGATTGATATTCTGAGAGAAAAAGATAAATATATGGCCAAGCTTTACGATGAACTTGTCGTTACGGCCATGACTGAAGAAAATGAACTGAAAATAAAGCTGATTGCTTATTCTTCGAAAGAGAAGTATGATTTTATCCTGCAGGAATTTCCTGTTGTTATTCAAAGAGTACCATCAAAATATATCGCCGAGTTTTGCGGCATCTCGCCCGAATGGTTGAGCAAGCTCAAAAAACAGAGTTAAATTTTCCTAGGCAAAGTCATCGTTAGAATTTAAGGTCTTCGTTCAAAAGGATACCACTGCTAGCATCATAAAATACTGACTCGGAACTACTCACAATGGTCATTTCTTACCGCCCAATGAACTAATCAGACGTCAATTTCTCCACTTAGGCATCTGATCCAACAGAAAAAATACATTTTTTCTAAAAGAGAAAAATCTTGAATTAGTTCAAGATTTTAGACAAACTCGGCCCATATTTTTGATTCTGCAAATCAAAATAAAATCTAAGCCGAATGGAAAAACCAACCCCCGAATTAAAAAATAAAGATCTGAAAACAGAATACCAATCATTCTACAATGAACAAATGGTCGCTATACACGAAGACGTATTGGCCCACTCAAAGCATGCATTGACTTGGGGGACTTTGCCGGATGTCGAAGACATGACTCGACTAGAAGCAGCAGGAGATATGCCAGAAGAAACGGGCTTCTCCGTAGCTGAGGATGGCAGTATCGTAGTGGCAGTCAAAACACTGATGCCAGATACCAGTCCTCAGATGTGGGATTGGTGGTTTGGATGGCATGGCTCAGAAGATGAGCGCTATAAGCTATGGCACCCCAAGGCGCACCTTAGTGCAAAATGGGAAGATGGTAGAAAGGACAATTGTTACATCGGCAGAAACTCAATCGTCAGAGAGTATATCGGTAAGGACGTCTTGGACGCTTTGGTTCAATTCAAGTCTCCTTTGGAATTTGGGTTTTCTCACGCCGCTATCAATCGTAAAGATGAGGTCGTTTATATCTGTGCAAAGCTAGGGCATCCAAAACTCCCGGTTGATTACGGGTATTTGATGCACCAAGTTAGAACAACGCCGCACGGCACTGAGATGCGTTCCAGATTCTGGATGAGCGGCAAATATGTATCGGCCCGCCATGATAACCTCATCAACAACACCGCCGTGAAGGTGCTGCAAATGTTTAAAACCTTGCCGAAAACTTTTGCTCAGGACTTACTCTTACATTGCGCGGAGGAAATGACGCATCTGGCCACTATCCTGCCTGAGCTGTATCAAAAATACGCTACGGATAATACCCTTGCCATCAGCGGAGCCAGCATTCACCGCGGGGATACTGATTTTGAAGAAAAGGTAATGGATACCCTGTTTAATAAAGCACCAATTCCACATCGCCCTGCTAGTATTTACGAGCCAAAGACGGTAGAAGATATTATCAATGTGGTAAGGTATGCCCAAAAAGTGGGCAGGAGAATTTCGATTACTTCGGGGGGGCATAGCTTCAGTGCCAATTTTATTCGGGAAGATGGCCTGTTGATTGATATGAAAAACTTCAATCAATACAGTGTGAATTTGGAGGCAAAGACGGCAGAAGCTGGCCCCGCCGTTGGAGGGAGTACGTTGATGAAAGCCTTGTATAAAGACGATCTATTTTTTCCGGCTGGTCATTGCCAAGGGGTTTGCTTGGGGGGCTATCTGTTGCAAGGAGGCTACGGCTGGAATGGCCGGAAGCTAGGCATTGCTTGTGAAAGCATACTTGGGCTGGATATCGTCACAGCCGACGGCGAGTTGGTTTATGCGGATGCTAATACAAATGCTGATTTGTTTTGGGCTGCGCGAGGTGCAGGTGCGGGTTTCTTTGGCATTGTTATTAAGTTCTATTTGCGCGTATATGACTTGCCTAAATATCGTTCGGTGATCGTGCACAGTTTTAATATGAAGCATCTGGAAGATGTCTATCGATGGGCTCATGAAGTAGGACCAAGCATTCCTAAGGCGGTTGAGTTTCAAATGTGTATGAGTAAAAATATGATGAATTTACTCGGGCCGGGAATTGAAGCGATAGCGCCTATTTTTGCGGATACCAAAGAGGAGTATGAAGAGGCGAAATTGTTTATGAAAAATAGCCCTATTGCACATAAATCTACTATCAGAATACCTGCTATCAATCCGGGGATTGATATGTTATACAAATCGGTCATGTCCCATTATCCCGAGAACTACTGCTGGGGTGTAGACAATATGTGGACACACGCCCCTGTTGATGATTTACTACCATTCATTAGGGAAATAGCAGAAACCTTACCGCCACCGCCCTCCCATTTCTTATGGCTCAACTGGCACCCCGGAGAAATAGGTGCGGATATGGCCTACAGCACAGAAGATAACATTTATTTGTCTCTTTACAGTTGTTGGGAAAATCCATCGAATACCGCTAAATATGGCGACTGGGCTAGCGACATGATGAAGAAGATGGACCATCTTTCCACTGGTATTCAGCTTGCGGACGAAGGCCTGCACAAGAGAACAGCCTCCTTCATGTCTACCGAAAATTTAAATCGAGTTCAGGCTATCCGGGCGAAAAGAGACCCCCAAGGCCTCTTTTACGAATGGCATAGCAAACCCGAGTAGAACTTATTATCATGTGATTAACAATTGATTCGTTAGGCATTTTTAATTACAGAAAATGCCGGCGAATCAACTTTGGATACATCTTCCAAGTCCGATATACTTTCGACTTAACCCAATCTCCCATTACTACTTTTGATCCTAGACAAGGTACTATCGTTTATAGATATCCTTAAAGTCCCAATAACCAATTTTTATTACCGAATAAATGGTTATGACGATGTCATTTGTAACAACACGCGTATTAGCTACGCTATTTGCAGCTTTTACCCTCTCCTGTAGTACTGCCCAAATCAGCATCAACGCTGACGGAATCGATGATCGTCTTGCCGATGCATTCTTTTAAGCAACACAAACTCAACGATACCTCATTATAAATAATGCTTAGAAAATTTGCCAAAGTGAAAAAAAACCACCTACCGAGGTATACCTTTCTCGTCATCGGCCTGATCCTTTTTTCTACCACAACGATAGCGCAAAACCTAGATTCCCTTTGGAATATTTGGCAAGACGACATGCAGGCCGATACCACTCGATTAGAGGCTATTCATAAAATCGCGTGGAATGGCTACCTCTTTACCCAACCTGATTCCGCTTTTTACTTTGCCCAATTGCAACACGATTTTGCCCAAAGCATAGGACTACGCGAACAAATGACGACTGCCCTGAATACCCAAGGCATCTCTTATGCTGTGCGTGGTAATTATCCCCAAGCCCTGGAGTATTATCAAAAAAGTCTGGAGTTAGATATCGCTCTGGATAATAAAAAAGGAATCGCGGGTTCGCTGAACAATATCGGACTGGTTTATCGTAACCAAGGAAACAACGATAAAGCACTCCGGTATTTTGAGAAAAGCCTTCTGCTATACGAAGAATTGGACCATAAAAATAGGATTGCTCTGATGATGAACAACATTGGTATCATCTATTACGATCAACGCAATTTCTCCAAAGCCCTGGAGTATTATCAAAAAAGTCTGGCCATTCAAGAAGCTAGGAACGATGAAAAAGGGGTGGCCATTTCCCTGAATAATATGGGACTTATTTATCAAGATCAGGGCAATACCGCCAAGGCCCTCGAGTATGGTAAAAGAAGTCTGGCCATTAAGGAAAAACTGGGTAATAAGCTGGGCATCGCCAGTTCGCTACACAACATTGGACTCATCTATCAAGACCAGGGCAAAACCGCCAAAGCCTTGGAATATTGCAACCAAAGTTTACAGATTCAGGAAGAACTGGGGAATAAAAAAGGAATGGCCAATGTCTTGAACAATATCGGGCGGATTTATCAACAGAAAGGCAATCGTCAAGAAGCGTTGAGGCATTGTAAAAATGGGTATGAGCTGTCCAAAAGTATTCAGGTACTGGAAGAGCAAAAAAATGCTTGTCAATGCTTATATGATATCTACAAATCGAATGGAAATGGGAACGAAGCATTGGTCTTCCTGGAACTACTCAACGTGGTGGAAGATAGTCTGAATGCTAAGGAAACAGCCAAAAAGCTGCAACAAATGGAGTTTGCCAAGCAAGTATTGGCAGATAGTCTGGCCAACGCAGAGGAAGCCCGCCTGATCGAGGAAGCCCATCGAGCAGATGTCCGAAAAAAGAACCAGTTCCGCAATGTCCTGATTGGAGCAGGGCTCTTCCTTTTGTTGATCGTGGGAGGGGTTTACAGCCGATTAAAATATACTAGAAAGGCAAAAGCGCTGGTGGAAAAAGAAAAGGATCGGTCGGAAAATCTGTTGCTCAACATCCTGCCGGCCGAAATTGCTGCCGAGTTAAAAGAAAAGGGACGAGCAGAGGCCCGTGCTTTTGAACAGGTATCTATTTTGTTTACCGATTTCAAAGAGTTTACCGCCGTCAGTGAGCAACTCAGTCCCCACGAATTAGTGTCGGAGATCAATACCTGCTTTGAAGCTTTCGACCGCATTATAGAGCAATATGGCATTGAAAAAATCAAAACCATTGGCGATGCCTACATGGCCGCGGGCGGCCTACCCATTCCCTCCCAGGCTTCGGTGAAGCATACGGTTTTGGCGGCATTAGCTATGCAAAACTTTATTACGGAAAGAAAAAGGAAGCTAGACGCTGCAGGAAAGCCGGGCTTCGAGATGCGGGTAGGTATCCACACGGGGCTAGTGGTAGCCGGAATAGTGGGGGTCAAAAAGTTTCAATACGACATTTGGGGAGACACGGTAAATATTGCGAGCAGAATGGAATCGGCCAGCACCATCGGAAAGGTAAACATCAGCCAAGCGACCTACGAATTGCTCCGAGAAAATCCTCAATTCCAATTTGATAAACGAGGAAAAGTGACTGTCAAAGGTAAGGGAGAAATAGAGATGTATTTTGTCCGAGTCAGCGACTGACCAGGCTTTCTTGAATTAATTCAATAATTCTTAGACCTACTCTCCATAATATTGTCTTTGTTAAGTACTCCCCCTTCCAATTAATCAGCAATTAAAAACCAACCTATAATGATCTCCTTCGCTAGGCTAACATTGCCTCCTTTATTATTATGCTTTGTGCTTTCCCAAAGCTTTGCCCAAATCAGCATCAATACTGATGGCGCTAACTCCGATTCCTCTGTCTACAAGCTCACCGTCAACGGCCAGCCCGCTGCTAATGGCTACACCCAGTTTACCAACTACTCCGACTGCCGTCTCAAGCATCGGATACAAGATAAAATTTACCACTTGTAACCAATTGATGGAATTTTAAACATGCTCTAAATAGCGGATCAAATTCGACAATCAAGAAGTAAATGAAAACAATGAATCATAGCTTAAAATCTATTGCTTTTATCACCGCCCTGTTGTTTTCACACTTGGTACCTGCACAATCTCCGATTAGTATATCCTTTGATTTTGTACTTGGTATGGGATTATGTAATGCAAATGGAGGAATTACTACCACTCCACCCTCCGATGAACCCAACAATAATGATGGCCTTATGCTTCCCGGACAAGTGGGAGAATGGAACTCATTATTAATTGGAGGGGGACAACTTAACAATTGTTGTACGACCAGTCCGTCTATCTCAATAAGTGGGATTACCTTCACTTTAAATACCACTAATAATAGTTATGAAACATTTCGCTCCAGTGGAAGTGATCTACTTAGGAATACCGTTTTATTTTTTAGGGAAAATAACAATGTAAGTTGTAATAGTATTCCCGATGGGCCACCGGATCAATCGCTGCATTGGGAGTTTTCGGGACTAGATACGACCAAGAATTACAATATTATTTTCTTTGGTCAAAGTACCAACGGAAATCCGTCAAACCCTGGAGATTTTTCCATCATCGGGCATGATGCTGGTAACGGGATAGGGAACCCGGTAAGTGTAGATAGCGAAAATGATGGCAACTTTACGGCGGTTGTACCGGATGATCAAGGGATAATCAGTGGCACTTTTTCTATTCAATCCGGTGCAGGCTTCTCCTCGTGGTCCGGCCTACAAATACAAGCCATTGTTCCCCCCGATCAGCAAGGGGTTTTTATAGCTTCGGGGGGAAGTGTTGGTATTGGCAAGGAATATCCACAGAGCTTATTGGATGTTAATGGAACGGTAACAGCCGATGATTTTGTGGGAGATGGATCTAGTTTGACCAACGCAGGAAGCGATGATCAGGTTATTGATAAATTTAATCTCAATGGCACCACCCTCGAATTATCACTCGAAGACGATGGGCAGAGCGATCAAACAGTCGATTTAGCTAGCCTGCAAGATGATTTCGGTGATCACACCGCTTCCCAAAATATTCAACTCAACAGTAACTGGCTTTCCAATGACGGTGGAAATGAAGGGATACGAATCGATAATGATGGAAATGTAGGTATAGGAAGTGCTGATCCGTCAGCTAGATTAGAAATAGCAACGAATGTGAATAGCGATGGAATTTTGATCACTAGGAATTCTGTTAACGATGCTGGAGGCATCTACTATACTTACAATATGAATACCGGCTACGAGGCTGGGGTACAAGCGGATAGAGACATGGGCGGCAGCAATAATGGCGGCTTGCAAGTAATAGCAGCCAACAGCCGACCAATTCAATTTTACGTTAAAGGTAGTCAGTCGGGGAGTGGCATTTACGATACAGAAGAGGCTATGCGAATCAATGGTGATGGCAGAGTAGGAGTCGGTGTGGATACGGCTGATGCCACCCTACATGTACTTGGAGGGGATGCTAATGTATTGAAAGTAGAAACAACCGCTAATAATCGCTATTTCACAGTCAGGCCAGAAGGAGGAAGTATTGATATGTACAATGCTTGGTTCAATATCAACCGCTACAGTACCCTTGACGTGATCCTCGCTGGTGGAGGAGGCAATGTCGGAATAGGCAGTTTCACTTCCTCCCCCGCCTATAAACTCACCGTCAACGGCCAACCCGCCGCCAACGGCTACACCCAATTTACCAACTACTCCGACCGTCGGCTCAAACACCAAATAAAAGATCTCGGTAGTACGCTCGATCGCATTACTCAACTACGCCCCGTCTCTTTTCAATACAACGAAAAAACAGGCTACGACTCCACGGCGCTAGTCACCACTTTCCGAGGCTTTATCGCTCAAGAACTTCAAGTCATCTTTCCCGAAATGGTCGGTGAAATACAACTCCAAAACGAAACCTATTTAGATGCTAATCTATCTGCACTTCCCATCTATTTGGTCAAGGCCATGCAGGAGCAACAAGAGATCATTGATCAACTGAAAAAGAAGATGGAAACGCTGGAAAAGGAAAATGCCGCACTCAAAACACAAACTCGGGTCATTCAAGATTTGCAGCGGCAAAACGGCATCATGAGCGCTACCCTAGAACAAATGCAGGCACAGTTGGATCGGCTGACACACAAATAATGGATACTCTATAATTCTTGAATTAATTCAAGAACTCAGAAAAGTATCGCCCCTAAATTTGTCCTTTAATGCCGCCCAACTACAAAAACTACTTTGTCTATTCCTTAATACTTCATTGAAAAAATCCATTTGCGATGAGACCCGTTACTAAAGTAGCTTTCATTTCATTATTGTTATGCCTTTCACTCTCCTATAGCTCCGCCCAAATTTCTATCAGCACCAATGGTAGCACGCCCAATGCTTCGGCCATGTTAGATGTGACCAGCTCAAGTAAAGGAATGTTGATTCCTCGAATGAGTAGCACCGATCGTGAAAATATCAGCAATCCTGCCACCGGACTAATGGTTTTTGATAATACCACCAATAGCTTTTGGTACTACAATTCAACCTGGAAAGAAATCAATACCGATAATCAAGTTATTGATACGCTCCGACTGAATGGTACGCAATTAGAGTTGTCCCTGGAAGGTGATGGCCAAGTAGTAGAAAAGTTGAATTTGAATAGTTTTCTGGATAACACCGATGACCAAACCATTGATGTCCTTTCTCTTTCGGGTGATAATTTACAGCTGTCTTTAGAAAACGATGGACAGAGTACTCAAACGCTGGATTTAAGCAGTTTTAAAGATAATACGGATAATCAGACGGTTGATAACTTTTCGCTTTCCGGCAATAGTCTCCGTATCTCCCTGGAAGATGATGGGGAGGACTTGCAAACAGTGGATTTGAGCAGTTTTAAGGACAATACGGATAATCAAACGATTGATAACTTTTCCCTTTCGGGCGATAATCTGCGCCTCTCTTTGGAAAACGATGGACAGGGCTTACAACAGGTGAATTTAAGCAGCTTCAAGGATAATACGGACGACCAAAAGATCGATGTTTTTTCCCTTTCGGGCAATAACTTGCAACTCTCCTTGGAAAGCGACGGGCAAAGCACCAAGACTCTAAGTCTGAGTAGCTTTAAACAAACCTTGAGCTTAAACAACGATAACTTAAGCATCAGTGGTGGTAATTCTATCAACTTGAACAGTGCCTTTATTTCTAATAGTGGAGTAACCTACGGCACCGATACCAATGATGACTTTGTATTCGGGACAACTAGTTTAAACCACAGCTCCGGTACCGAAATGAAGTTCTTTTTTGACAATGAAAAAGGCGCCTTCCGAGCGGGTACCGTGACTGGAACGGAATGGGATGACAGTAATGTCGGTGATTATTCCTTTGCGACCGGTTATGATTGCGTAGCTGCCGATAGATATGCGGTAGCTATGGGTTTTGCCAGCGAGGCGAATCAAGAATACACCGTAAGTATCGGTGGCGCCAATGTAGTGAATGGCGCCTCTTCGGTGGCTATTGGGACGTCTAATAGTGCTGCTGGCAGTTTGGCGCTTTCTATGGGGACTGGAAATCAGGCAGACGGTGATTTTGGAGTTGCTATTGGTAATTCAAATGAGGCTGATGGTGAAAACTCGATAGCGCTTGGAACGGACCTGAATGCCGCTTCTTACGGCGAGGTGGCACTTGGAATATGGAATACGACTTACACCCCCGATGATACCGATGGCTTTGATGGGGACGACCGATTATTGGTGCTCGGAAACGGTACCGCTTCTAATAATAAATCAAATGCTTTAGTGATCAACAAAGAAGGAAGATCTCATTTTGATGGCGATGCCTTCGGAAGTAACGAGTATGTGATGACCATTGATAATACTCGAAATAATAGCACATCACCCAATAATGGTTTGCTGATTATGGCTGGTCATAATTCTTACAACAATAGTCATCAATCCTCTTTTATCCGTTTCTTTCGTCCTGATGGCACCAATTGCGGTCGAATCCGACAGGATGGAGGTAGCGCTATCAAATTGGTGGACTCCTCCGATGAACGTCTGAAGGAAAACATCAAGCCTACCCGCTACAGTATCGAGGATGTTCTAAAAATAGAAGTCAAAGATTACAACTTTATCACGGACGATGATGACTTTGTAAAAACGGGCTTCCTCGCCCAGCAATTATACAAGGTTTACCCTACTGCCGTAACCGTCGGTGATGATGTCAAGACGAATCCCTGGGGTGTTACTTACGCGGATTTGACGCCACTTTTAGTCAAAGGCATGCAAGACCAACAAGACCTCATTAAACAACAAAGCCAACAAATCAGTGAGCTACAAAATGAGCTCAGTGAAGTGCAACAAGCTTTGACGCAAGTCCGGCAGCTCGAACAGCAATACGCCGAGCTGAAGGCGATGTTGGAGCAAGTTCAAGCATCACCAAAAGAAGAATTAACCCGGAAATAAAAAAACATCTTCTTGGGCGTATAACCCGAGGACCAACCATTTTTAGGTTAACTGAAATTCTTGAATTAGTTCAAGATTTTAGACAAACCCTCCCCCTAATTTTGTGATTGTCAACAGAATTGGAACGGAGCCCCCATCGAAAAATCCAACCTTATGAAAAATAATAGGCAGCTATTTTATCCACTATGCTTGGTCGTGTTTCTATGCGCCTCGGTCATAGGGCACGGCCAAACCGTACTCTCCATTGATGGCGGCTACTTAGTACAAGGTAGCAATACAAAAATAACTTTAAACAACACCCAATTCATCAATAATGGGACCTACCAAAGTGGAGACGGTGGTGAGGTTTATATCACGGGCGATGGTACGGATGAACAATCGGCGATTGGGGGAGATTCGGTGACTACTTTTTATAAGTTAGAAATTCTTAAATCCAATAATGGGGTCCAACTCCAACAAAATATTAATATAGATGCTGAGCTCGTTGTGGAGGAAGGTAATCTTGACCTTAATGGGCATACCATCACCTTAGACAGTGACGCTTATATCGAAAATGAATCAGAAGAGGGACATATCGTTGGTCCCAACGGAGGCACCGTACAAATGACGGTCGATCTCAATGCGCCAAACTATAGTCCAGGAGAATTGGGCGTTCGGATTAGCTCCAGCCAAAATTTGGGCTCTACGCTCATCCAACGTACACATGTCCCCATAAGCCTCAATGATACGGAGAGTATTGCCCGGATTTATAAGATTTTCCCGACCAATAATAGCGATCTGGACGCCACCATAAAATTAGAGTATTTCGAAGCGGAGCTGAATGGGCATAACGAATCTGATTTAGGGGTTTGGCGTGAGGACAGTGGGTTTTGGTATAATGCCACCAGTACCGCCGAGCCTAATATTAATCAGTTTACCATTGAAAATGTTGACTTTTTGAGTGAGGAATGGACCTTAGCACCTCGTGCCCCGGCGGTAGATATGCGTGTATTACTTGCCGGTCCTTACGATGATAGTAGTGCAGAGATGGCGGATGACTTGCGTACTTCCGATCTCGTCCCCACCACCGAGCCCTATACGGCATTGGGGTATGATTATCCGGCTAGCGGCGGCGGTGAGCAGATTGATCCCACCGTTTTGGCAAAAACGGGGAGTGACGCTATCGTGGATTGGGTCTTTGTGGAACTCAGAGATGCCGCAGATATTTCGAACGTCATTGCGGCTCGTGCAGGCTTGCTCCAAAAAGACGGCGATGTAGTCGACCTCGATGGCCGTTCCAATCTTTCTTTCCCGGAAATTGCTACCACGGCAACCCCCTTCATCAGTATCCGACATCGGAATCATATCGGCATCATTGCCGCCAGCACGGTGGATTTTAGCAGTGGCACACCCATGCTGGATTTTGCAGCGAATCCGGCCTTGGCCGAAGGCGGCTCCGCCGCTATGCTTGACTTCGGAAATGGCAGCTATGGTTTGATCAGTGGTGATTTTGACGGTGACGGGCAAGTCCAAAACACCGACAGCAATGCGCTCAACTCAAATCTGGGTGCGTCCGGTTATTTACCCGGAGATAGTAACCTCGATGGGCAGGTCCAAAATACCGATTTACAAATAAAATTGACACCCAATCTTGGCCGTGGTGCTCAGTTCAGCTACTAGGGTTTAAGCTGAGCCAGCCGGCCGTTTTATACTTTATAATTTAAGTTAATGATTGTTTTGCACCCCAGATTTTTTTACCAGACGAGGCGTAGCGGAGCCTCGTAGCCTTAGCTACGAAGGCGAGCATACAACGAAGTATGGTAGAAAGAGATGGCCTTCAAAACATTTAGAAATTTAGATTACAAAGTATTCAAATCCCTATAACCGCCAACTTTAAATTGAAATCATGCGTAAGTATTTACTGTTTTATATCTTATTACTTTTTAGTGCCAGTGCATTATCGGCCCAAAACCTAACCTTTGGTCTTACTAATAAAGTCACCACATCAACCGATGTCACTTTTGATGTCACCCTTTTATCTGATACAGATTTCAAACTGGGCTCCGGTCAGCTCTACTTTAATTTTAATACCGATGCTTTTGGAGAATGGGTGGAAGATAACAATCGGGTGACCATTAGCTACCCGAGTGGGTGTGTGTTGAGTCAACAAGTACTGGCCACTTTTGATATTTATAATACCTTCGTCATCAACGATAATACGGCGAGTCGCTTTTCTTTTTCCTGGCAGCAGGCTTTCTCATCGGGATCAATACCTGCCAACAATATCACTGCTACGCCGGTGGTCTTGTTCCAGGTGACGATAGAATTTGATACCGGTGGCGCCGGAGAACCCGATAATATTTGCTTTGAGTCGGGGAGCGCATTTGACGATCAGACCTTTACTGCTTGCGGGCCAACTTCGCTGGCAGCGGCGGATTGCTTGAATTTTCCGGGGACGCAATTGACGAATGATAACTTTGATTGTTCCGCATTGCTCCCAATCGAACTCGTCGACTTTAGTGTACGCGCGGGGGATAATTATACGAGTCAGCTCAGCTGGCAAACCAGCAACGAAATTAATAATGACTTCTTTACCATCGAGCGCTCTTTTGACGGCCGCAATTTCACGCCGATTCTGGAGGTAGACGGTGCCGGCAATAGTCAGCAACTCCTCTACTATGAAGCACTAGACCCTAATCCACAAATGGGCGTGAACTATTATCGACTCAAGCAAACGGATTTTGACGGTAAGTATGATTATTCTGAAATACGCAGTGTTCTCTTTGAAGCGAAGGGATCCGAAATTGGCGTAAGTGTTTTTCCCAACCCCGCCACTCAATTTCTAAATATCCAATTCGACCAAAGCGTTGATCAGAGCCAAATCCAACTGTTCAATGTCGCGGGCCAGCTGATTCAAGAGCAACAGTTACCACCGAACGCTATGCAGGCGCAGCTGCAATTAGATCAATTACCGGAAGGCATGTATTGGATCAGTATCCTTGCTGATGGGCAAGTATTCTCGGAAAAGGTAGTGATAGCGAGAGAGTAAGAGCTTGTTTGGGATTTGTTCTTTCTGTCGAAAACTGGCATTTTTTGTTTAAACGAGACTCCTTTTAAGGAGCATAGCCGGAGGCTACATGAACGCAGTGCAGTTTCTTTGAAACCAGATGTCCAGTGGACATTTGACGGAGAGAACCGCCTGCGGATAAAAAAGAGCCGAAGTATGAACGAACGATTCCAAAGGATGAATGTCCGCCGGACATTCAAGTGAGAGAACCGCTAGCGGATATGAAAAAATGACGCCTGCCTGCCGCAGGCAGGTTTGTAGACCAATTAATAATACCCAAACAAGCTCTAAGTTTCAATTAGTATTGGTTAGCATGCATCTGGTTTATTTTTAATTAAAAACGTTTCTAGTACCATGAAAGAACTACGCTATGACCTCAGTAAAGATTGGGCTTTCTATCTGCTGATTATTGGATATCTCTATCTCATTCTGAATATGACCCTTCGCTTGTGGTTCGGGGATGGGATCAACATCTTTGCGACCTACAGTGCAGCGGCCAGCCCGGCGGAAATGCTCATTGATGCTAATAAAGTGTACTGGTCAAAAACGTGTTTTCTTTTTCTCACCCTACTACTTTATTTTCTCAACTTTGACTACCGCTTTGCGGCCGGCTTTGGGGCCACTTTTTGGTCCGTATCGTTGATCGTAATGTTTGGCCCCAGTCCGGTACTGATCAGCGTGGCTTTGGTGGGATTGGTGCTCCTGGTGCAGCAAGTTTTACGGAAACAGGTTTTTTTCCTATATAAGCAGGATCGGGTAAATACTACAATAAGTTAACTTGACGTCTTTTTGCGATAAAATTTTGTTAATGTTCGGTATGAAAATATAGGCTTATAAGGCTAGTTCGTATATTAGATTTTAAAATAAAAAACAATCTCATGAACAGAATACTTACCATTATTGGGCTGCTCTTTGCGTTGTCCACTCAGCAAGTCCTGGCACAATGTGACTTTAGTATAAATGTGAATACCGCGGACTTTGAATACACGGTAGATATTGATCTCAACGTCACGGATATTTTATTCTCGCAGCAAGGGAATTCCTGTAATGTGCGATTAGAGCTTACTTATGATATTGACATTAATGTGGTGACTGCACCACCGTGGTGGAATGGGAGCTTATATACTTTACAGGGAACGGTAGACTGTATTGGTGCCAGTGGGGCCTCATTTTTTAATCTGCCCAATGACGGAGGGACCGGGACAATTACTTCCGCTACTTTTACGCTCGCATCTACAGAATGTGCCAATGCCTTTTTTGATTGTCCCATAAATATAGAAATTGGTGGGCCGGACTTAAATAGTAATGAGTCTTGTGGCTTATTTAGTGGGCTAAACCCTCTGCCGGTGGTATTATCCGATTTTTCTTATGTCAAAAAAGAAAGCGGTGGATTTGATTTGCGCTGGGCAACGGAGACAGAACTCGACTTCAGTCATTTCGAATTAGAGATGACCAAGGATTTTGAAAACTGGGATCAGGTAGGCACCGTGCTTGGCGAAAATAGCCGTTTGGGAGCGGCGTATGATTATCCGGTTACCGTCTCGGGAGAAGGTAATTATGTACGCTTAAAAATGGTCGACATCGACGACAGCTTCGAGTACTCTGATGTCCTTTATCTACCCAATACTTCCAAGCAAGCGGTCAGCGTATATCCTAATCCAGTTGCGGATATTTTACATCTAAATGGGATGAATACTCAGGATGTCATCATCTATAATGCCTTTGGTCAACGCGTCTTGATACCTGGTCATTCGGACCAAGCTTTAGATGTTTCCGGATTACAGCCCGGTCATTATGTACTGCGTTTTCGTCAGTCAACATCTGAGCAAGCCCCCATTCGGTTTGTAAAAATGTAGCATTGCGATTACTTCCATAGTACCTAATTTATCAGCTCATCAGGCTTAGTTCCTGTTGATATCATCAAAGTAAACTTTTACAAGCGCATCACTTTTCGCCCAAAAGCCTTCCACGCGTTCTATTTTCGTTGTGAGGGCTGGGCGGGGTGCATGTGCTAATGGGAAACGCTCAATCAATATTCAGCTAGTCATAATAATGTGATGCCAAGGACTATAATAGTCTTGGCATCATCTGCTTAAGATTCAATTGATAAAACCGATAAATAATTTTTTATTGAAGAAAATAAAAAAATACAAAGCTCGGATCCTTATACTGCTGCTTCACCAATAACGGCAAACTTACACCATCCTCTATAGTCATCATCCCACGATTCAGTTTGATCTTTCAATCCCAACTTCCCTACTACCTCTATTTCGGTATTACTTAGCTTACGGGCTTCAACCTCGATAATAGCGCGTTGGAGGTGCTTGTCTTCTTTGTCAAAACCGATTAAAAAACCAGTTAATACTGCAGCACAATTTCCGACTGGATTTGCAAAAGAAATTGAAGTCGAGCTTTCTCTTGGCCCACTACCTGAGCCAGGTGAGAAATCAATTCTTCCTGTTCGAATTTCTATTGACCGCTTATCGCCAATTGTAGAACCTAATGCTGCATACCGAATTATACCGTCGTATTCATCATCCCAATTATTGCTGGAATCACGCAAACCATAAGTACCATAAACTTGCATCTGACTTGGACCGGTTGATTGACCATCTACATCAGCTTCGAGTTGTAACAGATGATTGTCGTCGTCTGAGAATCGAGCGGTTAGCCCGGTAAGAGCAGCAACGGAGGCGTTGGTATGGTTTGAGAAATGGACAGTTTCTGTCAAAGTGCGTGGCCCATGATCGTTGGCCATAGGGAAATTTAATGTGCCACCAAGTGCTTGATCTCCGGCCTCTACACCAAATAATACATACCTGATCATGCCTGCGTACGGATCGTCCCAATGTTTAGAACGATCCCGTAGTCCAAGTTGGCCTGCAATTTCTACAGAATGTGCGGATAAACTTCTTGTACGTAGATCAAGATCAATAAGATGAACATGGTGATCTTTATCTTCATCTTTTTCCACAAACTGTACATCAAATCCAGAAAGTAAAGCGATGGTAGACTGGGGAGCGCTGGCAAAATTGAGCGCTTGTTCGGTTATTTGTGGACCATTGTTTTTGTGTGATGGAAAACTAAGGGTCCCCTGTTGAATAATCATAATAGTTATTATTTAATGGTTAGTGAATAATCATAAAAATTATAAGCCACGGTGTCAGCTTAGAGCATTAAGCACCCTAAAAACTTCATCGCTATGTGAGAGCGGATAGCCATAGTTATCCCTCTTCAATTTCATTGATGAATTTGAAAAATGACTATCCTATATGAAAAATATGAGAAGGGAAAATAGAGAGAGATGAGAAATTCCCTTAAAGCGGTACAATACACTATTTGTATATCCAACAAAAGTATTTTGTAAACGAGCAATTAAATCTTAAGCCATAAAACACATTTGGAGCTTACAGTAAAAAAAATCAAAAAGTAATGTGATTATAAAAAAATTACAATCAAGGGGGAGGAGTGCTAAATTTGTTAGGCGATGGTGGTGATAGAAAATGCCCCCCCAGAACAGTCATGACTAGTTCGCCTTCTTTTATATTGCGAAGCTGTTGAGGGGTGATGTAACCAATTAAATGATTATCTCTAATAAAGAACTGATTTTCGTAAATTGGATAGTCCCCAAAATAAACGATATTCATAGCATCACCAGGTGTATAGTTTTCTACATCACAATCGAAGGTGACAAATAGGCCACGATTATTAGCAATGCACTCTGGGATTATTTTCGTATTTCTTCCAAATGTACAGGCATTTAATTTTGGAATCTCATTTTTTTTAGTTGTATACGGTTCGTTTAATAGCCATATCGTGTCATTATAAACTGCCACTATACGTTGATTGTTTTGCAGTCTAGGTGGCAATAAGCCGGTTGCAGTAATGCCATCTGGTGAGACAGTCAAATTAATAACGTTAGGACCAATATATAGACTATCTACCTGCTTCAGGTTTTCACCGTAAATAATAATACTATCTGTTTTTTCTTCATAGGTAAATATTTTAAAAGGTTTATTGTCAGGAGCTGACTGGGGATAAACAACCGGAGCTTGTTCTGGACTGCTTGTAATGCCTTTCGGAAATTTTATTTTGCTAGTGGAGCAGGACATCGCAAACACGATAAATATCCAAATAATATTTTGAAAAAATATTTTGATCATGGCTGTTTCAATTTTTATGTATTTATTAATACGCTCATAGATTTTCTTTTTTTTTAGAGCGATTGATAATTAATTTTAAAAAAGTAAAAATGGGAAAGGTTATGGCTCAGAGAAGTCGAATCCCACGAACTCTAAATCATCAATATTGAGATCGCCTAAAGATTCTTCATTAAAGAAGAATTTTATTGCAGCTAAGTTGCTCAAATCTAAACCAGAATCCCCAAAAGTAAACGCCTCTAGAGGAATCACCACTGACAAAAAAATGGATTTTGGATGGTGAATTGTTTGAGCAATATCCGGGAATGGTATGATCTCCGGGTAGTAAGCGGAGGCATCGATTTTTTCACTTTCATTCCCATTGGTATCTGTTAAGGTGATGAAAATGGGTTGCCGCTCATACTCTAAATTAAGGGGATAGGGGGCATCGGGGATTCCTAGATTAGGTTGATATCGTTGGGTAATTCTAAAATTTAAGAATTGATAATAGGATGCATTCTTATTTCCAATATTGAATCTAATATATGGTTGTCCTTGTTCTAACCATTTGACCCTAACGCCATTGGTATAATGAGCCGAATGGTTGTTTTCATAGTTCAATAATTCTTCCTGTTGAATGGCTGGAGATGAGGTTATATTAAGTCCATCTAGATTATTATTGAAGTGAGAATTTTCTTCAAAATTATCAACAGATTTACGCACATTAGACCAACCAGCGGGTTGGTAGGAGGTCGTGACGATTTGCTTAATTCTTCTTTGGCTATGTAATTGCGTATGCCCGGAAAGAATAGGTAAATAAGCATCTTCTTTTTTTAAATAAATATTCAAAAAAGAAAGAATCATTCCTTTGGTCAAAGCTTCTTGTTCGTAACGACTAAGCTGTAATTGGTCCTCTGGATTCAATGGTAGTTCTGTAGGTACATCATCATAAGGGGTTCTGGTGTTAAAGTAATTATGATTACCACCGTATAACGTAACAGCATATTTAGCGCTACTGCTTTTATCCTTTTGTCGGAATGCCGGTCCAAATGGCAAAATGTGGTCTCGAGTTCCAAATACGGTAAGATGGGGCACGGTGGCTCGAAAGGGCCCACAGCTTACATTATGTATCTCTTTACCTGTAAATCCGTTTTGTGAAACATCCGTCGGGGATAAGGTGACAAGTGCTTTGATTTCATAACCAGGCTCCGGCAGTTCCTGGAAAATGTTTTCAGCTGCTATAACGGCTTCGCCCCCTCTAGAATGGCCGATCAAACCAATATTATTTTTGTCAATTTTTGGCCGTAATTGATTAACAATAAATGGATCATCAGAGGTGTTCAGTAATCGCTCGATTTGTTCTTTAATAATGTCTGCACGATGACGTATCCGTTGTCCAAATTCAAGTTTGCAATACCCATTATTCATTTTATTACATAAGTCAATACTAACACAAATGAAACCTCTGCTTGCTAAATGCTCGGCCACCCAATCGAGTCCTGTCATGCCATATTCAATTGCTTGCCGGCCGTGGGCCAAAAAAACTACAGGGTAGGTGTCAAGTTCCGAGCTAACACTTCCATCGCTATCCACAGGGTAAGTAATAATACTATTCATTTTTACCTCCTCTACCTTTGAAGCCGTATCCGATGAAGTTACTGCTTCAGCACATTTGCAAGGAACGTTTACCGCGTAGTCAAGACCTGAATATGTCTTGCTGTTTACTTCCATAGTACCTAAAGTGTCCGGCGCTCGGGCTAATGTGAAACCACCGGTTGAGAGCAAGTCACCTACTTCTGAATCGCCTAAAAAATCTAGAATATCATCTTCTTTGTCATATTTACCATTCATGTTGAAATCCATAACTACATCATAATGCTTTAACCAGGGCAAAGCTTCGGAAGGTAAAGTCATATTGGCCCAAATCAAGTGTGTGTTATCGGTGATGGATCCTGCTTGGAGTATAACGTGTTCAGTGATACCACTAAGTTCATTGAGGATTGGATTATTCTCCCAAGCGATATATGATTTATGAGCGACAATGTATATGTCAAACTCTTTTCCTATATGATTTGGATAACGTTTTGGATCAATTCCAAAATAAAGGGAATCGCCTTCTAGGAATAGGTTTTTGTGATTGAAATATGGAAATTTAGAAAGCGGTTGACCCACTAAATTATCCCAAAAAGGTGCTCCACATCCCAGGAGAAAAAGTAAACTAAAAAGGCCTCCGATTTTAAGCAATAGTATATTAAAAGATTTCATTTTTTATTCGTTTCAAAAAGGTGAAATGTATTGTTTATTGAATAATAGGCTGGTACACATAGGTCAGACTGTTACTGGACCAAATAAACAGGTGACTTTGATTTAAGTCGTAATATTTGACAGAGCTACTGTCTTGAATTGTAACAGAGCTGTTTACAATTCTAATTTTAACCTCATTAAGACTATATGTATCAATATTTGCCGGATTAATACTTGTTGGTTGATTGTCCAGTAGAACACATTCGCTTGAGCTGGTAACGGGGTTTTTGTATACTTTAAAAGCTTCATTCGCACGTAGCGCCCCTTCTTTTTCTATTCTTATTTCATCTTCATTTTGACTGCTACGAAAGAGAGGATTGTCAATGTCAACGATAATAATTTCGTAACAACTTTCATTAACTAATCTGATATCTACTTTTCGGTTTATATTATTTCCAATGTTTCCTGTTTCTTTGCAAAATTCATCACCTACAAATGAATATAGTTTACCGCAGGATGCTGTATCTGATGCTGTAGTTGCCTCAGTACTTTTGTCTTCATCATTGTTGCTGATATTATTTGTGGTGTTTTCTGTTGATGTTACAACTGTGGACCCCGGATCAATTTTAGACTTACTTGTCGGTTTGCAACAATAAAATAATGTGAATAAAGAAATGACGAATAGAGAGTGTGGAAATGAAAAATTGTTCATGTTTATTTGAGTTTTTATTAACTGGAAAAATATTTTAATTGGATGAGTTAGGCTGAAAAAAAACTAATACTTACTTGTGATATGATTGCCAATGACTAACTAAGTAACCTTTTGTGGAAGGTTTAACTACTCTTTTTTAAATATTAAAACCTTTAGATCGCGTTTTTTTTCGTGCATGTAATCAGCTAATGATTGATCTTTGTTTAGTTCGTTTTTTATTATTTCTATTCCGTTGTAAATCTCTTTGTAATAAGGATGTAGCTGAATTTTTTTTTCTAATATGAGAATCTTATTAGGCTTAAGTTTTCCATTTATATGTCGTGTCAATAATCTGTATAAATTTTCATTCATAAATGTTTGTTCAAAGTGTGTGTACTGTAAAAATGAATGTTATGTAAGTGGCTGTTTAAAATATTATACTCTTTGGAGGATGAAAAAGTAACGCTACAGTGTTTTAGAAAATTAATAACTTACTGTTGTCTACTAAGTGGATAAATATTTTTTGAGTTTTTGCTTAGCTCTAAATACTAGTTGTTTTGCAGCTTCAGAACTTAAATCTTCCTTCATGATCTCAGCCAATTCGCTGTATTTGTATCCGTAATGATAATGTAAAAGGAATGCTTTTTTTTGACGAAGTGGTAATTTGTTGATTGCTTTTTCAAGGTCAAGTGAAAGCTCTGTTTTTAAAGGATTGCTAAGCATGTTTAGTGTATCCGGTTTATGATTTTTGTCTTTTTTGTTGAAGGCTGAAAAACTGCCTCGTCTATGTTTTGTATTGCAATGATTGGCTAAAGAGAGTATTAAAAAAGACTCCAGGTATGGAAATTTTTCAAGTAATTTATCCATTGGCATTCTTAATACCTTATAGCAGAAAAAGCTCTGTACAATATCTTCCGCTTCGTTTGGAAAACGACTTTTTGAATAAGCAAAAATGCGTGTGAAAAAATAATCATAAATCAAACTGTAAACCTGTATTTCATCTGTTTTGGCTCCTGTTTTGATTGCTTTGAATAAAGTAGATTTTAATTTATCTTTTTTCATGATGGTTGGTGTAGTTGAATGTATTAAATAACTTTCTGTGTTTATGTAGGTGATAGCAGCTTCATAAGGGTGTATATTTTTTAACCAGATTCAAATAAATCTCAAAATATGAGTTTTTATTGTTGAGGAATATGGTGTTTGGTGAGCTCATGAAACAAAATTGCACATAACAATTCCGGTAAAAAACACTATTTTGCCATTTATAGATAAGTCTAAAATTGTTTATTTATTGCATAAATAATTGATTATCAATGAATATTTTAGAGTCAGTATTTGTTATTGTTAATAAGATGGGGGCTGCTGAAAAGCGATATTTTAAGCTGTATTCTTCTCGGCACATTCAAAAGGGAGCTACTTTTTACAATTCCCTCTTTGATATACTTAATGATTTAAATGTGGATGAGGTATACGTGCAAAAAAACAGATCGAGTGAAAAGCGAATCTTTCGAGAACAGGTAATAATAGATCGAATTAATCTTGCCAAGGACAAAGAGCACTTCAAAAATCACACACGATATTTGTATAAGCACATTGTCAGAAGTCTTGAATTTTTCTACGCTGATAAAGACGGTAAATTCAAGTTGAGACATTTGCTCAACGAAATTGATATTTTGCTTTCCAAGAATTTAACTGAAGTAGCTCGAGGGAAAATTAAGAAAGCAAAAGTGTTAGCGAAGAAAGACCATGACTCTTTTGCTTATTTGGAGTTGTTGACTTTGGAAAGAAAACTAATTAGAAGATACGAACGTAAAAATGTTGACTTATTGCTTGATACAATCCAGGAAGAAAGTAATGAAAGCCTAGATGCCTTAAAGCAATATATTAATACTTTAAACCTTTATGATACGCTTCATATAAATATCCTCCATGGAAATACCCCTTCTGTGAAATTGAGAGAAACGCTTGATGAAGTTGAGGAAATACTGAGCAAGCATCAATTTTCTGATATAACGCCTTCCTTTGAGTTTCATAACTTAGTTGCAATTGCGACATTGGGTTTTAATTTCTATTATCATCGTAAAGAGTTTGAGAAAACATTATATTATTTAAATCAAGGGATTCAATTATTTGAACGGAATAAGAGGCTGATTAAAGTTGATCCGGATAAATATATTACATTTCATTATAATTACGCGATTATTGCTATGGCTTTAGGTCGTTTTAATGAAATAGAGGATTTGCTTTTGAAAATGAAAAAAACAAACTCGTTTTCAACTAGTGAAGATTTTTCATTAAAGCTAAGACTGTTTCAGCAGACGTATCGCATAGAGCTGCTGTATAATTACTATACAAGGAATTTTGAAAAAAGTATAGCACTTGTACCTGTTATTACTAAGGGAATGAAAGAGTTTAGGAATGATCTTCCTCCAATGCTGAGAGCAACATTCTGCCATAATATTTCGCTTGCTTTTTTTCGTACAAAAGATTATGAGACGGCCTTAGATTGGGTGAATCAAATATTAATTATAGAGAGCGTTAATAATCTACGTTCTAAAGTGCAGGTTTTTACCAGATTACTGCAAATAATGCTACACTTTGAATTGAATAACTACGGTGTGGTTGCGGAATATTTGGTGCCGTCATTCTTGCAGCTAATTAAGAAGTTTAAACGAGATAATATTTTGACTTCAATTTTGTCATCATGTAAGAAGTTCGTCCGCGGAGTTCGGAAATCTTGTTATGCTATAAAAGAAAAACGAAAAATGATTTTTGAAGATTTAGCAAAAGAATTAACCCCAGATTTAGAAAATACAGAATTTTTAGAATTGCTTGAGTGGCTACAACAAAAAGCAAAATAAGTATCATTGAGCTTTGGGAGAATTATTAAAGCCTAATGGTAGCGTATATTTAAATAAGCTCTAAAATTATGAGCTTATCTAGAACTTATTAATTGACCCATAAATCTGCTGGTCGGTAGGCATAACTTTCTCTACATATATGTCAGCCTTTACACTCGCGGATGCCTATTCCCATCAAGCCTCCACAGGACACTTAGTTTCAATGCAATTCCACCGTGCTTACATTTTCCTGCCGGAGTCTAGGTGACCTCAAAAGGCGTATTGTCTGAACAAAAAATGTCAGTTACTACCTTAAAGTGCTTAATCTGTTTTAAATGAGACCTCCGAATTCAAATAAGATAGAGTAATAATTGATACATGGAAGTATATATTCGCGCCTGAAAGTTATTTGATTTAAGCTAATGTTAATTCTATGATCCGTTCGACATTCGATGGACCATAATTTTTAAAAACTAGATCAGAAATGTTAGATTTATCTAACTATCCTAGTATAGTCATAGATAAAACGCGCTCATATGGAATTGGTAATCGGTATTGATATTGGAGGCACCAAGACAAAAGTTGGATTGGTCAATAAAGACGGGCACTGTTTGGAAAGTGCTTTTTTCCGCACCAGAGAATATCCTGATTTAGATGTCTACTTGGATAAGATTGTTGAAACCATCAATGTCTTAAAATCAAAATTTCCCGAGCAACTCAATATTTTAGGCTGTGGGATCGGAGCACCGAATGCATCGAGCAAGCATGGAACGATTGTCAATGCCTCTAATTTGATTTGGAAGGGGACGGTTCCCATTTTGGAAAAGTTTGGTCAAAAGCTGCCCGTTCCTATGCGTATTATGAATGATGCTAGTGCTGCGGCGCTGGGCGAAATGCTCTTTGGCAATGCGAAAGGGATGAAAGATTTTATTGCCATTACTTTAGGGACAGGCTTTGGAGCGGGGATCGTTGCGAATGGCAAGTTGGTAGAAGGCTATGATGGGTTTGCGGGAGAATTAGGGCATATAGATATGACCATTGGTGATGGTCGTTTGACGGGCTTAGGCGTGCGAGGCGGTTTGGAAGCCTACGTATCGGCAACTGGCCTAAAACGGACGATCCTCTTCATGATGAGTAAATACATGGATGACAGTATCTTCAGAGGAATTGCTTATAACGATTTGCACGGCGAAGATATCACGAAAGCGGCCGAAGAGGGTGATCCCATTGCCTTAAAGGCCTTTGATTTTACTGCGGATATTTTAGGGTTAGCCCTAGCCAATTTTACCGCTTTCTCCCAGCCGGAAGCTTTCGTTTTGACCGGTGGCTTAGTGAATAGTGGCAAATGGATTTTTGAACCACTGAATAAGTATTTCAACCACTATCTGCTCGAAGTCTATAAAGGCAAAGTGAAAATCTTAAGGTCTGGCCTGGCCCCTAAAACGACGGCCATTTGTGGCGCTGCGGCCTTGATTTGGGAGAATTATCAGCTGGAGCATTGAATGCTTTATCGGTGCAAAATTGCACCTGTCAATTAATATTGGGCATTGAAGATTGGATATTCAATATTCCTTAATCTCTAAAAGAATCTTCAATATTGAATGACGAATAAAGCATATTGATTGTAGTGAGACTACCAACCCATATTTAAAAAAAATCCCTACCCCCTTGTAACCTTTCGCTTTCGTTTGTTACTTTATTACTGTAACTATCCCGGAAGAATATGAATGCGAACGCACATCAGGAATTTTTGCAACACTATCAGCCGATACACGAGGCCTTCGTCCGCTATTGTAGTAGCCGCGCTTATGCATTAATTGAGACGGAGGACTTGGTCCAGGAAGCGGTGCTCGCCGCCCTTGAAGGCTTCGATCGCTTGCAGGATAAACGCAAGCTACTCGGCTACATGATTGGTATTGCCAACAATATCGTCCGCAATAAGATGCGTCGGCAAAAGTTCCGCAGCGAGTGGGACGAGCGCGCGCTGACCAAGCTGGAAAGCCAAACGCAGAATCCCGAAGTAGCGCTTGATATTCATTTTTTGCTCAAGGCCTTACAGCAGCTACCCGAGCGACAGCGAGAGGCGGTGCTCCTCTTTGAAATCAATGGCTTCAGTATGCAAGAGATTAGTGAAATTCAAGAGAGTAGCCTGTCCGCTACCAAGACGCGCGTCAGCCGGGGGCGGCAGCAGTTGCGTGATATATTGACCAGTGACGGGCGCAAGCTATCAGTGAGTGAGCGATTGGCGATTTACGCTTCTATTTTATTCTAAAAGACGCCATTTTCGTTGGGCTAAGTCAACCTGTTATGAAAAAACGATCTATAATAATTCCGAAAACACTGGCTGAGATTCGCCAATTGCCACTGGAGGTGAGCTATGCGCAAGTCGAGGCCTGGGTGCGGGAGCAACCTCCGGTTCGCCTGCGTAAGGATCGTAAGTCTTTCCGTTTGTTAGGTCGACTCTGGCGTCGTCGACCTCCTAATTAATCCCAACTTTAGGAGCTAACTCCATTTTATTTTCTGGTTTTGGAATTGGCTATTCGTGGACTGCGAATGGATGGGATACCTATGTCCTAGCCCCAGCAACTAGAACCTATTTATTTTTTTTTATCATAAAAATTTTAATCAACATGTCCTCAACTGAATTTTATAAATACGCCACCAAGCATCTCGGAATGAGCCGGATGCACTTGGAAAAGTACGCGTCGTCGCAACGTCCGGCCTTGTTTGGATTTACCCCTTCCGTGATCGAAGAGCGACAGCTCAATATGATACAAATGGATGTCTTTTCCCGCCTGATGATGGATCGAATACTGTTTCTCGGAGTCGGCATTGATGACTATGTTGCCAACGTTATTCAAGCTCAGCTCTTGTTTTTGGATTCTGTTGATAATCGTCGCGATGTACAGATTTACATCAATAGTCCAGGGGGCTCGGTACCTGCGGGCATGGGCATTTATGATACCATGCAATTCATCAATCCCGATGTAGCGACCATTTGTACGGGCATTGCGGCTTCGATGGGGGCAACTTTACTATCATCTGGCACCAAAGGGAAGCGTAGCTGCTTACCGCATAGTCGAGTTATGATCCATCAGCCCCACGGAGGCATGCAAGGTCAGGTATCGGATATGGAGATTACCTACAAGCTGTTCAAAGAGATGCAGCAGGAATTATATGAGGTTTTGAGCAAAAATACGGGCCAAAGCTACGAGACCATTCGCACAGATTGTGATCGCGATAACTGGATGACGGCCCCCGAAGCGATCGAATATGGTCTGGTCGATGATGTTTTATTGAGAGAACAAACAACCTGATGTGATAATGTGCGCTGTTCCGGGATTCAACTTTGAATTTCCCGGAACAAGCTTTTGAAAATCCGGGTGGTCTGAGTACTTTTATGACATTGAATTGGAGATGCATTTAATGTGATCCAATGTATACTCAGACTATTGGTCAAAGCACCATTTTTATCGTATTTCCCTTATCGGTCACCCCGATGTTAAGCCCGGATGCTTATGAAAAACCTCTTAGTACCTACCGATTTTTCTTCGAATACCCACGCTGCTCTTAATTATGCCATTGATTTAGCGAATAAGTTTGGTGCAAAGATCACGTTGTTGCATACGTATAAGCTAGGGCAGCGCGCCGGGGTCTTTATCGGTGTCGAAAAAATGATGAAAAAAGAGGCGCTAGAGGATATGGCCAAGCAGATTGAACAGTTTAGCGGCAAGCTGGTCGGATCGGCATCAATCACTGGCGAAGTAGTGAAAGGCGATGCCGTGCCTACGGTTATCCGAGCTGCAGGTAAGCTGGAGGCAGACCTTATCGTGATGGGTACCCAAGGGGCAAGTGGCTTGAAAGAAGTATTTATTGGTAGTACGACCAACGGTGTCATCAAATCAGCCAAAGTACCCGTGCTAGCGGTACCGTCAACCTATCCTTATCAACCCCTCGACGGTATGGTGCTTTGTGTGGATGATCGAACGGAATATTCTGCGACTTTGCTTCAACCTTTTATCGTCATTGCCCGTCATTATGGGGCAAAGATCGAAGCCATGCATATCAATAATGGCAAATCGGATCAAAGCATTGAAGACAAAGTCTGTGCCTTGTTCACCGAAGTGTCATATGAATACCACGAAGAAACGCGAGATGAATCGATAAAGATCAGTGATCAAATTGCACAGTTCGTGGATCGAACCGAAGCCGATATGATCTGCCTGGTACGCCACGATCGAGGCTTGATTGGTAATTTTTTGCACAGTAGTGTGACGACTAGTAAAGTTTTTCACAGTAAGGTTCCTATCTTGGTATTACACGATTAAGAGCATCGGCCTGTCTACGCCGGATATATCAATTCATAAGCATCACCAATCATGAAAACATTGATCGCGCTAAGCATCAGCGCCCTACTCCTTTCTACCTCTTGCGAATCTGGTTCTGAATCTACGACAACAGAACCTAAAGAAGAATCAACATCAACTACTGTGGCAGAAGATACCCCAACCTTAGTTTTAGTCGGCACCTATACCCGTAAGGAAGGACATGTAGATGGAAAAGCAGATGGTATTTACCTGTGTCATTACAATCCAGCAACCGGACAATTAGATTCTGTCGGTGTTTATCAAGATATTATCAATCCCTCTTACGTGACCGTGCACCCCAATGGGCAATATGCGTATGCCGTTAGCGAAGTTCCCGAAGGAGAGATCAGTGCGTACACCATTGATCGCAAAACACCCGCTTTGCAGTTGCTCAATAAAACATCAACGACCGGCGCGGCTCCTTGTCACGTCAGTGTACACCCCGATGGTGCTTATGCCTATGCTGCCAATTATGTTGGCGGCAACACTGTTGTTTTGCCCCTTGAAGCAGATGGCCGCCTCGGCGCGGTAAAACTGGCTGTGAAAAATGAGACGACTGGTCCGCATGCACGACAAGAAGCTCCACACGCCCACATGGCCCTCCCTTTTCGATCTGGTTTTATTTCGGTTGATCTCGGTGCGGACAAGGTGAGTGTTCTGGCTCCTGATGCCACAGGCACCGCGTTGGAGGAGTTAGGCGTTGCACAAACGACAGCTGGAGCCGGGCCTCGACACTTGGCCGTTAAGGACGATTTCGCTTATGTGTTGAATGAGCTAAACGGGACAATTGAAGTCTTTCAAATTAATTCTGATAATGATCCAAAGGTAGAATTTAGTCTTGCTCAGCAAATTTCTACTACCGCTGATGGACAAGCTGATGCCGGCTGCTCCGCTATTCGCATTACCCCCGACGGTCGCTTCCTTTATGCTGCCAATCGCGCGGCCTTAAATAACATCGCGATGTTCTCCATTCAGCCAGATGGTCAATTGACGTTTACTGGAACACAATCTAGCAAAGGTCTCGTTCCTCGGGATTTCAACATTTCTCCAGATGGTCAATTCTTATTAGTCGCTAATCAGAATAGTGATAATATCGTCACGTTCAAAATTAATTCTGAAACCGGACAGCTCGAAGAGACACCCTATGAGTTGAAACTACCCACGCCAGTCTGTTTGGTGTTTTTGGAATAACGGAATTGAAATTACTTAATCGTCTTCTCTTCCGACGCATTAACGTGCAGCGTATTTCCAATGTCATTCAAGCCATTGAATACGGCCACCCCTTCGTGCTTAAGCGCTTCTTTGCGGAACCCGACAATAGTTAGATCTGCATCGCGAGAGCGTTCGCTGATGACAGTGCGCAACTCAGTATCCTGCTTGCGTGGGATGACCCGAATGTTGTTCTTGGAAATCGGAAGCTGACCCGCTTCGATTAATTCATAAAGCCGCTGACGCTCGTCGTTGCAGGTGTCTTCGGGATAGATCGCGAAGATTTTGATGAACCCATTTTTCCAATCACTATGACCAAGGATAATATAGCCCAACAAGATCATCAAGTTGGCATTTTCGTAATCGTTGCTGGAAATCCAAATATGAATTTCTTGCTTGAAGCCAAAGCCACGCTCGGTGCTACCTAGGACGACGACGTCAAAGTCAACGGATTTGATCAAATTGAAATTGTCGACAATATTTTCAAGATTGGTGGGGTTTTGTTTCGAATATTCGAACATCAGCAAGTTATTGTCTGTACCCGAAATCCCCGGCAATTGGATCACCTGAGCGATGGCTGAGGTGTAGGACGGCGAAATAAGGGTATCGATATAGACTTTACTATTGCTGGCTTCTGCCATGCGGATGAGCCGGTTCTTAGCATCCTTGGCTTCTTGATTAGTGGTCTTGGATAGATAGCCGGTGATCTTGTGGATGTAGGTGCCGAAGCCATATTTTTGCGACATCCACCGCAAGAGATCGAAGGCCGCAAAACGGTCGAATGAATTCTCGGAGATACAAACCACCGAAGGTCGCCAACTGGCCGTCTGTTCTTTATCGGCTTTTTGTAAAAAGATTTGCAGCCGGCGGCTCAATTGGAAAATAACCCCCTGAAAAATAAGGGCAATATTGCGTTTTTCTGGATTGTAATAACTGGCCAGAATATAGAAAATCGCCATCAGGAAGAGCGCCATCAGAGCGTAAGCAGCATCCATGAAAAACATCAGACCGAAACAGGCAATGGCACCGAACAGGGAGAAATACCACTTTGATTTAAAGGTCGGACGGTAAGACGGATCGGCCGCAAAGTGCTGCAAGAAAGAAATCAAACAGAGCGTCCCGTAAGTCACCATAAAGAACATCGAGATAATCTTCGCTACCGCATCTAGTCCCCCCATCATTACGAAAACAAAAGCGATCGCGATGGTAATGACCGTCGCGTTGAACGGCTCATCGCTCTTACCGCGCCCCTTGGATAACCAAAAGTTGAAAGCACGCGAGGGCAACACTCGATCCCGGGCGATAGCCTGCAAGGTACGCGGCGCGACGAGGATAGAGCCTAAGGCCGAGGAAATCGTCGCTGCCGCTAGCCCCACGGGAATGAGCCAGTAGCCCTGCCAGGCAATATCTGCCATGACCAGTTGATCGGTATTTGCCAAATCCTCCGGGCTGGCCGAGATGGCCAGCTTGTAAGCAATGAACATATAAATGATCATCCCCGTAATGGTACCCGCTAAGGTACCCAGCGGAATGGATCGACTGGGATTTGCAAGATCCCCCGATAAGCCCACCCCTGCCGTCATCCCGGTAAAGGCCGGGAAGATAATGGCGAAAACAGCAAAGAAGCTGAGCGGTACACTTGAGCCTGAAGATTGACTCTGTGTATCTGTAGAAGCAACTGGATCGGCCGGTTCTATGATGGTGATGGGAGAAGATAAGGTATCACTAGGCAATTGGTAGGTTGCACTAGTGTCTTCTTCCGGTAAGTCTGCCTGCATTTCGGTATTGCCAATGTGGGCAAAGAGATCGAGATCGTTCTGCTGGCTGTATTCTGTCTGGCCTACGAAGAACGCAATCAGCGACAAGAAAAGCGTGACCACTACGACGTAAAGGGCTTTCACGCCAAGATCGGCGCCCTTGATGAGTACAATAGCCATCAGTACAAAGAGCGCTGGGATGCTAACGGTCTGCTTTTGTTGTAAAAGCCATTTCACCCACTCTGGTAAATGTGGATAGGTTGCTAATATATAGTCGAAAAGGGAGGAAAACGCCTCGGCAAAAGCGATGATGTAAAAGGCGACACTAATGGCTTGTGAAAAGTATAAGGCGATTCCAATCGATGAGCCAATGACCAGGCCAAACGAGCGGGAAATGATGTAATATTCACCACCGCCCTCTACTTTTTGGTTCGTTGCAATCTCGGCAATAGCCATGGCCGTAGGAATCGTAACGGCATGTCCAATCAACACAATGGCAATTGTGCCTAATAATCCCACATTTCCTACTGCAAATCCAAAACGGAGGAACATAACAGCTCCCAGAATAGTGGAAATCGCAGTGAAGAATACCGGTGCAGTACCAAATTTAGCCTTCGTAGTCGACATATCAGTAGTTTGACAGAATCGTCAATAATCCATCCAAGTCAGCATTATTTGTAGCTGCGGTGCCTTGTTAATAGTGCTTATCGCTACCTGTTGTCCGCAATCTAGTATTTCAGTTGACTCGGCAATCGTTCAAATCCAATATCGCTTTTCGATTATTGTTTTCTGCCTGTTATGACGCAAATATAAGCTGGAAGGTACAAATTATTCTAATACTGGAAAGTCTTGTCGACCAGATCAACCATTCATTCCCCAAACGTACCGTTTGTGAAGGCAAAGCCACTCTTCAGCAATGCGTTCTTGAAAACACCTCCTTATCCATAGCATTTTGCGGGTATTCGATCACAAAAAACCAAAAAACATGAACTACCTCGCCCTTCTGGCCATCTTGCTTGGCTTCCAATTCACCGAAGAAGCCACTTGGCAGTTTTCACCTTCCAATCTCGAAGTATTTGCCGAAGGCGTTCATCTGGATCGCTTGGGTGAAAAAGAATATCAGTTACGCTTTGAAGGGCGAGGTAAGGAGCTAATGGAAAAAGTGGAGATTCAAATTCAATTCAGCTTGCGGCAGTGCAAAGAACAGGCGATCGATATCGAAGGCTGGTACGAACCTATCATGGAGCGTACTCAAAGCATCTGGGAATGCACTGCCAAGGGGCTACTCATCAATCGCGGTAAGTATTATGTATTTGTGCCCAATAAATTATGTCGAGCCATCCCCTCCGAATTAATACCTGGAGGGGATCAATTCATCCCCGGTGGCGATATGTTCATTCCCGGCGGTGATCAATTCTCCGGTGAAAGCGAAGAAATTCGTCTCGACGATTGCCACTTCCTGCATCTCTCTTTTCGAACCGAACAGGAAATCCAGCCGGTACTGCTCTCTTTACAAGTTCGATAATCTCTTCATGATAAGTGAAGCCATCGTCCGAAGGCAATCAGGGTGACTTTCGCCTCACGCGTTAATGATGCCTTATTTCCATTTCAATAACTTAATCATTAGAAATATGAAAAACCTTTACCCATTATTCCTCTCTCTCTTCTTCGCGGGCTCGATGCTGGCCCAGCCGGTGATCGACAATATTGAACCAAACATTGGCGATAGCTGGCCCGCGCAGATTATTAATGATGTCAATCTCGATCCCGGTCCCGGGGGAGCTAATCAAAATTGGGATTTCAGCGGTGTTGACCAATCCAATGCTTTCGATGTGGAATTCAATATTCTGGCGCCCAGCGCCGGTTTGGTCCCCGATAGCTTTCCTAATGCAGACTTCATTTGGTATATCTCGGGCTTTGACTTGTACAATTATTACGAGAGCCGTGACGATGAGATCGTCCTCTGGGGTGGCGCTTCTGGAACGAGCGGGAATATCGATATAATTACGGTCTATCAAGACGAAGAAGATGGGATTCAACTGCCCCTGGAATACGGTGATAATTACACCTATTATTCTGAGTTTACGACTTACATCTTTAATATTTCAACCTCGGATGCGCGTAATGGCTCTGTCTCTGCGGATGGCTACGGGACATTGACTACCCCTTACGGGACTTACGAAGATGTATTGCGTATCAAAGTGATGGATACCACCCAATTTCTATCGACCATTTCGACACAATATGCTTGGTACCAAGAAGATAACTTCATGCCTTTGATGGTGTATGAGTTTACGGATGATACCTACGAAGCCCCTTCGGTCTATTTCACGCAAGGTGATGTGGCGAGTAGTGTGAGTGCGCCTGTTCCTTTTGCAGAAGTAAAGGTCTTTCAGCACGGACAGCAAATTGAGGCTCAGTTCTCATTAGCACAGGATATCGGTAAATTACAATGGCAGGTGGTAGATTATGCTGGTAAAGCGATTCGTATGGAGAATACCGGACAGTTATCAAGGGGACAGCATACGCTTAACTTAGATTTGCCGCCTTTGCCCGACGGGCCGTATCTCTTGGTACTACAATCTGAGGCTGGCCAAAAGGCGTATCCGTTTAGCTGGCTTAATAGATAGATCGCTATGTAGAATCTAGGCGAAAAGCTTAACTTAGGTTTGTGGATGATAACTCTTTAAAACGATATATAATTCTGATCGGTTTTTGGGCTATTGGTAATCTCCATTTCGGACTAGCCCAAAAACCTTTTTTAGCGCATTGGGATACCAATGATGGCTTAAGTGAGCAATTTGTCCATACCATCTTACAGGATCAGTTCGGATTCATCTGGGTAGGTACCACGAATGGTCTTTGTCGATTCGATGGGCAGACCTTTGAAGTGTTTCATCCTAATCCTGTCGACTCCACCGCTTTGTGTGGAAGCGATGTGGTGCGCTTGCATGAAGATCCCCACGGTCGAATTTGGGTAGGCACGGAAGGTGGCGGTATCAGTATTTTTGATTATCAAAAAAATGGCTTCACGACCTTGCGCAAGAACCAAGATGACCCAATTCGAGGCCTAACCGAGGATCGAGTGTACCATATTTCAACCACCGCAGATCACTCCGAAATGCTGATTGGTTATCGCGCGATTGGCAGTGGTCGGGGCGGTATATCGATATGGTCACTGGAAGGTGATACGATTGTTGAGCATGCATTGAGAGATCAACCTGACTATGCAGGATTTGTGATGAAAGTGACTCGTCTACAACAAGATGTTACTAATCCCGATATTTTTTGGTTGGGGGGGCGGAGCTTTTTTCGCTGGGATCGTCGGCAAAATACTTATGAAGAGTTTCCGTTAGCAAAGTTCCGCCCCAACCTGGCCTCCGTATGTGGGATTCTGCCAGAAACGGATTCTACGCTTCTAGTCGGTAATCTTTTTGAAGGCCTTTGGCGATTTAATACACAAAAAAAGGCTTGGTCTAAGCTATTACATGATCGCCCTGTCAACTCTATGAAACAAACAGCTGAAGGAGAAATATGGCTATTAGATAATGAAGGTGTTGGCCGTTGGAATCGGGAAAAAGAGCAACTGGAATATGTAATTTATCGTAGCGGTCCTGACTCACCTTTCCCGGAAGGGATTGTGCTTAATTCAATTGAATTGATAGGTGACTTTCTTTGGATCAATACGACTCAGGGGCTTTACTGCTGGCATCCGATTTTTCAACAGTTTAATAACCAAACGCTGAACTTGACCGATGGCAGGCAAGCCTATCTACCACAGTTTACAGGAACCCTGGATAGCGACTATTTGATCTTGGATCAGCGTACGGGCTTAGTACAAACGACTCAAGATTTGCAGCTGATTCGGACGATAAATATGCCCGGAGATACCAAACCACGCAAAGCTATTCAAATGCCAAGTGGCGAGGTGTGGTTGGGGGGTGAGTCAGGTGTTTTTCGCTGGCGACCCGGAGATACTCAAATTCAAAGCTATCGGAATGATCAATTGGATGAAGTGCAGGTTTGGTCGATGAAATATTATCCCGAACGCCCGGAAGAACTTTGGATCGGTACGCGTCATCGAGGTTTATTTTGCCTGAACACACAAAGTGATGCCTTGCAACAATTTGTTCATGACAAAAACAATCCATTGAGCCTTTGCCACGATCGTTATCTATTTGAAATAGAACTTGGTCCGCAGGGCCATCTTTGGGTATGTACTGATAAAGGCATTAGTATTATTGATCCCGTTAGTAAACAATTTATCCAGCATCCGGTGATCGAAGGACGCTTAGGGGAGTATGTGGTACACGCCATCGAAATGGATGACCAGAATAATATGTGGATTGGTACGCGGGATCATGGCCTTTTTAAATATCAACTGAAAGATCAAGCTCTAAAGCAGTACACGACTATGGATGGTTTATTTTATAATGGTGTAAATGAAATGCTGTTCGAAGATGGTCATTTATGGCTCTGTACCAGACAAGGATTAAATGTACTCCAATTGCCCGAAGAGGAGATGTTACGTTTTAATAGGAATAAAGGATTATATGAAAAGTATTTGTATTCGAGCTTGTTGAGCCATTTACCCGGAGGAGAAGTGATGTTGACTTACCAGTTTAGTCCTTGGTTTTCAACTATTAAATTAGATCAGCTGACGACTCAATTTGAACCACCAGAAATCGCCATTGAAACGGCACGTGTATTTAACAATTCACAAACCTATTCCATCCCTCTGGTCGGACAATCAACAGTGACTCTTAGTGCAGATGAGAATTATTTTTCTATCGATTATCAAGGAATACATTTTTTACAATCCAAATCTATTCAATACGAATATCAACTAGAAGGTTACGATGATAACTGGATTCAGGCGGGTGAAAATAAAAGTGCGGTTTACACCAACTTACCCGGCGGCGATTACCAATTTCGGGTGCGCGCCCGACATAATGGCGGGGAGTGGAACACGCCTAGCCGGATCGGGATTTTTCTTGCCACACCTTGGTATAAAACCTGGACTTTCTTAGTGTTTTGTGTCGCCAGCGGCCTCGGCTTATTCTGGCTATTTTATCGCTATCGGCTGCGGCAAACGCGTCGAGAAGCCGATTTTCGTCGCCGCCTCGCCGAAACCGAAATGAGAGCCCTGCGCTCGCAGATGAATCCGCATTTTATTTTTAACGGACTCAATTCCATCAAAAATTATATCATCCAAAATGACACTGAAGCGGGAACGCTTTATGTTAGTCGTTTCGCCCGCCTGATCCGCAAAATTTTGAATCATTCTTCTGAGCAGATGATTTCCCTCGAAGATGAACTCAGTGCGTTGAAACTTTATATCTGGCTGGAAAGCGAGCGCTTGCAGCATCAATTTAGCGTGGAGTACAATATTCAATTGCAATCCGAAGTGGAAGAATTGTCTGTGCCGCCACTGCTGATTCAACCATTTGTGGAGAATGCCATTTGGCACGGCCTGATGCCCGCCGAGCACCAAGGGAAAATTGTGCTTGAAGTGCTTGAAGCCGATGGCCTGCTCAATATTACCATCAAAGATAACGGCATCGGCCGTGCCGCGGCCCGCCAGCGGCAGCTCGACAATCAACTGAACCAACGTTCCCTTGGTCTTGAACTAAGCCGCAGCCGCCTCGGCCAGCTAAAAACACTCTTCGATATTGACACCTCAATCACTATCGAAGACTTACCCGCCGATCGCTCTAAAGAGTTTGTCACGATTGTTCGCATCCAATTACCGCTCATTCACCAAAATACCAAAGCCTATGTACACCGCTATCCTCGTTGACGACGAACAGGCTGCTCTGAATACACTGAGTTGGGAAATTGAGCGTCATTTATCGGATGTAGAAATCGTCGCCCAATTCGATGATCCCCACGCCGCGCTCGAAAAAATACAGCAACAGCCGCCGGATATCCTTTTTCTTGATATTCAAATGCCTAAGATGAGTGGCTTTGAGTTGCTGCAGCAAGTCCCACAGCTCAAATCTCAGGTTATTTTTGTGACGGCTTACGATCAGTATGCCGTACAAGCTTTCCGCATTAATGCCACGGATTACTTGCTAAAGCCTTTTGAATCCACTGAACTTATCGAAGCCTTTAGACGAGCAAAAACGAAACTCCAATTACCGGAAGCCGCCGCTACAAAGAATCAAAATCTTGAGCGCTTACGACTCAGCTTCCAAAAAATTCCACTCCACAAATCTCAAGGGATCGAGTTTGTGTTTCCACATCAAGTGGTGTACTGTCAATCGGATGGCAGCTACACTTCGGTGATTTTGGAGCGTCGAAAAGTGCTCATTTCCCGGAGCCTCGGCGAGTTCGCCGAGCAGTTGGTACCGCATAGTTTCATGCGCGTCCACAAATCTTACCTGGTTAACCTCAGCCATATTCAAGAATATGTTCGGACCGATGGTGGCTACCTTATTATGGACAATGGACATAAAGTGCCGGTGTCTCGCCGTAAAAAAGAGCAGTTAATGCAGTTGTTTTAATGCGGAGGAACAATAAAAATCCCCGCTTTCGAACGCAATTCAAAAGCGGAGATTTTGTAGAGAAAAAAGCTACTTACGGTTTTTCAACCGGCTCTTCTCCCTTGTTTTTTACGTGGGTGTCTAGCCATTCGGTCATCTCCCACAGCATATGCATGACGGATTCCCTGGCTCGGTAACCGTGGCTCTCGTGGGGCAACATTACTAAGCGCACCATCGCACCGTGTCCTTTGAGTGCACCATAAAATCGCTCGCTCTGCATAGGGAAGGTCCCTGAATTGTTATCGGCTTCGCCGTGGATTAAGAGCAAGGGCTCTTTAATCTTATCGGCGTGCATGAAAGGAGACATCTTGAAGTACGTCTCTGGTGTTTCCCAGAAAGTACGCTCCTCTGATTGGAAACCGAAAGGTGTCAAGGTACGGTTGTAAGCGCCACTACGCGCAATACCAGCCGTAAAGATGTCGGAATGTGCTAGCAAATTAGCGGTCATGAAAGCACCGTAGGAGTGACCACCCACTGCGAGGCGTTCTCGATCCGCAACGCCCATCTCAACCAATTTATCGGCGGCCGCTTGTGCCCCGGAGACGAGCTGATCAACGAAAGTTTCGTTTGGTTCCTCGTCGCCTTCACCGATAATTGGCATCCCGAAATCATCGAAAACAGCATAGCCCTGAGTCGCCCAAAATAACGGTGACCACCAACCAATGCGAATGAATTCGTAAGGCGAGTTTTTGACCTGACTTGCGGCATCAGCACTTTTAAACTCACGCGGATAAGCCCACATCAAAACGGGCAGACGGCCGTCTTTATCCTTATCGTATCCGGCCGGGAGATAAAGCGTTCCCGTCAACTCGACGCCATCTTTACGTTTATACTTGACGAGTTCTTTTTTGACGCCCATCAAGGCTTGGTAAGGATTTTCAAAACTCGTGATTTGCTTGAGCTCACCGGTTTTGAGATTGCGGAGGAAGTAATTGGGTACTTCTTCACGACCTTCCCTGCGGGTCAGTACAAGGCCTTCCTTTTCGTCAATAATAGTAATCGGATTTTCAAAATAAGGAGCCTCGGAACGCCATAGTCGCTCTGTACTTTTTGTGATCAGATTGAATTTATCAACGAAAGGGCGATTCCCTTCCGGTGAAGCGCCACGTCCGGTGAGGAATAACGTTTTCCCGTTATCGGCGGCGATGAGTACCGAACGGCCATATTGGTTACGCTTGGATTCAAAATCACCGGGATCGTTGTAGCGATCCTCCCAGGAATAATCAAACAAGGTCGTTTTTCCTTGGTTGGGTTTTTCGGGATCCCACATGCTTGTTACTGCACGACGATCCTGCCACCACCATTCGTAGGTAATTGCGGTACCCGTTTCGGTCCAGTCGATTCCGCCGTAGCGCAAGCTAAATTTTGGTCCTTTTTTAGGCGTGGCAGAGAAAGGCGCTTCGACATAATACATTTGATCTCGAAGATTGCTTTCTTTTTTAGGGTCTCCGCCGTCTTGTGCTTCGGTCCAGTAAAGCGTAGCGGGCTGATCCGGTCGCCAAGCAAATGAACGTGGACCTTCCCGGACAGCGCCGAAGCCTTTCGGGATATTTTCGGCCAGTGGAATTTGCGCCAAATCGTTGACCTTCATCCCTTGATCATCGTAGATTTCTACAGAGTAAGGAAAACGGCTGTAAGGCACGATATAAGAAAATGGCTTTTGGATGGTGGCAACCATCACGTATTTGCCATCCGGAGAAATGCTAAAACTTTTGATAATGCCTTTCTTCCCAAAGCTTCGGGGCTCACCCTGCCCGATGGTCAGAATACGCATTTGGGATAAAGTGTAATATTCAAACAGGGCTTCATCGTGCGCATTTTTCAATAAATCCTGATAGGTACGTACGGGAGCAGACTTGCCTTTATTTTCTTGAATGATCGGTCCACTTGGAATATTGTTTTCGCTTGGAATAGGACCGCGTGGCAAGGCCACAGATTTATACAAAATATGTCGTCCATCGGGAAACCAGCGATAGGGCAAACCAGACATGGCATCGTTGACCGTTGGATTGGTCAAGCGCATAGGTTTAGCGGTATTCGCATCGACCATCCACAATTCCAAACCACTTGATTGAGTAATCGTGAAAGCGACTTTGCTGCCATCTGGGGACCAGCTGACGTTTTCAATTTTTGGATTATCGGGCAACCCTTTCACCTCCATGACGGTGTCGTCTTTGAGGGATTTGAATTTTAAACCATTATAGTAAAAAGAACGACTTGATCCTGTCGTTTTCGGATTTAGACGTAAGCCAGCCAGGCGAAGTTCTTCCTGCGCGACTTCCTCCACGGAAGGTAAACTAGGAATAGATAACATGAGCATCGTTTCACCGGAGGGGCTGAGGCTAGCACTTGGAGTCGGGGGCGCATCCATCAGATTAGCAATATCTGTGGGCGGCATTTGGTATGGCAAATTGTCTTGTCCGTACAAAGTTGTCAATGTAGTAAATAATAAAAGAGTGATTAAAACTCGTAAATGCTTACGAGAAAGCCAAGCGAATGTTTGCATGACAAAATTGATTAGGGTGATTAAATAGTGGCTCGGAATCACAAGTCATCCGGCTCGGTATTTTGGTCGTACAAAATACGCCGGTGAATTTGCTTTTTATAATAAAAACAGTCTTTTCGTGAGGAACGAATTTTATAGTACTGTTTAGTATTACATTCGGCCGTTTGCTTAACCCCGTTGTAATTGTAGGTAATCCAGAAAATACACCAGCTTGAGTGAGAAGCTATTGAGTTGAGGCGCATCTAACAACTGTCCAAGGTTGTTGAAGTAATCCGCTTCAATATTATCGCTGCTGTCAAAAATAGCATTTTTCCATATAAAAAAGAGATCACTTCCCGGAGCAAATCGCCAACGATAAATCATATCAATATTGAAGATGTTAAAACTGGTATTGTGCAGTGGCTGAAGGCCGTCTGTGAGTCCTTTGTAATTCGTATTATTCAACTCACCTTCTTCTCCCAGTTCGTGAAACGACAAATATTCCAGGCGGGTCCAGTAATGTCTGACGCGCAGACTGAGTGACATGGTATTGGTGAAAATATAGCTGGAGTTGATGGTATTGTCAAAGATGCGCTGGTTGCGTCGCCCAAAGGTAATGTCTCCATCTTTGATAGCGCTATAATTTGCGGCATCCTCATCCGGCGAAATAAAACCAACATCGTTGCGGAGATTGACGTGCACCAGCTCCGCCTGGAAAAATAGCTTATCATTTACACGGAGGCGTGGCTCAAAGGATACCTCAAAGGTCCGTCGCCCGGATTCGTCGAAGGTGCGCAGATTAGCATTGATATCGTAGGCGAAGCGTTTGCGATAATCCGACGAGACCCAGCCACCAATATTGAAGTTACGAGGAAAAGCATAGTAGCGACTGAAATCGCTGGTGCGCGGTTCGAAATAGTCAAAGGTGTTGAAAGGCTCAAACCATCCCCAGGCGCCAAAGGCAAAGAAGCTGCGCGTTACAAAGAAGCTGCGCAAATTAAAGCCAAAATCGGCAAATTTATTGGGATCAAACAAGCGACTGTATCGGAAATTCATCCCGGTACCCGCCCGGTTGAAAATACTGAAAGGCTTGTATATGTCGTAGTTCCATCGGAAATTCCACGTCTGTTCGTTGGGACTAAACAAGAAGCCAAGATCATTGTGATCATAGTGGCGGCTTTCGGAGATGTAATTAGCATCGAATTGGAAATTTCCACTGGTTTTTGAAAAGCCCAATTGGTAACGATGCCCTAAACCAACACTGTCTTGACCATCACTGGTCTCCGCCCCAGAATAATACTTCTGACTTAGATTAGCGCCTCCAGATATGGCGTAGGAGTTCGCTTTATTCTTGAGCACGAATTCGGTACCGGTCACGTTGGCATCGTAGGCCGTCCCAGCCCGTAATACGTTGGTGTTGATCAGAGTGACGTAGGAGTTGTTTTTTAGATTTTGATCGAGGACGAAGACGTTATAATTCGTGGTTGGATTCGTTTCGATTTCGCGTTTTTCACCGCTTTCCAGATTTTCGACAGTTGCAAAGGTTTGCCCGGAAGTGGCATTAAAAAAACCAATCCCTAATCCTTTATTCGTCCGCCCCGAGATTTTAGTGGCGTTGAAAAGCTGCGATTCCTGTGGGTTATCGACGATTTCCTCGCTTTCTTCATCAATCTGGTCGGCGACATCAAAAAAGCGCAGCGGTCGACCGCCAATTCGGCGGGAGTAGAATAGCCCCCCTTTATTGAATAGCTCGGTGCCTTCGGTGAAAAATTGCCGGTTTTCGTTGAAACGTATTTCAAAAGGTGACAAGTTCAATACTTGGTTGTCGCTTTGGGCCTGACCAAAATCCGGGATGAGCGTCATATCCAGCGTAAAGGCATCATTGATGCCGTATTTGACATCCATTCCACCGCTGAACGAGTGCCCCCAGGTGCTTTTAGGATCGCTTTCGGCATCGTAATAATTCTCGGTGTAGGCGACCACAAAGGGGGTGGCGGACAACCGGAGTGGCGGACGAATATCCTGTAGGCCGGTTAGCTTACCGGATTGATTGAGCAAGCCATTGAGCTGGGGTTTGACTTCGTTCCAGAACGACTCTTCGCGCGCGCGGCGCAGCATGCGCGCAAAGTTGATATTCCAAGTTTGGATATCTTGCTTGGGAAATCGTATGGCTGAATAAGGAATTTGCATTTCAACAGTCCAACCTTCGGGGACCATCCTCACGGCACTGGTCCAAACGGCATCCCAGTTGCGATCTCCGTCTAGGGTGCCACTTCCACCGTCAATCACCGAGTATTTTGTGTCGACCTGCACACCCGCTGCCGTTACAATGAAGCCGGTACCGTTCAATCCGTCTTGGTAGGGATCGAGAATGATGCCGAACCAATCGGTGATGACGATATCGTCACGCTCCGAAAATTGTTTGAGAATGCTATCGGGTTGAGTATCGTACAAGGTAGCACCAACATAGATGGCCTTATCATCGTACAATAGGCGAACTTCAGTTGCTTGACTGGCTAATGCGCCGGGATTAGGCTGATTTTGGATGAAATCTTTTGCGGGAATGGCATTTTGCCAGGCTGCTTCGTCAAAACGACCATCTACTTTGATTGAACTTTCGATACGGTGAGCACTCAGCTGGCGGGTGGGCGTACTTGTAATCTGGCTCCAAAGGATATTTGATCCAAAGAAAAACAGGGTAAATAGGAGCAATTTCTCCATGAAAGCATCTCGTTTGTTCGGTCGAATTTCTAAGTCGCGCCACTAAGAGCGCTCAAATTTAGGGTTTTGCTATTAGGGCTTTGTACACAAAATATACCAACTATTGTCACTATTCGACAAACATGTATTTTCCGAGTATAACCGGAGGTGATCCTATTTGTTCTTAAAAAATGTGGTGACACCTCAACTTTAATTTGTAATTTTCCTACCCAAAAGATAATTGATTGGATCAGCGCCAGTGAAAAACCTTATTCCACATTTCGTTCAGGATCAATATCAGCGTAATCGCATCCGGGGTAAATTCCGGGCTTATACGATGTTTATTGACCTATCGGGCTTTACGCCTTTGACACAATCTTTGATGCGACAAGGCAACGAAGGGGCGGAACGCTTATCTATCATCTTGAATAATATTTTCGGGCCAATGGTCGAATTGGTCTACAATAAAGGAGGATTTATTCCCTACTTTGCGGGTGATGCGTTTACCGCTATTTTTCCTGAAGAGGATACGACCATTACTCCCTTACATCTATTACAGACGGCTCAGCAAATGCGTGACCTGTTCAGTGACGAGCAGGTCAATGCCGATGCTTTCGATGATTTCAAAATTGGGATCAAAATTGGCTTATCTCACGGGGAAGTAGAATGGGGAATTGTTGGTGATGAGCATAAATCGTACTTTTTTCGTGGGCCCGGTATCGACAATTGTGCAAAGAGTGAACACCAGGCGCAAGGGCAAGATATCATTTTCGATCAATATCTTGGCGAGCATATGGAGCTATCGGATTTGAAGCTGGAGGAGATTGAAGGGGCCTATTATCGTTTGTTACAGTCCGTAAAAGTGGCGCCACGCGTTATCCGCACAGCTGCTCCATTACAACTTTCCGAGGTAGTGCTGGAAAAATTCTTACCGGAAGCCGTAATCGCCTACGATCAAGGAGGAGAATTCCGCAATGTCATCACCGTGTTTATTTCTTTTGATGGTGTGGACAACTATGATTTGCTTAATCAGTTTGCCAGTGCTATCCTAGAAGAGATGCATAACTTTTCCGGTTATTTCAAAGAAATAGACTTCGGAGACAAGGGTGGAGTGATGTTAGGCTTTTTTGGGGCACCCGTTACTTTTGAGAATAATGATTCACGCGCTTTGGAGTTTGCTTATAATGTGCGTGAGATCGCTGAAAATTTGCAGGCGACGACGCCACTGCGGTTTCGTATGGGAATTACCTCTGGCCTGGCCTACACCGGTATCGTTGGCGGCGAAGAACGATGCCAGTACGCCGCGGTGGGGAATCGCGTGAACTTGGCGGCTCGTCTGATGATGTACGCAGACTGGAATACCATATTAGTGGATGAGAATATCCAGCGCAATCGCTATTTTCGATTCAACCACATTGGCGACACACAGTATAAAGGCATCCAAGGGGATATCCCGACTTATGAGTTGATGGGGCGTAACCTGGAAGATAAGCTCATGTTTACCGGCAATATGATTGGTCGGCAACAAGAGATGCGTCAGCTCATGGAGTTTGCCAGTCCGATCTTCGAAGGACAATTTGCGGGCATTATCTACTTATACGGTGAAGCGGGCATCGGAAAAACCCGACTAGCCTACGAATTCAAGCGTGAATTACGCCGAACGGGGCATATCGGTTGGGTGACTTGCCAAGCCGATCAGATTTTGAAAAAACCTTTCAATCCGTTCATTTACTTTTTAAAAAATTATTTCGAACAATCACCAGAATTTAGTCTGGCCCAGAATACGGCTCGCTTTGAGCAACGGTTTGCCACTCTGCTCGAAGAAACCAGAAACGCATCTGATCCCATTAATGCCGATTTTATCGCTAAAGAATTGGAACGGACACGTTCGATTCTTGCTAGCCAAATTGGTATCTTTTATCCCGATTCTCTCTGGGAACAACTCGATGCGAAAGGTCGATACCAAAACATTTTTGCAGCTCTGGAAAACCTTTTCAAGGCGCTTGCTTTGGAAAAACCATTGATCATCGAATTAGAAGATGGCCATTGGTACGATGAGGATTCCAAAGATTTATTGCGCAGTATGCTACGTCCGCTTACACGCTTTCCGATCATCTTCTTGGTCACCTCCCGTTATCTCGATGACGGCAGCAAACCCAAGTTATTATCGAAGGAGGTGATCAAGCAGTTCCAAATTGCGGAAGATATCGTCGATCTAAATATTCTTGATCAGGCCGCCTTGAGGAAGTTTGCCGAGTTGTGGCTGCGCGCCGAAATTGATCAAGAGTTATTGGATCAGCTGTACCGTTCCACCAACGGTAATCCTTTTTACGCCGAGCAGATTTTAGAATATTTTACGGAGAGTAACTTATTGAAAATGATCGATAATGTTTGGCACATTAAAGATTCAAGCATTAAGATTACCAATTCGATCAATTCTATTCTAATGGCTCGGATCGACCGCTTGTCCAGCTTGGTCAAGGAAACGGTCAAAGCAGCAGCGGTTATTGGTCGTGAGTTTGAAATTCCCGTCCTTTCGGAGGTGATGAAACAAAATAGCACCTTCGTGGAGCGCAACGGTAATGTTACTGCCGTTCTGCGCGAGCAGATTCAAACAGCTGAGAAGGGACAGATTTGGCGGGCAACGAATGAGTTGAGATATATCTTCAAGCACTCCCTTTTGCGGGAAACGGTCTACGAAATGCAATTGCGAACGCGTTTGCGAGAATTGCACAGACTCATTGCTCACGCTATAGAAAAACTTTACCCCGAGACCATCGAAGAGCGTTTTGTCGACTTGGCCTTCCACTACGGGCAGGCTGAAGTGGAAGATAAGACGAATGAGTATTTGGAGAAAGCCGCCGATTATGCCCGGCGCAATTTCCAAAATCAGCAAGCACTTGATTTTTATAATCGCTTACTCGCGCACCTGGATGTCGAGCCGGTGAGCCGGGCGCGTGTGCGTACTCTACTTAAAAAGGGCAGCGTATTACAACTCATTGGCCGCTGGGATGATTGTGAGCAGGTCTATCAGGAAAGCCTGCAGCTGGCTAATCAGCTGAGAGAGCCACGCTTGCTCGGTAAAACCAACAACAACTTAGGATACCTCCTGCTTTTGAAAGGGAACTATGAAAAAGCGAATTCTTATTTGGAATTGGCTGTTGACTTTTTTGAAAAAGCGGATGATCAATATGGTATAGTCAACGTGTTTGGAAATCTGGGGAATCTCTACTTCCGGCAGGGACGTTACCAAGAGGCGAAGAGCTTCTTCACGCGTAGTATTCAACTGTCTCAGACGTTGGATAAATCCAATTCGCTGGCCCAGATTACCGCGAATCTTGGCTTAACCTTTATGAATCAGGGCCGTTATGACGAGGGCATTCAGTGCCAGCTGGAGGGCTTACGCAATTGTGAAGACCTCAATGATAAGCAAGGCATGGCTTCCCTGCATACCAATCTCGGCATCGTCTACTACGAAAAGGGGGACTACGACGCTGCGCTCGAACATTACGAGCAAGGGCTGCAGCTCAGCGAAGAATTAGGTAATAAACTCCTGACCTCAATCGCCATCGGCTGCATCGGTAGCGTCTACCAAAAGAAGGGCGATTTCGAAAAAGCGATGGAAAATTTCATCCTCGATCTTGAGCTTTGTGAACAACTTGGTGATAAGCAAGGTATTGCGATTGCCATTGGTCTCATCGGTGAGCTGCGCAGCATCGAGGGGGAATTTGATATTGCGGTACAGTATCTAGAGCGCAATCTTGAGCTTTGCGAAGAACTGAACTACCAAAAAGGTATCGCCAAAGCGGTTAATACCTTGGCGGATATTTTCACTTTCCGCGGAGAATACGATAAGGCGATTGAATATTATGATCGAGCCATTGAAATCTCTCGGGCGATTAATAATCGTCTTGTGCTTTGCTCTAGCCTTGTGGAGAAAGCCGGTGTCCTGATGGCTAAACAGGAATACGAGGCTGCTGCTGCGATTAATCGCGAAACGATGGAATTGGCTGATGATTTAGGTAATCCCGATCTGATTTTTGAAGCAATGATCTTGGCGGTTAGTGTTAGTCACCATAGCGGTAACGCTGAGCGGGCCGTTGAGTTACTTCAGCAATTATTAGAGAAGGCCCGCGGGCCGCAAGAGGAGGCCGCTATTTATTACGAATGGTGGGATATCGAGCCCGCCAATGACGACCTGCGTCAGAAGGCACTCGATTTGTACCGTAGCTTATATAATGACATCCCAAAATATGTTTTTGCACAGCGAATTAAGGCTTTAGAAGCATAATGAGGCCTTTCTTTTGATCTTGTTTGCATAAAATGCATCCAAAACATACAACTTCGCCCATCTTTTCTCGTTCAACACACCAAGTGCTAGATACTAGCCCTTTTTGACACCCAATAAACGAGCATTAGTATGAAGTTATATCAGATTTTCACCCTAATCGGTTTATCTCTTACTTTCTTTCTGGGCTGCACCTCCGATGTGCCTACATCAGTTTCTCAGGAAGCGCCCATTGCCACTCTGGTTTCCCATAAGTTCGAAGCGGAACCGCTCCATCCAATCCCTTATCAATTGAATCGACCTAATGAGACCTTCCTGATGATCGATGAATTAAACGAGATCTCAGGCTTGACTATCGCAAAGGATGGTCAGTCGCTTTGGGCGGTGCAGGATGAGAAAGGAAAATTGTATCAGCTTGATATTAAAAATGGAGAGGTTTTGCGTGACATTAAATTTCATAAAGCAGGGGATTATGAAGGGATTGAAGTGGTCGGTGATGATGTTTTTGTCGTGAAAAGTACCGGTACGATTTATCAGGTCAAAAACGCGGGAACTAATGAACAGACGATGACTAAATTTAATGGATTCCTAAGTCGCGAAAATGATGTAGAAGGCCTTGGCTATGATGCCGCTAACGGTCGACTGTTATTGGCTTGCAAAGGTGTGCCGGCAACGGGAGAGTCTTTTGAAGAGATTCGGTATAAAAAGGTGATTTATAGTTTTGATTTAAAAAACTCCAACCTGAATGATCAACCGACCTACTCCATTCAGCTCGAAAGGATTTGTAAATATTTGGATCAAAATAAAACCTTGAAGCAGTACGAAAAGCTCAAAACGTTTTTCAATGCTGGAAAAGAAAACCTGACATTTAACCCTTCCGCGATTGCGGTACATCCGCATAGTAAGCACATTTATATCCTATCCTCTGTTGGAAAAGTATTGATTATGCTCGATTCCAAAGGAAAAATCATTGGAATTGAGAAAATGGATAAGTCGATCCACCGTCAACCCGAAGGCATTGCCTTTGCGGCGGATGGGACCCTCTATATTGCCAACGAAGGTAAAGGGGGGAAGGCCCGGATTCATCGTTTCGTCATGCAGTAGGGCTGCGAATTGTAAAATTGCCTAGAACTGTAAACCTGACTTTTTCAACGAAAACAGTTTTTACCCGTTTCAATTATAATTTATACTGATAAACAAATACGGCTTACATCTCTAGCCATTTGGGAATCAGTATATACCGGTTGAATTAACTTTTGCCAGGTATATCTTCCAATATTACCACAAAACGGGATCTATGCACTGGAAGATTATTTTACTTATCACTTTCATTCTTTATCCGATCTTGTCGAATGCGCAAGGTCAATCCGATTATCTCATTCAGGGGCAAGTCTTCAGCGATAGTATGCCTTTGGTAGGGGTTAATGTTTTTGTCGAACAGCAACCGGAGCGAGGTACAACTACCGATGGGGCGGGTCGTTTTAGCTTAACGGTGGACAGTTTGCCAATAGTTATTCAATTTTCTTATTTGGGGTTTCGCCGTGAGCGCCGGCGTATCGATTCGCTGCCAGCAGAATTGAAGATTCAACTTCTTCCACAGCAGTTTCAGTTATCCGAAATTATCGTTTCCGCCGAACGAAAAATTGATACGGTTTATCATAGCCCGGAGAGTGTCGTTGACTACGCATTCAAGGACAGTTTTATGGTGTTATTAGTATTTAAAAATAATATTGAAAAATATGAGTTAATTGTTATTGATGAGAACGAACGGGTTGTCGATCGAATGTCGTTGCGGGAATACAAGCCGGTTCGCCTCTTGCAAAGTTGTGAAGACAAAGTGTTTTTGATTACGCAAACGATCTGCTATGAATTGGAAGTGCAACCAGAACGCTTGTCTTTTGCACAGGAATTGGAATACAATTATGTAAAAGAGCAGATCGAACCTTGCCAGCTTGCAGTACCCGATTATTTTTTCTTCGAAAACTATTTTTATCAGGGACAGGCCCAACAATATAGCATGCGCTCCCGGAAAGATACCTCAGAGAGACGGTGGCTTCCCCGGATAGAAGACGAAAATAATTTGTATCTGCTCATTGAGGAATTGGGTGTAGCTTTGCCACGTTCCGGCGATGCTTGGGGCAGAGATGCCAGCGAAGATCTCGCTGAATTACGGATCGCCCCTTATGATTTGAAAGGCGCTTGGCGTATGTTTTACCCCAAGATTTACGTTCCCATTTTTCAGGACAATGGCCAAATTTGTGTCTTTAATCACATCGAAGACGAAATTCAGTATTTCAATTTAAAAGGCGAATGGATGCGCAGTGTGCCTATTGATTATCATCACTTCCGTCGTTGGAAAAAACAAGTGTTTCAAGATGCGATTCGTGGTACCTTTTACACTTTATTCGATACCCGCTGGGGCTATCACCTCTGTGAAATTAATCCCAAAGATGGCAGTCTTGGGCCGGCCATTCCACTTGATCGGGATTATGTAGATCACGTTAGTATTCACGATGGGATGCTCTATTTTTTGCATCGCCATGCCTACCAAGGTGCCCGCAATCGACTGTTACAGCGCGTAGCTATAGACTAAGGCTAACTTGCTGAAAAACTTGCGGACTTCCCGTTAATCTTTTCCTATCTTTGAGTGTTCTATTCGAAAAAGTAATTTCTATGGCACTCACTGAATCCAATATGCTTCCTTTGGGCACTAAAGCCCCTGATTTTGAATTGCCCGATACCGTTTCTGGCAAAACACTTGCACTCGAGAATCTCAAGTCCGAATTAGCAACGGTCGTGATGTTTTTATGCAACCACTGCCCCTACGTTATTCACGTTAATCCGGGCCTCGTAGAGCTAGCCAAAGAGTACCAAGAACAGGGTGTGGCGTTTATTGCGATCAGCTCAAATGATGTGGAAAATTATCCGCAGGATGCCCCGGATAAGATGACGACGCATGCCAAAGAGGTCGGTTATACTTTCCCTTACTTATACGATGAAACTCAAGAGGTCGCAAAAGCTTACGATGCCGCTTGTACCCCTGATTTTTATGTGTTCGATCGCGATATGGATTTAGTATACCGTGGTCAGATTGACGGTTCTCGTCCCGGCTCTGGGCAGCCAGTTACCGGCGTGGATTTACGGGCAGCGCTAGATGCTGTCATGGTCAACCGACCAGTAAGTGCGATGCAACGACCAAGTGCCGGTTGCAATATCAAGTGGAAGAAATAACGCTAGGACTTTTTTCGATTTTCCTTCATAAAGTCGGGCAGTAAACGTAGGGCGGCCAGCTCGCGGTATTTTTTGCGGAATTCATCCGCTGGCCCACCGAAGTAGGTCTGACCACCGGGAATACTTTTCGATACCCCGGCACCGGCAAGTACCACCGCTTTATCACCAATATGGACATCTTGGATGACGCCTACTTGACCATAGAGCACGACGTCATCGCCAATAATGCTTTTACCACCAATGCCGACCTGAGCAGCAAATAGGCAACGCTTGCCAACTACTACACCGTGGGCAATGTGTACTTGGCAATCCATCTTGGTGCCTTCGCCAATCACGGTATCACCCGAGACGCCTTTATTGATCGTACAACCTGCTCCAATTTCTACGTGGTCTTCAATGACGACTCGCCCCCCGGAGCGCCACTTTTTGTAGCCGTCAGGATTGCGTTTGTAGTAGAAAGCGTCCGTTCCGATAATTGACCCCGATTGGATCGTCACGTGATCCCCGATAATGGTATGCTCGGCGATGGTGACGTTGGCCTGAATGTAAGCGTGCTTCCCAATGCGAACGTGGTGCCCAACTACGACATTGGGCTCGAGAATGGCACTGGGATGGATCACCGCCGTATCACTGATCGTAGCACTAAGTGGCACCCACGGGCGATATGTTTTGACCAATTGATTATAAACTTCGAAGGGAGCCTCACAAAGCAAGAAAGCTTTGCCGGGAGGGCACTCGGTAGGTTTGTTGAGAATGATAATCGTCGCTGCGGAATGGATTGCCCGTTGAAAGTATTTTTCAACGTCGACGAAAGTAATATCACCGGCTTCGACCTTGCGGATTTCATTGATGCCGGTGGCGAGGAGCGAAGCATCACCGATGATTTCACATTGATATTGCTTCGCAATTTCTGCAATAGGAATAGGCTGGGGGAATTTCATATCTAGCGATTAGCGTTTGAATCTTAATTAATGCGCTTCCAACCAATTGGCTCCCTCGTCGATTCCGACTAGGATGGGCACTTTGAGCTGCGGCATGGCATTTTTCATCTTCTCTTCAATCAGCGGCCGAATTTGCTCCAGTTCATCACGATGCGCATCGAATACCAATTCATCGTGCACTTGTAAAATCATCTTGGTTTTGAAATTGCCGGCTTGTAAAGCTTGGTGTACATCGATCATGGCCAGTTTAATTAAATCGGCGGCGGTACCCTGGATCGGGGTATTGATGGCGTTGCGCTCGGCGTGGCCGCGAATGATGGCGTTGCGACTATTGATGTCACGCAAATAGCGACGCCGGCCCATCAGGGTATTGACGTAGCCATTCTTGCGGGCTTCTTCTACGACCTGATCCATATAGGTTTTCAAGCCATGATACTGCGCGAAGTAATTCTTGATTAGTTCGCTGGCCTCCTTACGGGGGATGCCGAGCTGACGCGACAAATTAGTCGCTCCTGCGCCGTAAATTACGGAGAAGTTGACCGTCTTGGCGCGGTAGCGTTGCTCCCGGCTAACATCTTCGATTGCTACACCGAAGACTCGTGCGGCGGTAGCCGCGTGAATGTCCTGCCCTTTTTGGAAAGCTTCCAGCATGGCCTCATCGCCGCTGATCTCAGCAATCAGGCGCAACTCGATCTGAGAATAATCCGCCGCCAGCAAAATATATTCTTCGCTTCGCGGGATAAATGCTTTACGCACTTTCGCTCCTTCGGGCGTACGGATCGGAATATTCTGCAAGTTTGGATTATTAGAACTCAAGCGCCCGGTAGCCGCTAAGGCTTGATTGAACGAACTGTGAACGCGGCCCGTACGTGGGTTGACCATGCGTGGCAGCGCATCTACATAAGTGGATTTTAATTTGTTCAGACCACGGTGCCGCAAAATCTTATCCACGATAGGATGCTCCGGCGCTAACTCGGTGAGCTTTTCCTCGTTGGTAGAATACTGTCCCGTCTTGGTTTTACGCCAGCGATAAGGAATTTTCATCCGTTCAAACAACACCTCGCCAACCTGGCGGGGTGAGGCAATGTTGAACTGTACGCCTGCTTCTTCCAGAATCGTCTTTTCCAGACTTTCGATTTCGGAGGACAATTCGGTCGAGTAGTTGTTCAGAAAATCAACGTCGATATTGATACCGTTATACTCCATATTGACCAAAGTCTCCACAAGTGGCTCTTCGATCTTCAGGTATAAGTCGAGCAGCTTATCACTTTCCAACTTTGGCGCTAAATGATCGTGTAGTTGGAGAGTAATATCGGCATCTTCTCCGGCGTATTCCTTTACTTTTTCGACGGCGACATCGCGCATCGTTAGTTGGTTTTTACCTTTTTTACCTTTTTTACCAATCAGCGTTTCAATGGAGAGGGGTTTGTATTTTAAATAGGTCTCGGCCAGATAATCCATATTGTGTCTCAACTCCGGCTCGAGCAGATAATGAGCAATCATGGTATCGAAAAGGGCACCTTGGACTTCCACGCCGTACCATTTTAGAATAATCATATCGTACTTGATGTTCTGCCCGATCTTGCCGATTTCCGGGTTTTCCATCAAGGCTTTGAATTCGTCTACTAAAGCGCGCGCGGCATCCTGATCATCTGGTACCGGCACATAAAAAGCTTCTCCAGTTTGGTAAGCAAACGCGATACCCACAAGTTCTGCTTCGTTAGCGGCGATACCTGTGGTTTCAGTATCGAAGCAAAACTGCTTTTGGGCGCTGAGTTTAGCGATAAGATCGGCGCGTTGCTCGGCGGTCTCGACCAAGAGGTAATGGTGCTCCGTATTTTCGAGATGTTTTTCGGCTACGGAATGCGATGGCAATGGTGGTGCCCCGGTGGTTGGCACCGCTTCTCCAAATAGATTTTGCTGCACGCCGGCGCCGCCGGCATTACTCGCTGCGCTGGCACCACCGCCAAGGATCGATTTGGCCAGCGTACGAAATTCGAGTTCCCGGAAAATCTCAGAGAGCGCCTCCCGATCAAATTCTTCCAACTCATATTGCTTGGCGTCGAATTGTACCGGCACGTTGATGTCGATGGTTGCTAGTTGTTTAGAGAGCAAGCCTTGCTCGCCGAATTCTTCTACGCGCTCGCGCTGTTTGCCTTTAAGCTCGTGCGTGTTCGCAAGCAGTCCTTCTACGGAGTCGTAAGCCGCCAGAAGCTTGACCGCTGTTTTTGCACCAATGCCTGGAATCCCCGGGATATTATCTACAGCATCACCTTGGAGGCCTAGTACATCAATGACTTGTTCGACGCGCTGAATTTGCCATTTCTCGAGTACTTCTTTTTTACCCATAATCTCCACCTCTCCTCCTTTACGACCGGGTTTGTATAAAAAGACATTTTCGGAAACGAGTTGAGCGTAATCCTTATCCGGCGTCATCATGTAAACCTGAAAACCTTCCTTTTCGGCTTGCTTAGCCAACGTGCCGATAACGTCGTCCGCTTCGAATCCTTCTTTGGTGACAATCGGAATTCGAAAACCCTTGAGTACTTCCATGATGTATGGCAAGGCTAGGGTAATGTCTTCAGGTTGCGCTTCGCGATTGGCTTTGTATTCCTGAAACATTTCGTGCCGAAAAGTGGGGCCGGAAAGATCAAAAGACACGGCAATATGGGAGGGCTTCTGATTACGGATGACATCCCAAAGCGCGCGCGTAAACCCTGTAACTGCCGATACATTCATTCCTTTTGAGTTGACCAAAGGCCGGGTGATAAAGGCATAATGGGCGCGATAGACCAGGGCGTGACCGTCGAGCAGAAATAGCTTTTTGTTGGACATGTTTTGGATGGTTCAGGTGAGGCAGCAAGATACGCAATGTTGCAACATCACCGGAATTTTGTCCATAAAAAAACCCGTTCCTGAGATATTCGGAACGGGCTTCCTTCTTTCCATTTGGACTCGTTGGTAACAGGGTACTGTCCTTATTGAGTCGTTTGGTTTTTCTTATAATGCATAAGAGAGTCCTAATACAAAGTAGGACTGCAAGGGATTGTCTCCTTCTTCTAAGTTGCCAGCTAAAATACTAGCTAAAGATTCTTGTTTGTTCATGCGAAGCCCAAATTCCAGACCAACACCAATGCCTTTGTAGGCTGTGCTGAAACCATTGATCCAAGTCCAGTTAGATAACTCTTCGGGATCCTCATAGCTGATAAAAGCTGAAAGATTAGACTTCCAGCTAATGCCGCTAGACAGCTTGCGCTGATAGTCTGCAACGACCTTGGCTCCCAATGAAGATTGGAAATCAAAAGCGGAATCAGAGAAAACAAAGTTATAGTTCAATGGGTGAACAACGACAACCAAGTTTTGAATAGGTGTCCAGGTGGCTCCAACCCCCAAATCGAGATAACCAGGATCGTTAAAACGACCTTCCAGCATAGAGGTACGGTATTCTGCCAAAGCCGAGGCTGCCAATTTATCGTTGAATTTGTAACCGAAAAGTGACGTGAGGTTAAAGGCATCCGCAGCTACCTCAAAATCTTCGCCATCTACATCATCATCTCTGTCATCAAATTTGATCCAGCTTAGGTTGAGGTTGGCACCATTACGCCAGAAATACTTCTTCTGATCCATATTGGCAAAACCATTCAAGGTAAAACCAATGGTACTGGCAGTGGTACTGGGCGCTTCTTTAGATAACCAGTCGTTGAATTGGGTGAAATTGAAGCCGATGGTACCGAAAGCACCAACATCCCAGCGAGGATAGGGCGTCAATTGATCGGTTAGACTGGCGACTTCGGCTTTCAAGCCGTCAACTTTGCCGGTAAGTTCTTTTAATTGTCCTTCTAGCTCTGCTAATTCTGCTGATTTTTGTTCTTTGAGTTGCGTTAGCTCCTCTGTGGTTTGTGCCTGTGTATTCAAGCTAATGAGGATGAGGCAAAGACTTAGGAAAAAAGGTATTCGTTTTAGCATCTTCTTAAAAGTAGATTTGATGAAAAAATAGGTATTGAAACTTTAGGCAGTAAACCCAAAGTGTGGTGGTAAAAAATGATAAGAGACGGAAAGATATTATCGATAATTCCGTCAAACTACATATATGTAAAGGGGTTAATTACTTAATTCGCCACGTTGTACGATTTCAATATTACTGATGGTCAAACGACTTAAGGGAATGATGATTTCACGATCGTCCTTAGTCAGTAATATCAGCGATGTACTATCCATTTTTATCACCTCTCCTTCTAATCCATCTAACCCAATGACATCGCCAATGTATACTTTATCCTTGCTATAAAAGGAGGCTAGAAAGTTGGCCATTGTATCTCGGGACGCTAAACCATAACCTAGCCCAAAAGCAAGGACACCGCCTCCAATAATTACGGTCAAGTTATTGGAAATAAAATCGGTATCAATTCCAATCTGAGTCAGGGCCGTTACCGCCGTCATCAAGAACACGAAGTAAAAGATGAAAGCACCAATAATCTTGGCCGACGGAATACCTAGCGATTGCATGGCTGTAGTGACGATATTCTTCAGGAATTGGGCGAAGAGTAAGCCAATTGTCAAGACAATGATGGCCGCAAATACATTAGGGATATAGTTGATAATATCCCGCACCAGATCAGATACTGCCTGAATATCGAGTACCTCGGTCGCCACGATAGTGAAGACCAACAAAATGAGGTAATAAAGCATCTTCGCCAGGATACGGCTGGGCTTGATCGTGAAATTTGAGCGATCGATGAAATCGATCTCATTAAGTTTCTCCGCCAGCTTATCGACCTTGATCGTGCGGAGCACGCGCTCCACAACAAAAGCTACCAATCGGGCAATCAACCAGCCGACCAGAAAAATCACCAGTGCATAGGCGATTTTCGGGAATACCTGGATGAAGTTGGTGATGAGTTCGTTAAAAAGTTCGGTTATCCGATTCATAGTAATTGTTCAATTGTTAATTGGGGGATACGTCTAACTTAGCTAGTGGGGCCGCCAGGAGGCTGCTCAGCATTATTGCCGCGCGCCGACGGGCGATTTCGCTTGTTGGCATGATCGCTGTCTCGATTACCACCGAGCATCGCTACGAAAATATTGAACAAGCGTGGCAAATAGAGTTCGACCATATCGGACATCAGTCGGATGGTACGAGCACTGCCCATGACTTCGCGCTCAATCGAAGGCGGCACCTGTGGTGACTGCTCCTGCTCTTCTTCCATGAGCTTTTTGAAATTGTTTGTAGGCATCTTCTTTACGTTTTACAAAACACTATTTTTTTTATACAGCCCTTCGTAAACCAACAAAGCTTTATGCTTCGCTCGTTTGAGCTTCATTTTAATGGCGCTTTCCGTTTTGTCTAAGCCCTCGGCGATATCTCGGATGGACATATCGTCCTGATACTTCATCAGTAGTACGGCTTTGTCTCCGGGTGGAATACGATCCAGAATGACTTTAAGCCGTTCTACTTCGATTTCTAGTAGTTCGCTATCGTCGACCTCCTCAACCATGTCGGGAGCCGATTCCATCTCATCCGAGAAGACGTTTTTAAGTTTCTTCTTTCGCCGAATGTAGTCTATACAATAATTGTAAGTCACCGAATAGAGCCAGGTCGAAAACTTAGATCTTTCGCTGAACTTTGCCAGATTAGTATAAACTTTAATAAAAATGTCTTGGGTGGCATCCTGTGCCTGTCCCTCGTCTCTCAGCAAGGAAATACACTTACTGAACACTTTGGTCGAATACCTCCGATATAACATCGTGAAATAAGCCGACTCCCGAGTTCGTAGGTAAAGTTGTACCAACTCGCTATCCGATCTTTTGGGGCCAGATTTTTTCCTTTCAGGATCGCCAGGCATTGAAGGGGTTTTCACAGATCAATTAAAAATAATGTTTGTGCTTGTTTCATTAAGGTTGAAGCGCAAAAATAAGGATTAACCCTCACATTTCAAGCACTGCCGATCCGTATTGGTTTTTGCGGTAAGAAGGGATCACTTTTGAACACACAGACCCACCGCGGGTTGCCTCACGAACAGTTTGGTTCTAGATGAGTTGTTCACCTGGTTTGAGCATATTATAAGATTGAGACGTAAAGGATCGAAGAAAAGACACTTTTGGAAAGGACTTTTTTTGATTTTTTAGAAGAAGTTGTAAAAAAGTGTCAAAAGCTAAATCTCAACAGAAGGACTTATCAGTAACTGATGAATGACACTCAACTCCAAAAGTCGAGGGATAAAAAAAATAGAGGTAGCACTTTTTGCAAGTACTACCTCAGCCCTAACCAAATAAAACCAAATTATTGTCTTAGTTAACTGGCACTCATTTGTGCCATACAACCTACTATTTATCTTATTGTGTAAATTACACTAACACTACAAAAGTAAACGATTTTCTCAATAAACACCAGTATTGAGCTAATCTTATTTGCGAGAGTATTACTCCCGGACAGGATACTTGGGAAATGATTACCATATATTTGATGCCCATCTGTTTTTTTTCAGAATAAAATCTTGTCAATCGCTGAAATTGTTTTGAAAAGTCTTTTAATGAACGGTTTAGTTTTTTTCGTTAAAATTTGAATTTTTCTGAAAAAAATTATGCTTTCACCCATTTTGGAGCACAAAACCAGCGTTTTGGAGCCAATATTTACTACTCTGATACCGACTTAACTTCTCTATTGACGCGGTTTTCAGATCAGAAAATTCTAACTTTAATGCTCACTTAAACCAAGATGATAAAGATGTTACGCTATTTGCCGATGCTCATCTGCCTGCTGGGCTGTACTGCTATGTCTGCACAAACCACCACTAACGACGATGATGCATTTTTCATTCGAAATATTTATGATCGGGCACTGACTGAGGGTCGCTGCTATACTTGGCTAGAGCATCTGACTACAGGGATCGGTGGTCGGCTTGCTGGATCGCCCCAAGCCGCCGCGGCCGTAGAATACACCCGTCAAATGCTGGATACGCTGGGATTGGATTCCGTATGGCTCCAGCCTTGTACCGTCCCCCACTGGGTACGCGGCGGGCAAGAGCACGTTCGTATCGTAAATTCCAGTATGGGCTCTATCGATTTAGCGGCTTTGGCGCTTGGTAATTCTCCGGCTACCCCTCCCGGCGGCTTGACTGCTGAGGTGATCGAACTGCAATCCATCGACGAAGTGGCGGAACTTGGTCGCGAAGCCATCGCCGGGAAAATCGTTTTCTTCAACCGCCCAATGGATCCTAAACAGCTCCGAACCTTCAATGCTTACGGTGGTGCGGTCGACCAGCGGGTGTTCGGCCCGGAGCGCTCCGCACAACAAGGCGCGGTAGCTTGCCTGGTACGCTCAATGACGACAAGCACCGATGATCATCCGCATACCGGGGTTACGGTCTTCCCGGAGACGGACGGCATCCCCGCCCTCGCAATTAGTACCAAAGCGGCGGACTTGCTCAGTGGCCTTCTGAAAAAGGAAAAGGTCAATGTGTATGTAGAGGCACACTGCCAAAAGTTAGCGGATCAGCAATCTTACAACGTCATTGGTGAAATCCGTGGCAGTGAATTCCCGGATGAAATCATTGTGGTTGGCGGTCATCTCGATTCTTGGGATGTGGGACAAGGTGCACACGATGATGGGACTGGATGTGTGCAGTCTATGGATGTATTGCAGCTGTTAAAGGGCTTAAATTATCAGCCTAAGCGCACCATCCGCTGCGTTTTATTTATGAATGAAGAAAATGGCTTGGCAGGCGGAACAACTTACGCCGAAGTGTCGAATCAAAATAAAGAGTTTCACCTCGCTGCGATTGAATCCGATGCGGGTGGGTTTACCCCTCGGGGCTTCAGCTGTGATGCTACCGACGAAAGTTTCGAGCAGCGATTTCCCAAAGTAATTGAATGGTTTCCTCTCCTGGAAGCCTATGGATTGAGCTTCAATAAAGGGGGCTCGGGGGCCGATATCGGGCCGTTGAAAAGTCAGGGTGGACTATTGTTCGGGTTTCGACCGGACTCTCAACGTTATTTTGATTATCACCATACCGATATCGATACTTTTGACAAAGTGAATCAACGTGAGTTAGAGTTGGGGACTGCGGCTATGACTAGTCTCGTCTATTTAATTGACAAGTATGGTTTATAATGTGCGCGTTGGAATAACGCACACTATTTACAACTATTCAAAATCAACTGTCGATAGAAGCGAATCATACTGCGGTAGTTCTCAAAACTAATCCGCTCATCAATGCCGTGAATGCGCTTGGTGTCCGCTTTGTCGATACGTACGGGCATGAAGCGATAAACTTGTTGAGCTACGGATTCATAGTGGCGACTATCCGTAGCTACGATTACTAGGCTAGGCGCTACGATCGCTTCTGGGAATATTTCTCGGGCGGTTTGTTCCAGCGCTTTAAAGCCAAAGGCATCGGTCGCTGAAATCTTGGAAGGTTCACTGGCGAAGGCCCCGGGCTTGACTTGCACGCTCACCCGTTCGTCATCTACAACCTCGTTGACATATTCAATGACTGAATTTACGGTCTGTCCGGGCGCAATGCGGAAATTCACGGTTGCCCGGGCGGAAGTAGGTAATACATTTTCTTTTAGGCCGCCTTCTATGATGGTCGGCGCAATGGTGGTGCGGAGTACCGCGTTGGTGGTTGGATTGGTACTGAGCTGCCGACGAATTAAACCCTCAGTCAGCCACAGATTAGCAAAAACGGCCTTCATGGGCAAGGTCATTTCCGGGCCGGTGTAGCGGAACAACTCTTTGGTTGGTCCCGATATTTCCGCGGGGAAAGGATGCGTCTCCAGATTATGCACTGCACGGCTCAAAATGCCGATAGTCGTTTCCGATGGTGGCATAGAGGAATGCCCCCCATCACTCATCTGTACAGATAATTCCAAAGTTGTGTAGCCTTTTTCGGCGGTACCAATTAGGGCCACGGGTTTAGGCAATCCGGGGAGGGCATCATTGAGTACAATCATCCCTTCGTCGAGTACAAAGGCAAAATTAAGTTTACGCTGCTCGAATTGCCGAGCAATAGCTTTAGCACCTTGTTGGCCACCGACTTCCTCGTCGTGACCACACGCCAGGTAGACGGTGCGCTCAGGCTGATAGCCTTCGGCTAATAATAATTCAAAGGCTTCCAAAACGCCAAGAATGCTGACTTTGTCGTCTAAAGTACCTCGGCCCCAAACATGCCCATCGCTGATTTCTCCACTGTAGGGCGGGTGGGTCCATTGTGACCAGCTTTCTCGCTCGACTGGGACCACATCAATATGCCCAATCAATAAAATAGGCTCAAGGCGTGGATTTTTTCCGGGCCATTTATAAACTAGACTGAAGTCATTAATCACCTCTTTTTCTAAAAAAGAATCTACCAAAACATACTGACTATCCAAATAGCTCGCGAAGGTGCGAAAAGCACTGGTGTCAATACGACCTGGGTAGGAAACCGTAGTAATTTGTACCACATCTGACAGACGTTGCATGACGGCCTCCGGAATGGCATACGGGGTGATGGACTCGACGCTAATTTGCCGGGAATGATAAATAGAGGTATTAAATACCACGATACTCACCACGACGAGTAGACTTAACCAAAATAAACGTTTGAGTAGTCTTTTGAGCTTTTTCATATCCCAACGGAAATTTTTGCTAAAAATAAGCGATTTGCTGGATTCACTTCTAACTTTGCACAATGGGTTCTACGGAAATGAAGGTGGTTGGTTTTACTTTTATTCGCAATGCGATTCGCTACGATTATCCGATCGTAGAGGCCATTCGTTCCATATTGCCGCTTTGCGAGGAAGTTGTAGTCGCGGTGGGGGCATCTGAAGATGAAACCCTGGCTTTGATTAAGGGGATTGATTCTGAAAAAATACGCATTCTGCCTACCATTTGGGATGATCGCTTGCGCGAAGGGGGGCGTGTGCTGGCCGAAGAAACAAACAAAGCTTTCGCTGCTTTACCCGAGGATGCAGATTGGTGTGTCTACATTCAGGGCGACGAGGTGCTACATGAAGATGGACTACCTGCCATACGTCAGGCGATGCAACGTTATCGGCAGGATACCAAAACAGAAGGCCTACTGCTTAAGTACCGACACTTTTATGGCTCTTACGATTATATCGGCGATTCACGCCAATGGTATCGTCGCGAAGTGCGTGTTGTTCGACGCCATTCCGATATTCAATCTTATCGTGATGCACAGGGCTTTCGCCGAAATGACCAGAAGTTGCGTGTGCGTTTAGTCGATGCGTATATCCACCACTATGGTTGGGTAAAGCATCCGCGCCATCAACAACTCAAGCAGCAATCTTTCAATAAACTTTGGCACAGTGATGATTGGGTGGCGCGTCATGTGGCTCCTGTCGATGAGTTTGACTACAGCCAAATTGATACACTACAATCGTTTACCGGTACGCATCCCGAAGTGATTCGCCCAAGAATTGAAAAAATGAACTGGCAATTTTCCTTTGATCCCACTCAGCAACGACTCGGTTGGAAGGAGAAGATATCACGTTGGCTGGAACAGAAAACAGGCTATCGTATCGGCGAGTATCGTAATTATATTTTGCTTACATAATCCCTCCAACCGATCCCCCATCCAACTTCACCACTGATCCATTCGTAGCGGCGGCCAAAGGACTCGCTAAATATACTGTGGTATGGGCCACCTCTTCGGTAGAAGCAAAACGAGCGATCAACGAGGAGGTGCGCACTTCCTTAAAGAAGTTGTCTGCGACGGCCTGCTCGGTACTGCCCTCTCGGGCAGCCTGTTCCTGTAGAAAACGCTGGGCACCTTCCGAGAGCGTCGAGCCGGGCATTACGGTATTAACCGTCACTGCCGAGCCTTTAGTAAGTTGGGCTAAGCCGCGTGAAATACTGTGTAGAGCGGCCTTAGTCGTGCTGTAGGCGATTAAATCTTCGGGTACAAGGGCGGCGCATTCGCTAGAGACAAAAATAATGCGGCCCCAATTGCGCTGGAGCATTCCCGGCAAAAGAGCACGAGATAAGCGGACACCACTCATCACGTTGACTTCAAAGAGTCGATACCAATCCTCATCACTGGTTTCTGTAAAAGACTGAGCCGTGAAAATGCCTACATTATTGATCAAAATATCAATGACTGGCAATCGTTGAATAAGTCGTTCAACGTCTTCCTTTTTGGCGAAATCTGCAGCAAAACTGTCCAAATTGGCTTCTGGATAAGTGGCTTGTAGTTCTGCCCGAGCGGTCGCTAAACGTTCCTCATTTCGACCGTTTAAAATCACCTTTGCCCCTTCCTCTGCTAAAGTCTTCGCGATGGCGAAGCCGATACCGGCTGTTGAGCCGGTAACCAGCGCCGTTTTATCTTTGAGTTGTAAATTCATTTAAGTATAATTTAACCAGCGATGCCCCATTGACTAAAGATGGCCCAGATACTCAGAACCAAGGCAACCAGACCAACAGTTAGCCAGACATCTTTCTTCTTTACTTCAAAGAAATTCTCCACGTTTTTATTGAAGGTAACCCCAGCCAATTTCGCAGCACTAGGCGCCGCCGAGAATTGGCTGCCGAACCATAGGATGGCGGCCGAGATGATGAACAAGTATAAGGCGAAGTGCAGAAAATTGATGCCTACAAAAGTGTCTATCATTGGATAATCGCCGGGTGCAATTCGGCCTTCTTTGACCATAAATTCCAAAACAAAGCGGATACTACCGATGATAAAACCCAACCATAAGCTAAGAAGAGCGCCGCGGGCGTTGATGCGATGGATAAATAAACCAAAGAGGAAGGCCGCTGCAATGGGTGGTGAGATATAAGCTTGTACACTTTGCATGTATTGAATGATGCCACCTGATTCGGTGAGTACTTTCATAAGCGGAATGTACATCAACGATAAAATCACCAGAATGATGGTCGCAATTTGACCAACCCAAACGAGTTCTCGTTCGGAGGATTTGGGTTTATATTTTTTATAAAAATCAATTGTAAACAAAGTCGAACACGAATTGAAGGCCGAAGAGAGTGAGCTCATCAAAGCTGCGAGTAGGCCGGCTAAAACCAAACCCTTGATTCCCTGAGGCAACAACTCAGAAATCATAATTGGTAGGGCCTTATCTGGATTGGCAAGATCTAGTTGGAGTAAACCACTACCCGCCAAAGCAAAAGCCAATACACCGGGAATCACAAAAATGAAAAGTGGTAATTGCTTTAGATAGCCGGCAAAGATAGAGCCTGCACGTGCATTTGAAACATCCTTAGCGGAGAGCACGCGTTGTACAATAAACTGATCTGTACACCAGTACCAAATCCCTAAAATTGGGGCGCCGAAAAGCATCCCGGTCCAAGGATAGGATGTATCGTCGGATGGCCGCCAAAGGTCAAAGAAATTCGCAGCGACCAGGCCTTGCTGATTCGCAGTACTGTCAACGGCAGCCATCATGCCATCCCAGCCACCGATAGCTTGATAACCGTAAATAGTCACAAGAATCATCCCACCGAGCAAGATGAATAGCTGCACCATATCGGTGTAGAGTACCGCTTTGAATCCACCAAAGATGGTATAAGCTCCTGTCGTTACTACAACTACTAAAGCCCCGGTCCAAAAGGGAATACCCATAACTTCAAATACCAACGCACCTGCAAAAATCGTCAGTGAAATTTTTGTCAATACATACGCTAAAATTGATACAACGGATAGGTACAAACGTGCACCGGAAGAGTAGCGACGTTCCAGGAATTCGGGCATCGTGAAGACCCCACTCTTGAGATAAAAGGGAACGAAGAGCCAGCCCAAAACGATCAAAACGAGCGAAGCGAGGATTTCAAACTGGGCGGCGGGCATTTCGCCACGGGCACCCGAGCCGGCCAGGCCGATAATATGTTCCGCACCGATATTCGAAGCAAAAAGGGACGCCCCGATCACAAACCAGCCGACATCGCGACTCGCCAGAAAGTAATCCGCAGAACCTCGCTGACGGTCGCGTCGGGTAATCCAATAAGCAATGTAAAAGATAAGAACAAAGTAGAGGACAATGACCCCGTAGTCAATTCCTGAAATCATGATGTTGGTTTTTCTGTCTGATGGAAGATAGCAAAAAGAAATTGGCTGGGGAAATGATCCTGGCCACCAGGTTTACATCCAAGACTCTAGGCCGAGCAACTTCTTACCTAGATCGGTTAATTCTGCTTGGGGGTATTTGCTTTGTTCCCATCCACGAGGATCACCGGGGAAAGCATAGCCTTCGGGGGCAATACGTTGACGCCAGGAATTAACGCGCCAGTCGCGCATCGCTGCATTATTCGGCTCGGCTGGCATCATTGAAATGTATTGTGCCATGCGAACTTTATTTTCCGAAAGATTCGGACGAATGCCGTGTGCCAGGGTGCTATTGAAAATCAATAAATCACCAGCTTCAAGTGCAATTTTTTCGACCTCGAAACCCGTTACATCTGGTTTGAAGTGATCACGATCAGCGGGTTGAGTGAGTTTCCAGCTATCATAGGTGCGGTACAGCTCGGGAACACACTGGAAGCCACCCATATTGATGTCCGTTTGATCATTAAGTGCTAGTACACCCTGGACGTTTTGTGGCTTTGTCTCAGGATCATAATCCCAGTGGATAAATCCTTTAAACGTATCATTAGGCCGCAATGGCATATTCAAATTTGCCCGATCAATAGTAACCCACAGTTGCTCCGTTCCCCATACATCTACGAAAGCATCATAGACACGCTTAGTTTGACGGTTGTCCCAAAGCAGTTGGTTGTTGTAGGCTTCGACCATACCAGTGCCGACCAATTCTTTCATTTGCATTTCTGCTCGGGCTGGTGCATACCAACTGGTAGGATCGTTAGGATCTTTTTCTTCGAATTCCCAGAGGAATGCAGCGGTTTGTTGTGCTTTTTCACGCGTAATCGCTTGCTTGATGATCACGTAGCCATTGTGGATCCAAAATTTCCAATCTGCCTCACTGAGTACACGCAGTGGTTGTCCATTGGAGCGGTCATTAAGTTTGAGGTGACTACTAGTGGCGGTAGAAGGATTACCTGGGATATCCTGATGCGCCATATTAGGGTTGGTGACTATATCATTTTTCATAATCGTATCTGATTTGGTTAGTAATGATGATCAAATATCTGACTAAATCGATAGGTGTGTCAGAAGGATTATGATCGGTTTTTGAACTATTATGACTTTTTAGAGATTGTAAATAAATTTTTAAGTAATTTTAATAGAAAAACACCCTAAATGGCCCCTTTTGATGTGAAAATTTAGCCAATATGAATATTCAACTGGAAACCATTGAACGTGACGCAGGAAGTTCATTTCGGATTTTGGTCAATCCTAAGCTGAACGATTTTTTCTTCTGGCATTTCCACCCGGAATATGAGTTAGTCTTTATTGATGGTGCGGATGGAACCCGACATGTGGGAGATCACATTGCGCGTTATCAAAAAAATGACTTAGTGCTGATTGGATCGAATATTCCACATCTAAACTTTGATTATGGGATCCGAGTACCTTATGAAAAGACGGTCTTACACATTCGAGCTGATTTCGTGGAGCACTTGTTGGCGTACTTGCCGGAGCTACAAGCAGTAAAAGCTTTATTTTTACGTTCTCGTCACGGCCTTTGTTTTAGCGCAGAGGCGAAGGATCGCGTAGGTATTCGTATCAAGCATCTACATCACCTTAAGGGGTTTTCTCAGTTGATAGAGGTGCTGAGTATTCTACAAGTCCTAGCCGAAGACCAAGACGCAATTTTATTACACGAACAGCCTTATAAGACGCAGTATAATCAAAAAGACCAGGACCGTTTACAGCGGATTTATCAATTCATTGATACCCATTATCAGCGTAAATTATTAATCAATGAAGTGGCTCATCATTGTCAACTCTCACACGGCGCCTTTTGTCGTTATTTTAAAAAAATGACCCGATTGACCTTCACCGAATTTCTCAATCATTATCGCATTAACGTAGCGAAGCGCTTACTACTACGGGATAAGAATGTAACGGAGACTTGCTTTGCTTGTGGCTTTGAGAGCTTATCCTATTTTAATCGGACCTTCAAACGGATTACTGGAATGAACCCTTTATCTTTCAAACAGCAATATCAAGGGCAAAAAAATACCGCGACTTAATAGCCGCGGCAGAGAAATACCTATACACTTTATTACCATTTAAAAATTTTGCCTGTTTTGGGGATGCACTAAAATGTATCCGCAGTGCAGATAACACTTTAGCGCATCATTTTTATTAGAAAACGAAGGTTTGCCGGGGAGGTCAGGAAATAATCAGCGCGTGCTTTGGGCACCATAAATAATGATGATGTTGATGAAATGCCGCCGCTAAGCAGCATTTAACCTAGCTTTGGGAAGGGAGGCTGTTTAATGTAGTTGTGTGTGTTATTGTTGGGCGTAGACCCTTTTATAATCTTTATACTAATCCAATCAGAGAACTTTCCGTGAATCTCTATTACAAAGAGAGATTCATTTCATTGTGTTCAACAATTAATCTTTGAAATAAATTGAGGGGAAACTATCGCACATCTATGGTTCTTGAAACTGCAAAGTTGGCACCAAAACATTAAAAGCCTTACAATGAAGGTTTTATAGTTGGGGTATTTCCCTATGTAATTTAAGAATGAGAATAAATTCCCAAAATGGGATTACGGTGCTAAATGTAGAGGTTAATCAGCTGCTCAAAAAGCTCCTGCTTGCCACTCCGCATTTCTGGTTCGCCGTAGCGTGCGGCTAGGCGTCGTAAGTCCTTCAATGAGAGCTGCCCCGCTTCAAACTCCTGTCCTTTGCCCCGATCAAAGGATGCATAGCGCTGTGCGCGCCACTGTTGGTACTCGGAGTGCTCTAAAATCTCGTGCGCGACGAGCAATCCTCGTGCAAATACATCAATCCCGGAAATATGTGCAATGAAAAGGTCTTCCAGGTCAGTAGAATTGCGGCGCACCTTGGCATCCCAGTTGATGCCGCCACTGCCGAGACCTCCCGCTTCAAGGATAACTAGCATGGCTTCTACCGTTTCGTAAATATTTAGGACAAATTGGTCGGTGTCCCAGCCATTTTGATAATCCCCTCGGTTGGCGTCGATGCTACCCAAAAGTTGCGCGTCCGCCGCCGCCTGTAATTCATGCTGAAAGGTATGCCCGGATAAGGTCGCATGATTTACCTCGATATTTAATTTGAAGTCTTTATCTAAACCATAATAGCGCAAAAAGCCAATCACTGTTTCCGAGTCGAAGTCATATTGGTGCTTGCTGGGTTCCATCGGTTTGGGCTCAATCAAAAAGGTACCTTTAAACCCCTGATCGCGAGCGTAGTCACGGGCCATGGTCAGAAAGCGGGCAAGGTGCTCTTTCTCGCGTTTCATATCGGTATTGAGCAAAGACAAATAACCTTCACGCCCGCCCCAAAAGACATAGTTTTCGCCACCCAAAGCAATGGTGGCATCGATTGCATGCTTCACTTGGCCGCCAGCATGAGCGACCACCTGAAAATCGGGATTTGTGGCGGCCCCATTCATGTAGCGCGCATGCGAAAACAAATTGGCGGTTCCCCAAAGGAGTTTCACCCCTGAAGCTTTTTGCTTGGCTTTGGCAAATTTCACCATCTCCTTAATGCGCTTTTCGGAAGCTACCAACGTATCTGCTTCGTCGACTACGTCATAATCATGGAAACAATAGTAAGGGACGCCCAGCTTGGTAAAAAATTCAAAAGCGGCATCCATCTTATTCTTGGCGCGGGAAATGGCGTCGCGGCCTTTGTTCCACGGCAATGGCCGTGGCCCCACACCGAAAGGGTCACTACCGGCATTACAGAAGGAGTGCCAATAGCAAACGGCAAAGCGCAAATGTTCTTCCATCGTTTTGCCGCCAACTTCGCGTTTGGCATCGTACCACTTATAGGCTAATGGATTACGTGACTGGGGGCCTTCGAAAGGGATTTGGCCAATACCCTTAAAGTAAGTTTTGTTTCCGGTGATGACTTGCATAGCGTTGGCTTGTTTGGCTCTAAAATAATCAAATTCATCAGAATATAATGTGCACTGTCTGCTGGCGGTAAAAATTGGGTATTTCAAAACATCGGAAAGGAAATTGTGTTACTTTTGTAGAATCAATCTAAATAACGCGAGTCGCGACAGAGGAAAAAGATTAGCCTGTAAAAGTAGAGTAGTTGATTTTCTAGGCTAAATTGAAAAATATCTCCTCATTTTGAACGACCTGCAAATTGTTTAACACAAACAAAATAGCGCGATAAATGGAAAATACGAGCACGAAGAGCCCGGTGATGTTATACACAGAACAGACGCCTAATCCGGAGTCACTGAAATTCGTGACTAACCGAATGCTCTACAAAGGCACGGCGGATTTTCGGGAAGCCGATATGGCCCAGGAATGGTCTCCTATGGGGACGGCCCTTTTTGAATTACCTTATGTCAAAGGGGTATACATCTGCAATAATTTCGTGACGATCACCAAAGAGTTCAACTATGCTTGGGAAGATATCATGCTGAAGTTGAAAGACTTCATTAAGAAGTACGTGGAATCTGAGCGGGAAATTCTCAAAGAAGGTTTTGCCGAAGCAATGGAAGCGCTGGAAGAAGAACGCGGCGCAAGCTATCAATATACCGGCGAGGAGGCAGAATTGGTCAAGAAAATCAAAGACTTGATTGATACTTATGTGAAGCCTGCTGTAGAGATGGATGGTGGAAATATTGAATTTAAAAAATTCGATCAGGGCAAAGTGGTGGTCGTATTACAAGGAAGCTGTAGTGGTTGCCCATCGTCGACCGTAACGCTCAAGGCCGGGATTGAAGGCATGCTAAAACGAATGGTGCCCGAAGTAACGGAAGTCGTTGCTGAAATGGGATAATACAAACCTTCAAAGAAATATTTGGGCCGATTCAAATCATATTTGAATCGGCCTTTCTGTTTTGGCCACTCTCGCAGAAGGAAGGCTTGGACATCGTAAATTTCGCGAAAGATGAACCCTGAATTTTCCATCCAAAAAGTACCTTTGCGGGCATGAGGATCAGCGTTTCCCAAAGGACTTTTTTACTGGCTGCTTTGCTCGTTTTCGTTGGCGCCGTATTTTTTTCAACCAAGGCAGTCATGGTGAAACTGGCGTATCGCTATGGTGTCGATAGTCTATCTTTGCTCACTTTACGGATGCTTTTTGCTCTGCCGCTCTATCTTTTTATTGGGCGCTGGTACCAGCGACGGCAGACACAACATCAAAGCACCATCTCTTCCGGTGATTGGTGGCGCAGCATTTTGCTGGGTGTCTGCGGTTATTATCTGGCCAGCTTCCTGGATTTCGAAGGCCTGAATTACGTCTCTGCGGGCTTGGAGCGCTTAATTCTTTTTATGTACCCCACTTTGGTGATTCTGATTCAGGCCGTGATCTGGCGGGAACCGATTCGGCGGATTCATCTGTTAGCTTTGGGCTTAACCTACATCGGTATCGCTCTTGCTTTTGGACAGAGTTTGGAAGTCGGCGATGATGCACAAATTTGGTTAGGGGGTGGATTAATCTTTGGTGCTGCGTTTACCTATGCAATTTATATTGTTGGTAGCGGCCGCCTGCTCCCCCGGATTGGAACTATCCGCTACACCACCATCAGTATGTCTTCGGCTTGTGTAGCGGTGATTTTACATCATGCTATTGGATATCGACTCGAACTGTTTCACTTTGCCACGGAAGTGTACTACCTTAGTGTGCTTATGGCCGCTATTGCTACCGTATTACCATCCTTTATGATTTCGGAAGGTATTCGTATTATTGGGGCTTCAAATGCCTCGATTGTCGGTAGTGTTGGCCCGGTATCTACGATTATTTTAGCGTATTTTTTTCTGGGTGAAACTTTCCGAGGCTGGCAAATTGTCGGGACCGGATTGGTCATTGGTGGCATCGTTTTAATTGCTTTGCAAGCAAAGAAATAATAAACAGAGCTAACGTAAATCCGTTAGACAACTATAAGAACTATCTAATGCAAAACAGACAACTGGAAAAGCTATGTTTATTGGCTCGGCGAGCCGTTGCTCAAACCGGTACTTTTATTCGCCAGCAGGCGGGAAAGGTCGGCGCTGAAGCTATTGAAACCAAGAGCCACAACAGCTTGGTGAGCTATGTTGACAAGACTGCCGAAGCACAACTGGTAGAAAAACTTGGCCAATTACTCCCCGAAGCCGTATTCATCACCGAAGAAGACACCGTCGAGAATCAAGATGGTACTTATCAATGGATTATTGATCCGTTGGACGGTACCACTAATTTTTTACACCAACTCCCCTTCTATTCAATCAGCGTCGCTCTGCGCGAAAAGGGAGAAACCATCCTGGGAATTGTGTACGAAGTCACTCGTGAAGAGTGTTTCTATGCTTGGAAAGATGGCGGTGCGTATCTCAACGATGAGCGAATTTCGACGACTTCCTGTGCGACCTTCGGGGACAGTCTGATTGCAACCGGATTTCCTTATTATGATTATGAAAAAGTAACACCTTATCTGGAAGTGTTCAAAACACTGATGCACGGGACGCGAGGTATCCGCCGGTTTGGATCGGCTGCTCTGGATTTGGCTTATGTGGCCTGTGGCCGTTTTGATGCTTATTTCGAGTATAGCCTCAATGCTTGGGATATTGCCGGTGGGGCCATCATCGTACAGGAGGCCGGTGGTCGGGTTTGTGACTTCGAAGGTGGTGATAATTATCTTTTTGGTGGGGAGATCATTGCGGGGGGAACGCAACTCATGCCGGCCATGGAACAGCTCATTCAACAGCATTTCTATCCTTCTCAACCGTAATGCGTCTATATCCTCGGCTTATTTATCGAACAGAAACCGTAATTTGGATGAGATGAGGTACTTTTAGAATTCACGAATGCCAATTTTTAAATGAACATCACCGAAAATATAAAAATAGCCCTCAGCTCGGTTCGTTCTAATCTACTACGTGCCATTCTAACGATTCTGATTATCGCGTTTGGAATTATGGCTCTAGTCGGTATCCTGACCGCGATTGATGCCGCCATATATTCTTTGCAGGATAACTTCATCCGCATGGGAGCTAACGCTTTTTCTATTTATCCAAAAGGAGAGGAAGGAGCGAAGGGGAATCGCCGTGGTCGTCGTTCGAAGGCTGGTGAAATCATTTCTTTCAAGCAGGCCATGGAATTCAAAGATCGCTACGATTTTCCGGCGCGGGTCTCCGTACGTGTTTTCGGAACCGGATTGGCGACGGCCAAATATATGGATGAAAAAACGAATCCAAACGTTCGATTTATTGGGGTGGATGAAAATTATTTAGATGTAAAAGGATTTGAGGTTGAATACGGGCGTAATTTTTCGGCAACGGAGGTAAATACAGGAGGCAATAAGGTGATTATTGGAATTGATATTGTCAATTCTCTTTTTGATAAAAAACCGGAAAAAGCGTTGAATCAAACGATTTCGGTAGGTAATATCAAGTATAGAGTCATTGGGGTCTTGAAGTCCAAGGGCTCCAGTCTGAACGCCAGCGAAGATCGCCAGATTCTCGCGCCGCTACTCAACGTTAAACGTTACTACGGTACCGCCCGACGGAATTATAACATCTCGGTAGCGGCGCTTCGCCCCGAAGATATGGAAGCCGCCGAAGCGGTAGCTGTGGGTATTTTTCGCAATGTGCGTGACCTCTCCGCTTCGGAGGACAATGATTTTGAAATCTTCAAAAGTGATAGCTTTGTTTCTATCCTCAAGGAAAACACCGTTAAATTTCGCTTTGCGGCCATTGCTATTGGTTTAGTCACATTGCTCGGTGCAGCGATCGGTCTCATGAATATCATGCTGGTGTCCGTGACCGAGCGCACCCGCGAAATCGGTATCCGCAAAGCCATCGGCGCCACCCGTAATAATGTATTGATCCAATTCTTGACAGAAGCAGTGGTGATTTGTCAATTAGGTGGGCTTGTTGGTATTTTCTTTGGTATTCTCGCCGGGAATATTGTCGCGGTGTTGATGGATGGTAGCTTTATCATTCCCTGGGTATGGATTTTCCTCGGCGTCGCCTTGTGCATGGGGGTCGGATTGATATCTGGCTTGTATCCCGCCTTGAAGGCTGCCCGTCTCGATCCGATCGAGTCACTACGCTACGAGTAAGCTTATCTAAAAATTAAAATATTGAAAGCAGCTACGGTTAAAAGCTTGAAGGATAATCTGGTGAATCGATCGCATCAGGAATTGGTAGACTTGTGTCTGCATCTCGCTAAATTCAAAAAGGAAAATAAAGAGTTATTGACCTACTTGCTTTTCGAAGCAGCAGACCAAACGGCTTATATCGAAGGTGTGAAAACCGAGATTCGCCAGCAGTTTGCGGAGATCAACGCCCGTACCTTTTATCTCATCAAGAAAAGCGTACGGAAAATTCTGCGCATGACCAAGAAGTATATTCGCTACGCGAAAAACAAAGAAATTGAAGCCGAATTACTCATTTGTTTCTGCCAGGAACTAAAACAATTACGCCCCTCTATTACGCGCAATCGAGTACTGCAAAATATGTATGATCAGCAGGTGCGGATGATCCAAAAAGCGGTAGCCAGCCTGCACGAGGATTTGCAGTATGATTATGAGATGGAGTTAAACGCGCTGTAAAATGCTCGAAAAGATACACTGGATAAGAAATATCATCTTGAGTATTGCCAAGGATGAGTCATGTCTCCAGAGGAAAAGATCAGATGCCAATTACATTTAGAACGCGTCTGGGCGATCATCATTTGCTACTTCAATAATTCATTTCGTTGGTTTATGAGTTCGCTCGGATCTGTCCTTTCCCTCTGACAATCCATTTATAGCTCGTTAATTCCCGCAAAGCCATTGGTCCGCGAGCGTGGAGCTTCTGTGTGCTAATAC
>JANQQI010000127.1 GCA_028285085.1 Saprospiraceae bacterium | reverse complement strand
ATTTCTTGAATTCAATTTCATAACTTGTACGGGTCATGAATCCCATCTTTCCGGTCCATTTTCCAACCAGAATTTTATCGAATAGTTGCTGTGCGTCAGCGGGAATGGTTGACGTAAGAGCGGTCGTAAACAAAAGGCTCAGGAAGAAGAGCGTCAGAGAGATCTTTTTCATACAAGGAGGCGATTAATGAAAGCGAATATTATAGGCTGATGGTGTGGCCTCCCAAAATAGGGAATTCCAATAGATTGGCAAAATGACTGGTTAGGATAGGGCTAGTAGGTTCATTGGAGTAGCTCTGGCTTTTCTTCCTTTGAGTTTGTATTCTATTTTATTGAGTAGAGTCCTGACTCTAAATGTATATGATTCTAATGTTTAGTATGGATTTGGTTTAATTACTCAAATAGCTCGGGCTTTTGCTTTTTTAATTCCTCTTCGAGTTTGGTAGGAAGTCCTTTGTAACCTTTTAAAGAATGGACTTGAAGAAGTTGTTCAAGCTTTAAATTTTTAGCTCTCCTCAAATTAGCCCCCCTCAAATTAGCCCCCCTCAAATTAGCCCCTCTCAAATCAGCCTCGTTCAAATTAGCCCCTCTCAAATCAGCCTCCCTTAAATCAGCCTCCCTTAAATCAGCCTCCCTTAATATGGCATTGTTCAAGTCGATCTCCCTCAAATCAGCCTCCCTTAAATCGGCATCGCTCAGATCAGCCTCCCTTAATATGGCATCGCTCAAGTCGGCTTCTCTCAAATCGACCTCACTCAAATCAGCCCCCACTAAATCGGCTCCTACTAAATCGGCTCCTACTAAATAGGCTCCTACTAAATAGGTGCTTCTCAAATGAGTATACCTTAAATCTGTCTTTTCCAAACCAGTCTCCCTTAAATCGGCCTCCCTTAAATCGGTTTCCCTCAAATCGGCTCCCTTTAAATTGGCCCCTTTTAAATTGGCCCTCCTTAAATCAGCTCCCATTAAATTGGCTCCCTTTAAATTGGCCCTCCTCAAATCGGCCTCCTTCAAATCGACTCCATCCAAATCAGCCCTTTCTAAATAAGCCCCCACTAAATTGGCCTTCCTTAAATTGGCTCCCACTAAATTGGCCCTCCTCAAGTCGGTCTCGCTTAAATTGACCTTCCTCAAATTAATCCCTATCAAATCACCCCCTATCAAGTTGGCTCCCATCAAGTCAGCCCCTGTCAAATTAACGAAACGATTAGGGTATATAATGATTAAATTCTTTAAGAGTGATAGAAAATCTCCTTGTAGCCCCTCTACCTTATCTTCTTCTTTCTTGATATGGGAGAGAATTGTCCAATAGCTGTAGAAGTTTGCTAGGCCTCGATTAAATGGATAATCTACGTTTTGGGTAGCATCGTATTGATATAAAAAATTCTTTTTGAGAAGATCAGGTAAGAAATATATCAATCTTTTAGTCAACTCTTTTTTATCAGCTACATTACTATCATTTTGAATGACTTCTATAAGGTATTGAGTGACTTCTTGGGATAACATTTTAGGCGCTGTAATGGGAGAAATGCTACGCAGTGCTTCCTTCCAATTATCTATGAAATAATCACCATTTCTTTTCTTCTCCAGAAATGTGTCTTTGAAAAATATCCAGATATATTCAGCTGCTAGATATTCTTGCAGTGATTTATGCATAAACTCAATAGCATACTGCTGGTGCCGATCTTCATCATTTGAATCTTTGTCGTGTTTTTTTACATTTTTGAAATAAAAACTGACTAAAATATCTTTCAAAGTATCATTCAGATCTAGTTGGTTATTGGTCTTTTTTCTGTAGCGTTTGGTTGCATCTTCAAGAAGATTATTGGCTTTGAATTCGTAACGTCGGACGTATTCAAAATCACTTTGATAGATGACCAAAGCAATGGTTTGTAAAAAGGCGCGTAGTTCATCTTCTAGGTTTTCGTATTTCTCCAGTTGCCCATCTCTTGACCATTTTCTTTCAATAATATTATCAAATAGTTTTTCGTAAATCTTGGCTCGATTAGAGCCTTCCGAAACATTCAGACCAGATTCTGCAATCAGTTGTAAAAGGATGGGTTGATTAATTAATTCCTTAATACTTTGGTATTTTTTGTCTTTACTACTATTGATAGTTTCTAAGATATTTTTATTCAATGAATTATCCGGATAGATGGCCTTATAATTACCAAGCCAATCCAGTTGTTGCTTTAAATTCATCACAGCTAATTTGACAATCAATAGTTTTTCGCCACTCAGTTTATCAATATCCAAATAATTATAGCGAGAAGTGAGTATTATTTTAAGTTTAGGAAAGTTAGCAAGTTCTTTACTGAGGCTAGAAACAATATTATTGATGTCATTATTGGTTAGCCCTTGGTGCATGTATATTTCGTCTAGTCCATCGAGGACAAGGATAGCAGATTCTAGATCTTTTAGCGGAATAGCCTGACCTGTTTTGAACGCCTCCTTATCGATATGCTGACATATAACTTCCAAGGGGTTATTGATAAGGTCTTTTACATTACTGATATGCCGAAGTCGAACGAAAAATAATCTTTGGTTATCAAGTCTTTCTTCGGTAATAAGATCATAGATGGTGCGCAGACAAAAAGATGTTTTACCCTGCCCGGGTTGGCCCAATAAAAGCATGAAGTCGGATTTTTCTGCGGGGAGGGCAAGTGGTGTTTCATTTTGAAAAAGGGCCATCATATAATGGTGGAGGCTACTAGGCTTATAGTCAGGCCAGTAGAACCCATCCTTATCGAGCTTATAGGAAGCAATATCTTTTTTTGAACACTTTTTATAAACCTTAAAATTGGGTTCGATATAAATATCGGCCAGTGTCATTTTAGGGCTACCTAATACAGGCTGTACGAAACCACTTTGAATTTGTGTGTAGTATTTATGAAACTTTTTTTCCTTCACTAAGGCTTGAAAGAACGGGTTGTTAAAAAAAGTTTTTACCTCTTTAAAATAACTAGGATCGTTATTCCATATTTCTATTAAGCAAACTAAAAAATGACCCGGTAGACGTGCTGAAAAACTCTTGCTTTGCGCTTCCGTAAAGCCTATTTGTTCCTTCAGCCATATTTGGAATAATGCTTTAATCTCATGGATGAAATCCGTACGATGTGGGGCAGCAAAGAAAGATACATCGATACTTAGATCAAGCTCAATTAATTTTTCTACTATTTCTTCTCTCAAAATCGTTGCATCATTGGCCAAACTCAACTGTACATCAAGCATACCCTGATGTGCTTCATCTTCTGTTAGAATTTTACGGCAAGCTTCTCCCAATGCGGTAGAAATCAAATAAAAGGCTTTCTGCGGTGCGTCCTTATGTTTGGACATTGTCAATACGGAATGGGCTAGGCTACCAAATTTCATATTTCCTAGATTAACTAGCCCCTCCGTCAATAGTTGAAAAAACTCACGGGATTTGAAGTTAGCTTGGTTTAGGTGGAGTTTGGAGGGATCGCTTTTCTTCTTAGCCATGATGGGGAATTTTAAGCATGTAAAATTTCAAAACAGTAAAGTGACAAGTTAAAATAGCAATTTGTAGCCGGATCCAGCCCTCGTTTTGTACAAATTAATGTACAATGTTTACGTGTTTTTTGTAAGTGATTGAAAATGAGAGATAAGAAGGAGTTTGCGGTCTTTATACTTTTTCTAACAAAAAACGACCAAACACTCGCGCATTTGGCCGTTTTCAGGGCACTAAATAAATATTTATAAGCTAAAGCCTTTGGTCATTTTTACTTATTAATTTCTTTATGCATATGCATCGATTTTTTCAATTTCACCTCTAACTGGTCTATAACGGCCTCGCGATAGTTCATATCCGATTGCATGCGGCTCCAAAATGGGTGGGCGCTGAGTTCACCACCGCCGTCTACGAAGAGCTGCTCGGCTAAGGCGAGTCCTTCTAACAATTGCTCGCGTGTCGGCTCGAAATACACAACATTGCTCGCATCGGGAGTAATGAAATGTACATCCTCATGCGCAATTGTCGTAGGCGGAGTAGCATGCTGGTGAGGTTCTACCGACTCTGCTTTAATGCCTACAGCCTCAGCGTAGCCGGGCACTAAACGGGCCAGGAGGGCCTGCGTTTCTTGTTGCGCTTTTTTCAAGGATTCAATCTCACGTTGCTGCTCGGCAACAACTCGGCTGACATCCCCGGCGTTGAGACCAATGGCCACATTAATGAGGCTGTAGGCGTCATTTTGAGAGGCGGACCAAGCGACACCAACGATTTTGGTGTAGTCCTCAGGACTCATGTTCTCCGGCGCAACGGCCCGACCGAATCCATTGTTAAAGCCTGAGGGCAGGATGTAATCCCCGGGATTGACTTTGCCGGTAACGTGAACGGGGACTTGTCCCATGAAGGCCACTTTTTCGAATTGTGATTCGGTGCCTTCGTCGGGCATATTTCCTAAAACGATCGGCTTGGTCGAAATGGCAAATAATTGATCAGCACTTTCTGTGTTGAGCGAAATGCGCCCATTTTTCATGCCTACAATGTAGCCTGGCGTAAATTGCTCTTCTGGGTTGGCTTTCGGGAGCCATTCTGCATAATCCCCGCTGCCCGATTGATAGGTGACTCCAATATTTGCCGCCGCATTGGATTCGAAAAAGTCTCTTTGATCGATGGCGTCGGAAAGGCCCACGGCAATGGATATTTCATCGGCGATTACGGCAATTTGATTCGCGGTGGCGGCAGCAATGAGAGAAGGAATCGGACTGGTCACACAAGCTCCCGCGCCAGCGCAAGCCGTCGATGATGTACTCGCAGCGGTTAAATCAGCGGCTGCGAGAGCAATGGCGACGCCGCCTGTGGTTACATCAATGGTGGCAAGCGTAACGGCTAGGTCAAGGGCGCCTTTTTCCTGGATATATTCTTCGCTGGCCAGAAGTTCGGGCAAGGTCTCTCCTTCGATGCGGCCCACGGCAGTATTGCTGTTGTTGAAGAAGGTGACAAAATTATTGCCATTGGTTGGGGTACCCGCATTCACCTTGATAGCGATGCCCTGATCACTTCCTTGTACGCGTAATGGATGGGCATCGTAACTAGCTGCACCGCCACCCACCGTAGCGTCAATGGTTACCTGACCCTTAAGGTCTGAGGTCTCAGTGACTTCCAAAGTACTGTTTAGGTTGGTAGGACCATTGACTTGTAGGTTATTACCAATTCTGGCATCGTTCAAAGCCTCTAGATTATTAAAGGTGCCATCGCCGATGGCGGTAATGTTGCCTCCCGCATCAATATTATTAGCAACCATGAGGTTTGCCCCAAAGTCAACATCCTGAGCAACGGAGAGTGTACCGTCTATGATCGCTTCGTCGCCTTGTACGTAGAGGTTTTTTACAATGGTTGAGTCGCCCTTGACTTCGAGCGTCCCACCAATTTCTACATCTCCCGGCATTACAATTTCGCCGTTTGCTTTAATGCGGAGCCGTTCTAAGTCGTTGGTACGAAAGACCAAATCAGTGGAGTCAATATTACCAACAAAGTGGATGTCGGGATCCGTTTTTTCAAGTCCTTCGATATTCCACCAGGGCTGCCCCCACCAAGGGACTCGACTGCCTCCATCCGGTTGGATTGGGACAAGCTCGGCGGCACTGCCGGCGTGAAACGCATAAGGCACTGTCAATAATCGAGTCGTATTGATGACTTTAAAGTTTTCGCCCGCTTGTTCATCCATGGCGATCTCTATCCAAATTTCCTCGGTCGCCCAAGGGATATCTTTGAAAGTACCTAACTGGGCCTCGCCTTCACCGATGACAATATTGAATAGCCCTAACTTATTGGTGGTGACTTCATGGATTTCGCTGTAAGCCTGTCCGGTGCGTTCCAGATTGGTAAGTAAAGATATTTTGAGCGTAATGGGTAAATTGGCGATGACTTCACCCTTGGCGTTACGGGCAACCGCTTGGTAATTGATGCCTTGAGGAATGCTTTGTGCCATCAAAGCAGAGATGCTAAATAAACAGATGATAAAGAGGGAAATTATTTTTTGCATGATAGTAGATTTATGGGGTGGAAGTTGGTATTTCAGGTTGGAGTCCTTTACCAACTGCTTTTTAGAATTTTAAAACTGTGATTGATCTTCATTTGCGGAACGAGGAACCGGATCAGATATAAGCCGGTAGGCAATGCACTCATATCAATAATCGCTTGTGCTTGTCCCGGGACTACCTCATCCTGAAGTAGAATTTGTCCAGTTAGACTTACTATCTGGTAATAAGCCGATGTTGTAATAGGGTGGGCGAGCTGTAGGGTTAATTGGTCATAAACGGGATTGGGAAAAGCGGTCAATCTGAGATGATCGTTGGCGAGCAACATAAGAGTGGCGGTTGACTCAGATTGAGCTACAGGCAAGCCAGAGGGTTGGATAAAGCCTTCTGTCATCATACCAAAGTCAGTCGAAAGGCTAGCTATGGCGGTTTCGCCCATGGTCCATTCTAATTGGATATCCGGCCCAATGGTTGCTTCGCCGCCGGTACCAATAACTTGTCGCTCAATGGATTGCCCCATGGTATTTGATAGGGCCAGCAGTCCCCAGCAGAAAAGGAGGAATCTTTTCATAATTAAGAGATTTGAGATGAAATAATATGGTCGCATCGATGCATCTACGATGAGATACTTGTGGATGCTGTGGTTAATGACCGTGCAATACAGTGACGGCCACTAGCTCTTGTGTTTTTGTGAAACTGTGGAATGGTTTAGTCTTTGGGACGCAGATTAGAAAAGATGAACTTTGATGATAGCTGTTTGGTGGGCTGATCAAAGCTTAATGCAAGTAGATAGAAGATCGATCTTGATTGTTGAGATTGCTTAAGAAACAATGCTATTTGACGTGCTCTGATACAATAATACGGAATAAATATTAAAATAAGTTGCAATGTGTTTGTTGAAATAAAAATTCTTTTAAAAGCATATAGATAGCTATAACCTTAGCATACCAAATATTATTCGGCTCGAAGCCATTTTTGAGTACAAAAAAAGCTACCAGACACCAGGCCTGGCAGCTCGAGGGGGGAAGCAGGATCCCTCCAAAGGGTATACAGCGGTTAAGGGTTTTTGACTCGAAGCCAGTCATTCAAAGGGCTAATGCCGGCAGTAAAATCATCAATATGACGAGAAAATTTTCCTTCTAATAGATCCTGATGCTGATGTTTGAAAGCATCAGCATGTGCTTTGCTATTGAATGGACCAAGCAAAATCTTAAATGCATCTGACTCGTTACGCACAGAGCCAATGTAGCAATCTGTAAATTCGAGCAGCTCACCGTACATATTCTGAATAGCTAGTGAATTAATCTCACGGACACTGGCCAGTTGGATATAATAGTGCTCTTCTTGCTGCGTTGAAGATGCCTGCGGCAGCACATCTTGCTTACTAACTGAGTAATAATATTTGGGTGATGTGCGATCACTGTGATCAAAATGATCATTTAAGGCATCCGAACTCGTGTCTTCTTTTGGTGGAGCTGGAATAAATTTTGGCTCAGAAGGTGTTCTTGGATTTTTTTTGTCCGGCTTGATATTAACATTGGACTCTTCATCCAAAAAGACTTTCAAAGTGGCATCCTGATTTGGTTCCTTATCCTCTTTTTTGGGTGTATTGGGCTGTTGGCGTTTAGGTGTGTCTTTAGGAATAGACGTGTAGTCAGTAATTTTAAAAAATAAATAAACACCAAGGACAAATAAAATAAATGTACTTAAAGAAAAGCCTTTATTATTAGATTTTCCAAAAGGAATGAGTCCTCTAATTGTTCGGTAAATAATCAGGAATACGAATAGGGCAGTAGCCCCCACGATAAGTGTAGTATCATTGAGGTACATAGCAATTGTTTTTGTACCCCAGAAGTAGATTTGAAAGATAAAAATAGTTATCTTCGCAGTCGCCAAACTAAAACCTGTCTACTGAGGCACGGTTTTTAAATTGCCTATCATCTTTTATAAGAGGTAGGCTTTTTTTATTCACATGGGATTATTGCGAAACGGTGGAGTAAATACAGTACACTTTTAAGCACTATATTTTTTCAAGTTTTTGGCAGGATATTAATACTCTCGCTGTACAGTAATTAAAATTGCTTGAGTTTGTATGTTATTTGTTGGTAAAACGCTTTTGTAATTTTAAATGTTGTTTTTTTGCATAAAAGTTCCCGGAAATTCTACGTTTTTTGTAAAAATCATTATTTGTGTCAATATTGTCTCCTCATAAATAAGTAGTTGTTTTACAAGGGGATAACATTTTTAATAATGCGCCGCAAAACATCCTTCCTTAAATTCTTGCTCAGGAGTCACGGGACTAGTTTGATTTTCAGCGATAAATTCAAAGGTGCCTACAATATAGCGCTCTTCAAGGTCGTGCTCAACGATAATTAATGTTCCAGCCTGAGCTGTAAAATTATCAGCGTTAATTGTCGGAACATAGAAAGCATCATAAGCCGTATTATCAAAAATAGGGTAAGTGCCTACTTCAATATCTTCGGGAAATAAAATTGTAACGACCTGCTGGCCAATGGGAATACTGCCATTAACCCAGATTTGAGTTATGTTCAAAAAAGGATTAGGCACAACGCAAGCATAATTCGCAAATGGCTTATAAAAAATGCCATCCCGAATCATTTGCATTTGTACACACGACGTATCCACGCCAATTGGTGGCAGACATAAAAGTCCCGCTTCGCAATTGTCTGTAGTTGTCGGGGATGTAATGACGACCTCTTCAGGTTCAGCAGCCTCTATTTCTGGCTCTGGAGTGGGAAGTTGATCTTCCGTGGAGGTGCAGGTCAATAAAAAGAATGGGAAAAATAAGTGTAAATATCGTTTCATCAGTTTGGTTTAATGTGGTTATTGATAATAAAACGCGTTAAGTGTTTTAATTGTTATTTAATTCGACTGTGTAGTAATGTTTAATAATGGCGTTGACTGTTTCCCCGTGCTAAAGATTGCACAGGGAAACAGCTATAAATTATTCCGTGAGTTTTACATATCGGCTGGAGAGGATACGATCCCCGGCAATTAACTGTAAAATATACGTTCCGTCCGGTAGGTGAGACAAATCAAGTATTCCTTCGTCAACTTGTGTATAAGATGCAAGCGTTTGACCTTGTAGGTTTAGTACTTGTAACTGTGCATTGGCTGGTACAGGGGGTGAAAACTGAATTACCCCATTTCCCGGATTAGGGAAAACACCAAGCGCCTCGGGTGCTTTAGCTTCAAAGAATACCTCTACGATTTTGCTAAACGTGACACTGCCATCAAAATCAACCTGGCGTAGACGATAGTAGTTATTCCCGGTCTCAGGTGATTTATCAACACTTTGGTATTGTGTCAGAGCAGAGGTCGTCCCTTGTCCATCCACTTGAGCAATGGCTTTGAAGTCATTGCCATCCGTTGATCGCTCAATGACGAAATAAGCATTATTGTCTTCCGAAGCCGTGCTCCACTGTAGCAGTACGGTCTCTGCCTGTGGTTCGGCTGTGAACTCAATCAGTTCGACATCCAACGGCAGGGCTTCCTCAACGCGGATGTTGTCAAAATACATCGCATTACCATTTTGGTTTTGTGTGAAAATGACGATATAAATTGCATCCTGTCCGGGAGCGATATAGCTGTTGAGGTCCAGCTCTAACGAAATCCACTCGTTGTCGGCGGGGACATAGGTCGTACCTTGTGGGGCGGCCGTTGCGAGATTCAAACCACTAGTCCCGAATACGATATTGGGGCCGCTCGCCTCGGCAATAGCAATGAATAAGTCATCCGCCACGATATTGACGCCATCGGTGTAAGGCGCGTAAGCAAAATCAAAGCGTAGCTTCCAATCGCCAAAATCATCGATGCAAATTTCCGGTAGGACAAGAATATCCAAGGTACCAGTATTGGTGTAACCACGGTGATCCATGACCAAGCTATTGTTGCTCCCACCCGCACCGGCAACTCCCGTTACCTCAAACGTTCGACTGTTGTCATCATTCTCAATGGCCCAGGGCACCGGAAGAGCTCCGCTTTCCAAATCGGCATTTTCCGGTGAGCAGAGTACGGTGAAAATATCACTACTAGTTGAAGTTGTTCCGTAAATGGTCACTAGTGTAATCGGGCCATCGCTAATGTAATAAGGCACTTCAACTTCTAATGTAGTGGCATTCTGAGTCAAAATAGTTGCGGATTGACTACCAAAAAGGACTGTGCTGACATCAAGGAAATTGCTGCCCACTAGATTATTTCCTCCGGTAATCGTCAGTGTAGAGCCCACCAACCCACTGCCGGGGCTGATCGCGTCGATTGTTGGAGGTAGCGGAAAATCGAATAGGCTATTAATGTCCAGCGTATTATTGTTCTCGTCCGTTTCCTCAATTTGAGAGAAAACGTCAACTCTTAATTGTCCATCGTACAAAGTGCCGGGCACTAAACCATTATAAGGTATGGAGAGCATCACACTGGAAAAAGCCGGCAAAAAAGGCACATCAAAGGCTACGGGCACACCCGCATCTGGCGTCAGCCATACCGTAGCACTGGAAGCAGGGGCCGGGCAGGCGCCATTATTCGCGATGGTGCAATTGACGAAAATCTGGCCAGGGAAGTTGGGATTAGTTGTCACTTCCATGTCTAAAGGGACCAAATCCGGTCGGGAATGCGCAAATTCGACCGGAGCGGTTGGATTCGTATTTAGACTTACGTTGCTGCTCCCAACGACTTGCCCGATGATATACCAATCGCCAGAAAAGCAATAATCAGTGAAGCCTGTGGGTAGAGAAAACTCACTAATAAAGTGGGTGTTTTGAAAGCCATCTGGGATACAGAGCGTCCCATTACAGTTCAATAATATATTGAATGATCCGATTAGGTAGCATTCTGAGCTGCCATCCGGATTGGGATCATCGCAGTAAAAGTAATTGATTTGAGCTTGGGCTTGTCCCTGACTTCCAAAGAGTTGATAATTGATTTCGAAGCCATTGACACCGGGCGCGTCGAGATCAATGTAAGTCTCCTGTGGGAAGATGTTAAGGGCGAGGTCCGCTTGTGCGGTTGGCACCATTAATAAAAATAAAATAATGGTGATTGCGAGCTGCCGGATCGTTCTCTTGACGAGTCGATCCGGGTGAACAATCCGTGATTGCTTTAGTCTAGGGCGTAGAATTTTTTTCATGCTGTTACAATTGAGATTAAGGTTTTTGATAACATAATTCTAAGGAGATTCAATAGCCAATGCTGCCAAGCGATAGAATTGCATGAATAATAGAGAGGGGCAAGAGGAGTTCGAATCAAGAGCGTATTTCGAGATGGGCGAAAATAAATGTTATTATGAGGTGCTTATAAAAGGAAATTTTTGTAAAATGTAGTCCCAGAGAGAATGAGAATAAATTGTTCTTTTTAAGTGTTGGTGATCATACAATCTCATGCAATTGCATTAAATTGCATAGCACAACATTTACAATGGGAGACTACATGGACAAACGCGAGCATCTCAAACAACTAATCCATCTACTTCAGGCAGAGTTTGTGACAAGATCTGAACAATTAAATCAGAAGGAGATCGCCGATCGGACGGGCTTGGATTATTCGACCCTCAATCGTTACATTAATTTCCGACTTAAGGATAGTAATCGGGTGAATACCTATATCAGCACCATTGAAGAAACCTTTTTCGTCAAGCTGGAAATGGATGCGAATGAGTATGTATTAAGAAAGCTCCCTGGCTTTGAAAAAATCAAAGAAGATCATCAGTCAACGCGTTATTTTGCCTATTACTACGTATACAATTTTTTCGGCAAAAGCTTCAAAATTGCCAAAGCAAAGCTGTCCATTACTCGAAGAAATAACAGTGCTGAGATCATTTTTTACTCTCAACGTAATGGTACGGCATCCGAGACGAAGAAAGGGGAAGTCTACGAAGTCGGAGGGCAGTTATTAGTTACTTTCAGTTATTCAAAAGATCTTTTAAAAGACTCCAAGCCTTCGATGAATTATCTGGCTGGTGGCTGGAAAGGTCTGGACAACGAGATCATTCTGGGTACCTATGTCGCGGAAGGCCCTGCCTGTGGGATGGCCGTTGCGGTGAGCTACGAGGCGGATAAAATTGATGAGGCCATTCAAGCTAAAACGATCCCGCATTACATTGTGGGCCTCTTGCGAGGGAAACGGCTGGAAGTCCACAGCCGAGGTATCGAGGCGATTACAGACACCAAAAGCTATGGACTGGTCAAAAGATTGGAGAAGTATCAGAGGACCTATTTTGCTTATATTCTTGAAAGCCGGCCCTCCCGAGAGAGCATTCACGAGCTAAACTTGGAGATTTTTGATGGGAATCGCATTCGTTTTAAATCTTATTATACGAAAGAGCATGAAGGCTATATCGTTGATTTTATCGGCAATACCATTATCTGTTTGATTCGTTTTCGGGATGAAGCGGCGAAGCGTTACTACCGCAATTACATGGTCATTAACCTTGATCCAGATAAGATCCCGACTCAAGAAACGGGTGATCAATCCATTGAATCTTATCTGGGGGTCTATGCCGGAGTAGAAGCTGACAACAAACCTATTGGGGGCCGCATTATGTTAATCCCTGCGGATCAGAAATATCAAGAATTGTCTCCTAAAAAATTTAAACTATCTCCCTTTAAAGAACGAGAAACGTTACTACAGGCCAAACCTTTCATTAAATCATTTATTAGGGGAGAACTCGACACGTTTATTGATTCGGCCGCCGTCATGGAAAAGCATGAATTACTAGGCCGAGGTGCAAACGAAAAAACGAGTGATTATCGCAATGAGCCGTTTCCTTTCGCAGGGGTATACTTTGTATTTCGGTTGAGTGGAGATGGTAAATTTATCAATAAATGTCCGGTGAAAATTCACTCTACCGGAGCAGTAACTTACATTGGTAAAGACAAAAACAAGAATGGATTTAATTATAAAGGGAAAGCCTATTATTGGAATGACAGCTACATCTCGATTATTCTGCACGAGCGAGAACATAAACCCTTTTACGTTTATCATGCCTTTTTTGTAGGGTCTTCAATGCCGCAAGCCAATAATTTTTATCACGGTATATCCTCCAGTTTTACCAATGCAAATAATCTGCGTGCGAGTCGGGAGATTTTATACATCACGGGAGATGAACGTATAGAACATCTTCACTTTGAAAAAATCCCAGTGCATCATGATGCTTCTGGAGAGATTCAATTTGAAACAGATGCCCACCAAAATTTCGACTTCTTACATTTTCTCCTGGGGACTTCACACAGTATGATCAGTTCCGAAAATCACATTAATGCGGTTCCTCCAAAGAAAGATTACGGCGAAATGTACTTCTCGACAGCCTGTTACCATTGCCATCGAGGTACAAAATCAATAAAAGAGATTTTTAGTTTGTTGGAGTTGGCACTAGCACATGGATTCCGTGATCAGGAACGTTGGCAGGCGGAATTAGAAAGCGGGATGCTAAACAACGATGCATTAAAAGCGCAATTGCAAAAAGAAGAGTTGATGAGCAGTTAGATATTTTAATACTGCTCGTACCAAGCAAAATGTTTTTTAATAATATCATCCTTTGTGGCGGAAAGATAGTTTAAAAAAGCCGTAGCTGCGGGGGCGTGACGCTTGCCTTTTAACCAGATTAGGCTCCAGGTGGTTTGCATGGGAAAGCCTTTAATCGGAATAATTTTTAGCTGTCCGAGGTTCAATTCATTTTTGATGCCGATCAGTGGCATGATCGAAAGACCGAGACCTGCCATAACTGCCTGTTTGACGGCTTCGTTGGACGATAATTCCATTTTCATGTTTTCCTGAATCTTTAGACTTTGGATGAAACGTTCCATCGTCAATCGCGTACCGGAGCCAGATTCGCGATAAATCAGTGGTAGGTTGTCGAAAAATTGATCCAGCCGGGTTATTTTTTTATGTTCAAAGCTGGGATTGGAAACGAGATAGAGTTTATTCTGTAATAAATCCATCTGATTGACCCGGATATGATCCGGGACAATGGAGACGAGTGAAAAATCAACTTGATTTTGCTCCAGGCTTTCAACTACGCGGAGTTTATTGGTGACGTCCATTTCAAGTTTAACCCCTGCATGCTCCTGAAAAAAACCGGATAAGAAAGAAGGCATCACATATTTTCCTGTGGAGACTACCGAAATTTTTATTTTTCCAACCAACTGCCCCTTGTAAGCCATCGTCTTGTTCTGAATGGACTGAGCTTGATCGATAATGTTTTGAGCAGCCTCTTCAATCTCTCTTCCAAAATCTGTGATGAATAATCGCTTGCCAACCACCTCTGTCAGGGGAATATCAAACTGATCTTGTAATTTTTTAAGCTGGATAGATACTGCTGGCTGAGTTAAATGGAGTGCATCAGCAGCCTTCGTAATACTCTTTGTTTCAGCGACTTTGAGGAAAATTTGGAGTTGGTGTAGTGTATAGTTCATAAAAATTATTTATGGATTTGATAATAAATATAAAACATAACTTATAAAAAATCCACTCATCTTTGTACCACTAACCAAATTAAATGAATATGACAAAGATCACAATTGCAAAAGGGGACGGCATCGGTCCTGAGATCATGGACGCCGTCTTGAAAATCGTCAAAGCAAGCGGCGTCAATTTACAGTTTGAGGAAGTTGAAATTGGCGAAAAAGCATATTTATCTGGTAACTCATCCGGGATCTCACCCCAAGCTTGGGATACAATCCGAAAGAATAAAATATTTTTCAAAGCACCTATCACCACCCCACAAGGTGGTGGCTATAAGAGTCTCAACGTAACTACCCGCAAAGCCCTTAATCTTTTTGCAAATGTGCGTCCTTGTCGTAGCTTTCATCCTTACGTTCGTACGAAGCATCCTGAATTGGATATTGTCGTCGTACGGGAAAACGAGGAAGATCTCTACGCAGGTATCGAGCATCAGCAGACCCCCGAGGTAGTACAATGCCTCAAGCTCATTAGTCGTCCAGGCTGTGAAAAAATCATTCGATACGCTTTCGAGTACGCAAAGAAACATGGTCGTAAGAAAGTCACTTGTCTAACCAAGGACAATATTATGAAGCAGACCGATGGCTTGTTTCATAAAGTGTTTGATGAGATTGCACCGGACTATCCCGAAATTGTTTCAGATCACATGATCATTGACATTGGGACGGCGCGTTTGGCCGATACTCCGGAATTGTTCGACGTTATTGTAGTGCCGAACCTCTACGGAGATATTATTTCCGACGTCGTTGCTCAAATTACGGGCTCAGTGGGGCTGGCTGGCTCGGCAAATATTGGACTGGAATGTGCCATGTTCGAAGCCATTCACGGCTCGGCTCCCGATATCGCTGGCCAAGGCATAGCTAATCCTTCTGGCTTGCTACAAGCAGCGGTAATGATGCTGAACTATCTTGGCGAGAACGCTGCGGCTACAAAAATCCATAACGCTTGGTTGAAAACGATTGAGGAGGGTATCCATACGGCAGATATCCACAAAGAAGGGACTAGCAAGCAATTGGTGGGTACCCGGGCTTTTGCCGAAGCGGTCATTAGTCACTTGGGACAGACACCAACCTCTCTGGCACCGGTACAGGAGCGTGCAAGTGGGCCAATCGTCTTACCTAAATACGAGCGAAAGAATTATTCGAAAAAAGAACTTCTGGGCGTCGATATTTTTGTGGATTGGCCCGGTGGAGAATCAGATCATCTGGCAGAAAAACTTCAGGCTATTGAAACCAAAGGTGTCCGATTGTCGATGATAACTAACCGTGGGATTAAAGTCTGGCCAAATGGATTCGAGGAAACCTTCTGTACGGATCACTGGCGTTGTCGTTTTGAAACCAAGAATGGAAGTATTAGCAAACAGCAGATCATTGAACTGCTAAAGAATGCAGATGAGATGTCGATTGATACGATCAAGACCGAGAATCTCTATGCCTTCGATGGTACACCAGCATTTTCACTCGGACAGGGACAGTAATTAATATTAATAGGCTAAAAGAGAAATACAAATAAATTATGAATATTCACCTCATTATGAATGATCTGTCTGCATCTGATGCCGGCATGAATATCATTCTCAGTAAGCTAGCGGGGGCATTGGTGATTTTTGCTCTGGTTCTCTTGCTCAAAGGATTATCTAATACTAAAAAAGAAGTAAATCATGGCTGATATTAAGAATTTTAAACTCATCGACGGCACTTTCGCACCAGAAGAGGCCACCGAAATTTTGAATCAAGTTTTTTCGGAAAAAATTAAGTTTCACATGGGCCTTAAGTTTGGTTTATACGAGCGACTAGGCATCACTAGTGAATTTTCTTCTAAGCGATTCGAAGAACTCAAACAGGATAAAGAAGAGCTTCTCGAATTGGTACGCTTGGCGCATTTGATGGGTAAAAAGGTGCGTGTCAACTCGGATGTATATGTGGAATTTGTGGATGGAGAACCGAGTTTGAAAGAAAATGAAATGCTAGATACAAATTTGAAATAGTTATACTTGAACGGGTTTGGAAATTCCAATAATGGTTAATCCCGCATTCGCGGGATTAACTTTTTTTATACCCGGGATAATCTACGGTGCGAAGCCGCTTCCCCTTCTAAGTAATCTCCTTCACTGCCTCTCTTCAATCATATTTGGGTTAATAAGTCTACTCCTTTCATCGTGTATTTTTTAGGGTGACAAAATCCGTTCATCTATTTAGATGTCGGGATTTGAGCGCATCGCCTATTTACCAATCCCATCGTGCTGCAAATTTTTTAGGTTTTTGCTACTTTACTTGCCTAAGTCTAATCCAATTTGCATGTTGATGAAAAACCACTTAATCCTCTTCCTTTTATCTTGCTTTTCCCTTACTGGATATGCCCAGATCGCCGTGGAAGGTACCGTGACCGACAAAGCGGGTGAACCTTTAGCTTTCGTTACTGTCGCTGAAGAAGAAACGACGAATGGCACGACTACTGACTTGGACGGCAGGTATAAACTAACTGTAGATGAGGGGGCAATACTACGCTTTACCTATGTCGGCATGCAGGATCAATTAGTGCCTCTGGAAGGTCGAAAGCAAATTGATGTGGTGATGGACGAAGATGCCTATCAATTGGATGGCGTGGTGGTGACGGCTTTTGGTATTGAGAAAGAGAAAAAAGCGGCGGGCTTTGCATTTTCAGAGGTCAATGGTAGTGAGCTGACGGAAGCCAGAGAGGTCAATGTTGCCGCTCAGCTTGTGGGCAAAGTGCCAGGCTTGGATATTACCAAACCATCCAACGGCCCCTCTGGCTCTACCCGTATCGTGATTCGAGGCCTGTCCCAATTCCAGGGCGAGAATCGCCCCTTGATCGTGATCGATGGGATTCCGGCGGATAACTCTAATATTAATCGAGCCGGCCTCTACGGTGGGCGAGATTCTGGAGATGGTCTCTCAGCGGTAAATCCCGATGATATTGAAAATATTACGGTGTTGCTTGGTCCTTCGGCGGCCGCATTATATGGCTCGCGAGCTGGCAATGGCGTTATCCTGATTACGACGAAGAAGGGAACCGTGCGAAAGGGACTGGGGGTTGAATACAGCTCAAATTTTGTTACCGAAGAGGTAACCATTTTGCCTAATTTTCAAGAAGAATATGGTCAGGGGGCGAATGGGCAAAAACCGACTTCCCAGCAAGAAGCATTTGATAATTGGCGATCTTGGGGTGCCCGTTTAGATGGCAGTATGACTCCTGTGTTTAACGGCGAAATGTTGCCCTACAGCGCTGTTGGCCAAGACGATCTGCGGGATTTCTACCAAAGAGGAAATACTTGGACGAATACCTTGGCGTTCAACGGCGGAAATGAAAAAATGAATGCTCGCTTGTCATTGTCGGCACTCAGCAACGAGGGTATCATCCTGAATAGTCGCTACGATCGTTACAATCTCAACTTCGTGTCACGGGCACAGCTCACCGATCGCGTTGACGTGGAAGCCAAAGTTAATTACACGCAAGAGGATGCGGAAAATCGTGTCAACTTGACCGATAATCCCAGCAACCCTTCAAAATATTTCACCATTGCTCCGGCCAATTTGCCGCATTCTATTTTTCGCCGGACGCGCAATGAACTCGGCAATCCTATTTATTGGTCCAATAACCCCTTCACGCTGAGTCCTTACTGGGGGCCGGTTGAGAATGTAAATAATGATACCAAGCGCCGGGTGCTGGGCTATGCTTTGGCCCGTTGGCGGATTTTGGATTGGCTAACCATTCAAGGGCGTGTTGCAACGGATGAGACTACACATGATTTTTTCAATGTTGAGATCGACGGGACGCAGCACAATATTCCAGGCGCCATTTTTATCGATGATTTCAATACCGTTGAACGCAATTACGATGTACTGATCCGGGCGACTCGGTCCATTAACGCTAAGATTGGTTTGGATGTGACTGCGGGCGCCGTACGCACGGATCGTTCCGAACGCATTTCTTCTACCTCAGGTTCTGACTTCATCAATCCGGGCTTTCTGTCCATTAATAATATGGCGATTCGCAATCCAGGCCAAGTGTCGACCCTGCAATCTCGCAACAACGGGATCTTTGCAACGGCTTCTCTGTCTTACGATAATTACCTGTACTTGGAAGGCTCTGTGCGTACTGATTTCTTTTCTGTGCTCACGAATCCATTGGACGTTGATGGCTCGACGACCTCCATTACGTATGCCTCTAGTGCTTTGAGTTTTGTTTTATCGGATGCCGTTGAACTCCCGGATTGGATTTCATACGCTAAGTTTCGGGCGGGTTATGGTACCTCCGGTTTTGGACAAATTGATCCATATTCACAAGTGCAGGTTTATCAAGTATCCCCCGATCCTAAAGAAATGCCCGAAGGGAACGTTACTTTCGGCAATATCGATGGAGATAGCTTTCGCAATCCTTCGTTGAAACCCTCGCAAACCAGATCATTTGAAATCGGAACAGATTGGCGCTTGTTTAAAAGCAAGGTGGGCTTGCAGCTGACTTACTACCAGCAGCGGACCGATCGCCATATTTTCCCTAGCCCGCTGCCTGCTTCTACGGGCTTCAGTAGCTATCTGATCAATGCTGGAGAGGTGGAAAATAAGGGTATAGAAGCGCTGGTATCCTATCAGCCCATTCAGACAACTCATTTTTCCTGGGAGGTTAGCGTTAATTTTGCGCGCAATGTCAATAAGGTCATCAGCTTGAACGAAGGTATTGATCAGCTAAACCTCGGCGATGATCGGACCTTCTCGGCAAATATCGTGGCTCAAAAAGGTGGGCGTATCGGAGATATTTGGGGCAACGTCTACGCCCGCAATGATGCCGGACAAATTATTCACGGTGATGATGGTCTCCCGGTGATCGCCGAAGACCGGGAAATCTTGGGGAATTTTAACCCCAATTGGTATGGCGGTCTGACCTCTACGTTTAGCTACAAAAATCTGAGTTTATCCTTCTTGATAGACACTAAACAAGGTGGAGAAATCTTGTCGACCACTTCCAGCTTTGGCTATTTATTCGGCAGGCATATCAACTCAGTGGAAGGGCGTGATAGTCCTGATTTTACCATCATCGGAGATGGGGTAGGGCCAGACGGCGTGACCCCCAATACGACGCCGGCCAGGATAGATGACTACTACGAACGGATTTCCAGTATTTCCGAAGAAAATGTCTACGATGCATCTTACATCAAACTTCGTCAATTGTCATTGTCTTATACTTTCGATCGGGAGCTACTGCGTAAAACGAAATTTATTGAAGGGTTAACCATCTCGGTGGTCGGCCGCAACCTATTCTTTTTTACTAATGGTCTCGACGAAATTGGTCTTGATCCTGAGGCCATTTACACGGCCACGGCTGATGATATCGGTATTGAGTATGCGGCTTTGCCCAGTACGCGTTCGTATGGTTTTAATATTAATGTTAAGTTTTAAAAAAGACGCCGACTTTGATCGGTATAACATATGCAAAACATGAAAGGCAAATATATCTGGAGTTTCATCTTAATATGCTGTCTGAGTTGTACAAAAGACTTCGAGGAGATTAATACCAACCCCAATCGACCTACGGAGATTGACCCCCGATTACAATTCTCTTATGTCCAAAATCGAGCTTCTAGCGAACGTTCTGATCAATGGCGAGGTAATCTAATTTATTGTTCAATATGGGCACAACAGTTGTCGGGGAGTTGGGAAACGGATCGTTACATCACCGCGAATGAAGATTGGTTAAGTGCCTGGTGGAATAATTCCTATCAGCGCGTTGGTAAAGATTTGATTGATCTAATCAATCGGACGGAGGAGGGATCGAATTTACGAGCCATGGCGACCATCTTTAAGGTGTTTTTCTTTCAACGGCTGACAGACATGTATGGAGATGTTCCCTACAGTGAAGCTAATCGTGGTGCCGAATTTCTTCAACCCAAATTTGATCGGCAATCGGAGATTTATAACTCCTTTATCGAGGAATTGACGCAATCGGTAGCCGATTTAGACGCGGCAAAGGATGAAGTAGGCAGCGCCGATTTATTTTATAACGGAGATATCGATCAGTGGAAAAAGTTTGGTAATTCTGTTTTGTTGCGGATTGCCATGCGAATATCCAATGTCGATCCCGATCGCGCGCAAACCGTTGGCAAACAAGCGCTCGATGGCGGCGTAATGACTAGCAACAATGATATCGCTTACGTTTATTTCTCTGGCAACAATGTGGATGGCCCTAATGCAAATGGTGTTTCGGAGGTTTTTCAGGATAATGGGATCACCGCGCATTTGTTCCGCTATAGCGATGAATTTGTTAATTTTATTATCAACAATGATGATCCCCGCGAGGAAATCCTCATGGAGACTTACAATAACGACGGCACTATCGATAATACCGTTGGGGCAGGCAATCATTTAGGGCGACCTAACGGAATTGATCCGGGGACTAATGATTTCGTATTTGCCCAGCCTCGTCGTGATGTAATGGTTACTTACGACGCTCCGGCCATTTATTTAAGTTTTGCGGAGGTGTCCTTTCTGAAAGCAGAAGCCATTGTCAAAGGCTGGGTAGAGGGTGATGCGCAGCAGGCCTACGAGGAGGGGATCTACGCGGCCTGCAAGCAGCTATCATTGTATCCTAATGCCGGTGAAATCAGTGATGCAGATATTGCCGATTATCTCGAAGAAAACGAAGTAGAGTTTGACCTAGATGATGCCATCGAGCAAATTAATACCCAGAAGTGGATTGCTTTATTATTTGATGGCTTCGAGGCTTACGCCAATTACCGCCGTTCGGGCTATCCCGAAATCACGCCAGGCTTTGCCAGTGGCGAGTCTGGTGGTGAAATCCCGCGACGCCTGCGCTATCCCGTTGCTGAAAAAGTTAATAACGCTCAAAGTTATGACGAGGCTGTTGGCCGATTGAATGGCGGAGATGTTATTACCGCGCGAATGTGGTGGGATGTCAATTAGAAAAGGAATTATTAAAATAAAAAATCTATTAATATGAAAAGATTATTACCAATACTGAGTCTGATTTTTCTGACTCAATTTGCTATAGCTCAAAATAACGGCTTGCTCTTTGACGGGCAGGACGATGCCTTGGAATTGTGCCACAGTGCTGATTTTAATATCGGGGCAGGTTTTACCATTGAGGCGTGGATTTATGCCAATGCCTGGAAACCGGAAGCTTGGCAAGGCTCCATTGTCAATAAAGATCAGCAGGGGCCAGATTCTGGTTTTGCCTTTCGAGCGGGGAAAAACGGCACTTTGAGTTTCGTGATGGCGGCCAATAATGCCTGGAATGAGGTTCAATCGGATCAGATTATGAATACCAATCAATGGTACCATGTGGCTGTTGTCGTAGAAGATGCAACGATGACACTTTATGTAAGTGGTGCACCGGTCGCTTCGGCGGCTTATTCTGGATCACCTAGCTCGAATACCATTGCACTTAATATTGGTGGATCACCCGGTTTCGGCGGCCGTCACTGGGATGGCTTCCTGGACGAGGTAAGGATATGGAATGTTGCTCGTACCGCCTCCCAAATCAATGATAATCAAACGACCGAATTCAACGGCTTTGAATCGGGCTTGGTGGCCTATCTCCCTATGAATGAAGGCTCTGGAACCACCACGGATAACCTCAGCGGTAGTGGTTGTGATGCGACTTTCAGCAATATGGATAGCGATGCTTGGTCGGATGGATACACCGTCCCGGATGTTGATCTTGGAGTCATCAGCATCAACGCGCCGGATGTGCTAAGTATCTTCCGCCGCTCGGTGAAAATCAATGTGACGGTACAAAACTACGGTAGCGAAGCGGTGGCATCATTCCCCTTGAAATTAAATATCAATGGGTTACCATCTCTTGAGGAAACCTTTGATGTCAGCATCGCTTCCGGTGAAAGTAAAACGGTGACCTTTACCACCCCTTTGAATTTAGTAGACAACAATACTAATTTGGTTGAGGCCTTGGCAGCACATCCCGATGATGCGAATCCGCTCAATGATGCGGTGTCTTATCGTTATAAAAAACCGGATGATGATCGTATTGTCAATATTCTGAACGAAGAGGCACATAACTTTGGTAGTGACGGACAGACCCAGTTTACGGTTGTTAATCTGCCGGAAAATATGGAGGATTTCGATCAAATTCTATTGCACTTCGATGTGGAATGCCCTAATGGTGGTTGTGATCCTTGGGATCAGCCCGCTAACTTTTATGTAGAACCGCTCGACGGTAGTGATCCTTTTGAAATTGCACGTTTTGTTACGCCTTACGGGATTGAATGTGGTCCTTGGACAGTAGATGTCACTGATTTCAAATCGAGAATGCGGGGGGCAGTAATTTTCCGCTCGTTCATTCAGGTTTGGGGTACTTCTGGCTGGCTGGTAAATGCTGACTTGGAATTCATTTCTGATGATGAAGTCCCTTCTTATCAAAAAACCACCACGCTTTGGAATACAGATTACTGGGTATACGGTGATCCCGATGTTGATGATAATCTTGAAGCGCAAACAGTGGATGTTAATTCAGCGACCCAAACTGGGCATATGCGTATGACCATTTCCGGTCACGGCCAGGGCAATACGGATAATGCGGCCGAATTCTCAAATAAAACCCACACGATTGAGGTCGATGGCTCGGCGGTAGGCAATCATAATCTCTGGAAAGACGATTGTGCACAAAATCCTTGTGCTAATCAGGCCGGAACCTGGACCTTGAGTCGAGCTGGCTGGTGTCCTGGACAGGAAGTTCGCCCGTTTATTTTCAACCTCACCAACGAGATTACGCCGGGTAGTGCAGTCAACGTTGATTATGTATTGGAAGACTATACTAATCTTTTAAACACTGGATATAATGGCAGTACGCATACCGAGCCACATTATCGACTGCACGCTTACTTCGTGGAGCAGAGTGATGAATGGTTAACCGAGTATCGTAATCTTCGGGCGGAGAATATTAGCGTTGTAACGAACGGCAGCAGCTCAGATCCAGAGGTAACGGATATTATACTTGAAATTAAGAACACCGGGTCGGAAGCAATGTCTGGCGCATCGGTAGCTTACTTCGTTAATGGAGAATTGATTGCGGAAGAGTCGGTTTCCGAAACGATCGCTGCAGGAGCTACTTACACCCACAGTTTTAGCTCAACGAGTGGCTTTACGGTCGGACAAGACCATGAAGTATTTGGTGTCGTGACCAGCAGCAATGATGAAAACTTGAGCGATGATGTGGCGCGCACTTTTGTCGACGGCAATTTGACTAGTATCGATGAGTTGGTGAAGCAAGCCTTCAAGGTCTTCCCGAATCCATCAGCAGGTCAATTTAGTGTTCAGGTTGATCCACTTTTCTTGCGTGGGATGGCAACGATCACCGATACTCAGGGGCGACAATTGACACAGCGCGTGATTAATGATACGCAGTTTGACTTCGAGCTATCAACTAGCGGTATGTTTATCCTGACAATTACTACTCCGGAGGGCGAAAGCTTGTATCGCAAATTAGTGGTACACGAGTAAGCAAGAACGATTACAAAATATTCTATGCAAAAAAGGGAGCGAATTTCGCTCCCTTTTTTGATCTTACGAATCAAAACCCTCCTCATGTATCGTATCGAAGAACGTTCCATCCATCCCGAAGACTACTTACAAATCAGAGCAACCACCAGTTGGCGCAGCTTTGATCGTCAAGTCGTTGAAAAAGCTTTGGCTAATGATCTTTATGCCGTTTCTGTTTATCATCAAGACCGACTAGTCGGCATTGGGCGAGTCATTGGCGATGGGGCCATTTATTTTTATATACAGGATATCATTGTAATCCCCGGTTATCAGAGTCGGGGCGTAGGCACTTTTATTATGGAACAGATCGAGCGATTTTTGAAAACGGCCGCACCGCAGCATGCTTTTATTGGCTTGATGGCCGCCGAAGGCGTACTGCGTTTTTATCAAAAATTTGGCTATCGGCCACGTCCCGAAGATCGACCGGGAATGTTCAAGATCATGCCTTAAATAGCAAGATATCCTTTTTTACCATTTTACAATACGTTCAATTTTTTGACCTTGCGCGGTTTGAAAGTGAATGAAATAGGTGCCCACTGCTAATTCGGAAAGATCCCATTCGCTTTGATCCTTAAAATGAAATAAAGCTTGTCCTTGCAGATTATACAAAGCAGCGGAATAGGGGAGTGATGCTTGAATAAGCAATATATCCGAAACAGGGTTTGGAGCTAAGCTAATGGGGATATCTACATTTGGATTGCTTACAGAGGTTGGAAAACCTTCTTCGCAGAAGCATATCCCAGATACAATGGTGTCGTTGTCGGTAAAGCAATTGAATGTAGATTGTGCATTCCCCTGATTATTACAGTAAGTCCACCAATAAAATGGATTCGGCGTATTTGCACCGAAGCCTTCGTACCAGGTCATTTGCTGGTCACAGCCAATATTGTATTGTGATTGGAGTTGAATCTTTCGTCGAAGAAGATTACCGTGGATTTGCACAGTATCCGTGGCAGTAACCCAAGCCACAGTTGAATCAATCTGTTCTTCAAAGGTGAAATTGTAAATGGTAGTGGTATCCCCGATTTCTAAACCAAAATCAAAGACGGGAAATTCTTGTGTCGTAGGATTGTTATAAAAATGAGGGATGTAAAAAACGACAGCTTCTTCTTGGCGGATATAGCCGAACCACGATTGTGAGTTCCCAAACGGATAATAAGTTTTATTATTAATAATGGTGGGCTGGTCGAGTTGGCGCATGGTGTCACAGATAGTGTAATATTCATTTTCAGTATCATCGTAAGCAATGTTCCGGGTCGTCCAGGCGCCCGTTGCAAAAGGCATTTGTATATATTGAGAGAAGGTCAATGGTTGGTACAAAAGGAGAAGGAAAAAGGAAAGTGTAATCGTTTTCATATGGTGTTGTTTATAGTTCAAAAAGAAAGTATTCGAAAATAATTAGAGATGCTAGTGTCGTGAACTGAGAAAATAGCAATCTGTTGGCAAATACTGATTTTATGGTTTAAATCACTTTAAAGAGTACGATGCTGTTATGTAAGTCAATTGATTGGAACCATCTGAGGAATGTTAACGGAGTAGTGAAAACTTAGGTGGTTAACTGTGTTGCTTTGAGTATGGAGGGATTTACTTTGGAAAGGTGGAATCTTAATGGAAGATGCAGCATTGGGCTTTGAGGGTGGGACCCACCCGCTGTCCGCCGCCGCCGGCCAGTCAGGCCGCAAGTTGATGCAGGTATATAACGCTCTAGTCTTTACCAGGAGCATTTTATGGTAAATAGCAACGCTTTTTTTGTTTTGGCCAAAAGACAATTGGTGCGTTACAATCTATAGATTCCGGAATCGACCGAATTCCATAAATCGAGCGGAAAATCTTTCGATAAATTTATTTTTTGTCTCAAAGGCGACATATAGGTAGTGGTAATATCTGGTTTACCTAGTCGTACAGCGTATCGCTATAAAGAAGAAACCCTACCTTTTTTCCAAATGAATACACTTCCAGCGACTTTCTTTTTATCTTAAGAACATCCTTTTATCAAGCCTTTTCAGCCTATGCTTAATCGAAGAGAATTTATTAAAACCAGTGCTGCTGCCGCATTGATCAGCACGGTCCCTAGTTTTCTATTACCCAGTGATAAAAAGAAAATCGGGGTCGCACTCGTCGGCCTTGGGTATTACAGCACAGATCTCCTCGCGCCCGCACTCCAACTGACCAAGCATTGCTACCTGGCGGGCATCGTGACCGGCAGCCCTGAGAAAATTCCGGTTTGGCAACGCCGCTACGGCATTAAGGATCGAAATGTCTATAATTATGACAACATGGATGAGATCGCCAATAATCCCAGAATTGATGTCATCTATATTGTATTACCTACTGGCCTGCATGCTAAGTACGCTATTAAAGCGGCGGAAACTGGTAAGCATGTTTGGTGTGAAAAACCCATGGCTCGCACGGCCGCTGAATGCCAAAGCATTATCCGTGCTTGCCAGAAAAATAAAGTTAAATTGTCGATTGGTTATCGCATGCAACACGAGCCGAATACCCGCCAGATTATGCGATACGCGACAACTAAACCCTACGGCAACATTCAAAAACTTACGGCGGAAGCGGGTTATTACGATAGCCGCTCGAATCACTGGAAGTTGAAAAAAGCAATGGGAGGCGGAGCCATGTACGACATGGGCGTCTATCCGCTCAACGCGGTGCGCTACGCGAGCGGCGAAGAGCCAATCGCAGTCCTCAGCGCTCGCCACAGTACGAACCGACCTGATATCTATACCGAAGTAGATGAAACCACGCATTTTACTTTAGAATTTCCGAGTGGAGCTACTGCGAATTGCAAAACGAGTTTCGGTGAAGGCCTGAATCACCTCTATGTCGATTGTGCGAATGGCTGGTATGAGTTGCGGCCTTTCCAATCCTATTCTGGAGTGCGTGGGCGAACCAGTGATGGCACCCGCTTGCCAGCCGATAGTACCAACCAGCAGGCTCGACAAATGGATAACGATGCTTTGGCCATTATGAATAATACCGATGTACTCGTGCCCGGTGAAGAGGGCTGGCGAGATATCCGTATCGTGGAGGCGGTCTATCGAGCGGCGGCCAGTGGATCACGAGTTGTTTTGGAGCGATAAGTATTTGAACGGATGGAGCACTTCAAAACCCTCAAGGCTTACTGTAAGGCGATCAATATTCCTTCGCCACGTACCCGGCATTTCGATATTCGAAAATTCGAAGAGAATATGCCAACGGTGGTGCCTCAAATGATGCCTTTTCGACACGAGTTCTACGCCATTGCGATTAAAAAAGAAGGCAGTGGCCACGCCCGGACCGGTATTCATAAAACGGATGGGGAGGGCTATGTCCTCTTTTTTAACTCACCTTATCAAATCACTTCTTGGGATATTTTACCGGATTGGGAAGGCTACTATGTAATGTTTACACAAGAATTTGTGAGTAAGCACAAAGTCTTTCAGGATTTGCTCATGGCCTTTCCTTTTCTGCGGATGGATAATTCGATTCCATTCAAGGTTGAGCAAGAGGATATGGATAATATCTTACGCATTTTTACCAGTATTTATCAGGAGCACCACAGCGATTTTCAGGATCGGAGCCAGATCATTCAGGCATATACTTTTGTGCTACTCAATTATGTTAAGCGGTATTATAATGCCGGACAATTCGATACTGCGACTCAGGATAATCGTAACCAAGACCTACAACTCGTTTCTCGTTTTCAAACTCTAATTGAAATCCACCTATCCAAAGAAGAGGGTTTTGATCCGGCTTTTAATCCCCACTCGACGGGCTATTACGCCGATCTGTTGAATCTGCATCCTAATTATTTGAATACTATCATTAAACGAACCACAGGACAAACCGCACTAAAACTGCTGCACCGGAAACTATTCGAATACAGTCAGGCCTATCTGCTCCAAACACATCTGAGTATCAAAGAAGTTGCTTACGCCCTTCATTTTCGGGAAGCTGCACATTTTACAAATTTTTTCAAAAAGTACGCCCGTCTAACGCCCCAGCAGTTCCGTTCCGAGCAAGCCAAATAGCTGCCTTTCACATCCATATTTGAAATTTGCAATTCTCCCTTTACAATCCGCAAGGGCTAGTCTCCTTTTTTGCCCACATCTTTGTCCTGTCAGTTATTCATACGCTAATTCCTAATCAATTATGAAAAATTTAATCATCCTTTTAATTCATACCATCATGTTGAATACCCTATCCGCTAATCAAACCCAAACGCAGGTTGAGCAAACCATTCGTTCCCTTTTCGCGGCGACCGACGCCCGAGATTGGACGACGGTCGAGTCGGTCTTCGCGCCCCAAGTCACTCTTGATTATACCTCAATGAGTGGTGGCGAACCTGTAATCCTTACCCCTACTGTTATTGTAAATGCTTGGAAAGGCTTACTGCCGGGCTTCGAATCGACTCATCACCAAGTGGGCGCCTTTCAAATCGATTCCGATGGCGCTAAGGCTTCGGCTAGCTTACGAGGTTTAGCGGCGCATTACCTGCCCAATGAGGGCGAAGATGTGTGGACCGTAGTGGGGAGTTACGATATTGAACTTATAAAAACAGATGATGGCTGGAAGATTAGTCTGCTGCGCTTTAATTTGGAAAGACAAGCCGGGAATACAGAATTACCTGCTCTAGCACAGCAGCGTGCTCATGCGCCAACTCAAGTTGTGTCAACGACTACGTCTTCCGTTACTGATCAAGCGGTGATCGAAGAATTCTTTGCAGCTTTAGAGGCGCTTGACATCGATCGTTTTATGAAAGTTTGGGCAGAAGGGGCGCAGCAAATGATGCCGCTGGCTCCGACGGGCTTCCCCGAGCAACTTTCCGGCAAAGCAGCCATTCATAATCAATACAAAGGTCTGCCAGAAGCTTATACCGCGATGCATTTTCCACGTGAGATTTTGACTACCTCGACTCCGAATTTATACATCGTCCGCTATCAGGGAATCATCCCACTCGGAGATGGCAATGAGTACAACAACAATTATGTAGGATTTTTCACTGTGGAAGATGGCTTGGTGAAGGAGTTTGTAGAATACTTTGATCCTTTCATCTTGGAGGCCGCTTTCGGTAGCAACTTACAAGAAAATTTCAATGTATCAGCGCCCATCACGCCCGAGCCAGTGAGTTTTCCCAGCGAGGGGGCGATTCTACAAGGTAATCTTTACCGTCCGGCGGAATTTGATGAGTCTAAAACTTATCCAGCCGTAGTCATAGCGGGGACTTGGACTTCAGTAAAAGAGCAAATGTCGAACCGCTACGCGGAGAAGCTGGCGCAAGAAGGATTTATTACCTTGTCGTTTGACTTCCGAGGCTACGGAACCAGCGAAGGCCAGCCCCGTAATTTCGAGAATCCAGAGTGGAAAATCGTCGATATTCAGCGTGCCGTTCAATATCTGGAGCAACTCCCGGAAGTAGATAAGGATGCAATTAATGGCTTGGGGATATGTGCGGGTGCGGGTTATATGGTCGGTGCAGCCACCACAGATGCCTCGTTGGCTAAAATCAGCTTGGTGGCACCTTGGCTCCACAATGCGGCATTAGTGCAAGCTAT
>JANQQI010000122.1 GCA_028285085.1 Saprospiraceae bacterium | reverse complement strand
GGGCGGGTCAGGTCGGTCCACAAATCTTTGGAGACGGCAAAAAAGCCGAGAATCTGATCTTTAATGATGGGGTCTCGAAAGCCACCTCCAAAAATCATCAGCAAATTGATCAATATGAACGCACCAACGTTGACCAGGATAATCCGGGTCACCATATTACCATAACTAAACTGCTTTTTTACATCATCCCAAATCGAGGCGAACATTGATCGTGCTATTAATACGTTTTAAAAATAAGAACTCTAAATTTCTTTTTCAACCTAAAGGCTACCAACCTGGTCTGGATCGTCGCCAAAATAGTATCAGTAAGAATCCAAAAAGTGCGCCACCCAGGTGTGCAAAGTGCGCTACTCCGGTGTTAAATCCGCCAATACCTAAAAATAACTCCAAGCCGGCATAAATAAGTACAAAATATTTGGCTTTCATTGGGATTGGCGGAATGAGTAGCATGATGGTGGAATTCGGAAATTTCATCCCGAAACCCGCTAAAAGGCCAAATACCGCTCCCGAAGCTCCTAGCATTGGAATATTGGCGCGCAATGGGTTTGCACCGAAATAATGGATCTCAAAGTAAACCACCAGCAAATGGAGAATCAACGCGCCCAAACCGGCCACAAAATAAAAGATCAGGAAACGTTTTGGACCCCAGAGATTTTCGAGGGGTGGGCCGAACATAAACACCGCAAACATATTGAAGAACAGATGCGTGATGTCCGCGTGCATAAACATGTGCGAAATGATCTGGTAGGGTTGAAAATAAGCTGATCCGGGCATAAACAAGGCCAGGATATAGCGTTTCCACTCCCAAAAATATTCGCTGTTATCCGCATTAATTAACTGATTCGCTTCCATATTTCCTACATCTCCCAGCGCCAGTTGGGTGCCGAAGAAGAGGATAACATTCATCAACAACAGATGCTTCACTACATCGGTGATTCTAAGCATAGCTGAACATATTTGTATTCCAGATCATCGTTTTGTACGCTAACGACTCTGGTTCGGTAATTTTTACAACGTCTAAGAAGATAAAAAAGATGAGAATTACGGTCGGAAAGTACACGAGTGTTTCTCATTTTTCGACTAAAGGGCAGGATTTGAATACGTGTAAATATTTTCTTTGCCCGGTCTTAGCCGCCAAATTGTTTCTGTAAATCTTCCAGTTCAAAGGTAATAAAACAATTGCGACCGGATGGACTTTTGTAGGGGATTGAGCAAGCGAAGAGCTGGTCAATGAGGGCTTGCATTTCGGTAGCCATCAAGTTTTGGCCACGTCGGATAGCGGCGCTTCGGGCCATGGCTCGGGCAATATTGTCGTGAATATCTAGCTGGAGATCCAGATTGCTCTTGTATTGCTCCAGCAAGCCTTCGATCATTTTTTGCAAATCTTTGCCACTGCCCATTTCCGCGGGAACACCGTGCACTACGAAGGTCTCCTGTCCGAATTCCTGAATATCAAAGCCCAATTGGTTGATTTGTGGTAGAATTGACTGGAGCATTTCCACCTCCGCTGGGGCTACCGTAATGGTTTTAGGAAAAAGCTCTTTTTGGGTTTTGGGCTGTTGCTGCTCCAGCATCGCCAGATAACGTTCGTAGAGGATGCGTTCGTGAGCAGCCTGTTGGTCAATCAGCAAGAAACCAGATTTGATTTGACTGACAATGTAGGTCCCATGAATCTGATAGGGAGACTTGATCGAAGATTGGTTCGACGAAGTTTCTGCCTCGCTACCACTTTCGGACCAGCTGCTCTCGATGGTCAATGGCTCCCCCTGCGTCGTATCTTGCTCGGCGGGCGTATCGAATTGTTCCAGTCCTTGATAGAGTTGCTCCCAGTTCTTTAGGTTGTTTTTATCGCGGCGTGACTCCGAGGGTGTACCACCGCTTTTACTTACTGAAGGTGTGCTCGGGGCACCGGATGAACTAACAGTTGGCTGCGCAGGCTGCGCGCTTTTAGGAGTATAATTTGTGAAGTTAACTTCTTGATCAAAATCTAGGGTAGGTGTGATGCTGTACTGTCCCAAAGCGTGTCGGATGGCCACTTTCAGATAGTTATACACCAATCTTTCATCTTCAAATTTGATCTCTTGCTTCGTTGGATGCACGTTGATATCGATTCTGGCTGGATCAATATCCAAGAAGATGACGTAGAAAGGATAAGTATCTTTTGGTAACAAATCTTCGTAGGCGCCCATAATGGCGTGGTTCAGATAACCACTCTTGATGAAGCGCTGATTAACAAAAAACAGTTGCTCTCCACGAGTCTTTTTGGCAAATTCTGGCTTGCCAACGTAGCCGGTAATGCGAATGATGTCGGTTTCTTCCTGTACGGGGACCAGACGTTTGTTCCAGCTATTTCCAAAAACGGAGACGATACGCTGGCGTAATTTACCGGGTGTCAGGTGAAATAATTCCGAGCTGTTGTGGTGTAGAGAAAAGAATAAATCTGGATTGGCCAGCGCCACCCGCTGAAATTCATCCATGATGTGGCGCATCTCTACCGTATTAGATTTCAGAAAGTTGCGACGTGCAGGAACGTTGTAGAATAAGTTTTTGACACTGATACTGGTGCCTGCTGCACATTGGCAAGGTTCGTGGACTTTGATCTCGCTTCCCTCGACCACAATTCGCGTTCCCAATTCGTCAGCTTGACGGCGGGTCCGCAATTCGACTTGTGCAATGGCGGCAATACTAGCCATTGCCTCCCCACGAAATCCCATCGTCCGAATTGCAAACAGATCATTGGCCTTGCGAATCTTCGAAGTCGCATGGCGCTCAAAACACATGCGGGCATCAGTCTCCGACATCCCACAACCATCATCAATGACTTGGATGAGCGATTTACCCGCATCTTTCACAATCAACTTAATCTTTGCGCTGCCCGCGTCGATCGCATTTTCGAGTAACTCTTTCACCACGGAAGCCGGTCGTTGTACCACTTCTCCGGCAGCAATCTGATTCGCAATCGAGTCGGGCAAGAGCTGAATGATATCAGCCATATATTTTTCAGTTTGACAACTTGCTCAGGAATAGCCACATCCTCGACTTTTTTACCCTCTGCTTGTGCGAAGGGCTTAAGCGGCAGGCTAAGCCTTCATTAACGTAAAAATTCCTTTATCTCCGGCAAATATACAGTAAGTATGTAATACGAAACAAACACCAAGGTCGCGATTATACCAACGAGTAGTAAATTGTATCGCCAGTTGAAGCTTGAGCGTTGATGCTTTCCCATCCGATAGCTACGACGCATGCTGGTGCCGATGCGATATTTCATCGCTTCGGGAGAGACGCCTTTGTTGTCTTCCGCTGCGGCTACTCGTCTTTCAAGATCCTCTTTGTCTGGGTTCCAGTAGCGCGGTTTGTAGCTGAAACGCTGATGTTTCGGTGTTTTGGTGAAACGAAATAAAGCCATAATTAAAATGGTTGAAAGGCAAAGAGAATTATCAATCTGTTAGTATTGAACACACTGAATGAACAGCTTTGAATAATTCTATTTGACAATTTAATACTTCAATTATAAAGTATTTAAGATGTTTTTAAAAATACGAAATTTCTACAAATTTCACGGATATGTTGGATTTCCGACTAAAGCGGTGTCTAAAGCACTCTTAATTGCTTACAGTCGGCGAATTTTAGCTTGCTTTGCATGAGTAAATGTGACTAAGAAACGCTGATCTTTCACCTATAGGATTAAAAGTAACCTTAAATTGGTGTGTTGATTTTAAAACTTTTGACAAATCCTATTTGTTCGTTAGGTCTCAGTGGATTTACAAAAGAGCAATTCCCCATAGTTTAAAGTGTATTTGTAAAGCTTTTATTTTTGTACCCAACAAGGAAGAACAATTTTTGTCGGTCATTCAGAATCGACCTATATTTGCACTTTCTTATTACACGACAACTATTCGATGAGCGATCAAATCAAGCACGAGTGCGGTATAGCGCTGGTTCGTCTGCTTAAACCTCTGGATTTTTACCAAAAAAAATATGGAACGGTTCTCTATGGCCTGAACAAATTGCGGCTGCTCATGCAAAAGCAACGCAATCGCGGGCAAGACGGTGCGGGAATTGCCACCATTAAGCTCGATCCTGCGCCCGGGACTCGTTATATCAGCCGCAAGCGATCGAATAATCCGAATTATCTCGAACACTTATTTAAGCAAGTATATGGTCGTTTTCGGGGCACTGCGCCGGAGCAACTTCAGGATGCAAGCTGGATGAAAGAGCATATGCCGTATACCGGCGAATTGCTACTCGGACATTTGCGTTATGGTACCCACGGTGATAATACGATTGAAACCTGCCATCCTTTCTTACGGCAGAATAACTGGATCAGCCGCAATTTGGTGGTTGCCGGTAATTTCAACCTGACTAATGTCGATGAATTATTCGATGAGCTAGTCGAACTCGGGCAGTATCCGAAGGAAAAGTCAGATACGGTAACGGTGCTGGAGAAAATTGGACATTTTCTGGATGATGAAGTAGACCGTCTCCACACTTGGTATAAACCTGATGGTTACGAAACGGAAGAGCTGAATCGACTCATTGTCAAAAATCTCAATGTGCAACGCGTTCTTCGCCGTGCCAGCCGCAAATTTGACGGCGGCTACGTCATGGCTGGCTTGATCGGTCACGGAGACGCTTTTGTACTGCGTGATCCCTCCGGGATTCGCCCGGCCTTTTACTACGCCAACGATGAGGTAGCGGTAGTGGCTTCGGAGCGTCCGGCCATTCAAACGGCCTTCAATGTACACGTTTCCAAGGTTAAGGAAATTCAGCGTGGTCATGCCCTGATTATCAAAAAAGATGGCCAAGTCAGTGAAGAGGAAGTGGTCGAGCCGCTGAAGCGTAACGCTTGTTCATTTGAGCGCATCTATTTTTCCAGAGGAACAGATCGGGATATCTATTTGGAGCGCAAGCGTTTGGGAGAGCAGCTGGCTGAGCCGGTTCTGCAGTCCGTGGATTACGACTTCAAAAATACAGTGATCAGTTTTGTGCCCAATACCGCAGAATCGGCGTTTTACGGCTTGGTGAAAGGGATGGAACAAAAACTCAATGATTACAAAAAAGAGAAGATTCTCGCTTTAGGTAAAGATATTACCAAGCCTAAGAAGCTAGAAAAGATTCTATCGCTGAGTGCCCGGGTGGAAAAAATAGTCGTAAAGGATGTGAAAATGCGCACCTTCATTGCGGATAATTCTTCGCGAGGCGATTTGGTCTCACACGTTTATGACGTGACCTACGGCATTGTGGAAAATGATAAAGACACTTTAGTCTTGCTAGACGACTCAATCGTAAGAGGAACGACGCTCCGGGATAGTATCATTCAGATTGTATCGCGTCTTCGTCCGAAGAAGATCATCATTGTATCTTCCGCACCACAAATTCGTTTTCCGGATTGCTACGGCATCGATATGTCACGCATGAAAGAATTCGTTGCTTTCCAAGCTTTGGTGGCACTTCTTAAAGAGAATAACAAAGAGCATCTGCTGCAGGAAACTTACGAGCGCTGTAAAGCACAAGAACTGCTGCCTAAAGACAAGATCAAGAACGAGGTGATTGCCCTTTATGAGACCTTTTCTTACGAGGAAGTTTCCAAGAAAATTGCCGAAATCATCACGCCCAAAGGCATTAAGCCTGAAGTCGAGGTGATTTATCAAACCATCGAGGGATTACACCAAGCTTGTCCGAATAATCACGGCGACTGGTATTTCTCGGGTAAGTATCCGACGCCAGGGGGCAATCGGGTAGTCAATCGAGCTTTTATCAATTACATGGAAAATAACGATAAGCGCGCTTACTAGCTAGCCACGCAAATTTGACAAATCAAAAAAAAAGCCTTGGTTTCAAATTCGGGACCAAGGCTTTTTTATTTTTATATATATAAAACTAATCCAATAATCGTCTTTTCTGCATTTCGAACTCCTCGTCGGTAAGTAATCCTTTTTCACGCAATTCGCCGAGCTGCTTAATTTGTTCTAACAAATTATTATTCTTCGCGAGCAAATCTTCTTTGTCATCGTTGAGCGGGGTGGGGGCATCACTAGTTGGGATCTCATTGGCCGGAGGAACTGGGATATTGTTATCTGCTGGCGGCGCAACATCGAGCCGGTAGCCATTTCTTTTAAAAATATCAAACTCATCCTGAATACGCAAATAAGCCAATGCATCGTGTTCCTGAATGCGCTTGAAGTCCACAAAGCCATATTCAACGGCACGATTGAGATGGAAAAAGGCATTTTCCTTTTCTTCCATTAAAGAATAGGCGCAAGCAAGATTGAAGTGTACGGCCAGGTCGCGTGGCGAGATATCAAGTGCTTTTTTGAAGTCTTCGATCGCCCCTTCGTAATCGTATTCGCGGTATTTGTCGATACCGCTTTTGCGATAGGGATTTGACTTAGGTCGTTGTGGAATATGCGTTTTTTCGATAGGTGGTCGCCGTCTTTGGGGCGGAGGTGTGCGCTCCACACGTCGTTGTTCTCGGCGTTCCTGCCGCGCATCACGGCTATAATCGCGGTCGTAGCGTTGACGATTTCGGTAGCGCTGACGACGGTAGTCGGTATCGTAGCGGTTGAAATCTGGGTTGAGATAACGGCGGTTGTATTTATCATCAAACTCATCTCGGTCCATCGATAAGAAAACGATAGCATCGATCAAACCAATCAGGGCAGTGATCCCGGTCCAGAAAAATACGAGGTATAAGATACCCAGTCCGGTCTGTCCCAAATAGAATCGATGGACGCCGAATACGCCGAAGAAAAAAGCCAAGACCGCCGCCAGATTTTTATTTTTCATTCTTCTATTTAAATTATCGTGATCCTTCTAACTATTTATACTAGCGTAGTAGCTTCTCTTTTTGTGCCAAAAATTCTGTTTCGGTTAGAATGCCCCGATCCCGTAGATCTGCTAATTTACGTAACTGCTCCAGCAAATCCGGGCTGAGATCCGGTTGAACGTCGGCAGAGGCTGATTTTTTAGGTAAGCGAAACTTATTTTTTTCAAAAGCCTCAAACTCATCCTGAATACGAATAAATGCAAAGGCATCATGCGTTCTGATGCGTTCAAAATCTTTGAAACCCATTGCCACAGCACGATCCAAATGGAAAAACGCTTCATCTTTTTGCTCGGTCAATGAATAAGCACAGGCAATATTGAAGTGGGTTGGAATATCGTTGTTATCGATCTCTAAAGCCTTTTTAAAATCTTCAATGGCTGCTTCGTATTCGAACTCCTTGTATTTATCAACGCCCGATTTTTTGTAAGGATTTGGTTTAGGACGTGGCTTGGGTTTGGGATTAGGGCGAGTACGTGGACGTGGCGGAGAAGACTGTTGGTAAGTATCGCGTCTTTGCTCATAATCACGCCGGTCTTTTTTTCGATATGTATCGTAGCGCCGTCGATTTTCAGAACGAGCACCTCGATCTTGGTTGAATTGTCCGCGTCGGTCCTTTTTTTCTTTATCCTTGTTGCGCATCCAAATGTAGAGCGCAACAATAGGTATAATAATAAATGGCAAACCAAGTCCCCTAATGATAAAAGCGGCCACGATAATCATTACTATGGTCTGTACTGGATTTCTCATACGTCAATTGTGAGCGTTACCCGATTAATCACTTCACAATATCTTGAATATTTCGACAATATTCAAAAAGCCGCTTTCAATGTTCTACAGATGCTTGAGGTTTATAGACTAATTCCGGTGAGTTGATTTAGGATAAAAGAAAAAGAGCCTCCCGGGGGACAGCTCTTTTGGTAATAGTCGGTTACATTGCTTAATTCTTCAAAATTGGTTTTCTCAAATGTTTCTTTGGGATGGCCTTTCCGTTTTTAGGTTTCTTCATGGTTAAGATGATTTGAAAATAAGTACGTTTCAAATTCCGAGCATATAAACTCTTTCCATTCCATAACTATTGTCTAAAGGGATGTTAAAAGGAGGAGGAGGGTGTTAAAAAACGTTAAGCGCTAAGTGCATCCTTTCCTTGTCTTTTGCGTAGGCGTATTCAGCGGAAATTCTCTACCTTTGCGCATCTTTTAAAATTGAATTTTTATTAATAGAAATAAGAAATAAAACCAAGATCTTTATGAAAAAGACGTTTCTGAGAAAACTCGGACTGAAAAAATTAAACGACGGGACGAGCACTGGATTGAAATCAAGTGCAGCCTCCGGCGAATACATCGAATCCTTTTCTCCGGTAGACGGTGCTTTTATTGGTAGTGTAAGTGTGACCTCTGAGAAGGAATATGAAAAAGTGATCAAAACATCGCAAAAAGCCTTTTTGACTTGGCGTGATATTCCTGCGCCTAAGCGCGGTGAAATCGTGCGTCAGTACGGCGAGGCTTTACGTAAATACAAAGAGCCACTCGGGCAGCTTGTGTCCTATGAAATGGGTAAAAGCCTGCAAGAGGGGTTGGGTGAAGTACAAGAGATGATCGACATTTGTGACTTTGCTGTTGGCTTGTCGCGTCAGCTATATGGATTGTCAATGCACTCTGAGCGACCATCACATCGCATGTACGAGCAATGGCATCCGCTGGGGATTGTGGGCATTATCTCGGCTTTTAACTTTCCGGTAGCCGTTTGGTCTTGGAATGCTATGATTGCCATGGTATGTGGAGATGTCTGTATTTGGAAACCTTCCGAAAAAACACCTTTGTGCGCGGTAGCTTGCCAAAATATCTTGCACGAGGTCTTAAAAGCAAATAAAGTACCTGAAGGCGTTAGTTGTATCATCAATGGTGATTACCGTGTCGGTGAATACATGACCCAAGATGGTCGCGTGCCTTTGGTGTCGGCTACGGGTAGTACTCGCATGGGTAAAATCGTTGGGGCAACAGTTGCTCAGCGTCTAGGACGCAGCCTATTGGAACTTGGAGGTAACAATGCAATTATTGTAACGCCTAATGCGGACCTCAACTTGGTACTTACCGGCGCACTCTTCGGTGCGGTGGGCACCTGCGGTCAGCGTTGTACCACCACTCGCCGTTTGATTGTCCACGATAGCATTTATGATACAGTCAAAAAGAAACTGGCTCGGGCCTACCGTCAGCTCAGCATTGGTAATCCCCTTGATGCGAAAAATCACGTTGGACCGCTCATCGATCAAGCAGCAGTGGATAACTATCTTGAATCCATTAAACGTGTGAAAGCAGAAGGTGGTAAGTTTGTCGTTGCCGGCGGTGTCCTCAAAGGTGATGAGTATGGCAGTGGTTGTTATGTCAAACCTTGTATCGCTGAGGTGGAAAATCACTACGAGATTGTGCAGCACGAGACCTTCGCGCCGATTTTGTATCTGATGAAATACAGTGAGCTTAGCGATGCGGTCGCCATGCAAAATAACGTTCCACAAGGTTTATCTTCAGCCATTATGACCGATAGCCTCCGCGAAGCGGAGTATTTCCTCTCTTCGGCTGGTTCGGATTGTGGTATCGCTAATGTTAATATTGGAACCAGTGGTGCAGAAATTGGAGGTGCCTTCGGTGGTGAGAAAGAAACAGGTGGTGGCCGCGAAAGTGGCTCTGATGCCTGGAAGGCTTACATGCGCCGCCAAACCAATACGATCAACTACAGTAAAGATTTGCCTTTGGCGCAGGGGATCAAGTTTGATCTCTAGCGTTAGGGAGAGTGGGTGGGGAACACCTGATCACCCGATTCTAAATCGGGTGATCAGGTGTTCCCCACCCACTCTCCCTAACGCTAGAGATCAAACTTGATCCCCTGCGCCAA
>JANQQI010000105.1 GCA_028285085.1 Saprospiraceae bacterium | reverse complement strand
TGTTTCTCCTGGCCAGCCTGTTGAAGACTGATTTTGTAATTACCGCCCCAGTATTTTTGTTTCAGTGCGCCAATTTCCTGCTGGTTTCTAAACACACGAAACCGCTTGACGATAAAAAATAGAAGCGATGGATGTACCCGAATGTTAAATGCCGTATCCCGATATTCAGCATTTGCTTTACCACCAAAACCTTCAATGTTCAGTTGGATATCTTCCGAGCCCGTACTGAGCAAAAAACCGTGATCGTTTTCTATAATGGTCATTTTAAAACTGTTTAATTACTCGTTTATAATAAACCGAACTTCATTTCAATCGCATAAAACCGCGCTGAAAAAACAGGCCAAAACACTACCCCGCATCTATATCTGACCCTAACTTTCATCTTTCATCTTTCATCTTTCATCTTTCATCTTTCATCTTTCATCATTCCACAATCTCCATCTCCACCCGTCGATTTTTCTGTCGCCCGGTCTGCGTCTCATTATCCGCAATGGGCTGGGTCTCCCCAAACCAAGCCACCGAGAAACGCTCGCCAGCGATGCCTCGGCCCATCAAATAATCCCGAACCGCCTCGGCGCGCTGTTGCGAAAGGACCAGATTGTCCTCCGCATCTCCGACGGCATCAGTGTGCCCTTCGATTTTCAATTTCCAATTGGGATGATTAGCAAGTAGCATCGCTAGTTCATCTAAAGCACTGAACGAAGCATCTCGAATGACCGCTTTGCTGGTTTCGAATTCCAGATTATCGAAAGCGCGGCGGACAACCGTGGCCTCCTCTTCGCTCAATTCTACTTTCTCTTCTTTGGGCGGTAGCGGTATCTCAATGGCGTTGAGTGTTGGTAGCTCAAAAATGATGGCCAAGGATTCAGACGGTATATCCGGGATAGAGAACAAAATTGGCACCTTCACGCGAGGTGGTGGCGGCGCTTTGAATAGTGTATAATGCACGCCTAGACACGTGAAATGCTGTAAGTCATTAGAGCCGCTGAGCGTATAGCCGTCTAGTTGATCGGTGCCACTCCACGCGACGCGATGACTTAAGCTCAGCGCCAGTTGGTCTTTCACCTGCCATTGGATGCCCGCTCCGACTTGATACTGTGGCGTCCACTCCGCTGAACTAGTGACCATGGTTTCAAAATCGCTATCGACCACGGCGCTTAAATTAGCAAGCGTTTGTCCTTCAGTTTGGTTTTCGAGCGCTGTCACCTTGGTGAAGTCATAAATTTGACCCTCGGCATCCAGGGCATCGACCATCGTTTCGAAGCGCATGCCGCCGATGCCCGCCAGAAGGAAACCATCAAAAGCACTTTGGTTATTGAAAAAAGCGAACTGCGTGAGGTGGAATACGCCCTGTAGACTCGCCTTCTGATACATCATTTTGTAATTAGCGTAAATATCATTGGTCGTCGCATTATCGTAATCGATATTACTATCCAAAGTCCCATTCCAGACGGCTTGTCCGCCCCAGTCGTTACGTGGCGTCTCCTCCAGGCCTTCCACTTGCCCCATCCCGACTTGTAGTCGGGCAGAGAAAAGAGGATGGAGGTGTTTTTGCGCAAAAAATCCAAATCCAAATCCTTTGCCACCATCAACATCCCCTTGGATGAGGACGTAGCCTTTTTCCGCGCCAAAGCTCCAGTTGGGGGTGGATAAGCTGTCCTGAGCGACCAATTGACAGGAGTACAAAACGGATATAAAGAGTAGAAGTGTCTTCATGACAAAAAGATTGAGTGGTGCTCTATCGTGAGTTTGGGTGTTAAAATAAGAATGTGAGTTGCCCTTGCCAGGCTCGGCCATTTTGTGGAATGAGGCCTTGACTAGTTTGGCGTGGATCAACCGGGTGCTGATAAAATTGATCGAATAGGTTGAAAACCCGAAACGCAAAACTGGCCCGATTGAGCCATTTCGCAAGGGGGTGACTTTCTGCTAATTTCGGTTGAACCCGGAGGTTCGCATTTAAGAGAAAAAAGGATAAGGTTGAATTCCCCGTTGCGCTTCTTCGGCTGCCCTCATATTGCCCTTCGGTGTAGAGAGAGAAATGGGTTAAAAACGGAAGACTCACGCCAAATTTGCAAAGGGGAGAAGGCATATTTAGCTTTTCTTTTCGATTAAATTGAAAGTTGTAATTGAAATAAGTCTTAATACCATTTTTCAATTTGAAACCCAATCCACCTTCTATCCCGGTCGACGAAATCGTGCTGTCCTGCGCATTTTGTAAAGCGGTATTTTGTAAAATACTGTTTTGAGTACGTGGATCATTGGTCATCGATGATCCTGCAATTAAATTTTGTATCTCTTGGTGGTAGGCCGTGAGGTGAATTTCTGTATTGTCTCCAATTCTTTGTTGTATGCCCAATTCATAACTATCGTTGGTTTCGGCTTTTAAGTCATCATTGGGTAAGGCATTATCCGTCTGGACAATTGCTGTTTCTTCTAGAGTGGGTAGGCGATAGCCGCGTTGATAGCCCAGGCGCAAAGTCGTCCGCTCCTGAAAAGGCGTAATGATGAGTGCCAATTGCGGTGCCAGAACCGGATCGGTCAGTGAATTAATATCTAGTCGGAGCCCTGCGTCTACTGCCAGAAAAGGGGCGAATTGATAAAAGTCTTGTACAAAGAAATTAGTCGACCAGTAGGCGAAGTTTTCATCGTAATTTTCAAAAGGGTCCCGTAATTGATCAAAGTAGTCAACAACATCCTCCCAGAAATCTTCAGTGATGAGATCATCTCCATCGAAGTGGCGAACCAGGGCCGCATCCTGCTTAAATTTACTGCGCGGCGTGGCCGAAAGCTGGGTGCCAAATTGGAGTTGATGCGACGCACTAAATGCAATACGATGTTGATAAGCAATGCCCGCCCAGAGATTTTCCTGTTCTTCATCTACGCTGTACTCAATGTAAGGTACATCGAGGGTGAGTGGGAGCTCGTCCGTTTCGCTATCACGGAAAAAAGTAGCGGTCTGACTTTTTTGATAATTGAAAAACAAACGAATGTCGATAAACTGATTATCGCGAAGCGGACTTGCAAAACCAAAATCAACATAAAGCTGTCGATCTTTGAAGCGCCCCGGATCACTAGTGCGATTGCGGAAATAATAAAACGTGCCTAATGTATCCGGTTCTCCATCTGTATCAATCAAAATCGGCTCATTGGGTAGGCCGGCAATTTGTTCGTCCCGTTGATTGTAATTGGCCCGGAAGGTGAACTTACTATGCTGTAGTTGAAAACCCAGGCCACCGAAGTCAACGGCTTCTTTTTCGAGAAGGTTGTCACCGGGGATATACAGTTCTTGTCCATTAATATTGGCCAAACGGCCGGTCAGACCCAGGGTTGTCTTTCCAATGCGCTGCCCTAGTGCAAATCCGCCATCCAGCTCGCCGTAGCTGCCAGTATCAAAATTCAAACGACCACCTTGTTTCGCCTTCTTGGTGACAATGTTGATCGAACCCAGCGTAGCATTATTACCTTGGTCAATACCTCCCGGACTACGTTTGATGACAACGCGTTCGATATCTTCCATATTGATTCCACGGAGGTCGTAGCCCGAAGGTGCCTGGCCCGTCATGGGATTATTCATTGGCAGGCCATTGAGTAGCACTTGGACCCTTTGGTTATTATCACTGGTTGGGCTGACGCCGCGCATTCCAATTTGGGTAAAGGTTCGATCGTGAGTAATGTAAACGCCCTCAACTGCGGCAAGGAGTTCATCGAGATGGTCGTACCCGCGTTCTTCGATCTCATCAGAGTAGATGATGGTGGTTGAACTACTATGACCTGGAAAAGGCGTATCGATTGGAGAAGGTGTCTGAAGAGAGTCCTTCTTGGGAGGTGGAATGGTGTCGTTTTGTGCCTGACTGTTGCTTGGTAACATTAAAAGTAATAACCACACAGCAGCCAGAAAAGCTTGTGTACAGGGAGGCATTCGTTTTGGAGTTATTTGTTTGGTCCGTACAGAGACCGCCTTGGGGGGTGAGGAAATAACTAACTAATTCCGTATTTACAAATATATAGGCATTCTCTGGAATTCAAAAAGGATAGAATGATTGAATTCACGGGAAAGAAACGTGTATAAATACTGAAACGTTGTCGGTTAAAAACAAGAACCCGAAGGAAATGGATTTTCCTCCGGGCTTAAAAGTAAGATCTTTAGAACCGATTTTACTTGAATAGTTGGTGTTATAGTATCACAGATGCGACTAGCGTTTCAACACAAAATCGACCTCTCCTAACCAAACGCAACTAATGATTGGGTTCACCAGTTTGGTTTTGGCAACCACCTTAACATTGGCACCGCAAGGAGCAGAAAATGAAATACTGGAACCAGTAGCTGTGATGTCTCCACTTGCTACCAAAACACCATTGACAAACACCTTAGCAATGGCTGCGTGTGAAGGACACAGGCTGGAATTGGTCGTTTCTACACAAAGCGGAACAACAAGGCTGGGACAGAGTGGTCCAACGTTGTAGTTGATGATTCCTACCGGACTGCAGGCGCCTACACAAGAGCTACCGACTACGGTTGAGCAAGGAGCAAGGGATGAGGGCTGTGCATTTGTCTGTGTAGTCCAGGATAGAGCAAAAACCAGAACAAAAAGGGTTAAAGTGGTACTGAAATTTTTCATGAAAATGGATTTTGAGGGTTATGTAATTAAAATGTATACAATTGTTAAAGAATGAGCACTCATTAGGTGAGGGCAATAACTATCCAGTCCGTTCTCGATGCAAAATGATCAAGCGGAACCAATTCTCGTTAGATAGCGGGCGAATGCCACGACTAGTGCCTATTTGTGGATGGGTAAATAGTCTGAAACTAATGGTTTGGGCTTCAGAGTAAAGAGAGATTAATGTAGCTCGTCGTAATCGACGAGGCAATTAAGCTTACGGAGGAGAGGTGTTAAAAAAAAACGCCGCTTGCCAATTTTGCTTTGCTTTTCATTGCGGCAAGCGGCATCTTTTTCGATAATTTATGACTTTTCAATCATATAATCAATTAATGACATCTCAGGGGAGTTACAAACTTAATATTTTGACTTCTACCCTCTGATTCCTGGATCTACCTTCAACAGTCCTATTGGTCGCAATAGGTTTTCGTTTACCGTAGCCTTTATAAAACACACGTTGAGGATCGATGCCTTTTTGGACAATATAATTGGCAACCGATTTGGCGCGCTCTGTGGATAAGTAATCGCAGAAGTCCGTCTCGGGAATATTGTTAGTATGTCCACCAACCTCAATTACCACGGAGGTATTTTCGGTCATAAACAAATACAGCTCATCCAAAACGGGAATCGAAGCGGTGGTAATACGGAAACTATCGGCTTCGAAAAACAACTGCTCCATTCTGATCCTTTGTCCTTTTTGGAGCCGTGAAAGTGTCAACTGAGGTAGAATCTTCTTTTTGGTTTCAAATTCCAAATTAGTACTGCATCCATTGGCGTCGGTGATCGTGACACTGTGGTTGCCGATTGCGAGCTCTTTGGCGACCTCCCCAGTCTCTCCGTTATCCCAACTAATTTGGAACGGAGGGGTTCCTCCTTTTATATCCAACTTAGCTTGCCCATCTTTGCTATCCGCGTTCGAAGTACGTTTGTTTTCGGCGATGGTAGCGACTAGTGTTTGTGGCTCACTGACCTTGACATTTGCCGTAGCTACCGTTCCCACGGCATCCGTGATGGAAAGCGTGTATTCTCCAGCAGCAAGATTACTTGGTGCTTCACCGTTTAGGTCAGCTGCGCTCCAGGCATATTGAAACGGTCCTTTTCCGCCTCTGATTTGTGTGCTCAATGCCGCCTCGGCTTGTCCTTGACACTTGATCTCGGCGGTCTGCTCAATAGCTACACTAAGCGGCAGAATATTCTCGTCGATTTCAACAGAAGCCGTTGCGCTACACCCGGCGGCATCGGTAATGGTGACGGAACGGGTACCAGGGGCAAGTTTCTGTGCCTTTTTGTCGGCCTCACCATTGTCCCATTTAAAATTATAAGGTGTTGTACCACCGGTTACTTTTACGGTGGCTTGCCCGTCGGCATTGCCGGTGCTGGCGGGTGCGTCAACGCTAGCCGTTGCTTCCAGCGTTTTGGGTTCTTGCACGGTGACCTTCGTCGTAGCGTTAGTGCCTTCGCTATCGGTGATGGTAAGCGTATACTCCCCCGCGGCAAGATTGCTAGGCGCTTCACCATTCAGATCAGCGGCACTCCAGGCGTATTGGAAGGGCCCTTTTCCACCTCTGATTTGCGTGCTCAATGCCGCGACAGCTTGTCCTTGACACTTGATCTCGGCGGTCTGCTCAATAGCTACGCTAAGCGGTAAAATATTTTCGTCGATTTCAACGGCAGCCGTTGCGGTACACCCCGCGGCATCGGTGATGGTGACGGAGCGGGTACCGGGTGCGAGTTTCTGGGCTTTTTCGTTGGCTTCGCCATTGTCCCATTTGAAATTATAAGGTGTTGTTCCGCCGGTTACTTTTACGGTGGCTTGCCCATCAGCATTGCCGGTACTGGCTGGCGCGTCGACAATAGCCGTTGCTTCCAGCGTTTTAGGTTCTTGCACAGTGACTTTCGCGGTGGCATTAGTGCCTTCGCCATCGGTAATGGTGAGTGTATACTCCCCTGCAGCGATATTACTTGGCGCTTCGCCACTCAGATCAGCGGCACTCCACGCATATTGGAAGGGCCCTTTCCCACCTTTAATTTGTGTGCTCAATGCCGCCTCGGCTTGTCCTTGGCACTTGATTTCGGCGGTCTGCTCGATGGCTACGCTAAGCGGCAGAATATTTTCGTCGATTTCGATGGAAGCTGTTGTGGTACACCCCGCGGCATCGGTAATGGTGACTGAGCGGGTACCGGGTGCGAGTTTTTGCGCTTTTTCGTTGGCTTCGCCATTATCCCATTGATAGGTGTAAGGTTTTGTACCTCCACTAGCTTTCGCGGTGGCTTGCCCATCGGCATTGCCGGTACTGGCCGG
>JANQQI010000077.1 GCA_028285085.1 Saprospiraceae bacterium | reverse complement strand
TGTCAATCACCGCTGAAAGATTCGCCAAAACGCTGGTCGAGGAACATCTCGGCGAAGCATTGAAAATACTCGGCAACACCTTTTTGATCGCTCTACTTTGCATCCCTCTTTTTCAATCGACTTTATTAGTGGGCTTTTTCCTGACCTACCCGGAATTTTATTTATCGATTCTCGGACTCATGCTCCTGCTCGGCCGATGGATCGGTATGCGGGTACTGGAATATCGAAGATTTTCAGCCTTTGCCAGCTAGTTCAGCCCTATCAGTTCATCATCAAAAATCAATCAACGGTATGTTTAATTTCATAAAAAGACGACGCATTGAAAATGAAATTCTGGGGATCAACGAGCGTAATCTGGCTTACGTCTATCCCAAGAACCCCAGAATTCATTTTCCTCTTGCGGACAATAAAGTGCTCTGTAAAAAACAATTGCACAAAGCCCAAATCGCTTGCCCGGAGACCTACGGAGTAATCGAGCGCATTGGAGATATCACCGCGATCTGGGCCACCGTAAATCATCAGCAAAAACTAGCGATCAAACCGGCTAATGGATCAGGAGGTGGAGGGATTATGATTTTAAAAAAGGATGACGATGGCGATTGGGTCAGTGGTGGAAAGAAAAAATCGGAGCAGCAGATTTTCACCCATTTGGCACGCATCATCATGGGAATGTATTCTTTGGGCTCCAGTGATCAGGTGTTAATCGAGCAGTGTATTGAACCACATCCATTTTTCCAAGAGATCTTCCCAATCGGTGTACCGGATTTCAGAGTCATTTTATTGCACGATCAGCCGGTCATGAGCATGCTCCGCATGCCTACCAACAAATCGGATGGGAAGGCCAATCTCCACCAAGGCGGGCTAGGCATCGGGATCGATATGCAAAAGGGTTGTCTGCAAAAGGCCTACGACGGAGAGCGATATTTCGATGTCCATCCCGATAATCACTGCCCCATTCTAAATAAACAGATTCCGCAATGGTCGGCCATTCTACAGCTTGCTCGGCAAACCTCCGAGGCTTTTCCGCTCCAGTATCTCGGCGTCGACATTGTTCTAGATAAAAATGCCGGGCCGATGGTCTTGGAAATCAATGTCCGCCCGGGGCTGGGTATCCAGCTAGCTAATCAAAAAGGACTTAAACCTATTCTTAAAAACATAAAAATTTAATCTCATGAAATATTGTCAATCATCATTCCCCTATCTCGCGATCCTCGCTTTGCTCATTGTGGGTATTCCTTTCGCGAATCACCAAATGCAGAAACAGCAACAATTGGAAGTCGTGATCGAATTACCGGGAGCAGACGAAATACCCCTCGCACAATCGAAACAGGTCCAAGAGATTACCTTATTTATTACACCGGCAAAATAGGTCACCCATGAAACGAATACCAATTTTAATACTCTTCCTGCCGCTTTTTGCGCAGGCCCAAAGTCCGTGGCAGATCGAATTCGATACGCGTAGTGGCTACGAATACAATATATTTAATGCCAACGAAAACAGAGTTTTCATTTCTGAAGAAGGAGATACCAGTTCGGCGGTACAGAGTGGTTTTTTTCAGCACTTTGGTATGCAAGTCGGCTGGAAAAAGGAAATAAAGGCCCATCAGTTGAGCTTCAAAGCCAGAGGTCGATATGCGTATTTTCCTGAGTTATCCACAGCGAGTTTATTTCGTCCGGAACTCCAGGTCGGATATGCTTATTCAATCAATAAGAAGACGGCGATTTTCTTTAAAGGTCGATTCTTAAAATACCAAACCAATCGTATTCCTGACGACACCAATGTGCTTCTCCCACCACAATCTTACAATCGGGGACAAGCAGATCTTGGGGTAAAGTTCCGACCGTTTAAATACAACAAATCTCAACTTCGGGCGACCTTCTTCCGAAAAGCCTATTTCTCCGATGAAGATCGGAGCCTCCGTTATAATGCATTTCAAATCAATGCCGAAACGAAACAACGCTTCAAAAGAAAAGGGAAGCCTTCCAACTATTTATCCCTGGAATTTGACTTCACCCGCAGGCAGTACGTGGATGAGCGATGGATTTTTGAAGATGTGGAGGAGGAAGACATGGAAGAAGAGGAAGAATTCGCAGAGCTCATCATTAATTATCGCACCTGGCAATACCTCACCGCAAAAGTCGAATATTCATTTGCGTTCAACAAAGCGCTGCGTTGGAAAACCGGATTGCTATGGCAAAATCGTCAAGATATCCGGGATCAAAGATTTGGCTACCAACAGTGGCAGCCTTATATCAAGATGGAATTAAAAAAAGGCAAAGTCTCAGCCAACTGGAAGATTGAAGGCATCTTCCGTCAATTTACGCACTTATCAGCCAGCAAAACCTCCAGCGTTTTACTCCGACACCAATATTTACGGGCCAGCTTCAACTTCGACTATGCCCTCGATGCCCATTGGTCTATCATGGTTCAAGCGAACTACCGACAGCGATGGCGCAATGAAGCCGAAAACGCCAGCACCTTTTTGCCTTATACTCGAGGTATCCTTAGTGCAGGGATAAAATATCGATTTTAAAAAAGTATGTCTTCAGATTTTTTTCAAAAACCCGGTAGGGTAAAATCGGCCTTAGTCTTTCTATTAAAAAACACCAGTCTGAAGTATGCTGCAAACTCTAAAAAAAAGCCTTATGAAAAACAAAATTCTCATCCTCCTATGCTCTTGCTTTGTATGTTGTTTGGTTAATGCCCAAACCTACACAGACTATGTCGGCGCTGGTCATAATATCGGAGTGACCGTCACCACTAGTCATGATCAAAATCCAAACAACGACGGTAGTACCTCCGTTGATGGCTTCCCGGTTACTAATCCCGATGCACTCGCCGATGCTTCGCGCTTTTTGGCGCAAGCCACGCTGGGATACAACTACGAAATGATCCAAATGACGGCCGCGATGGGGTACGAAGCCTGGTTGGACGAGCAGTTTAGCTTGCCCCGACTATCGATGATGGATCACATGCTCGCCGTAGCTAACACGGAGCCCGAATTCGATGACGAAGGCAATATCACCGCATCCATGTATACTTTCCGCTCGGCCTGGTGGGAACAATCCATGCGGAATCCTGACGCCCTGCGCCATAAAATCAATTATGCCTTGAGCCAAATCTTTGTCATCTCCGCTTTTGGCAGTGACCTTTTCGAAGATATTGGTCAATTATCAGCCTCTTATTATGACGTGCTCGGCCAACACGCTTTTGGCAATTATCGCAATCTATTAAATGATGTGAGCTTACACCCTTCGATGGGCTTGTACCTCAATCATATGAACAACCCCAAATCTGATCCCGCCAATAATATTCACCCCGACGAAAACTACGCCCGAGAGGTGATGCAATTATTTTCGATTGGCCTTTACGAACTCAATCCCGACGGCACGCGAATATTGGATGGCGACGATAATTTCATTCCGACTTACAACAATAATGATATCCGGGAATTCGCAAAGGTCTTTACGGGCTTTGGCGACGGACATCCCGAAGGCGCATGGGGTGCATTCAGCGAAGGAAATATATCGGAAGCGGCAACTATTCCGATGAAGTTGTATCCGGAGTACCACGAAACGGGGCCCAAGTATTTGCTCAATGGACAAGTGGTGCCGGCCGGCCAAAGTGGGACGCAAGATTTCAGTGATGCGATAGATAATTTACACAACCATCCTAATATCGGTCCGTTCATCGGCAAAGCGATGATCCAGTTTCTGATCAGCTCCAATCCGAGCCCCGAATTTGTTGGACGTATCACCGAGGTCTTCAATGACAACGGTCAGGGCATCCGGGGTGATATGCAAGCTGTGGTGAAAGCCATTTTGTTGGACCCGGAGGCCAGAGATTGTAATGCCATCAACCAACCAACGAGTGGCAAACTAAGAGAACCTATCATCCGCTATACTAATTTTCTATCCGCTTTCAATGTCGCCCCTATCGAGCTAACATTCAATTCCTTCATGAATGGTTGGCACGGTAGCACGGGCCAAATTCCTTTGTTTTCGCCCAGCGTTTTTAATTTTTATCAGCCGGAATTTCAACCGAACGGCCCCATTGCTAGTCAAGACCTGTTTGCTCCCGTTTTTCAAATTCACAATTCTTCGACCTCCATTGGCTACATCAATAAAGTAGATGACTGGGTATTTAGAGATGCCCCTATGGTTTTCGAAGCCAATCCAGACGACCCCGAGGAAGAAGAGGCTAGTGCCATCGTTGATTTATCTGCAGAAATCGCTATTGCCAATGATCCCACCGCGCTAGTAGATCGGCTCAATATCCTGCTCGCGGCGGGGCAATTGTCAGACAACACCAAGACCATCATTATCGATGCCATCACTTCCTTGACGGATCCCGCCGAAAGAGTAGACTTGGCGATTTATCTGGTTTTGATTTCCCCGGATTACGCTATCCTCAAGTAACCCTTACTTCACTGCTAAAAAAGACCACCATGTGTAATAAAAAACATAAAATGAATCGCCGAAAATTTCTGGGCACCGCAAGCTGCGCAGCGATCGGCACTACGACTTTTTTCTCTACGCTTTTTAACCTAGGAATGGCCAATGCTGCCGCGGCCCGAACCGCAAAGCAAGCCAACGCCGCGACCGGGAACTATAAAGCCCTCGTCTGCATTCTACTGGCCGGAGGTAATGATTCTTTTAATATGCTGGTGCCAACTGAGAATTCCGCTTATGCGGACTATGCGACTACGCGTTCCAATCAGGCTTTGGCACAAAACACCTTATTGAATCTCACGCCACTAGGTGGCAGTGCACCACCTCTGGGGGTACACCCCGCCATGCCGGAGGTGCAGCAGCTTTTTAACGCCGGGCGCTTGTCCTTCATTTCTAATATTGGTACGCTGATCGAACCGACGACCTTAGCACAATATAACAATGGTGCAGTGACTTTACCCTTGGGTTTATTTTCTCATGCTGATCAAATTCAGCAATGGCAAACATCTATTCCGCAGAGTCGGTCGGCCTACGGTTGGGGAGGCCGAATGGCCGACATTCTGCAGAGCATGAATAACAATCAAAATATCTCCATGAGCATCTCGCTCTCCGGCCGAAATGTATTTCAATCGGGAAACACCACCGCGGAATACACCATTAAACCAAGCGGTACCGGCAGTATCGGCATTAATGGCTACGACGGCCCTTCGGCTATCGATCAGATTAAGACTTCGGCGGTCAGTAGTCTCATGGAACAGCAGTACACCGATATTTTCAAAAAGACCTACGCGGACGTGGTTAGCAATGCGCAGGATACGCACGAGTTATTCAGCTCGGCGATTAGTGGGGTCAATCTAAACACCACCTTTTCGCCCAGTTATTTGTCGCAGAGCATGAACATGATTGCCAAGACCATTGCCGCTAAAGATACTCTGGATGTGTGCCGACAGACCTTCTTTGTCACCTTCGGTGGTTGGGATCATCACGATGAATTATTGAATAACCAAAATGCCATGCTCGCGGTGGTAAGTCAGGCTCTGAATGAATTCAACACAGCGATGGAGGAACTCGGATTGGCCAACGACGTCACCACTTTTACGATCTCAGATTTTGCCCGTACCCTGACCTCCAACGGTAATGGAACGGATCACGCTTGGGGTGGTAATGTGATGGTCATGGGTGGATCAGTAAACGGTGGACAGATATTCGGAGAGTATCCTACGCTAGCTCTGGATAGCTCATTGGATGTGGGCAACGGGGTCTTAATTCCTACTACTTCGACGGATGAGTACTTTGCTGAACTGGCACAATGGTTTGGGGTCTCAAATACCGATTTGCAAAACATTTTCCCCAACCTACTCAATTTTTACAGCCCGAGCACTAGTCCACCTATCGGTTTCATGCAAGTCTAATCAGAACTTCGCTTGTTTCAACCGACGACATCTTCCATCCATTTTCTCACTAAATACAGGAGTACCTTTTCCAAACTCTTGCACCTGATAAAAACGATAAAAATGAGATTCTTAATACTTGCCCTTTTAAGCTGCTTCGCGCTCCAATTGAACGCGCAATGCGGAGAACCATCTATGAGTATTTGGGACAACACCTGGACCTCTTGCGATATTTCCCCCAATCCCAATCCTAACCGAGATGCGAGTCATTGGATTCAATACGATTTGGGCGAAATCTATACGTTGTCCAAAACCCACATTTGGAATACCAACGCCAGCGGACAGTCCAATAATGGCTTCCGAAACGTCACGGTGGATTATTCCACTGACGGGGTGGAATGGACAGAGTTGGGCGCCTTTGAATTTCCGCAAGCGCCCGAAACACCCGTTTACGGTGGATTTCCCGGCTTTGATTTTGCCGGGCAAACGGCCCGATACGTGCTCATCACCGCGACCTCCAATTGGGGTGGTGACTGCTTTGGCCTAGCCGAAGTCAAATTCAATCTATCTTTCGTCGTCAAGCCTTGTGATGATCCGCCCTGCGGAGAATTCTGTCCGCCACCGGAGGATGTTTTTGTAGCAGAAATGGAAGAAGATTTCATTGAGTTAGAATGGGAACCAGTTGAAAGTGCCGATGGTTATCTAGTGATTTTGCTCTGGGGTGATGAGATCGAAGAAGTCGAAGTAGACGATCCCTCCATCTTCCTGGATGAACTGGCCGCCAATACACTTTACGAGGTAGAAATTCTCACCCTCTGTGGGGAAAATGAATCTGAAGCCACCTTTTTCTCCTTTACTACTGGCACCACCAGGACGGTTGAACCCGAAGAAGATTCGGCGATTGATTTCATGTTATTCCCTAATCCGGCGAGGGAGCAAGTAAACATCGTTTTCAACAGCGAACTCAATACTAAGGCGGATATACAACTGAGCACCGCCTACGGCACTCTGGTTCAATCTCAAGACATTCAAATCATTTTTGGTACTAACAATTTCACTTTTGTAACCTCCGGCTTAGCCAGTGGGGTCTATTTCGTCACCTTGCTTACTGAAGACAATCGGTCGATGACCAAAAAGCTAATGGTGCTGAAATAATGCCCTGGCTGAAATAGCAGGAACATTTTGAATTGCCTAATATGAGAAGTCCGGAAAGCCAAAGTCGCGAAAGAGCTGACTTTGGCTTCTTTTTTTCCTTTCCCGCCTAATCCTACCTATCCGATACATTTCCCCTTCCTTTGAATAGATTTAAAGTCGTATTTTTAAAATATTACTTAACAAGAATATTTTTTGCAACGCCATTCACCTTCCATCGTCTTTAGGTCAAACAAGCTTCGGAAAAACATTACATGGATTCTAGCGCACAGCATCAATTGATTGAGCGATGTCGGCAAAATAATCGGAGTGCACAGCTCCGGTTGTACAAGCAGTACTGCGAAGGTATGTTTCGCATTGCTTACCGACTACTGGATAATGTCGAGGACGCAGAAGACGTGACCCAAGAAGCTTTTATCAATGCTTTCCAGAAAATCACCCAGTATCGGGGCGAGGTCACCTTTGGGGCCTGGCTGAAAAAAATTGTGATCAACAAATCGCTGGATGCCATCAAGCGCAAAAAAAAGAGGCGACAACTGGAACAGGATTCTATCGCCGAAGCCCCCGTAGAAGACGACGACTGGGAGGTCGAAAGTAACATATCGATCGAAGAGATAAAGAAGGCGATGTACACCTTGCCCGACAAATACCGTAGTGTGGTGATGCTCTATCTGATCGAAGGATACGCTCACGAAGAGATTGCACAAATTTTGGACATCTCGGTGATTGCATCGCGGACACAATTGATGCGCGGCAAGCAAAAATTAAAAACACTTTTAAAACAGCAATATTATGGCTCGGGATATTAGAGATTTGTTTGAGCAGGAGCGGCAGCGATCACAGCCCAAGCTCTCCGAAGGCCACGAAGATCGCTTTTTGCAAAAGTTGGAGGATCGTCTACCACATCAGCCATCGCGTTCTATCGGTGTCTTTTGGATTCGTGGAATAGCGGCGGCGGTTATCTTTTTGCTGGTCAGCTGGAGTGTGTACTACTTTTGGCAAAATGGGACAGCACAAGTCCCGAATACGCCGACCATTGTTGAGCAAGCCCCTCCGGTAAATACTCCGCCGATAGAAAACCATGCAATAGAAGAGGTGGCGGTTACTCCCGAGGAAGCTCCCAAGACGAACCAGCGAAAGCCCAGGACGAACCAAAGTCCTGCTGCTGTAGAAAAGCCACAGCTGACCCTTTCGGATCTTTCCCCTGATCTAAAAAAAGTGGAAACCTATTTCATTTCTTCCATTAATGCCGAGTTGGCGAGTTTAGATACTTCCGAGGAAGAGCAAGAAATGGTGGATGCTTACCTAGTCCAAATTGAAAAGCTAGGCAAAGAATACGATAATTTAAATTATGAGCTCAATACGATTGGCGTCAACGATATGACCATCACCGCGCTGATCGAAAATTTAAAAATGCGATTGCAATTGCTACATCGACTGAAAAAGAATTTAAATCATTCAAAAAAAGAAAATCATGGCAAAAAATCATCTGGCAATATTTAGTGTGCTGGTCCTTTGCTTGCTCAGTCTGACAAGCTTTGCGCAAAACAACACCAAACAGCATACCGAGAGATTCACCATCAATGAGGGGGCAGATGTCCACATCAATACCTCCCATACGAATGTCACCATTGAAACCTGGGATAAAAACGAGATCGAAGTCACCTTTACCATGGAGGCTGAAGAAAATTTAGAAGAAGCTTTCGCCAACTGGAAATTTGAAGCCACCGGAAATAGCAGCAAAGTCAACGTGAATTCCAAAACGAATTTCAACTTTGATTTTGACATGTCCAATTTCAATTTTGACTTCAACATGGAGCCCTTCGAGGTTGATATGAAAGATTTCCAATTTGATATGGAAGATTTTCAATTCGATATGCCCGATTTCGATTTTGAAGGCCTAAGTAATCTAGAGCATTATGAAGACTTCCCCGAATCTCCTTTTGGTAAGGACATTAATTTTGATGGAGATGAGTACGAAGAGAATCCTGATGCTTATCTGAAAGAGCTCAATGCAAAATATAATACGAATGTTACACGCGCTGAAGCCGATAAGTGGGTAGCCGATCTGAATACCTGGGCGGACGAATTTTCGAGTAAATTCAAATTTGACGAGGAAACACAAAAGGAAATAGAAGAACTCACAGAGCGAGCGCTCGAACAGAGTAAGCAGATGCAAGAGCAAGCGCAGAAATGGCAAGAGGCGAATGCCGAACAATTGAAAAAAATGACCGAACAGCTTGACGCCATGGACTTCAGCCAATTCCAGCAGTTCAACTACTTTGATCAGGATCGCTCGAATACTAAAAAGCGCATCCACATCAAATTGCCTAAGAACGCCAAGCTGCATCTCAACATTCGCTACGGCGAAGTCACCCTGGCCGAAAACCTGCGCAATATCAACGCCGATCTGAATTATGCGTCTTTATCGGCCAAGACCATCAATGGTAAAGACACAGACATCTCGGCGGCTTACGCGCCCATTTTTGTCAACCATTGGCAAAACGGTCAGCTCAAGCTCAACCATTGTCGCGACATTACGATTAAGAAAATTACTAATATTAATCTTCATGCTCAAGGTACCGATATTCTTATCGGTACCCTTCTCAATTCTGGCGAAATTCACAACGCTTACGGCGATTTGGAGATCAAACAACTCGGTAGTAATTTGAAGCAACTTGACCTCATGCTGGATTTTGGCTCCGCCATGCTATACCTATTACCGGAATCTCTGGATTTCACTTATCGCGGTAATAAAAAAAGCGATTTCGTTTTACCGCAATCTTTCAAAGTCGTTAGCGATACCAACAAAGGGTCCAAACGTTTGATCGAAGCCTACCTCCAAAAGCAAAACAGTGGCCGCCAAGTGTTAGTCCGTTCAAATTACGGAGAGTTGGTCGTGAAGTAAATAATGTCAATTTCAAGCTTTCTCTTCTCTCCTCTCGCCTCATCCAGGCACAGAAAAGGAGCGCCACTCGCGTAACACTCCTTTCTAAATCCGTAATTACACGGATAACGTAGGATTCCCGTTAAGGTAAAGTCGCCACTTCGAATCCACCCTCAGAAGTATTCACCTCAATAATATTGGTAAATGAACTATCCGAGGAAATCTCAGTGGGATCACTTGGGCTAGGCCCGATGATAACGTGAGCTCTTAGTTGTCTCATTCTTGTATTTGTTTCCTCGTCATCGGGGCCTCGCAATTCCGATCGATCAAATCGCATTTGTCGAACGCGGGTCAATTCATTAGTCGGACTACTCAGAATTTCTTCCGAGGGGATAGGCTCCCGAGGCTCCAGCCAGCTAATAAAATCATCGGTGTCAACATCTGCCACCGGATCATCCACTTCGTAAAATCGGATGTATTCAAAAATGCTTAATCCATATTCCACGAGTAGACGTTCCATGGGGGTAAATCTTATCGTATACGCTACTTCCAGTAGAATCGGGCTATGCAATAGGGGGCCAGTCTCCAACAAACGAATCGTTGGGCCATTAAAAATAGTCGCCATAATATTTGTTTTAAAATGAGTAATTAATTCATGATTAAAAGAGGAGTTATTTACTTAGGTCAAAAGTAATCGGTGCTATGAATTTCGGCTGTGAAAGATGAAGATGTCTTGGTGATCCCCAACACGACTGCTGTGGAGAATTACATCATATCCGGTACCATTTTCGAGATTAAAAGTACAAGTGCTCACCGGAGTCGTTCTTTCCACCTTAGTGTCTTCAGTGCCAATATATCTCAAGGCCCAAGACCAATCCGTACGTTTTTCTCTTTCAATGACAATTTCGTTGCGATGACCACCTGTATTTCTCATGCTAAATCTTAAAAAATTCTCAAGCGGTTCTGCCACTTCTTGTATACTGAGAATTTTTCTCAGATTATTAGGATCACCTTCGACAAGTGGCCTCACCTGAATATGTAAGTAAGTGTCCAAAAAAGAGAAGACGTCCGTTATGGTTGTTTCATCATCTTGCAGATGCTCAACAGTTATTTCTGCTTCGGTAGCCGAAAAGATGACATCGCAAGTACCATCGGGTTTAAATCCTACATTCATGATTATTAGTTTTAGGGTTATGCTTACTCTTTTAGGATTTTCAGCTTCCTCCTTTTATTTAAAGCGTTTGGACTAGCGTTGATGCTTAAATTAACTAGACCTCAACTTTTTCGCGGTCTTCGTTAGGTCGAAGATACAGACAGGAAAGCCTGCCATACAATGAAAAAAAACAGGGAAATTAAAATGCTGATTCCATCTGTTTTAGAATGAGATTCAAATCATCTTATTCACATATAATAAATTTAATTTCACAATGCACTAACAAAAAACACTTTACAATACACTTCAATACTTACCCAGGATAAACCCTAGCAAAAACTTTAAAAAGTGCCTCATTTTTATTAAAATCCTAACAAAGTCATTTCTTATCCCCGACTTCACACAAAGACAGTAAAATAGATTATCATGGCTGGCACAGACCATTTACATGAGCTGATTAAAAGCTTATCTCCACACGAAAAACGCTACTTTAAAATCCAATGCCAATTACAAAAAGGAGAGAAAAAGTACTTGAAAGTGTTTGATCTAATCGATCATCAGTCCGTATACAATGAGCGAAGTATTAAAGCACAACTGCAGAAAGATGAAAAATTGTACGATAGTTTTGCCGTTGTCAAAAACTACCTTTATCACTTCATTCTAAAAACATTACGATCTTTTCATTCCAAGAAAAACATTGATCAGCAAATTTATAACTGCATGATTGATGTCACGCTCCTGGAAAGTAGAGGCTTGTATCACCAAGCTAAAAAAGCCCTGGATAAAGCCCATAAATTGGCGTCTAAATACCATCGACTATCTCTATTGATTCCTATTCTTAAAAAGAAAATCAGCTATCTCTTTTCTGTTGATAAGAAGCAATTACCTACCCAGCTAAAAGTTCTAACCAAAGAGGTAAAAACACTTAATGATGCCTTTGCTCTCGAATCCGAGTTGTTCACCTTTTATTATCAATTTGCCATGCTGGAAAGAACGAATAGCTATTCGACCGAGGAGAAAAAAAACATATTGGAAGAATGGGATTTGTTTCAACCGGAGATCGCTACAGGGGATAAATCGTCTTTTTATTCTTCCTATATTTTAGAATGTATTTATTCCAGTGCTGCTAAATTGGACCATGCCCCCGAAGAACGATTGGCCCACTATCTTAAGGCTATAGCCATTTGGGAAGCGCACCCGCATTTCATCAAAGCAGAACCGCATATTTACAAACTGCATTTAGCCAATCTTCTTAATTGCTACTTTGCGAATAAGCAGTGGGATGTTTACCTTGAGGTGATCAAAAAAATAAAGGCCGTACCTAGTCGAAATTTTCACGAGGAAGCGGCAACCTTTCAAGCCACCGCTTATCACGAGTTATTGTATTTTTTAAATACCGAGCAGTTGGAACACGCAGAAGCGTCACTTGCGGAAATTACCGTAGGGATCAAAAAGTACTTAGCCAAAATCAACACATCGCGAGTATTCTCTTTTTACTATAACATCTCTGTCCTTTATTTTCTTCTTGATCAATATGACAAGGCTCTTTTTTGGCTAAACCAAATTATCAACCATCCTAAAACCGATCACCGCAAAGACATACAGCGTTTCTCCAATATTTTGCAACTCTTTTATCATTTTGAGCTCGGCCACTTTAAGCTATTAGACCACCTGCTCGCCTCCGTTAAGCGAAAACTAAATAAACCCCACAGCCCACTTTCGAACTTTGAACAACTCACCATTAGTGAGTTCAAGAAAATACTTTATGCTTCTTCCTCTAAAGCACGCCTCCGTTTAATCGAAGCATTAAAAGAACAACTTATGATCATTGCTAGGGATAGTCAGGAACTAGGCGTCGAGGAAATTCTTGCTTGGACGAAGAAGGATAGAAGGTGAGTGTAAGCGAGGGTTGGGGTGTCATTTAGGTACTGTTTGGGCTTCGATATGTCATTGTCGCTTTTGTGGTTTGTCATTATCTTTAGATGCATTAAAGCTTACCCGGGATTTGTTCTTTGGAGGAGCCTGCCTCCTCACAGACCGTTAGAATAAGGTTAATTCCGTACAACTAGTAATAAGCTAAAACAAAGTTGATCCAATGAAAAATGATAATATCATAATCACTTCTATTTTACTAATCGGAATATTAATGTCCAGCAATAGAATATCTGCCCAACCAAACATAGAATGGGTAAGAAACTTTGGTGGCTCTTCTGAGGATTACGCCATGCCCATTCAACAAACCCCTGATGGCGGATATATTGTGGCAGGATTTAGTGAGTCAGATGATGGAGACATAGGAGAAAATTATGGGCAGCGAGATTACTGGCTTTTGAAGCTGGATATAACGGGAAGCATAGAATGGGAAAAAAACTATGGTGGATCAGATGTTGATGTCGCCGTTCAGATACAATATACTACCGATGGTGGATGCATTGTGGTAGGTGTCTCCAGATCAGATGATGGAGACATAGGAGGAAATTACGGTATGATAGATTACTGGGTCATGAAACTTGCGCCACTCACGGTAGGACTCCAGGAAGAAAACCTGAATGATGATTTTACGATATCTCCTAACCCTTCAAAAGGCGAGTTTACAATTAGAATAGATCATTTTATGGATCCTGTCAGTGTAAAAATATTTGACTTAGTCGGAAGATGTATTTATACAAAAGAAGGATTTTGTGGAGAAATATTAAGCATCGACAATATGCCCAAAGGCCAATATTACGTTTATGTCTTCTCGGAGAAAAACAGGTACGCAAAAAAATTAGTTGTCCACTAAAAGCATCAATGCAGATACACGCAGTAAGGTGACGTATATGCAAACGTTCTATGCAAGCAAAAAAGAAATTACAAAGTGAATCGAAAAAATAAAATACTTCAAATAGATACTGAAAATGCCAGCCTTAAACATCGTAAAACGGCTAAAGACAGTTGGCACTTAACAACTCACGGTATTCAGATATTTGAAAATAAAGGATTGGTTGAAGAGTTTGCTCCCAATCGGCTTAATTTTTATGTGGTTGCGTTGAATAGAAACGGGACCGCAAAAAAGAATATCGGCTTATTGGAATATGATATTCAGCCTTTGACTATACATTTTTTAGCCCCAAGTACAGTTCACACACTCACCAATTTATCGACTGATATTGACGGTTTCTACATTTGTTTCACACCTGAGTTTTATTATAAGTTCTGCATTAATCAAAATTGGCTATCCGAACTGCCATTTTATCAAAATGAAGGCATTCCTCTTTTTCAGCTTTCTACCGATGATTTTGACACGCTTGAACACTTATTCCAAAATATTTATAAAGAACAAAAGCATCAACAAGTTGATAGCCATGAATTGATTTGGACGTGGTTACAACAGATACACCTCTTGACAAAACGATTTTATCAAAAAAATGTAGTTGAAGAATTATCTAATCCAAAGACGGACAATCAATCTGCGCTGGTACGACGGTTCAAAAAACTCGTAGATAAATTTTTTATTGAGAAAAAATTGATCGCTGAATATGCAGATGAGTTATTGATTTCCGCACCTTACCTGTCTGAGATTGTAAAAAACCAAACTGGTCAAAGTCCTATTTTCTGGTTACATCAACGTATTTATTTAGAATCCAAATATTATTTAGCGCACAGTAACTTAAGTGCTAAAGAAATTGCTGAAACCTTAGATTTTAGCTCTGCTGCTCATTTCTCTAAATTCTTTAAGAAGCATTCAGGAGGGCAAACGCCTACAAAATTTAAGCAGCAACTTAAAAATTGACAATATCTACCGAAGAATGTGTAAGAGGTTGGGACTGGTTCGCTCATAACTTTGTGTCATTGATTAATTATTAAACATAAATTAACATGACAAAGAGAACCGTTTTAATCACAGGTGCTACCGACGGACTGGGAAAAATGTTAGCGCAAGACTTAGCGGAAGAAAATTTTAGATTACTCCTACACGGTAGAAATGCTACCAAGCTTTCAGCACTTCAAAAGGAATTACAACAAAATCATCCCAATTTAGAGATGACGACTTACCTCGGTGACTTTGCTGATTTACAAAATGTACGAGATATGGCTTCCAGGTTTTTACAAAATGAAGCTCGTTTGGACATTTTAATCAATAATGCTGGTATTGGAGCCGGTGGACCTCAGTCGAAAAGGCAGTTAAGTAATGACCATTATGAATTGCGTTTTGCGGTCAATTACTTGAGTCCTTTTTTATTGACGCAACTTTTATTACCGCTAATGAAAAGCACAGCAGTTACCAATAATAATGTTCGCATTGTCAATGTGGCATCGGTTGGACAACGTCGTTTAGATTTTTCAGATTTGATGTTGGAAAAAAATTATTCAGGTGTAAATGCTTACAGTCAAAGTAAGCTGGCAATGATAATGTCTGGTTTTGAATTAGCGAAAGAGTTGGAATCCACAGGCATCACACTTAACAGCCTGCATCCTGCTACTTTAATGCCTACTAAAATGACTCTTGAGGCCTTTGGATATGGTATGGCATCTATTCGACAAGGTGTTGAGGCAACAAAATATGTGGCGCTTTCTCACCACCTAAACAGCAAAACAGGTCTATATCTGGATGGAAAGACTATTTCACGAGCAAATGCACAAGCATATGATACAACGGCACGTCAAAAACTATATCAACGAAGTATGGAATTGGTTAATGTAGTACCTCTTGCCTAATGGTTTCATGTTTTTTTCAAAAGTACTCTTAAGGAAATAGGAAGATTTTTTCCTATCCAATTATTTCAAAAATTTAAACCAATTCCATCATGATATTAAGAAGAAACCTCGATCCGAAACTCACCCTACTGTATAGTTGGCAACATTTATCTTACTATCTAATTTTGGCCATTGCTGTTTATGTAGCATTTCACATTTTTGATTTGTCATACTTAACTATTCCTGTTTATACAATCACTATTTTAAGTACTGCCTTGGCCATATTTTTAGGATTCAATAATAATCAAGCCTATGACCGTTGGTGGGAGGCACGCAAAATTTGGGGTTTATTAGTTAATTACTCTCGTGCTTGGGCCAGACAAGTTATCACCTTTTTTGATTTTCATCATGGCGATTTGACAAATCAGCAAGCCAAAGATTTACAAAAACGGATGATTGACCGCCACGCTGCTTTTGTGCATGCCCTTCGTATTTTTTTACGAAAAAAACATCCGTATAATAGAAATAGAAAAGAATATATAAAAGGAAGCAACGATTACCAAGACTTGGCACATCTGCTGGAAGCTGATGAGTTTACCGAATTTTTGAAAAAAGATAATCCTCCAAACTTTTTGATTCAGCAACAAGGCAAAGATCTAAAATTTGCCCAAGACAAAGGTTGGATAAATGATTTCCGTTTCATGCAGCTTGACCAGACTTTGGTAGAATTCAACAATATTCAGGGACGCAGCGAACGAATTAAAAATACACCAATGCCACGAAATTATGGTTACTTTGCTCGTATATTTATCTTCATTCACGCTACTATTTTACCATTCGTCCTTGTACAGGCACTCGATTGGATGATGATACCCATTTCGTTTCTCATTTCATTCGTCTTTCTTGCATTAGACATTATTGGTGAACGTACACAAGACCCATTTGAAAATCGTATGGAAGACACCCCCATGACAGCTCTTAGCAAAACAATTGAGCGCAACCTAATGGAACAATGGGGCGATAAAGAATTGGTTGAAAAAGAGGTAGCGGTAAAGGGGGTATTGTTTTAGTTTAAGGAGCAGTTGAATTTATTGAAAAGAATGAAGAAAAGCGAGTACAGAGCAAAGGCTAAAACAGCAATAGCGGCTATGCGCCGCTATTGCGTTTAGCCAAAGCGTTCTACTTAATTAAAAAATCCAAGCCCGCATAATGTCAAACTCAGATCAATTTGCAGGATGCATTTTAGGAGGAGCAATAGGCGATGCTTATGGAAGTGGTTATGAAAATGCATTAAAAGAAGACACTGAATTGTTTCATCCATTTGGAAAGCCTGAGAAGCCAATCCCGAAATGGCAAATTACCGATGATACTCAATTAACCCTCATCACAAGTGAAGTATTGGCAGAAGACAAAGCAGGAGACCCAGAATTATTAGCCAACAGATTTTTAGCGTTCTATAAAACAAGACAATTAGTAGGAGTTGGATCAAGTACATTGAAGGCTATGCGCGAGTTGGAACTAGGAGGTCATTGGAGCCAAGTTGGTCGAAGAGGGGAATATGCAGCAGGGAATGGAGCCGCAATGAGAATAGCACCAATAGCATTTTATAGCGGCATAAAAAGGTCAAGAATACGAGAAATTTGTTCAATAACTCACCATAATGAAGAAGCGTACATTGGAGCCTTAAGTGTAGTTCTTTCTATTAGAATGGTTCTGGAAGGCAGATGGACGGGAAGCGAAAATCTACTGGAAATAATAATAGATCAGATTCCCGATACCAGAGTAAGAGATCGATTAATAGAGTTGAATAAATTAGGGGCAAATATAGATAAGATCGGAAAACATGGAACAAGTGGATATGTGGTTGATTCAGTTCCTTTATCAATAGCGATGGCAAATAGAGTAACAGAAATTGGATTAGAGGAAATGTATAATAGAATTATTAAATTTGGAGGAGACACAGATACCAACTGTTCAATATCAGGTCAAATATCAGGGACATTATTGGGCGCAGAAAATATTCCCGAAAGTTTGATGGAAAAACTGAAAGAGTTAAGAGAATATAGCTGGATCGAGAAAGTGATAGAGAATTATAAAAAATAAGAACCAGGTAGGAAAAGATGGTGTTGGTTTCAGAATTAGTAATCTAACGAAATTTTAAAAACAGCTAATTGAATGAATGTAATTCCTCAAATATTCTATGACTTAATAGCTAGAATCATACCTGCAATTTGCATTTTAGCATTCGCATGTTTAACAATTATACTCTTTAATAAAGAACTTGAAAGTTCAGTAATTTCTTTTTTAGGAAGTAAAGACTTTAACATAAGCAACTACTTAAACTTATGGTCAACACTGGGTATCGTCGTATTTTCTTATCTAGTATCACTAATTTTAAAGATTCCATCAGAATGGTTGTCGGAACGAAAGTTTTTTAGAACTATCTTTTTCATAAAGCAAGAGACTATAGATTCAGAAAGATATTTTCTAGAGAAAGAAGTTATTAAAACTAAATTCAAAGACATTCCTGAACCGTGGAAACTACTCTCAATTGTAAGGGTAAAATTACCAAGTGAAGGATATCGGCTTTTAAAGATGTTAGCTGAAATTCGATTATGTGAAATGGTCTTCTTAGGTCTCATCACTTTTTCACTTATAAATTTTCCTCTTCTATTCTTTTCAAAAAATAATATCCCAATTAGAATTTTCATGATTATATTTTTCATCTTTTCAAGTCGCTCAATTTTACAACTAAAGTATTCAATAAAGAATAGTTTTAACAAAGGCGTATTAATGACTTGGCAACAAATAGAAGAAGAAAAAATAGCCACTAACAAAATGTAGAATGTACACATGTACTAAGCTTTCCTTTCTAAATTAAACACTCTCATTACTCTCTCCAAAAAACACCTCTAGCCAACCCAAGAAAAGCCTGCTTAGTTAGACTTATTATAGAGTAAAGGAGTTGTACTTTTCGATCATTTATCTGTGGTTTGTGCTTATCTTTGGAAAGGCAGCATTAAACCATAATGTAGTAAGTATCCAGCAGCCGACTATAACTAAAAACAGGAAAAACATGAATGATCTGAAAAATATTGAGCCCACTTTTTTGAAACTTTCGGTTCTCTTAACCATCATCGCATTAAACATATTGGGAAGTCATCAGCTGCTGGCCCAAACGACCAAGCAACCATTGTCGTTTAATGATGCCCGACTGTGGCGTAGGAGTTCAGTGGAGTTATCCAATGATGGACAGTGGTACGCGACCCTTTACAGACTGCAGGACAAGTCGGAATCGAAGCAGGATACGGTCTTGCAAAAGCTAATCGATGAGACCAGCGAGACCTATTATATCGACAATAATAAAACGGATGTGCTGTACATCCACAGCGTAAAAGAGGGGCTAAAGCATGAGATTCCAGATGCCAGTCAGCCTATGTTTTCCAATGATTCCAAGTGGATCGCCTACAAAATCGTCAAGGAATCAGATGATAAAAGCGATAAGAAAAAGGATACGACCTTCATTGAACTCAAACTACTCGCGACAGACCTCACCCTAAGGTACGAGAGCGATGCGAACTACACATTTCCTGAGGATAAGGCGCTTTTTATTTCAGAGAAGGACAACAACCTGCATATTTATGACCTTGATCGCAACACCGAACATTTTATCGGTAACGTGGGCGAATATCTGGTTGACAAAAAATCAGAATATATTGCCTACACCATCAATAGTGAAGACAAGCGCGGTAATGGTATTTACTTATATCACCCACAAAATCGAACGACCCGAACGTTAACTACCGGCAATTTCATTTTCTCCAATCTGGCTTGGGATAGCAGTAAAAATGCACTCGCTGCTTATAAGTACAACAAAAAAGGAAAGGCAACAGACTACAGTAGTGTCAGCATCGTCGTCACGAAAAACATTGACTCCGGGAATGCGGAATTAGTAGAATATCCAGTAACGGACATCAAAGATATGCCCGACGATCGAGGTTTTGCGGTAGAACCCGGAAATAATAGATTAGACCTTGTCTGGAGCAAGGATGGCAATAGGCTTTTTGTGAAGCTCAAAAAAATGGAGGAGGATGAGGCAGGCAAAAACGATAAAGCGGAAGAAGCGCCAACTGTCCAAGTGTGGCATTGGAAAGATAAAAAACTCTTGTCCGAGCGTATCCTGGATGCCGAAAAGGATAAAAATAAAACCTACCGAGCGATCTTTTTTCGCAACAGTAAAAAAATAGTCCCGCTGACCGGCGAGGACATGCAGAATTATATCCACAGTGAGGGCACAGATGAATGGGCCATTGGCACGGACAACAGGGCTTACCTCTCAGACTGGAACGTGAACCAGCACGACCTCTACCGCATCAATCTTAAAACCGGTGAGAAGCAACTCATCGAACAAGGTTATCGCTCTCGCTTTGGCAATCAAGTTCAAATGTCCCCCGATGGCACCAAGGCCATTCTGTGGGATGAAAAAGATTACTGGCTCTATGATATAGCCAAAGACACGAAAAAAAATATTACAAAAGACCTTCCTGTCTCCTTTGTTGATGACGAATATGATAAATGGGGCTGGGTAAAAAATTATGGCTTTGTTGGTTGGGTAAAAGATAAAAATGTGGTGATGGTCAACCATAAATTGGATCTATGGCTGTTACCCACAGATGGAAGCTCAGAAGCACAAAACCTCACTCAACCTGCAAGACAGGATGCTCCCATTCGTTTCCGCTGGGAAGATCAAGAGCGGTTCAATGAGTCAGAACCAGAAGAACGCTATTTAGACTTATCCAAATCCAACTTTTTGATTGCCTTTGATAAAAAAACCAAGTATCGTGGTTTTTATAAATTAAAAAACGGTGAAGTGAGCAAGGTGGTTTTTGAGCCGGCCTTTTACTATTCCGGCTGGTATCCCAATCAGGTTTTCAAAGCCAAGAATTCCGATGCTCTGCTTTTTAGAAAAGGAAATGTCGAGGACTTCTTTGAGACGTACCTGACCGATACGAATTTCTCAAATCCCAAGAAGCTGACCAATACCAATCCACAACAGGAAAAATATATCTGGGGTAAGAGCATCTTGATTGACTACACAAATGACGATGGTGTAGCCTTGCAGGCCACCTTAACCATCCCGGAGAATTATCAGGAAGGTGAGAAGCTACCGATGATTGTCTATTCCTACGAAAAGCTGACTTATTTACGCTATTTCTATAGCTCGCCACGCGTGGGAAGTACGACCTCTGCGATGTTTTACGTATCGAACGGCTATCTTTTCCTGGAGCCGGATATTCATTTCAATGTAGGCACACCACATTCGGATATGCACGAAAGCATCAACGCTGCCATTGAAAAGGTCATCGAGTTGGGCTACGTAGATGAAGATCGCATTGGGTACAACGGCTTTAGCTTTGGTGGACACACGGGCATGTATGTAGCCACGCAGGATAACAAATTTGCCGCCATTACAGCGGGCGCGGGCGTGAGTAATCTTGTGCAGGGTTTCACGGTAGATATTGTACGAGACGGCAGCAACGAGCAGGACTATTATATGACGTCGCAAGGTCGATTAGGTGCCGACCCGACGAGCAATACCGAAATGTACATCCGCGAGTCACCGGTTTTCAATGCCCAAAATATGAACACCCCGCTTTTGCTGTATCACGGCACCGAGGATAAAATCGTGCAATGGGAGCATTCTTTCGGCTACTATAATCTATTGCGTTATCTGAAAAAACCTGTGGTCTTCCTTTCGTATCGAGGTGAAGGACACGGCTTGCGAAAAGAGCCAAACCGACTTGACTTTCAGCGGAGATTACTAGAATTCTTTGATCATCATCTCAAAGGCAAAGAAGCGAAACCATGGATGACCGAAGAGCTGCCATACGTACCTGACAAAGAAGCCAAGGATGAGAAAGGAAAAAGTAAATTGCCGAAGTGGAAATAAATAAGACTAAACTCACTAATGCATGAAAGAAGTAAACTTTTTAAATCAGACGAAGGTCAGAGGATTCAATGAAGATATTTCGCATGAGTTAGAGGAATTTGAGGAATTGATGCAAATCAGTTTGCCCCCAATCTATAAGTTGTTTTATACAACTTTTGATATTACTTCATATTTCAGCACCTATCCACTATATTTTCTAAATCCAAAATTCAATAAACTATCTCGTCTCCCGGGCGGAATGCGGTATGATTTTGATAAAAATAAGCTGCCCACTTTCGAATACTTCATGGATTTAAAGACGTCTATCCAAGGATTCAATAACTATAGCGAATTTAATCTAAAGCAAGAAGAATTATTTCCGATAATAAAACTATCCAATGACATGATTATTAATGTCGGATACGGTAAGGAAAATTTAGATCATATCGTTTTATTAGATATTGATAAAGACGAATTGTTTCTAAAAATGGGCGACGATATCTTTCATTTTTTAAGAGGAGTGATATTGATTGAACCGCCGGTCAAAGCATTATATGACAAACTATATTTAAATTGGAACGAAGAATTTTGGAGAGTCAAAGGTCATCAATCGACGGATTAAAATAATTCGTTCTTTTTAATATTGAATTTCTACAAATTAAATATTTCATTCTCAATGCAGCTATAAAAATGCTGACTAATTCTACCGTAAATCATTAACAGCAATTACAAAAATAGTAGGATCCCAATGAGAAAATTAATAGCTCTTACCTTCATTCTAATAATCACCTCACTATTCGTCATTCCAAAAACATTCAGTCAAACACTGTCAGAGCCCTTCGAATTTCAATTCGAGAAAAAGACCTTAAGGGGATTAATTGAAAAACCACAGCACCAAAAGTCCAAAGCAATTATCATCATCATCCCCGGATACGGTAAAACCGATTTTGTGGAAGGCAAATGGTTCTCTACCCTCAGGAATAAATTAGTCGCATCTGGATTAACGGTATGTTTCTGGGATAAGATGGGCTGTGGGAAGAGCGACGGTGAATTCAATGCACAACAACCCGTGGAAAACTCAGCTGATGAGGCCATGGCCGCCATCCGGGAAATCAAAAAGTTGAAAATTGCCGGCTCGGAAAAAATCGGATTTTGGGGAATAAGTCGAGCCGGTTGGATTGTCCCATTGATCAACGAGCAATTTCCAATTGACTTTTGGGTTTCCGTCAGTGGAACTGATGATAAAGAAAACTTTGGTTATCTCCTGAAATCGAATTTGATCATTGCCGGAAAAGAAGAGGAAGAAGCAAATAAACTATACAATGCCTGGATGCAGGGACACAAAATTTTTAGTACGCAAGGTCAATACGAAGATTATTTAAGCGCCATTCAGCCCTTAACACAGGATAGTACTTGTCAAAGATTATTCGGATACACCAATGCCTCCAAAATTACTGAAGCGGGTCGAAAAGAATACTTACAAAATCAGCAACTCTATACCAGCAAAGGCTACTACGATGCCAAAAGTGGTCTATGGGTCTACTTAGCTCATTTTGACAAAATATTGTCCAATATCGATTGCCCGGTTTTGGCATTATTTGGAGCGAATGATTCACAAGTAGATTGGCGCAAAACGAAAAAGTTATACGAAACAACGATAGCTACCAACCCCAACTCAAAACTAACCATAAAGGTATTCGACCACTGCAACCATAATTTGCAGAAGTGCATCACCTGCGGCTGGCAGGAAGATTTGTCGGCCTTAAATTGGCAAGCTTGTGATCATTATTACGACACCATGGCCGCATGGTTGAAAGCGAATAAAATTATTGAATAGTTACTGCCGATAGTCTCTATCTTATCATAGCTGCTCAGCTCTCTGCACGACTTGGTCCTGATTAATTCTGGTTTGAAAAGACCTGAGGTCTTACTATAGCTAATTCCAAAACAGAAAAAACAATCAGAAGGATTAAATGCAACGTTTGGTGAATAACTAAGCACTGATCTAAAGGATATTTCCGAAATAGATAAAGCAATATTAGTTGGCTATTTTGCCCAATAAAATTTCGAAACACAAACATTTAGAGTAAAAGATGGATCCAAAACATTAAAGGAACACGGAATTAAACTTTCAAATACAAGTAGCTTCATAAAGCCATATATTCAAACAAAAGAAATCTTCCATGTTTCAAAAACTAGAAACAAACCTAACTGGAACAAAGCATAGCCACCGATAACCCTCACCTACCGTAAACAGTCTGTCTGATATTAGCAGTAATTAAGATTAAAAAACAAGTAATCAGTCGAATAATTAATTATTTTTCTCCACAAATTTGCATTTTACAAAATCATCTTAACCAAAACAATTATGCAAAATAATAGAATTGAGATCCATGGAATTATTACACAAAAATTAGTAAAAGAACTCAATTTACTATTTAAAAGCATACAGATTGGAGAACTCAATTACTTAGCAGAATGCATTGAACAAATTGTTATAACGCAAGTTAAAAGTACACTTACTGAGTGTTCCCTCTATTGGGTTGCAAATAACAAAATCAAAGTCGAGAAACTATTTAACGGAAAAATCAAAATAAATAACACCGATTATAAAATATCAGTTACTGAAAAGGTAATGGATGAATCAGTTTTATTGATTGCTATTTTCCCACAACTCCCTCAAGAATTAAGTATTCCTCAACCAATCAAAATAGACATTAATAGTATACTAGGAAAATACAACTCAATTGAGTTGTTAATACATGACCAATCTAATTTATTTAACATTAAGTCTATTCAAGAACTCATCATATTAAACATCAAGACATCTTACGCATGGTTAAACGAAAAAATTATAGATATTTTATCTAGCGAACAAACCCATCTAGCTTCTAATATATATAGGTTTTTAAGGACCCTAATCCCACAAAACGAGTTATCAGAATCTGTATGGTTTGCTCATATAATTGAAGATTATGCTTGTTGGGTTATTGATTACAGATTAAAGGAATATGCAACGAAAAAATTAAAAGAAATCTCAAAAGGTGTCAATGATAGCCCTGCAAAGTTATTAGCAAATTACTTAACCGTAATGCTAGAGGCTAAATTATCCAATGCGACAAAATTGGATAAAGTGGGAAGTCCAAAAGATTTCCATATTCCATCTTCACAAATTTCTAAACATGATTATCTTTTGGGTTTATCGCATATAGCAATATTTAACTCTGAACACTATACATTTTTTCCAGTCATCTTAGAAAGCAACTATATACTCTTTTGCATCTACCCTATTGAAAAAAAGGATATCATAACTGAGAAATTATTAATTGGTCTTCCTGAGTTAATAGAAATAGGGAAGTCGAATAAAAATAATACTCGAAGATTAATTAGTAAACTTAAAAATCAAAAAGTCAGAATTAACTATGGACAAATTGGAGAACTAATAGGAGGCATCATAAAGCCAATTATTACAAATTAGACAATATAATTAACAAAGGTAATAGCTAACAAACTAACACTGGACAATAAATAAAACCACTCCAACATTTCGTAATTTCGTACATTCACACATATACCAAGCACCAAAATTACTTCACCAGTCTTCGTCCAACACACCAAGCTTTCCCAACAAAAAGACAGCCCCCCCAAATGCACATCAAACAAATCCTAAAAAAAAGCACAAAACCACCTCTCTACGAAAAAGGCACTGCGTTCATGTGGACGGATCCTTATATCTCTAAGCAATTACTGAAAATCCACCTCAATCCTGATGTTGACATTGCGAGTCGTAAGAAAACGACCATTGAAAAAACGGCCAAGTGGATTTTAGACAGCTGTCATTCGAGCGAAAAGTTGAGCATCCTAGATTTAGGTTGTGGCCCGGGCCTTTATACGGAGGCTTTTGCAGAACAGGGGCATCAAGTAATGGGGATAGATATTTCTGAAAACTCGATTGATTATGCCACCAAATCAGCAAAAGAAAAAGGGCTGAGCATCTCGTATCAAAATGGCAATTATCTGAGTATTGATCTGGGGAAAGCACAATACGATTTAATCGTACTCATTTATACGGACTTGGGGGTACTGACACCAACGGAAAGAGAACAGCTCTTAGCAAAGGTTTTTTTGGCTTTAAAGCAAGGGGGCGTTTTCATTTTCGATCTTTTAAAAGACCAGAATCTAAACGAAAAACTAACTCCTAAAACCTGGGAAGCCAACGAAGCGGGATTTTGGAGAGCCACTCCCTATTTAGCTTTATCAGAATCCTTCCTCTACGAAAAAGAAAAAGTCATTTTGTTTCAGCATACTATAATTGAAGAAGGCGGGGCTATGGATCATTATCGTTTTTGGACGCACTTTTTCTCGCAAGATGATATCGCCGTGATGTTGCAACAGCAACATTTCAAGAATATTGAATGTCGAGAAGATATCTTACCCGAAGGTGATTTATGGAATGGTGACAATGTTGTATTCACAAAATGTGAGAAGTAGAAAAAATAAAGAATAAGCTCATTGAGCGTGCTAAGCAAAAAGGAGCTGATGCTATCCTGATCAAAGGTATTGGAAAAGAAACGTTTGCCATCAATGGCCAGGGAGGTGTCGCTTCAACTAATCAGATCCGTGCATCCTTTTTGAAATACAAATAACTGACAACGTAAATCAAAACGTAAAATATCAGTAGCATACATGTACTATATTCTGCACTTACCTGCGACTTAGTGGTCAATAAAGCATACAATTTTTATATCAGAAAACCGTCTTAATATAAAACTGATATGAAAACTTCAATACTTTCCATTTTACTATTTCTTATTCTTCATCTAAATGTAAAAGCGTGTGTATGTGCCTCTCAATCCGTTGAAGAACGATTTAATAAATATGCCTTGATTGTTCTTGGGGAAGTCATCAGTAAGACCTCTATTTCCAGAAGTAGTCTGAGAGATCCAAAAGAATTAGAACAAGCAAAACAAAGGTACAAAGAGAAATTGGCCAAAACTTTCTCAGATTCAGTCGCCACCATTAGGTATAATTGGTATTTAGACGCGCTCAATAAAAAATCGATAACAAAAGTTGAAATAGTCGTATTGGATTTTTTTAAGAATCAATACCAATTACCAGATACTGTCACCATTTATACCAGTAATAGGGTTTACTGTAGTTACTCAAGGTTTGAAATAGGTGAAACATTTATTATTTATAGCTCTAAAAGTAAAAATATTGTATTCAAAAATCCACTGAATACTTTTTGGACCGGATTATGTTCGGGAACAAAATATGCCAATAAAGAAGAATTAAAAAACCTGCAAAAATTAACGCGCATTAAGTTCAGAAAGAGCAACCTAAAGACGACAATTAATGCATTACTCAGCAAGGAACTCTTGGATTCAAAAAAGGATACGATCAATGTTTCAATTCTAGGGTATAATTATCACCCCAATAGCCTTGGCCAGATCAAATGGAAAGACAAAATTGTATTTTCTAGTCTTAAAAATAGGGCTACCGATTCTGATGATTTAGTGATTACTAAAGTGCAAATCAGCGATGATCATGATCTAGACATCTCCTTTACATCTTATGATAGAGATGGGAAAAAATATAAAGGCGTGCTAACCATGGCGCATCGAAGGAAACGCACTAGTGTCAAAGCAATTAGTTATGAGGTAGAAAGTGACTAAATGACCAACCACCAGCATGGTGTAGGTTGAACCTTAGCTGTAACTTATTACAAAAAGAAACCCGTCCAAAAACGAATAACAAGCTCAATACTTATGGTCTAACTTCGATCGTGAGCATCGAATACTTTACCGCTGACTTTCCATTTACCTTCGGCCTTGCTTAGGATAAAAAAATCAGTATATCTGACCCCACCCCAGTTTAAAGACTCCAGCCGAACGACAGCTGCACTTCCCTGATAATCAATGTAGGCGATCCGGCTTTCAACCTCCGGCGAGCCACCTAGTTGTTCGGCAAACTGCATCGTTTCATCTCGGGTGATGTTATAAAACTGCCCATCAAGACTTCCAACAACGCGTGTATGCTCGTACCAGTCTTCTGCATACCCGCTTGCATCGCCCGTTTTAGCGGATTTGAGATAAGATGTCATTGCGCTTTCGATGGCTTCATACTCTCGAAATGACTGTTTTGAACTTTCTTTCATGGTAATATTCTGTGTTTTAGGTTTATAATTATTACTTTCGATGAGAAAGTAAAGATAGCAAATTACTTTCTACTAGCAAGTAATAATCAAAATTAGTTTTCATCAACAAGTAATTTCATGTTGAATTCAAAAAATTCTATTGACTTTCGGTGCAGTTGTGCCATCACCTCTTCCCTTGATCTGTTGGGTGACCGGTGGATATTGGTGATCATCAAGCAGATGCTCATGGAAAATGTAGAGACCTTTAAAGATTTTATGGAACGCCCGGAGGCCGTTGCGACAAATGTGTTGACCAAAAGGCTAAAATGGCTTGAAGAGATTGGCCTGATCACGAAAACCAGGAGACCGGACAATAACAAGACGAATTATTATCACCTGACCAAAGAGGCGCTTGAATTGACGCCGGTTATCATAGACCTAGCCATTTGGAGCCACAATAATCTGAGAGTCCTCAACCCAAACATTGGTGATTATGAAGAGCTCGAGCATATCAAAGCAAATAGGGAGAGTTATTGCCAGAAACTAATTGAGAGCTATGAGGAAAAACTAGCTGCTTACAAAGATGGCCAGTGACACATCAGTGTTCCGCTTACATTGAGCGATCAATTCAACCTTGCTTCAAGAATAGCTCAGACAGCATTTCTTAAACATCCCTAGAATGGTAAATCATTTTAGATATCGTCGTCCCGCTTGGACGGTAGCGTCTAAAACCCTTAATGCGATCAACATATCTTTGCTCAAATAACTTTAAAGCAAATCATTAAAATGAAAGCACTCATTCTTCTAAATGCGGTCGTATTCCTTTTATTTGGATTAGGCTTTGTGTTTTTCCCCGAAGTGCTTAGCCTTTATATTACAGATTCGACACCGACCACCACATCAGGCACTACTGATATGCGGGCAACATACGGCGGGATATCCTTAGGCTTTGCCCTCTTTTTAGGTATCACCAGTAGAAACAGTCAAATGCTTTCATTAGGAACAAAGGCGATTGTACTAGTTGTTGGTGGAATGGCAGTCGGACGCACAATAGGCATAATACAAGATGGCTCGCCCAATGAAATGATGTACATTAATTTAGCCCTCGAGGTCCTTATTGTAATTATTGGATTGGTATTATTGTCGAGATCCAAAGGAAGTGAATAAATGAACATCCAACCATTTTGTATGAAATCATTAGTAGATGCACCTTTTATCAGTTTTAGAAGAAAACTAGCTTCAGCATAGGTGACTTGACCACTAATGCTCCCATCTACATTGAGCAATCAATTGAATATTTTTGGATGCGTAACCTATGGAATGGCTTTGAGTGCCCTCCTGGGTCTTCCATTCAGGGATGCATTGTGGAGTCAGATGAAAACTTCGACAAATTTCATAGAGACACACTAAGCACTTTTATGACAAAAGAAAATAAATTAAAACCCAATCTTATTTCTTTTTCCACTAAAGAGCGATACAATTTCATTATAGAAAAAATGCCTGCTGCTGTTAAGATAGTCTCTTCTAAATATATAGCTGAATTTTGCGGTACTTCTCCCAAGTGGCTAAGTAAGATTAAGAAAAAAAGATGATGCTTTAAGCTTTTTTGAGTAGGATATTTTCTTGAATTAATTCAAGGTTTTAAAGAAAAATGCTTTATACCTTTTAGATTTTAAAAATGTAACCCAATCTGAATATGAAAAAGCATTTAATCATATTAACTCTTACGCTAATAACGTTTAGTGCTCATTCACAAGAAAAAAGAGTACCAAGAATTTATGTTGAATTAAAGCCATTGCAGTTTTTAAGTGGAGGTTATTCAGTTGTCGGGCATTATGCTTTAAATGACCGTTGGCATATTGGAGCTAACGTTTTTGCTTCTGAACTTTCTGATGCTTTCAATCAGATTGGTTTTGATTATGATGATGCTATTATTGATTTGAGGGCTTCTCAAGATTTTGCAATCAATTTTTCATTTCGATATTTCTTGAATAAACAACACCCCCATAAAGGCTGGCAGTTGAGCTTGCCCGTCGGTTACGAGACATGGATCTTAAAAGATCGAAATACGGATACAGAAATAACCTATGAATTTTGGAATATCAGCCCAAGGATTGGCTACCTGTGGTATCCTTTTAAAATGGAAAGATTTTATATCATGTCGGAAGTTGTTTTCGCCATTCCACTTATTTCAGAAGGAGAAGTTCAATTAGGAAATTCAACTATTAAATCTAATGCTATTGTACCTATTCCAAGCATAGGTTTAGGAATTAGACTATAATATGAATCAGTTTTCCTAACTTTTCCACTTAGTTTCGACACTTCATCAACCGGTTCACTTTCGTTCAACTCCTCTATCTACTTCTGACACGTTTTCATGCCTTTCCCCTTGCCGCTCAGTACTGTCCCGTGAAAGGAAAGCACCGCAAGGGTGGATTGAATACTTCTTCCCGTTAAATCGTATTCGAGAGGTCATATAAATTTTAAAATAAACTTATGCTCTCTCATCTCAACAGAAGTTATGATATATCACTTTCAAAGAACCTATCACTATCTTTAAGGCAGCAAATATTATTGAATGATGTCCTGATATATCGAAGGATACACAACTGGCTACAATAAAGTACAAAACACTCATAGCCACTTTGTGCCATTACATCGTGAGCACCAAATGCTAGGTGCATTCAAGACTAAAGTCAAATTAAATATTTAAATTTGAATTCATTTTCAAACCCGAATATTTAGATTGCCAAATAAAATAATTCACAGGATGACACAATATAGATTTCTATTTTTGTTTATAAGCATTACACTATTATTCACTATCTCATGTTCAGAAAAATGTCCTGAGCACATCGAAATAGAAAAAAGCATATTACTTGGTACATGGGGAGGCATATGGAGAAGTAAATGGAGAAACACAAAGAAAAAAGAAGGTGGGAAATTTCAACTTAACCCAAATGATACTTTCACTTATACTTCTTTTTCTGAAGGTGCTATATCAGGTAGATGGGAGTTTGAAGAAAGAACAATTACATTAAACTTTAATAATTCTAGTGACTCACATGAGATGCATCCAATGAATGGCAAAGTAGAGGATATGTTTATATGTAAGTTTTATAAAGACAGTTACAATAAAGAGCATTTAACAATTCATTCTCCTAATTTCGGAAGAATTTTTTTGGTTAAATACTGACTTTCAAGTATAGAAATAAGGAATAGAGGATGCCGCACGATGAAATCTCCAGAGATAAGTGTATATCACTAATGGCACCTATTTAGAAGTTATGGAATTATAAATCATCCACTATTGGAACGGAAATCGATTTACCCACCGAATCTTATTTTACCTATATTAGGAAAGGTGATAATCAGGATACATCTAAATCAAGGGTTTTAGCTAAAAAAGGGATAGTTATTCTTTCATTATGCTGAGAAACCGTTGGCCATTTTCTTTCAAAAAAAGAGATAACATCTTTAAGTACAATTATTGTCCATACTTGAGTCGAGTCATCATCAGTTACATTCACTCTTCAAAGACATTAAAAACCACCACCATCTTCTACTGCCCCACCAGTCATCTCCAAACAAATATTAAAAAGCATAAAAAAGAATTAAAATACCGCTCTAATACCTAAGCGAGATGAGTCTTCCCGTCAAACCTTAATGGTTTGTTGTTATCTTTGGAGAGCCATCATTTGAAATACTTTTTAACTCCAAAAAACAACAATGAAGAGAATAGAATTATTCGAATTTGAAGACTTTGGTTGGTTACCTAACTTCATTCGAGCCGGGGTGACCAATCTCATTAAAGTATTACATAGATTGGTTGGCACATCAGATGTCCTGGCTGAACTCGTCCTAAATTGCCAAAAGAAAACAAGTTTTTCTCAAATCATTGATTTAGGTTCTGGCTCGGGAGGGCCGATGATTGATGTGGTCAAGACCATCAACAACCAATCGGAAGACCACCCAATAAATTTATTACTGACGGATAAATACCCAGACCTTAAAACGGTTAATGCCATAAATGATTTAAAAATCCCACACATTAAATATCTTGAACAGTCAGTAGATGCATCAGCAATTGAAAACACGCCCAAAGGGCTTAAAACTATGGTTGCTAGTTTTCACCATATGCAGCCACACATGGCAAAACAAATTCTTACCTCCGCTGAAAAAAGTAAAGAACCCATTTTAATTTATGAAATAGCTGAAAATAATATCCCCCTGTTAGTCTGGTGCCTCATGCTTCCTATTTCATTACTCATCCTGATATTAATGTCACTCGTAATGACGCCATTTGTGAGACCATTAACCTTTTCTCAGGTCATTTTCACCTACCTCATTCCAATTATTCCGATTGTGTACGCCTGGGATGGCCAGGCGTCAATTATGAGAACTTATACTTTTAAGGATATAGAGACGTTAATCGAGAAAAAGGATAACCAATCGTATAAATGGGAAATGACGCAGGCTAAGAAGAATAATGGAAAAAAGGCTGGATATTTTATCTTTGGTTATCCGTTGTAGGAAAGATTGAGTTGTTATAACCAATTAAGAAAATGAAATTAATTCTAGCAATATTAACGCTCACTTTTTTAGGTGCTTGCACTAATTTAAATCCGTCTCAACAAAAGAAAGATTCAAAAGAAACGAAACAAGGCCTCTCAACCGAAACCAAGCATTGTGATTATATCCAAGATTTTGCAGATGTAGGCAATAGGATGATCGATACCATCAGAATTGGTAAAAGACTCATTGATCCAATTGATGATTTTTCGAATTTTAAAGACACAACTTTTGGGTTCGTAACCGCAAAAGACAAACTATACAAAAAGGCGAAAACCCATAGAGATTGTGACGGAGAATTCATTGATGTCGAATACTATCAGGAATTCACTAACCGAATAGAACTAGAATCATACAAAGCATATAACGACCGATTTTTCACGACCAAAAACAAAGTGAACTTTTGGTGGGTCAATTCAGACGGCCATTTGATCATCCCCATCAATGGTGCAGATCCTATGACTTTTGAACCTTTCGAAAATATTTGCGGCGGTAAGGATAAGCATGGCATTTATTACGGTTGCCCGAATTATGGCGTTTATCAATTGGACATTCTCCAGTCAACAACGTTTAAATTTGTAGCAAAGAAAAATAATTATTGGAATACACCTAATCATTACCTGATCATTGGCAACAAGGTTTACGATATAAAATACGAGCACCCAAAAGGCTATTTTTGTGAACTCGATGAAACTATTTCGATCAAGGAAGCATTAACCTTGAAAAAATAATGGACGATAAAGCATGAAATCATTACTCTTCACCATAGCCTTTATTATCTTTTCCTCGGTAAGTCATGGCCAAATTTCGACAAATTGTCTACCGGATAAAGGGATCAAAACGGCAAGGACCTTTATGAGTTTTGTATCAGACGATAATGAGATAAACCAAAAAGATAATAACTATCAAGAGGTACATTATGATGCAGCAGGAAGGGTAATCCTCATTAGAAATAGCCCGGATGGATCTGAACATCGCAGAGAATATCGCAATAAAAAATTGCAATTGATGATTTCTACTCGAAAAGACTTATCTGATTTTTACTCCGCTGAAGACTTGGATTCTTTATTGGCCCACTCCAGCGAAATAAAAGATACCGCTATGATCGTCAGGCATCATCCAGATGGAGAGCCTGCAGAGTTAAAACATGCGGATGGAGCCTCCCAAATATTTGAGTACAAAGGTTGCCAAGAAGAATCAAATATTCTCCTTAGCCCGGCAGGTGATACGATCCAAGCCTATCGAAGCATCTTTGAAAATGGTGTGGTGATCCAAACAATTTGGACACCGTTCCAACCTGCAAAATCAGAGGATGTAGTCACAGATTTTTTCGATTACGTATTTAATAAACGTGGACACTGGATCAGCAGAAAATACCAACGAAGTGGGCATCTCATCGTTGAGGAAAGAGAGTTGACTTATCACTAGTAAAAAAGACAATGAATATTAGAAAAATTAAGAATGATGAAATAGTTTTTTTGGCAGAGATGCTTTATGAAGCGATTTTCATCCCGGAAGGACATGCATCCTTGCCTAAAGATATCATTAAGGATAAGTCGTTATCCAAATACATCGACAATTGGGGCAAGGATAAATACGATATTGCGCTGGTTGCTGAAATAAATAATCAACTGGTGGGAGCAATTTGGGGACGCCTATTAAACGCAGAAAACAAAGGATACGGATTTGTAGACCACCACACCCCAGAATTAAGTATGGCGGTCAAATCCGAATTCCGTAATCGCGGTATTGGAACGATATTGCTTAAAACCATTGTTTCTGAATATAAGTCGCTGGGCATTGAATATTTATCACTGAGTGTCGATAAAGCCAATAGTGCTGCCAAGTTATACCAGCGATTAGGCTACAGCATTGTTGCAGCAACTGAGACATCCTGGACCATGAGAAAAAGAATACAATAATAATTGTTATGTCTAAAGCTTTTACCACTAGCGATGAATCAATTAATGAAACCTTACAATTGGTAAGCAGGTCAAAGCATTTTGAAAATCAGACACAAAAACTTATTCCCAAGCTCAAAATAGCCCCAAAGTAATGACCCTCGAAGACTTAGGATATCATCCCGAATTAGAAAATTACCGCCAAGCGGAAAGCCTTGACGCCTTTGTGGTAGGCCGAGTCATTTCTGAGCACAAAGATAGATATATCGTCAACACGGCGGAAAAAGAATACCAGAGCGAAATTATTGGTAAGCTCCGATTTACCGCAACTAGTCGAGCTGATTTTCCGGCGGTCGGCGACTGGGTCGCCGTTTCCGAATACAATGACGATCACGCCCTTATTCACGCCATATTCCCCAGGAAGACAGTGATTGAAAGGCAAGCGGTTGGGAAGCAAGGAGAGAAGCAAATCATTGCGACGAATATCGACTATGCGTTTATCGTGCAAGCGGTTGACCGTGATTTCAATCTCAACCGGATTGAACGATACTTGACCATTTGCTATGCGGCAAACGTCATTCCACTGATCGTGCTCAATAAGATTGACCTGATAGATGAAACGGCATTAAAAAGCCGCGTTGACCAAGTTCAGAAAAGGGTAAAGCAAGTGCCGGTTTACACCCTGAGTAATAAAACGCAAAAAGGTATTGAGCAAATTAAAGGCTGCATCAAAAAAGGGAAAACATACTGCTTGCTAGGCTCATCCGGCGTTGGAAAATCTACGCTCTCCAATATCCTTTTGGGGAAACAAAGCATGAAAACGAATACCATCAGCACCAGCACCAACAAAGGCCGGCACGTTACCAGTCACCGCGAATTATTGATTTTGGAAAACGGCGGCATCATCATCGATAATCCCGGCATGAGGGAGGTGGGCGTTACTGATGCAACGGAAGGATTAGAAATGACCTTTGACGCTATTACCAGCTTGTCAGCAGACTGTCGATTCAAAGATTGCACCCACACCTCCGAAGTAGGTTGTGCTATTCTTTCCGCTGTTGAAAATGGTGAAATAGACCTGTCCGCCTACGAAAACTACCTAAGGATAGAAAGAGAGAAAGAGCATTTCTCATCCACGGTGGCTGAGAAACGCAAGAAAGATAAAGTATTTGGAAAAATGGTCAAGGACATGAAAAAAAAGAACATTAACAACAAGTACTAATCGGTACTTATCCATGAGTCTATCGTGCAACAATTGGTGACAGTAAGAGTCCTTTAAGCAAACCACAATTTGCTTGACTCATGAATAAATTATTACTCTGCCTCCTCGTCATCACCAATTTTTATATTACACAAGCACAAAAAGTCAGTGACTATACCATTGCTGTGCATTTCTTTCCCGAAGACGCACAAATGTGGGGTTACCCAGTGGCCAACAAATCCTTTATGAAGGGACAGGCCAAGGTTGAATTCTCCGCCCTCGATGATGAAGTGCTCACTTTTTATCTCCACGGAGAATTAAAGATCGATTCGATCACTTCCAATCATACCACTCTTGAATACAACTCAGAAAAAATATTTTACGATATAGATTATAGTAATGTTGGTTTAAAAACAACCATTACCTCCCACGCTGCGATTACAGATCATACCCTCACGGTATACTATTCTGGTTTCATGAATCCGTCAAGAGCGCGCAGTCTTTCGGATTACATGCGTATCAATAAAGCGGAAGGTGTTTTTTTGCGAGGATTTTATTATTCGCTTTGGTTTCCCGTTTTCCAAAAATCCGATACGGCCGATGATGACTATGAAGTTAATTTTAAGCAAATCCAGGTAAAATTACCCAAAGCGTATCACGCAGCGGTCACAGGAAAATTGTTAGGCGAAACGATTGAGGATGATATTTACACAGCCATCTGGCAACCGGGAAAAATTAAACTCTCGGACATCCAATGCACCGCAAAGCCATTCGAAATCCTCTCAAGAGATAACATCTTTGTTTATTACACAGACGACCGACAAAGTGGTGAAAACATCATTGACTTTACCCAAAAATTAAAACAGCTATTTTATTCGAATTTTCGAAATGTGCAAAATGCTGCCGCCTTGTACATCATAGAAATGCCGGAATATGGCAATATTTCGAGTCAAAACGTCATTGGTATTTCATCTGATCTTTACAAAGGTTTCAATACCGATTTATTCTCCCAACTAACCATAGCCCATGAATTGGTACATCCGTATGTGACCATTCCGATCGCCAAAGACAATCCATTCTCTGCACTAGTCGTCGAAGGATTCCCCAGTTATTTTCACCTCTATGGTTTAACCAAAATTTCCAATCACACTAAAGACTTCGATCTTAAGCGTTATATGCAGCGCGTCGAAAAAAGTTATCTCGCAAAAAAGGAGACTGGCAAAGATCGAAGAGGCAATAAGCTCCCTCCCGAAAAACCCATCCTGGAAATCACCTTTGATGAAATTGGCCTCTACAAAGATGTATTCATCTTATCGGACCGCGCCAACTTATTCCTTTATCATTTATGGCGCGAAATGGGCGAAGCGCAATACGATCAATTCCTGAAGGCACTCTTTCAATTCGATTCTATTGACTATGATAAATTTGCAGGTCTAGTTATTCAATATCTTCCAAATTATGGGGACAATCTCCATCTGTGGTTGAATACTACGGATTATCCCGATTCGTTGCGTGTTAAATAGGGGGAATGGGATGTAGAAATCACTTTAATCTTGTTCTTATCCTACAAGCTATTATGACCTCTTTCCTAGTTCATATACCTTATCCGTCTTTTTCATAAAACACTAACAGAATTAAAGGTCTAGTAAAGTTGTTTCCTGAAGTTATCTGTTGTAGCCAGATTAACAACTTAATAGTGATGGTTTTTATGGTATTGCTTGAGTAAGGCGGGGCGTGACGTGACAGTGAAAGTTAATGAACCCAAGCACAATGTGTACATTTAGTTATCATTTGAAGATTTATTACTACATTTGAAAAAACAATAGCAGTTATCTATAAATTAATATCCGCCTACTCACCCTACAAATACTTCTATCGATTGAGACAGCAGATCATTGATCATGTTTTTATAAAAGAGTCGTCTCTATCAAAGTGAGAATACCTAGGGAACATTCAAGCGACTGAATCACAACGGGGTATGAGAGAGGCGAAGTAATCTTAGAGTATGAGCTACAATTCACTCTAGGACAAAGAAATAATAGTAAGTAAGCATGGAATGATCTGCATAGCTTACAAGCTCAAGTAAAGTAGATTCATACTTAGATTCGATGGACTAAAAAGGACGCTAAACGTATTGATTTTACCCATTTTTGGATTATTTTTCAGTATGCTACGCCACAACAGCCCATAATATGAGAATTAGGTTATTCACTTAATAAAAAAGCTATTGGCAGGAGCCTACAGAAAGCGTGAGAGATGAAGATGGAGAGAGTTATTGTCGAAGTTTCCGTTCATTATAATTTGAGAAAACCAATGTAACCCAGTATGAAAGATATTTTTCTATGTCACTCAAAGAAAGATCGAGATCAGGCAATAAAAATAAAAACTGAACTTGAAAATTTCGGCTATAGTGTTTGGTTTGACGAGGACGATATCTTACCAGGTCAAATTTGGGAACAAAAAATTAAAAATTCTATAGAGGAGGCTTTAATAGTTATGGTTTGTCTATCTTCAAATTGGGTAAATGCAAAGTCTTATGCACATAAAGAGTTAAGAACTGCACTTGAAGTAATGTACGAATATCCAGAAGACAAAATTTTCATTATCCCAATAAAATTTGATGATTGCCCTATACCTGAAAAGCTGAAAAACATTCAATATATTGAAACATATAAGCAAGGATATTTAATAAAGCTCCAAAAAAGTTTGGAATCTACAATTGGAATAAGAAATGAGGAGGAGGAAAAAAAAAATTCCAAATTTTAAAACAACAAATATCAAACAAGAATCATCAATGGTTATTGATTTGGCTTTTTTTGACATCAGTTATTCTAAATGCTCTTGGCGTATTAAAAGCAAACATAAGGACAGGTGATTGGAGAGAAGAATTCTGGATTCCACCATTAGTAGTTGGAGTAGTTTTTCTTCTTGCAAACAGGCTTTTACTAATAAATAAAAGAAGTTATCTTAGCATAATCAATTTCTTATGGTGGGCAGCTACTATTTCCTCAATCGTATCTACTCAATTGATACAACAGTTTTCTCACCTAATATTCATCGGAACGGTCATCATGATTTCGATAATAGGGCAAATAGGAATTTCTACTAAATTAATCTGTCTTGAGTCTAAAATTGATGGAATAAATCTAAGATATTTACGCTATATTAATATTTCGCGTTTAGATCATAATTTATCAATAATGACTTATGTGATTGGATTAGGCTTTGCTGGCCTAATAGCAGTCTCAATTTGGTTTATGCCCGACGAATCCCTTCTAGGTCTTTTTGAAAAAACACAAAGCTTTACCGAAAAAACTTATCGAATCAACTGGACTATTGAAATTCTTATAGCTTACTTATTGATTTCCATTTATTATTGGAAAGTAATTTATAGACCGATAAAAAACATAAGTATCATTTAAACTAATTGCGTTTTACAGCGCATTTGTAGTTACAGCTATAATATTTATATATATCATGAACAACTACTACTCATTACCAACAAGAACAAAATTCTTATGAAATCTCCTGACATTATTTTTCTAGCCCACGCATCAGAGGACAAATATTTTGTCAGAAAACTATATAACAAGCTAAAAGAAAATGGACTCAACCCTTGGCTAGACGAAGAAGATTTAATGCCTGGAATTAAATGGAATGATGAGATCATTCAAGTCATTAAAAGATCCAGATTCTTTATTGCCTGCATTTCCAAAAATAGTATAACTAAAGATGGTTATGTTCAGAAAGAGCTTAAAATAGCTCTCAGCACTCTTGAACAAAAATCGCCTAATTCAATATATTTCATACCAGCATTAATTGAAGACGTTCCACTCCCTAACATCAGAGTCAGTACAATAAACTTATCGGATTATCAAGCAATAAAGATTTATGATGAAAATGAAATGAATAAGCTAATTGAATTTCTACAAAAGCAAATCAACGTTGTCAAGGAGGTTAAAAAACAAGAAAATCCTAATTTCAATAAAATCAGAAAAGAAATAGGAAACGGCAAGACTGATACAGCATTAAGATTATTGATAAAATATGTAAAAGAAAATGAAACTGATTATTTAGATAATCTGACTTTAATATCATCTCGTCTTAATCGATTAAGAAATGATAACACCTTGGGCCTAATATCCCAAGAAGATTATGCAATGGGTACTAATAAAGTAGTATTTTCAATTTTAGAAACCATTAAATTATTAGAGAACAAGTAACAAATGGCAACTTTCATAAAGAAAGGAAGAACCTTTTCAAGACTAGCTAATGAAACTAATTCAGGTTCAATAAATAGTACTGCGAAATCAATCGGATATTCACCTATCAAGCTACACACCTACCTTATAGATTTTGACAGAAGTAATAATATAAACGTTATCTTACTCGAGGTATTTACAGATAATGTTATTGCTGTCATGACTCTTAAAGAGGTCCATTCTCTATCAATTAAAGAAGTCAACAGCTTAATGAAAGATTTTGACTACAATCATGAGTATTCGAGTTATACAGTACAAGACATACTATTAAAAGGAATCAAAGAGAAATCTCTTGATCTTGATTATTTGGCCAGGACATTAGCTTTTGATGGCAAGGATAAAAATGGAGTATACTATTCAGAAAAAATAGATGTTAAGTTATTTTTCAATAATGGTGTTTTAGCTAGTTTTGAATATGATAATGATCTAAATAAATGGGCAAGATATATCAAATCAATCAATCCAGATATAATAGCTGGATATGCCGAAGAAGCTAAATATTACTGGGAAGGCGATTATAAAAATATTTTCCATGAAATAAATAGCCAAGCAGATGCATTTGCATCTACTCCAGAAGCATTTAATAATAAATATATAAAGCAGCATATATCGAAATTTGGAAACGTAGATTTCATCATGCTATTGGTTTGTCATTATGGAAGAAAGATGTTTTTATCCGAGTTTCAAAAGATAAATTTTGGTAGATACAAACTCTTGCTTGAAAAAAAAGAGAGAAAAGTATTTCAGAAAAACGCTTTTAAATATGAATTCGATGAAGATGGTATTTTGATTAAAGTAAGACAGTATTAAACAATCCTGATTATTAATCAACTCCTACAGAGCATAGGATAATTGACTCAAAACCTAACATTTCTATCTATACAAATCATCAAAATCCCACAACGAAAAATCTACCCTTCCATATCTCCCAATTATCATTATCTTAGGCTACGAATAAACGACACCTTCATTTTTACAACCCTCTAAATCTCAAAACATTGAAAATCAGATTCGCTTTTTTACTCTTGGGTGCAATCGCACTCCTTGGCAGTTGCCAGTCGTCTAGCTCTTCCGGTACCGCCGGTCTTAAAAAAGGTATGATCAAAGTGACGATCCTTTATCCGAATAATGTGGGAATGACCTTCGATATGGACTACTATGCCGATAAACATATGCCAATGGTCGCTGGTTTATTCGGTGAGGCCTTACAGGGCTACGCCATCGATAAAGGGCTGGCCGGCAGAACGCCCAGTGAGCCTATTCCATATTTAGCGATTGGCTACTTTTATTTTAATACGCTAGCGGATTACGAAAAGGCCTTTGGGCCCAATGCGCAACAAATCCTGGGTGATATTCCTAACTATACCAATATCCAGCCCGTTTTGCAAATTAGCGAAGTGGTGCATTGATAGGTTAACGTTATCTTGGAATTGTAATCGCTCAAAAAATAATCATACCATTTTTGATTCAATTCAAGACCATATCAGAGCTGTATGCTGCGGCGGGGGTCACCAAAAGGCCAGCGAATGAGGCCTTCGACCTGATCCTCTTCGATGAACTGGGCGCGGAAGTGAAAAAGATGATGCAGCCGCACCGCCGAGGATTTTGTACCGTCATTTTTATGCAAGACCAAAAGGACGGCCAAATCAACATCAACCAAAAGCAGCATACAGCCCTGAGTGATACCCTGCTTTTTCAGGGGACGGAGCATATCTTTAGCTTTGTGCGCGACGCCGCGGTGGAAGGCTCAGTGCTCCTCTTTCACCCCTTCTTTTTACTACCCTACAGCGAAAATATTGAGCTGAATTTTCCTTTTTTTAGCGTGCTCAACCAAAATTTATTTCACTTAAATCATAGTGAGAAAACCGCTTTCGAACGGCTTTTTGAACTACTCTTGCAGGAGCGCCATCATGCAGTCGTAGTAAAGCCGCTGCTCATCGCACTCCTGGAAAAGTCCAAGCAACTCTACGCCACTTACGCCTCCGAGGAGCAATTCCTATCGAAGAAATCACTGCTCGTCCGTAAGTATAAACATCTGATCAATAATTGCTTCATTGAGCATAAGAGCGTGGACTACTATGCCTCGCTGCTCAATATCACCCCTAACTATCTCAACGAAGTGATTAAGACCGAAACGGGTCGCTCCGCCAAAAGGCATATCTCCGAGCGCGTCCTTTTGGAAGCACAAAACCTGCTGCGGTATTCCGAGATGGACATCGCCGAGATCAGCCACCTCCTCCAATTCTCCGAGCCCACCCACTTCAGTAAGTTCTTCAAAAAAGAGACGGGCCTGACGCCAAAAGCCTTCCAAGCTAAACAACCGTAATTTTTGCCATTCTATCCCTGCTTTGGGTTAGCAGAAAGGAGCTTGCAAGCCACATCTTTGTCGTATTAATAATAGGGTCGTTCATGAATAAGATGTTATGATATGGAATTTAGATTTTTGCTTTGGGCAAGTCTCATTTTGAGGTGCATACCTGAAAGGTACGTGCCGAAAAATTGACGCAGCATAAAGTGAAAAGATATTTCCAGATGATGATTTATTATTTAGGAACGAGCCTAAAATAAAATCAACTGATATGACTACAAAAGAATTAGTAAGCGCCTATATGGCCGACGTTTGGGTGAACCGCAAGGTCGAAGCGGTAACAAAATATGTATCTGCGGATACCTTTATCCAGCACAACCCTCATTTGGACAATGGCCTGGAGGCTTTACAAGGCTTCTTGCCTCACCTTTTCAATAATCTCATGCCCGAAGGAACCTGGACCGTTAAGCGCATCATTGCCGAAGACAACATGGTTGTGGTACACAGTTTGGCGAAGCCTAATCCGGCCGCTTTGGGAATGGCCGTCGTCGATATTTTCCGCGTTGAAGCTGGGAAAATCGTGGAGCACTGGGATCTTACCGCCGATGTTCCGGAAACTACGGTTAGCGGTAACCCAATCGTCTAAATCATTTTTTCATTACACCCGGAGTGGGTTTAACCATAAAAATCGATGTCTAAATCATTTCAAAATAAAACGGCCATTATCACCGGAGCGGGTACCGGCATTGGCCGGGCAGCGGCCGAGTATCTCGGCAAAAATGGCGCAAATGTACTGATCAATTATTTCTCCGATGCGCAACTGGCCAATGCCGAAGCGAGTATCAAAATCATTGAAAAAAATGGCGGAAAGGCGTTGGCCTATCAGGCTGATGTTAGTCAAATCCCACAACTCAAAGCAATGTTCGAGCAAGCACAAAAAAGCTTTGGCGGCATCGATATTTTAATCAATAACGCCGTCTTGCCCGTTCTCAAACCCATTGCGGAAGTGACGGAGGCTGAGTTTGATGCCATGTTCAACGTCAACGTGAAATCCATCTTCTTTGCCCAGCAGCTCTGCGCACAGATGATGAATAACGGAGGCCGAATTATCAATCTTTCGTCGCATACCACCTTTTTATTTTTTCCAAACTATGGATTATACGATGGTACCAAGGGAGCCGTTGAGCAGATCACCAGAGTATTTTCCAAAGAAATCGGGCATAGGGATATTACCGTCAATGTGGTCTCGCCCGGAGCCACCGAAACCAAGGAGTTTGCAACACGCCCACAGGCACTCAAAGATCGCGTAGCAGCGATGTCGGCCATGCAGCGGATTGCCAAGGTCCAAGAAATCGTGAATGTAATCGCCTTTTTAGCCAGCGATGAAGCCAGTTGGGTGACTGGTCAAAATATTAAGGTCAACGGAGGGGCGATCTAGATGCCTATTTGGACATTGTTAATTGATAAATGATTGTGCCGCAGATGATAAAAGTTAGTAGTTTTTAATAGGTCATTACGTAAGTTGTCTCTTCTTTTAATTGTTGCGGTGCCCAGCCGTATCAATCGGACAACTTCGTTTAAATGATCTGACATGAAAAAACTAATAATAATGATGATGACTATTGCCATTGTGTATAGTTGTCAGCATACGCCAAAGCAAGAAACAACTACCAATCCCGAAACGACAACCGATCGGGAAACAAAGCTAAGTCCGTCCTACCACATTCGTCATGATTCCATCGATATCCAACAAGCTCAACAGATAGCCCTTTGGCTCAATGAAGGACAGGATACCATCGAGGCTTTTTTTGATAGAGGATTTGAGCACGAATATGATGTCTATATTTTCAGTGAAAGGGATAGCCTGGATAAGCAATGGCAAAAGGATTGGAATATGCCGGAATTCAAATCGCAATGCTGGATGGTGGCGAGTGGTATTGCGCATCGTTTAGATATATTATCTCCCAGGGTCTGGCAAACGCAAGCTTGCGAGCATGATCATAGTGATACCCTCGAAAGTAAAAAATTAATCATTCATGAATTAGTCCACGTTTTTCATGGGCAAAATAATCCATCTCCTACTTTTGAAAATGTGGAAAATATCGATTGGTTGGTTGAAGGACTCGCTGTTTATGTTTCGGGACAATTAAATGAAGAGCGATTAAATCGTGCAAAAATCGAAGCTACAGAAAAAGGACTCCCTACTAAGCTGGCGGACATTTGGAAGGGTCAAAATAAATATGGCTTTGCGGGTTCAATGGTCAAATTCATTGACAATAAATACGGGAGAGTCGTTTTAGTAAAGTTAATTGCATATACTAAAGCAAGTGAAATTTTGGACATTTTAAATATCTCCGAAGAAACATTAATACAAGAATGGACACGATCATTTTAGAAGCCATATCGAAATTGTTTTTGATGGCGAAAAAGAAGAATTTTGATTTCAGATGAGGCGCGAAAACGGAGCATAACCTAAGCTACGTGCCGCTTTTTGCAACGAAACATGAATTCAAAAAACACTTTTGCAGCCCAAAGGATAGTTTTGAAATGGCTTCTAGTCAATATAAATTACGACCAATTAAAAGGTATAGTCGTGACATTAAAAATGATCTAAACGGTTCTAAATAAAACAAAGATTGCCGCAGCCGTTTTGATTGACTGCGGCAATTCTATTCACTATTGTTTTTATCAAAAAAAATTATCTAAAATCTCCTAATACTTGTAGCTGATCGAGGAGTTTACCAGATCGTCCACCAAGGGCAACAATGATACCTTCAACGGTATTGAGTGTTCCGCCATCACCACCACCTTGAATGATGCGATTCTTATTGGTTACGATTACCAAACGGTCAATATTAGCACCGTGGCGAATTTCCATACGAGCGATGTATTCGTCCGGCGCAAGCGTAAGGGTATTGGTAAGTTCACCACCATCGCCACCATATTGTTGGCCATTGATAATGATCGCATCCACTCTCTTACCGTGACGTAGAGCAATGGTTCGGATACCTGTTTGCAAAAAAGGGCTTCCGCCACCGCCACCAAATTCTTCGGTAATTAAGTCCTGGATATTTAGCCCAGTAATCGGTTGATTTAAAACTTCCATAATTAATTGATTTTAAAGGTTAAAAAAATATTTATAATTTATGTCTACCAAATTTAATAAATGCGGTATCTAGGACGAGGTTAATCATGAACACGACACCTCCCTTTCGAGTCTTACGCTTTTAGACTCAAATACATCCAGTGGTGTATTATATAAGAAGTCACCGTTGTTAACGGCAAGCTACGCCAACTAACACGCACGGCAAATACACCGAATCATTTATCTAATTCTTGAAATATGGGTAAAGGTTATTCCTGCTTATGCTATAGCATAAACCTATTTATTTCTGTACAATAAATTAATATGAGAGATTACAAGAGAGCTATAAATTCAGAGAGTAGCGGCTGGTTTAATTTGTGCAGTTCAGAAGTAATTGTATACTAATGCGGAGAGCTTAACAATATCAACACAAATATAGTAATTATTTTATTAATATGTTTTGTGTTAATTAATTTTTCTGATTTTTATTTCAACTACCATGATAATTTCTTTTTTATAAAAAATAGAAAAATTAATACGCTGTAGACAGGCTACAGAAAAAACATTGTTACAAAGGCTAAACATATCCTGAGTGGGCATTTAATACTCATCCATTTCCTCCCCTTGTAGTTCCATGATTGCTTCTAAGCAAGGGTCTCGGCCATTTATGTAATCATCAATGGACTCTACCGCAGGTAAAGAGGGTGCAATCCAAGGTCGGTCATCCCAAGGGATTGACCCTTGCCAAAATTGTGAGGAATACAGAAATTTGATCCCTGTCGTAGGCAATTCTCCTAATTTTGTTTCACCATAATGATTCGGCGAAGCTGAGGTAGGTTCCCCAACGAAAATAGTATTAGTGTGTTTTTCTAATTCTGTGGTTAAGCTAACGGCAGCTGAAAAAGTCAACTTTCCGATGACGGTAAACAGCTTTCCTTTCTGGTTGATTTTATCACATTTAATTAATGCGTGGATGAGTGGGTTTAATATGGAATTATCACCGCCGTTGTTATTTCGTATATCGATAACTAGTTTTTCTACGGGCAAAGAATCGATAGCACCAAAGAGTTCATCCACAAATACACTAAGCGGTTTGTCTTTCATCTCTGAAACGCTGTTAAATTGAAAATACATCAATTTTTCGGCCGCCATAAAAGTAAACCAATAAGGGTCTTCAAAATTAGATAAATAAAGTGGCGGTGCTTTAGCGGTTCTGGCAGAAATCAATTCTGTTTCTCGGCCAATCACAGAAGCATCCAGCGTCAAAGTATGCGCCTTGCCATCATGATTTAACAAATTAAAGATGACTAATTCATCCCGATTTAACAGGCCTAAGCCCTTGAGAAAGTTGAATTGGGATAATCTTCTCGGTAAGACATTTCTCACAGCGGACTCATTGTCTCCATGAATATATGGCTTTGCTTTATTGATGACGTCTTCGATAGGAACACCTCCAATTGCTTCCACTTTCATTCCTTTATATTCCTCAAAATCTCGAGCAATCCTTGAAATATAAATACCTTCTTGAAACCAATACAAGCGCAGCGGCAATTTTTTAAAATCAGCCTTCTCGTCCCAAGATCTGGCAATGGAAGTATGGCCATCGTTTAAGGAGGCGACTAATTTCATTAATCGCATAATGGCTTCGTTTCGATCTAGTTCAGAAAAATGTATTCTGGTTTTATTGTAGACACTATCAAAGGCGGACTTATATTTTATGAGCTGAAGCTTAGGGTGCTCTTTAACCAAGGTTTCATAAAGAAAAATTAAATCGTTTTCGGGTACGTTTTCCGTTTTATCTTGACTTTTTGCCACCCAAAAAGCGAGTAGTAAAATCCCTAATACAAGTATATTTTTTATCATGGCAGTGGAGTGAATTTAAATCAACAATTAATACCAAAGCTTACATGATGATTTATTTACCATTTTAGGAATAGTTACAATAAAGTGCATTTTTTGGGTAAATAATGATGCGTAGGCGCGTAAGATTAACCAATGTCCGATCCGTCATTTCTGCCATACTTATTCTTTTCTCTTCTCCTCACTCACCGATTTTCGGCCAACCATTTATCGATTGCTTTCGCTTTCATATTTTTTCCGACGATGACTCCCTCCTCGTCAATCAGATAGTTAGTCGGAAGTACCGATACGCCATAATCAAGCATGACGGGTGAGTCCACGCCTTTTCCATCGCATACTTGTGGCCAGATCATACCATCCTTTTTAATCGCCTTTTTCCAAGATCGTTTATTGCGATCCATCGAAATATGAATAATTTCAAATGCTGTGCTATCCTGACGTTCGTAGAGGTCAACCAGATAACTATTACCTTGCCGACAATCACCGCACCATGATGCCCAAAAGTCCAACAAGACCATTTTTCCTCGAAAATCAGTCAAAGCCACCATCTGCTGCCCATTCGGGCCAGGTAAGGAAAAAGATGGCGCTTGCTTGCCAACAGTTAAGGCAGCTGAATTTGCCTCCAGGGCCGGTTTATGCTTTTCTATTGCGGCACTCTCCCTGGCACTTTTAATAATTCGTCCGGGAACATTAAATGGTGTTTCCTGACGACTGTATTTTCCGGTATCAAAGCCCACTAGCCACATCCACACACACCATAGACCAGCCAGAGCACCAAGGGTGATAAATAGTATCTTCCGTTTTTTCATTTACATTATTTTACATGACGCTTTGTCATCAAGGCCATGAGAATCTACAATCGTATTTTGATTCTGGTTATACCGGCAATTGGAATACCTACTCCAGAAAAAGACAAGAATATCAAAAAGTATTTACTTTAAAAGCGCATTTAGCCTAAGCGACTTGATAAAGCCACTGAATGCAGCAAATGCTTTGGTAAATGCCTGAGGTAATATTTTTAAATCAAATTATATAAAAGATGAAAGTTTCCCTGATGATTCCTTATCGCAGATGGTAACTGGCTAAACATTAATGATGTTAATGAGTCAACAATAGTCAGAAGTACACATCATGAGAGGATGCAAAACCAATCAATTCGCTATATTTGAGCATACAGAAAAAAGCAACAACAAACTAAAACATTATCCCTCTGATGGCTACTTCACCTAAAGCGCTAAAACTAATCTTACAATCATCTTTGCTCTTTCAAGTACGCTTATCGTAGAGACTCACTGATCGAGTTATCTATATTAGGAGTACGAAAACATCTAACTATACAAACAAAAAAAACTATGCTAAACTCAAAACTTACCCTGCTGCTCATCTTATGCTTACCATTAACTGGCTATTGCCAATGGGAAGAAAAAAGTATTTCAACTAATGCAGTTTTGTCCTGCGTTGATTTTCTGGATGATGAAGTAGGATTCGTCACCGGAGGTAGTATGATCTTTAAAACTGAAAACGGCGGCAACTCTTGGAGCACGAGCCATTCTGACGACAACTTGGTGTCTTATGAAGATGTTTTTGCTCTTGATAATGACATCATTATCGCAGTTGGTAAAGACTTTGACACCAATCAATCCGTCATCACGAAAACTGAAAATGGCGGAGCCAATTGGACGAATGTTTCAATAACAAGTACCGCATTATTAAAGTCTGTGTTTTTTGTTTCTGCCAGCGTAGGCTATTGCTCCGGTGGAGATGGTACCATTCTAAAATCAACCGACTCTGGGAACAGTTGGCAAGCGTTAAACTCAGGAACAGAAACGAATCTTCAATCCATCTATTTCGTCAATGAGATGGTAGGACTTGCCGTTGGTGGTAATATCATCAATGCCATTATTTTGAAAACAGAAGATGGCGGGGCCAATTGGAATCAAATTAATTCTCCCTCAAGTAATAATCTACAATCTGTATTCTTCTCTAGCTCAGAAACCGCTTATGTGGTCGGTTGGAATGGTGAAATCATCAAGACCGAGGATTGTGGTGAGTCGTGGACCAGTCAGACTTCGGTAGACATGTCCGGCAATTTGGAAGTCGTCTTCACCGATGACAACACGGGCTACATTGTTGGCGGATCAGTCGATGAATCTCTAGTGCAAAAAACAACAAACGGTGGAGCAATTTGGGAAGATATTAGCCCCCCAATTGCAGAAGGCTTAACCTCCATTCATTTTTCTTCTTTCCATACCGGATACGCCGTGGGAGGTAATGGCACAGTTATCAAGACAGAATCGGGAGGCGTCATCACTTCGATTAAAGCACCTGAATTAAGAGACGATTTTAAGATTTTTCCCAATCCAACGGTTCATAGCTTAACGATTGAATCAAAAGAAAAGCACTTCATTAGAACGGTAAAAATTTATGATGCGAACGGTCAAGTTTTAAAAGCATGGTCGCCCTATTCAACCCAGTCAGTCCTTAACTTATCAGATTTAGCCCCAAACATTTATTACTTGGAGATTCACTCGGAAAGTTCAAAAGGCATCAAGAAAATAATAAAGCGATAACTCGTAACTTAAACGTGTTAATAGCTTAATAATGTGAAACAAATGAATCATCTACCTCCGATTTTATTTCTACTATTTTTGAGCACCATTATTATCAACTGCACGCCGCCTCAGGAAAAGAGCTTTGCAGAAAACGCCGTTGAAGAGGTAAAGGATATGGCCCAAAAAGAAGAAGCAAAAGTAGCCCAAGTCTTGGCCGAAAAAGCGTTCTCAGAGGAAGCCAAACAAATCATGCAATGGTATGATTATAAGAATCCCTTATTGATGAGCTACGAGCCTTTAGAGAAATTAACCTCCAATAGCGAATTAGACAGCTTATTAGAAAATGAAGACCCACTAAAAGTAAAAGCGCTATTTCTCAGTCAGTCAAATCCTATTGATATAAAAAAAATAAAGCACTTCAAAAATTTAGAGTACCTGCGCATTATTGGGTTTAGAGAATTGCCAAACGAATTCTATCAATTAAAAAAATTACGCGTTTTCATCGCTTCGCATTATTTGAAGGCGGCACTCACCGATGAAATACTTGAAATGAAAGATTTGGAATACGTTTCGCTTTTTTGCAATGTGCAATTACCAAATTCAATTAGTCAGCTAAAAAAACTCGAAACGCTACAATTGGCTGAGTGGAACTACGGGCAACTACCTTTTGCTTCTATTTATAGTTTATCTAATTTAAAAACCTTGTGGATTCATTTCGAAGCCCCCCAAGATATCAAAGGGATCAGCCAACTTACACAATTAAAGACTTTAGTTACAAATGTTCCGGCTCCCGAAATAGGCACCCTCCAAAATCTAAAGGGACTTATTTTTACCAATCATTCCGCCGAAACATATCCTCTCGAATATAAGCAGTTACAAAATTTAGTCGCCTTTAGAATACAAGGCAATCTAGGGCTTAGAACAGCACCTGCTTTCGTCACTAGTCTTCGAAACTTGGAATATCTGGAAATTAGCTCTTGTGGCAATTTAGTCCGTATTCCTGAAGAGTATAACACGCTGAGTCATTTGCAGGAGTTCAAGCTGAATTACAATCAAAATCTGAAGCTGGGTCCCCAAGATCTGAAAGCGATCAAGAATAGGATTAGCGTTTATAATCATTAAGCTAAAAAGTTTAGCTAAATTTGAGATGACTTAAAATTGGCCGTTGCGAATTTATATTTTCCTTACTAATCTTAATTCGAAATGACGGACCAAAATAAACCAGTACACTTTACGCTGAACAACAATCTAAGCATGCCCGCCATTGGCCTCGGCGTCCTCTTTGCTAAAAATGACGGTGAGGTGGAGCAAGCGATCGTCTCGGCACTGCAAGCAGGCTATCGAAAAATCGACACCGCTTCCGCTTACCAAAATGAACAGGGCGTAGGAAGGGGACTCATTGAGAGTGGCATTCCGCGTGAAGATATTTTTCTGACCACCAAAGTATGGAATAGCGAACAGGGCTATGACCAAACCTTACAAGCCTTCGAGCAAAGCCTCGCGCGCTTGCAAACCGACTACGTAGATTTATACTTAATCCACTGGCCGGTAAAAGCCAAGTATAAAGATACCTATCGGGCCATGGAAAAACTTTACACCGACGGTAGGGTAAAGGCTATTGGTGTTTGCAACTTTAGCATCTCACAGTTAGAAGACCTGATGGCGCATTCCGATATCGTCCCTGCGCTCAACCAAGTGGAAATGCATCCACATCTGAGTCAAAATGAATTACGCCATTTTGCTCATACGCATCGCATTCAACTCGAAGCCTGGCGCCCCATCATGATGGGCGAAGTATTGGATATCCCCGAATTGGTCGAACTCGGTAAGCTTTACAACAAGTCCGCCGTACAGATTACGCTGCGCTGGCTAATCCAAAGAGGCGTCGCGGTGATCCCCAAATCGGTGACACCTAAACGCATCGCTGAAAATTTCGGCCTCTTTGACTTTGAGCTCACCGACGAGCAGATGGCTACCATTGAGGCTTTAAACCAAAATAGAAGATTGGGAGAAGATTTATCGCACGTCGAATAGTCTTGGTCGACCCTTTTGGCAATTGATCAAAGTTGCGCATAACTTGAACATATGCTACAAAAAAGCCAAATAGACTATACCGTAGAAGATCTAAAAGCACCTGACTTCTTGCTCTTGGATAAGATCGATCAAAAAGACCTTCTTCCTTTTATTGTCCAATCATTTAAACAAAGGAATAAGGTCTTTTACTTTTTTAATAGCATTAATATCCTCTTTGCTATTATACTCGTTACTTTGATGTGCAAAGAATTCTTCCACGGTGAATTTCGCTTTAGCACCGAGTTCGAATATTTTTCTTACGGCGTACTCATCACCTTCCTCCTCATTCCATTGCACGAATATATTCACGTTTTAGCCTATCGCTACGTCGGGGCAAAAAACACCTCTTATGGGATGAACCTTAGGAAATTCTACTTCATGGCCTTGGCGGACAAATTTGTAGCCAACGCCAGACAATTCAGGGTGGTCATCCTGGCTCCATTTATCAGCATATCTATAGTCTGTTTATCACTCGCCATTTTGCTGCCCGGATATTGGCGCTTTATACCCATCGGCCTATTTTTCACACACACGCTCTTTTGCTCCGGTGATTTTGGCTTACTAAGTTATCTCGAAAACCATAAGGATAAAGATATCTACACTTACGATGATGTGGAGCAATCCGAGTCTTACTTTTTTGAGAAAGTATCGGAGAAGTAGAAGACCAGTTTTTAAATGCTCTCCGTCAATTAGACTCTGATTCATTTTTTGTTTACCGTATTATTTCCTGACAAACAGGTTCTTTCAACATTTGATCAAACAAAAAATAATAAAAATTAAAAATCAGATGCAGCGAAAGCAACCTTTAATGAATTATATAGAGTACAACCTTATAAGAAGCCTTCAGGATTTTGCATTATTGATTATAGAGAAGTTATTAAAGTATTGTATTGATTTAAAAATAGTCACGAGCTAATACACGTCAACCTATTTTGAACAATTGAGTTATACATTTTCTATCGATATACCATTATTTTTTACCCAAAAAACAAATTCCAAAAACACTTCAATATAAGGAACTTTAGACACCGTTCCCTTTCCACATTTTACAAAAAATCTAATTGAAGTTAAGGCAATGCCTAGCATTGCTATCCTGCTCGTGGAGAATACTCATTTTAGTATTTATTAGATTTTAATTTTCGCAGAGGTTATTCAACTCACATTTCGACTAGAAGTTATTTTAAAATTGTTTTTGATGGCTTCTAGTATAAAATAACTTTTTCCTGGTTATTCTCGAGCCGTTCGCTTTGGAGTAACGCTCATCTATTGGTATCCACGCTGATCTAGCGACTACAATTCCCCCGGAATAGGGATAGAGCTATGCCTTTACATCATTAGGGTTGAAATCCCTAATGCCTAAATAGTTATTTAATAAACCCAGGTACAAGATGATAAAAAATATACTATTCTTTGTTTTTACACTGTGCAGTGTCTTTAACCTTTCCGCTCAATACGAGGATATTTTCATCAACGAATTTATGTTGTCCAATGACGTCACTTTGTCGGATGAGGATAATGATTATCCCGATTGGATTGAAATTTATAATGCTAATAACATCTCGGTAAATTTAGAGGGATTTGGATTATCTGACGACGGAGAGGATCCACTCAAATGGGTATTCCCCTCCGTCGATATTCCCCCCGGAGGTTTCCTTGTGGTTTTCGCTTCCGGGAAAAACCGCATTTCAGGCGTTCATTTGCATACTAATTTTAAATTAACATCAGACGGAGAACTCATCCAACTCACCGCCCCGGATTTATCCATAGTCGATCAAACCCCGCCAGTTTCGGTAGGCACCGATATTGCTTATGGTCGAACAAAAGATGGAGGTGAACAGCTCGAATCCTTATCTGCAAGCAGTCCCGGCGCTTCAAATACCAGCGTAAATGGCATCACCTTCTCCCACCAATCAGGTTTTTACACAGACCCGATCATCTTCGACATGCTTGCTAATAATAACGACCCCATTTATTATACCATCGATGGCTCTGACCCCAGCACGGCTTCCATCTTATTTAATGGAAGCATCGAACTGGGTTATTTAGACGACCACCTCGATGTTATTTCAAATATTCCCACAAGCCCTTATTGGACTTCACCAAATACCGATCAATTTAACGCCCATGTCATCAAAGCGGCCACTTTTAATAATGGTGAAAAGAGTTCTAAAACTTACCATAAAACTTTTTTTATTGATGCAGAAATTAAATCCCGCTTTGATGATTTTTATCTCATTTCCATTATTACGGATCAAACGAATTTATTTCATCAGGATACAGGCATTTACGTTCCTGGCGTTCATTTTGACTCCTCCAATCCGGTATGGAGTGGCAACTATTTTCAAAAGGGGGTCGAATGGGAAAGGACCGGATACGTTCAATATTTTACCCCCAACGGGAAAATGGTTTTGGATCAGGGGATAGGCTTAAGAATACACGGTGGCAAAGGACGAAATTATCCTCAAAAATCTTTTCGACTTTATGCTCGTTCGAAATACGGTAGCCCTAAAATGAATTATCCGTTTTTTGAAGATCAGAAAAGAAGAGTCTTTGATAAGCTGATCTTGAAAAACTCCATGAGTTGCTGGAATAAAACGATTTTCAAAGACGAGTGTACCGCAAAAGTTTGTGAAAATTTAAATTTTGAATCCCTTGATTCAAAACCCGCCATCGTATTCATCAATGGAGAATATTGGGGCATACAAAACATCCGTGAATATTTTGACCATTATCATATTGCCGAAAAATATGGCCTCGACAAAGATTCCGTTAATGTCGTTTTACATATGTCCGGTATCCAATCCTTACCAGAACATTGGGGAACAGACGAAGGCAGCAATGAAAGTCATGCGGCACTTTATGATTTTTTAGAAAGCCATGATTTATACGACGATGCCAATTACCAACACGTAAAAACATTTTTAGATATTCAAAGCATCATCGATTACTATTGCGCAGAAATTTATTTTAATAATAAAGATTGGCCCAGATATAATAATAAATTATGGAGCTACGGTGCTAAAGGACTTTGGAAACAAGTACTATTTGATGTAGATGGTGGCTGGGGTTATTTGGGTGTCAGTAATAATATTTTGAGCTGTATTTCCGAAACGCCGGGTTGTTATATTCAAACCCAAGCTGACGGGACTTTCCTTTTTAGAAAATTAATCGAATCCCAAGAATTTATAGATCAATTCGTCGAACGAATGGCCTGCTTAATGCGGAACGATTTTGCCCCAAAGCGCGTCAATGCCATTGTGGCCGATTTCAAAAGTCAATATATTAATGGTGTCAATGAACATATAGACCGCTGGGATTATCCTAATTCTCTAGCCAGCTGGGAAAGCAGTATTGCTTCCAAGTTGATTAATTTTTCCGATGGCCGCCAAGCACACATCATTGCGCATATTTCGGAACAATTTAATATAGACTTTGATCCCGGTATTTATGATTGTGAAGAAGGCATCATCACCAGTACATCACCGTTTGCCAGGCCTACAAACGAAGCATTACTCACGGTCATTCCCAATCCAAGTTACACCAATCAGATTTCGCTTGATTATAATTTGCAAGCCGATCAAATTGATTATGAAATTTACAATCTAAATGGACAATGCCTGCAAAGAGGGCAGACCACAAAACGGGAAAAAATAACGCTGAACTTCGAAAGTGGCATTTATCTCATTCGCGTATTGACTGACGATCGATTACTTAGCGGAAGAATTATGCTATTAACCCCTTGATATTGTCTTAGCTGAAGTTTATCATTTCATCTAACTCCATGGACGGTGCGATCAGAAAGTCGCCCGTCCATTTTGACGTATAGCCCGTCGCAGTTTGTAACTGCGATGAACCTCTTTTTGCTCCAAACTCAGCAATCTGTTAGTTGAAGTTTTGCAACTTCAACTCAATACACGATTAGAGCTCCATCAAGTCTTTTTAAGTCTCCAAAACTATCGATATTTTTAATTAAGTGCCAAAAGGGTTAAATTCAAGGTGCTCTCCAGCATCTTAACATCTCACAAACCCTCTTAAGATGAGTAAGTTTCCCCTTTGGCTAAGTATCCTAATATTACTAAGCTGCCAGCAAAATCTCAAAGAAACATTCGATATTATTATCGCCAATGTCAATTTAATCGATGGGAATGGAGGCGCCATACAGACCGGTAGAAATATCTACATCTACGAAGGACGGATCATCAAAATTGATTCTATCGACCTCTCCGAGGATCCATCTGTCATTGACGGCACCGGAAAATATCTCATTCCCGGTCTTTTCGATTGTCATGTCCACACCAGTGATTATGAATACGATTTGCCGAGGCTAATGCACTATGGGGTCACTTCTATTTTTGTCCCCGGCGGGAGTACTTGCTCGAATCAATACTTCAAACAAATACGAGAATTGGGGGCCCAGGATTCTTTACCTGCCCCCAGAGTGTTTCATACCTCTCAGCACTTCACCATGGAAGGTCGACATCCCGTGAGGACTTACAAGTCCAGTAACTGGGTCGAAGGCGAAACGGTCTTTTATCTTAGAGATACCTTACAAATTGAATCTTTAGTTCAACAAGTCGTTCAATTTCCCATTCAGGGCATCAAGTTGACCATCGAAGAGGGGCCAATGCCACCGCCCGTACCGCGTATGCCCCAAACTTTCGTGGACAAAGTCGTGGCCGAAGCTCGAAAAAATAAGACTAGGGTATTTGTGCACGTCAGCGACAACACGGAACTGAGAATGGCCATCAAAGCTGGCATTAACAACATTATCCACTATACCGGCGTGGATTTAGATTTCGAAGTTGACCGGACTTTAATAGACTCCATTTATCAGCTTAATGTCTCTTGGGTCACTACCTTAATGATAGATAAGAGCTTTATTTATCCCCTGCATCCAGAGTGGATTGAGCAATCAGATATTCGAACTATTTACAGTGCTTCAAAAATCGGAGATTATAAAAATCCATACGACATCGTACGTGCCAAGGCCTATCTTAATTTTTTCAAAACGGAAGAGAGCTCGACACCACCGACACTTAAAGACATCGTCACCTTTCAGGTAGAGGACATTAAAACGCTGTACGACAACGGGGTCAATATGGTTCTGGGCACGGATACCGGAAACAAGTATATTTTCCACGGTCATAGCCTCCACGAAGAGATGCAATTGTTGGAATTGGGAGGCATGCCACCTGCGGACATCATTAAAATGGGTACCCACAATGCCGCCAAAATGCTTAATATCCTTGATGATTTAGGAACCATTGAGTCCGGCAAAATGGCAGACATGATTCTACTTGATCGAAATCCGCTTGACGCCATAGAAAACACGATGTCTATCCATTTGATTATTAAAAATGGAGTTATTCAGCAAAGGATGAGTCTCAATTGATAAGACCGCTTTCCTGCTTTTTACTAAACTAAACGTTAGTGGAAGTTTGCAACTTCCACTCAATACGCTATTTGAAATGTCATCGTCCTCAGTTCTTTATAAAAAGTCCCTTCATCACCAATACACCAAAGTCCTTTCCCCTCACATCTTAATTAGAGAATCAAAGTACCTCGCTTAATGAAATGGCATTTTTCACTAGTCCTATTCTCTCTATTTCCATTATTCTTGAGTGCCCAAAAATTGAAACAAGTCACGAAGACGTTTCCCAACAGTAAGGTTATTGAAAAAACATATACTGTATTGAAGAAAAAGAAGCACATCAAACACGGCGCGTATCAAGTCTTTTTTAAAAATGGCCAAATTAAAGTAGACGGCACCTACGTCAACAACAAAAAGCATGAAGCGTGGAAAGAGTATAACATTTATGGAGAGCTAAGACGAACCAGAATATACGAGCAGGGAAAATTAATTTCAGACAACAAGCACGGTATCTGGAAAGAAGTAGATCAAAACGGAAAATTGTACTACTTCGACTACGATAAAAACGAAAGGGTGATGCCTCAGATTCCAATAGCCGTTCAATACCCATCGGCGGCCAGAGAATCAGGTATTGCGGGAATCGTCAAAATAAAAGTAAAGCTGGATACCGAATGCGAAATATTGGCGTGCAAAGTCATACAATCCTTAGGCGCTGACTTTGATCAAGAAGCACTCAAAGGAATAAAAAAATTCATCGAAAAATTTCAATACTACAAAGAGGATTGCCAAGGATTTGAAAAAACATTTACCATTGATTTTAGAATCGATTAAGTCTAATCAACAAGAGTACTTTCCATTACATTTTTCGTATTGATCCATTCTTGCAGCGCTTCAGCTACATTAGGATTACAATGCGATACCAACTAGAAACCCTGGTTTCATATCAAGTGTAGCCATTCTTTACTATATTGTAGCGGTAGCAGCGGAGATATTGATTCATCATTTTATTATTGATTGAAAACAACACCTTTTTGCCATATTTTTTGCTCAGAGCAAAGTGTACATGGTTTTCAGTTCGGGAGATGGAGCATGAAACATCATCAAAACAACAACCAAAATTTAGGGATATGAAAAACGTAATAAGTGTCGTTCTGATCTTAATATCAGTGGTCCTTTTCGGTCTACGGATATCGAAAAGCGTCACATTGAAACAAAATGTCACGGGTTATTTAAAAAGAGCGGCAGACGCCAATACCATAGAACTTGCGGAGCAAGAATTAACGAAGGTTATTAATTACCTAGAAGCCAATAACATCACGAGTGGGTATACTTCTATTTTGTGGAAAACACCCAACGAAGATATCGACTATTGGTACAGAAATTTAAAAGCCAGCCAACTAGAATTACAAACGCTACAATCAGAAAGTGCTTTAGAGCGCACCAATGTGCTCATCAAATTAAGAGAGACACTGGTGGATGTCGGAGAAAGTACTAAAGTTACTGTGCCCAAAGGCTTGGCCGTATTTCCCGATAATAAACTATGGGCAGGCTTAATGTTTATTGCCATCCTGGCTGGATTCATTGGAATTATGATTCCAACCATTGCATACGACAAAAGAATAAAGCAAGAAATGGCCGCCAAAAAAATGCAAGAGGAGAATTAATTACCAATTAAAGTCAAGCAATATAGCTTCCGTTTAAAATGATTATGACGACAAGGAGAATCAACACTTCAACTATCATCCATTTAGCTTTAATCGTTTTTATTTCATTTAGCACAACTAAGAGCTTGTTTGGGATTTGTTCTTTCAGTCGAAAACTGACATTTTTTTGTTTAAACGAGGCCCCTTTTGAGGAGCATAGCCGGAGGCTACGTAACGAAAAAGAGCCGAAGTGTAAGC
>JANQQI010000057.1 GCA_028285085.1 Saprospiraceae bacterium | reverse complement strand
CGAAAAGCCATTCGCCAACAGCTGCGGGAAGTTGGTCGCGTTCATCGCGATAACTTTCCTAATCTCGAAGCGGATAGTACTATTTTGAAATACAATAGTTTAGCGGATTTTTGTCGTTCATTTCTTGAAATGATCGCAGCGCTAAATATGAAACGTAAGGCTTAACCCCTCGTTCGTCACATATGAATGCCATCATCGATCAATATCGAGATTTGATTGTCCAGATCGCTACCCCGTACAACACCGGGACTGGCTTCTATTTGGCGGATAAGCAGCTTATTGTTACCAACGAGCATGTTGTACGTGACAACCGAGAGGTGGTCATTGGGGGGCGCAGTTTTCCTAAGCAGATGAGTGCGGTTCTTTTCACAGACATGAAGCACGATCTGGCTTTCTTGGCCCCTCCGGCGGAGTTACCGGAATTGCCAGCTGCTAGTCTGGCCCCAGATGCGGAATTACAACAAGGCGATAGTATCCTGGCCGTTGGCCATCCCTTTGGGATGAAATATGCAGCGACCCAAGGTATCATTTCTACTGTGGCGCAGCGTCAGGGCGATATCGATTATATTCACCATGATGCAGCCCTCAATCCAGGTAATAGTGGTGGGCCGTTGATCAATAAAGGGGGAGAAGTGATTGGTATTAACACCTTTATCTTAGATGGTGGTAACAAGCTGAGCTTTTCTTTACCCATTCGGTACTTACTGGAAGACATCGAGAAGTTTAAAGCGGGAAAAGGAGAGGTCGGTACGCGCTGCTACTCTTGTTCCAATGTCGTCTTCGAATCGGAGGTCGACCGTCATTATTGTCCACATTGCGGGGCAAAGATTGAGATTCCGTCTACCATTGCTGTTTTTGAGCCGGCCGGCGTAGCCGGAACTATCGAGCGCATGCTCACAGAATTGGGGCATGACGTCAGTTTGACACGACGTGGCCCGCACCAATGGCAGATTGAAGAAGGAAGTGCGAAAATTCAAATTTCTTACTACGAGAAAACTGGCTTAATTATTGGAGATGCTAGTCTCTGTAATCTCCCTCCATCTAATATTCAACCCCTCTACGAGTATTTGCTTCGGCAAAATTATGAAATTGAAGGCTTAACGTTTTCGATCAAGGGACAGGACGTTGTATTGTCACTTTTGATTTATGATCGTTACCTTAATTTTGAGACAGACATTAAATTGTTTAGCCATTTATTCGAGCGCGCCGACCATTTTGATAATATTTTGGTCGAGCAATTCGGAGCGAGCTGGAAAAACAATGACCAAGAGGTCTGAGCCGTCGATATACTTTGAATTTGTATCCCCCCTTTATCCCACCCCCTGATATTAGTTGTATTGGCTTGTATGATAAGGCCAGTTGTGATGAATTTCAAAACGAGGTTATGACTAATTTTTGTAGGAAAATCAATGGTTTTCCCGGAAATTTTCTTCATATCCGCGTGTTTATCGCAACAGGGGTTAATTAACGTTAAGAATTGTGGTGTCTTGAAAATAAGGCCCGGAATTCGGACGTTAGAATTGTCGTCGGTCGGTCTACGGTTGCTGGGATCTGTTAAATTTACCCAAGAAAACACTCATTTATTATAATTTAGTTTTCGAAAGAGTTATATTTATCGTTCAGTGCGATAAAAGGTAACTTTCTTTCCCTGCTCAGTATTATTGTGACTACAAACTTTTATTCATGAAGAAATTGAAACATTTACTAATTTTCAGTTTTGTGGTTTTGGGGGCATTCAGTATGAATGCACAGGATATCCATTTTTCACAATTCTACCTTTCTCCTCTGAACCTCAATCCTGCAATGACCGGCGTTATGAATTGTAACGTTCGTCTAGTTGCCAATTATCGCAATCAATGGTCAAGCGTTCTCAAGTCGAATGCTTTCAACACTTACTCCGTCTCGTACGATCAGCGTATTCCCGTTGGCCGTTACGATTATTTCGGTGTAGGAGGAACATTCTGGGGAGACCAGGCTGGACAACTTGATTTCGGTACGCTGCAAGGCCGTTTATCGATGTCTTACAGTAAAAAGATGGGTGGTTTCCGAAAGAAAGCACATTATTTAGTTGTCGGTGCCGATGCTGGGGTATCTCAGCGTAGCGTTGACTTCCTGAATGCTCAATTCGGTAATCAACACGATGGTAATGGTGGTTTTAACCCCGCTGCCGAATCTTTTGAGACTTTCGATCGCGACAACTTCCTGTTCGCTGATTTAGCTGCAGGTTTACTTTGGTTCACCGTTTTTGATGAGGACAATAACCTCTATATCGGTGGTGCCTTTAGCCACATGAACCGCGCCAACCAATCTTTCATCGAAGATGAATTTGAGGAGCTATACAGTAAGTTTACTGTACATGCAGGTGGTGAGTTTATGATGACCGACAAAGTGGGCTTAGTCCCCGGTATGGTGATTTTTAGACAAGGACCTTCCTTCCAATTGAACACTGGTACCAGCATCAAAATGTTGCTCGGTAATTCACGACTGAATCGTCAGTCTGTACAATTCGGTGCTTGGATGCGTTTGTCTAATCACTTTGAGAAGTCGACGACTGCGGATGCATTAATCCTGTCGACACGCTTTGATTACAACGACTTTTCAATTGGATTCAGTTACGATATTAACGTCTCTAGTCTACGCCCAGCTAGTAACTCTAACGGTGCTTTCGAGTTCGCCTTAGTGTACAAGATTTGTGGCCCAGAGACACGAGGTGTTTACTGTCCTAATTTCTAGGCGACAAAAAACAATGATATTCATTCTCAAAGGCCCGTCGACAACTGTCGACGGGTTTTTTGGTTTTACAACAGGAACGTTGAAGAATGGTCAAGATATATGTTAAAAAAATAGCATAAGTGCCCTCGAAGAACGGTCAGGTATAATCTTTGCTGATAAAATGTTCTAAAGGTGTAAAATTGTGATTTTCAGTTAGATATTCTAAAAGGTCAAAAAAAAATACTATCTTTCGGCCTTTTGAAACTCAAAATTACAGAGAGAGTCCAACAAACAGACTATTGTAGAAAATACAACTTATTACATCTATCGCTTGCTGTAGTTTGATGATTATTAATCCTAAAAAGTTGTAGAAAGATGTTTAATAACAAGAAAAAAGAGAGCCCTGCATCTACAAAGAAGAGCATTATCCCTTCCAACTCATCTCACGCTTTAAATACCCTGGTTCAAGGGACTACGGTTGAAGGTACAATCAAATCAGAAAATGATATTCGTGTAGATGGTCGAATTAAAGGATCATTACACTGTAAAGCTAAAGTCATCATCGGGCCATCTGGTCATATCGAAGGCGAAGTACGCTGTGTGAATGCAGTCATTGAAGGTCACTTTGACGGTAACCTTCAGGTATCTGAACTGCTCAACGTACGTGAAACAGCTAAGATTTCCGGTGATGTACGAACCAATAAACTTATCGTACAGTCCGGTGCCACCTTCAATGTGTCTTGCATCATGGGAGCAACGGCCAGCAACGGTAAATTAGATTCAACCAAAGCTGCGAAATCTGTTGTCAAACAAGCCGAAAAAATCGGAGCCTAAGCAAAAATCTACCAATGTTGCTTTGAAGTATTCCGGGATGGCCTTTCAGATGGCTGTCACGATTGGGATCGGTGTGTTTGCTGGAAAGCAGTTGGATAATTACCTGGGAAACGAAAAAGGTATTTGCACAGCCATAGGCGCTTTCCTCGGGCTTATTATTGCTTTTTACCTGATTCTTAAAGACTTGAAGTAGACCAAGCTATGGAACAACGTCGTTTTTTTGTCCAGCTTGGTTTGCTTTCCCTGTCGGTTGGACTGATCCTCCTCGGACAGACCTTTATTCCGGCATTGTACCCACATCGTTATTTCGGCTGGGGATTATGGGCCTTCTTCATAGGCTTTACTATTCTCACTTTTTTTGTTGCCCGTCGAGCGGCACACAGTTCCAATCTTAATACCTTTTCTTCTGTGGTATTGGGTGCCATCTCCGGTAAAATGTTTTGCACCATTGTGATTTTTTTGTTGTACAGCAAAATGGTGGAGACGAAAACGGTCGTGGTCATCGTTCCTTTTTTAGTAATTTACCTCGCTTACACGGCCTTTGAGTTGTATTTTTTGACTAAATTGGGCAAGATAAAACGATGAGGTATGAGCAATAAACACAAGTATATTGTACAAGTTGGAGACGATTATCAAACAGCAGTGAATCCCAATGATTTACACGAATTTGATATCGTTGCGGATGGTGATAATACCTTTCACGTGTTGCGTGATCAGCAGGCTTATCGCCTTGAAGTCATCGAACAAGATTACGCCACTAAATCGTTTACTATCAAAGTAAATGGCCGTACCCACCGTTTACAACTCGGTGATCAGTACGATCAGCTCGTTCAACAACTTGGTTTGTCTACTCAAGTTGATCAACGGGTACGAGATGTCAAAGCACCTATGCCCGGACTCGTGCTTGAAATTGCTGTAGCCGCCGGGCAAGAAGTCCAAAAAGGGGACAAGCTACTCATTCTCGAAGCCATGAAAATGGAGAATGTAATCAAATCTGATGGTCAAGGTACAATCAAATCTGTTCGTATCGAGCAAGGGGCCGCAGTTGATAAGGGGCAACTACTGATTGAAATGGAGTAATCGCTCTTTGATCATTTATCCTCCCGATTCATTTCCTCTTACCTACGTATCGCCTATTGATATTTTCAATAATAAAAAAAGCCACTCCGACTCATCGAAGTGGCTTCTCGGTTTTAGAGCTTGCTTTCAATTATTTTATTTGACAAAGCTGCGACTGACGACGACTTTACCGTCAGAAACATTGAATTGGTAGACGCCAGCAGAAAGATGAGCGACATTGTAGTTATCGATCAAAATGTCATTATGCTTGACGATCCGCTCGGAGGTAATTACTGCACCTTTCATATCAGTGATGGTAACACTCAATTCACCTTGCCATTCACTTTCCAGAGTAAATTGTAATTCGTTGACCACCGGATTCGGGAAAAGGGTCAGTGCCTTAAGTGATTGTTCCAGATCGCGGGTGCTCACCAATTTTTGATTTTCGTAAGCGCCTTTATCAATTTGATCCACTCGGCTATTGCCTTCGATATCGGTTGTCGGTGCACCGGTCTCTACGCCTGTGTCTACAGCTGGGCTATCGTTCATCAGAGCGTAGTCTCCCGCCAGGTAATTGACAAGCAGAGGATCTGTATCGTTGATATCATTAGTGCCCGTCAGGTCGCTAGTCATGGTTCCATCGCTGCTAAGATTTCCACCGTTAGAGACTACGGTTGGGCTGCCATCTTCAATTTCGTAGTTGGATCCTAAGGGATTATGGCAGATTGTATTTTGAAGCGTAAGCTCTGCGGTTCCAATACCTTCGGTCCATTGCGAGATGCCCGCTCCGATTTCTGCGAAATTATTGATAATTGAACTATTCATAATACTTACCGTGAGATCGAGACTATCAGAAGCATTGACAGAAATAGCACCGCCGATACCGTCGCCGTTGGTCGTGAGGTTACTCCCAAATTCACAATTCACAATACTGGCATTGCCATTACCCAGATTCAACGCCCCACCTTGACCTTCTGCATTATTGAGGAGGAAAGAACATTTATCTAAAGTTAGCATCGGAAGCAAAGCACCGATTTCACCATCAGCTGAAATATTGATAGCCCCACCAGTCGTAGTAGCTACATTAGAAATAAAAGCAGAGCTGGTGATATTAATCGATGCACTATCATTTTGGCTGTAAACCGCCCCACCAAAATCCGAAGTATTGCCTTCAAAATTACACATGGTAATATTCGTTGTTGCACCAAAGGCATTTGAGATGGCTCCACCAACATTTGCGGAGATACAATCTTCGAAAGAACAATTGCTAACATTTGTTACGGTCTGCTTATCGTAGGAACCAATCGCTCCACCGAAGCGGGCCTCGCTGTTAGAAAATGAACAATCCATGATATTGACTTCAATAATCGGATCATCGTCATCTGAGCGCACCTGGATTGATCCTCCCGAAGATACCGAAGAGGCATTTCCGGTAAATGTACAACTGGTCACTGTGCTCGGGGAACTGGAAATATAGATGCCGGCCCCACGAAATTCCTGGGTACGGTTCATATTGAATAGGCAATCAGTAATCATTGCACCGTTGGCTGTATTATTGTAAATACCTCCACCGGATGAGTTGGCGAAGTTGCCGTCGAACTCACAGCTTTCAATGGTTGCAGTGGTTGAGTTGATGTAAATGCCGGCCCCGAAGCCACCCTGATTACGCTCGAAAAAACAATCTTCAATTAGGATACCGGCGGCACCGCTACCTCTGGGATAAAGCCCGCCACCGAAGTAGCCATAATTTTGAGTGAAGGTACAATTTCGTATTGTTGGTGCACCGTAGGTCAGGATACCTCCACCACGGCGATCATTGCCAGATCCTGCTTGTGGTTCGGTGTTACCATTACGAATAGTGAAGCCGTCGACTACGGAAGCCGTAGTCACTGTATCCTCCAACCACATCACATGCTTTGAGTTATCCGTACGGAAATCAACGTAATTGTCTTCCTCATCATCTCCATTGTGATCCGCGGATAAGACGGTTTCATTTGCTGCAATATCCCGCTCAGATAGAGCTGATTCGGTACCCGCAAAGCCACCGTATAACTGCAAATCATGTGGAAAACTGTAATAACTATCCACAGTCGGACTATCTCCTCCAGGCTTATAGGTGCCGGAAGCTACCCAGACTTGATCGTTTGGGCTGGAGCTATCGAGCGCATCTTGCAAATCTGTATAAGCATTTGCCCAAGAACTGCCATCGTTGCTGCCCGATGCATTTCCATTTACATAGATTTGGGCCTGTACACTTACAACGGCCATAGAAAATAATAAGCCAAGCAAATAATTGTAGCGTTTTTTCATAATGAGAAGTTTAAAGTGAAAAAAATGTACAGAGTGTTTTACCGCGACAAGTAATGGAGATTGGTTAGAGTTATTACTCGGAAGAAGCTATTGTTTAAAATAGTAATCTTTTGGAAGAGAAAAAGGCGTTCATCCGGCAAGAATTAAATAAAAGACGGATTTCCGACGTATAAATTACAGACTACATCCTGTTTCCTATAAATATGGGTAGGGGAGAGTTGGTAAAGGATGTATCAAATTGCGATGGGACAAAAAACAATTCTACAATGCCTTAACTATTGTAGAACTGTTTCATATCCCTTTTTATACCGAGTTGATATCCATTCTGAGAAAGCCCATTTGTACAAATAGTACTGAACTAAAAAATCTTTGATTTTAGGCAAAACGCTCTGCTTGCCTCTCAATCAGTTATAACTTGGTTTATTTTATAAAACTTCGGCTTACCATTGCCTGTGCATTAGAAACATTGAGTTGGTAGATGCCTGAGGGAAGGTGAGTAATGTTATAGGTGGTATTCAACATTTGATCCTGCTTGTTGATAGACTGGCTGGAAATAATGGCACCTTGCATATTGGTGATCGTAACGTTTAGCTCGCCCCGCCAGGTATTTTCAAGCTGAAATTGTAGTTCGTTGACCACCGGATTAGGAAATATCGACAGGGATTTAATGGATGTTTCGAGGTCTCGCGTGTTCACGAGGTTTTGGTTCTCATAGGCTCCCATGTCAATTTGGTTGACCCGCATATTCCCTTCAATGTCTGTAGTCGGTGCATTGGTCTCAATGCCAGTATTAACTGCCGGACTTTCGTCTGTCAATCTATAGTCCCCCGAGAGATAATCCATTAACAACGGGTCGGTGTTATTGAGGTCATTCGTGCTCGTAAACGCATCCATAAATGTATCATCGCTACTGAGATTACCACCGTTGGAATTGATTACTGTGTTGCCTTCCAAAAGTTCATAATTCTGGCCACCGGGATTATATAAGATGGTATTTTGTATGGTCAACTCCAGAGAACTGTTAACAGTAGTTCGTAAAGTAATGCCCGCGCCATTGTCTGAAAAATTGTTGATGATCGAACTGTTCATTATGCTAACGGGGATATCTAGATTATCGGAAGCATCGAAAGAGAGGGCCCCACCGTAAGCCGTATTACCTGAGAGAGTGGTGTTATTATTTCCGAATTCACAGTTTATGATATTCGCATCTGTATTCAACATATCTATTGCGCCACCTACATTGGCGGCACTGTTTAAACGAAAAGAACTCTTATCAATCGTCACTTGAGGTAACTCGGGGCCTACCTCATTAGAGGTGATCGCAGCAAGGGCACCACCAGCAGATGTCGCCACATTGGCTAAAAAATTAGAACGACTAATACTCACGGATAGCAGATCACCTTGATTATAAATCGCTCCACCAAAATTAGAACTATTACTTTCAAAGTCACAGGCTGTAATATTCGTGACAACATCACCTGCGTTACTAATGGCGCCACCCGCCGAGCTTGCTACGCAATCTTTAAAAGAACAATTACTAATGTTGGTGATCGTCTGTAAATTATAAGAACCTACTGCTCCGGCAAAAGCCGCTTTATTATTGTCAAAGATGCAGTCCATAATATTGACTTCGATAATGGGATCCCCTTCGAAGGATTGAACGTGGACACCACCTCCGGCCCCTCCCGGTGCTTCATTGCTTATAAATTCACAATTCATTATCGTACCGGACGAACTAGCCGTATAAATTCCTCCGCCCCTAAAGGTTTGAGCAATATTGCCTTCGAAATAACATTCAGAGATAAGGATCTCGTTTTCGGCTGTATTAATATGGATGCCACCGCCAGTTGAGGTTGCAACATTATTGTTGAAAGTACAGTTTTGAATCGTTCCATTTTCAGCAGTAATATATATCGCTGCACCGGAACGGCCTTGATTGCGTTCGAAAAGGCAATTATCAATGACAAAAGATGCTGTACCTTCTCTTGGGTAAACAGCACCGCCAAAATAACCGAAATTTTGAGTGAAGGTGCAATTACGAATGATCGGTGTGCCATAAGCCAGGATGCCACCGCCACGGCGTTCGTCCCCTTCCCCGGATTCTGGTGCGGTATTGCCATTGCGAACGGTGAATCCATCAATTACTGTGGCCGTAGTAATGGTATCTGTCAGCCATATCACATGTCTGGAGTTGTCGCTCCGAAAACTGGTGAAATCGTCCTCAAGGTCATTGGCATTATGGTCTCCTGAAAGCACCGTTTCATTGTTGGTAATATCCCGTTCAGAAAGGATGGTTTCATTTCCCACAAAACCGCCATAGATTTGTAAATCGTGTGGAAAGCTGAAAAAACTATTCACATTTGCGGTATCTCCGCCGGGCTTATATATACCGGAAGCGACCCAGACTTGATCATCGGGATTAGAATTATTCAAAGCATCTTGTAAATCGAGATAAGCGTCATTCCATGAACTTCCGTCGTCATTCCCGCTGGCATTTTGGTTGACATAAATTTGGGCTTCAGCACGGTTAATGCTTAAAAATACAATTAGGGGTATCAGACATGTGCTTAGATATTGCATGACCATTTTTTTTATGAAAAAAGTACACAGGCCGAAAACCTTCGGCTTGAAAGAAAAATCTAAAAGCTGACTTATTACCCTAAAAAAAGTGATACGAGAAACCGTGCTTTTATCTACCGCTCGGCCACTAGTAATATGTTATTTCTTCCTTTTTGCCTCACAGTTTGGACAGTCTCGCCGAAGATGGGCAGGTCAACCAGAGGTCGGCGGCACCTTGCTCGTTAGCGACTACGAGAAATAGTAGGATTTTCTCAGCTGTACATCCGCAAGACGTTGGCATTTGCAAGGGCAGTCATTTATGCCTTGCAGAGTCGTAAAAAGGAATCTATCAAATTTGCACCTCTAGCAACCAAGAGGAGATAAATTTGGTATGAAGAAAATTATGATGAGATGTTTTTTATGGTCGTAATCCGTATTATCAAAGGAAGTGTATTTATTGATAAATGGTTGACTTTAGAGAGAAAAAAAATAATAAGATCTGCACTTTTTTCAAAATTGTTTACTGTGCGACATACGCAGATACAATGGTAACTCAACGCAAATCCTAAGGATTACAAACATCAATCGATCAAGAAGAACAAGGGATGGATAGCATACCAAACGAGATTATTATTGTGACCAATACCCAAAATAAAAACGGGCATTCCTTAGATTAAGAAATGCCCACTTCTAATTATTGAAACGGAGGAGGTTATCGGTAGTTGGCCTCGAAGAAAGCCGGATAACCACTCAGCGATTTATTCTTTAGGATTTGACGATAATTATACTGCGAAATGGGATAAATCTCGAAAGATGCATCCTCCGGTAGGAAGTCCGCACGATTCTTTTCAATCGTATTGAGATAATCCATGGCTTTTTCACTACTGCGGAAACGACGAATCACCAGAATAGGGGTTGACGTATCCGTACCGAGATAGACATTAGAAATACGCAGTTTGTCTAACTTGTAATATTGTCGGTTGAAATCCGAAACGTCTGCCTTAGCATCCGTCAACTTAATAGAATTACCGTCGAGCACCACGATGAAGTAATGGAGCTTTTTGGGCTCATAAGTATATGGACTTTCTTCAGCTTCGGCCAGCGTTTCACCACCAAGCTTATCACGATCATCAGCAGTAATGCTTCTACCTCCAAGCAGGCGGATAATCTCTCTCGCTTTCTTCTGCTCGGGCGTATCGGGATAAGTGGCTACGATATCTTCCAAGGCCTTTTTGTAAGCATCTTTGCCCTGAAGATTGCCAATACACATGGCTTGCAGCAATGAGAAACGAGCTTGTAGCGCATTGCCTTTGCCAAATAAATCTTCTGCTTTCTTGATCCGCTCGGAAGTAAGTTCATACTTACCTTGTTTGAAGTGATCGTAAGTCTCATCGTAGTAGATGGTCAAACGACGCTCTTCGGCTTTGGATTTATCCAGGAAGTTGGGATCAACTAAAATTTGAGCGTAAGTTGTTTCAGGGTATTTCTGAATAATTTTATCGTAGTAGAACTTCGCACGATCATTATTGCCTTCGTCCTTGTGCGTGATGTAGAGATAGTACCAGGAATCGAGCTCATTACGGTGTCCTGGAAAACGCTTTTCGAGATCTTCGAGCATCTCAATGGCGCGATCATTCATCTCAAGACGATCTCGGTATAAGCTACCAAGAACGAACATAGCATCCGCGATTTTATCTTCGGCGACTTTGATCTCCGCCGGGGTACTAGGTACACCTTTCAGAATTGACTTAACATCATCATCGGTAATTGCACCGTCCGGGACAACATCAGCACTTTCACCGTCGATAATATCGCCGCCACCTTGTCGATTCCAACGCCGCCAATTATCTTCCAGCGTTCGGCTACCCCAACGCTTATTGAAATCCTTGCGATTTTTCTTTTTAGCCCGTTCGTCGTAAGCAAAGAATGTACTGGGCGCTGCAGCCCCGCCACTCGTAAGTCGCCCTCGCCCGGTTGTGCCGGGTCGACCGCGATTCGTTTTTGAGCCGGCCGCTTTATTGGCTTGTGCTCGGGCGGCCGCAATTCGGGCTTCATCTTGATCGCGCTTGAGCTTGTAAGCCAGTTTCTCTTTATCCTCTTCGCTTAAGCGACTAATGGCCAATAAACTATCTTGCTCCTGAATGACAATCAGATTTGCTGCAATATCACCTAGGTTCTTGCTGAAACGAGACACATTAGTGTAGCGATCGTCCAGAACGGTCATCACTTGCAATGTACTATCGTAATACAGTTTTGCATTGACAAAGTCAAAATCACCGTAGTATAATTCTGCGAGCTGATAATAGGTTTCTACTTTTTGAGTCTGATTGGAGCGTCCCATTTGGAGTGACTGCTTCAAGTACGCAATGGCATCCTTTTTATCACCTGTCTGCAGTGCAATCTGAGCCAACGCATAATAGATCTGATCTTTGAACTCCTCATTTTTAATGTCTTTCAACATCTTTTTCAAATCCTTGATGGTCTGATCGGCAGTTGCCTTACCGTTCAACCAACCGTTTTGAGCCATCATCAGGCGAGCGCGGAAGGCCATGCTATAATCGCGGCTGTATTTACGAGATTTATCGAACCATTCGTAAGCTACATCACCTCGGCCTAGATGCTGGTGGATTTGCGCAAGAATAAAAGCATAGCGTGCCTTGTCCTGGCGCTTGTTAGCGAGCTCAATTGCCTTTTCCAATGGCGTAATCGCTTGCTCGTAGCTTTTCCGCGCCATATAGAAGTAAGCTTGAGCGGGAGCCAATTGACGGCGGACGTCCTTCAATGTTTTTGGATCACTCTCCAATTCTTTAAGAATCTTATCGGCTTTTTCAAAATTGTCGCGCTCAATGTAAGTGCGCGCCAGCCAAAGTCGAGCTTCCTGATAAGCGGGCGGACGTTTTAGAAATGGCTTATCGGGCTTATCGTCCGTCTTTTCTTCCTCTTCTTGCTTTTTCTTCTTTTTATCGTCGTCTTTAGTCTTTTTCTTCTTGGTTTTAGGAGTTTCTACCTGCGGTTTTTCTTTAGTCTTTTTCTTCGGCTTTTTGCTGCTATTTTTTTTCTTCTTTTTCTTACTATTTCGCTTTTTCTTTCTTTGCTTTTTCAATTCCTTGTTGGCCTTCTTACGCTCTTTCTCTTTGGCTTTGCGCTCGGCGTCTTTTTTCTTTCTGGCCTTCTTTTTCTTCTTTTTAGTACTTCGTTTTTTCTTCTTGCCTTTCTTCCGCTTTTTGCCTTCCTTCTCTCGTTTCGCCATGGCCTCAGGGCTATATTCAGCCATCATATATTGGAATGTTTCTTCGGCGGATTCGTAATCTTTCTTAAGGTATTGTGATTTTCCGATGATGAAATAGCAATCGTCTGTCCAGTCACTTACGCGGTGGATCGAAATCACCACGGATACTTTTTTGATCGCCTCATCCAGGTCTTCCGCTACTGCTTTGGGGTTTTCGGCCGCTACGTATTTATAAACATTCAGAAATTTATTGTAATTATCCTCATGCTGGTCGTTCAGTTTAATGACACTTTCTTTAACGAGTTCATTAGCGTTGAACCAACCGTTGAATTTCGCAGTCGTATTATGATAAAACTTACCCAAGCCCGAAACTTCTCCACGTTTCTTTTGCGTCGAACAGGCCGTAATAATGGCCGAAGCGGCAAGTAGGAGTAGAAATATTCTTATTCGTTTCAAACTAAAAAAATGTTTAATTTCGTTCAAAAATCGCAACACTGGTCCCCAAATCCATCGTAACACAACTATGTATTCAAGGTTTATACCGATTCTGTTGTGGATTGTTACAAATCAGCGTTTGGTAGGCATACAATCCAGTAATACTGAATTGTAACTATAAGCGGGACAAATTTATTTTAATTTTGCCAAAATTAACATAATGGCTGGCGAAAATAGAGAAGAGCGAAGTTTACTGGAGCGCTTGCGGCACAATTACCGCCTGGTAGTGATGAATAATGAGACTTTTGAAGAAGTCGGCTCTTACAATTTATCACTGCTCAATGTGTATGTCATGGTCTCGATGATTGTGGTTGTCGTGGCCTTATTGGTTGGATCAGTGATTGTATTCACACCTGTACGACAATACATTCCTGGTTACGGTGATTTGACTAGCCAACAGGAGCTACAGCGCATGAATCGGGAATTGGAAACGCTGGAAGCTGAAGTAGAGGCTAGCCGCGCCTATAACGACAATATCCGTAAAATCTTGGTTGGTGAAACCATCGAAACGGAGGCTGATGTTAAAGACGCGACGGATGCCGCCAGTGCAGATGTCGATACGGTGACCTTCGTGGACCCCATCGAAGAGGATGAAGCTTTGCGTAAAGAAATTGAAAACCAAGAATTGGAAAGTGCTTTGGCACTACGTGCGCAGACTTCCAGCACTGATAATTTTGGAGGCGCGCAGGTGCCTTTAGAGCAATTATATTTTACCCCACCCCTGACCGGGATCATTGGTGCTGCATTTAACCTGCAGAAAAAGCATTATGGCGTAGATATTATCGCACCCAGTAATACGTCTGTCAAATCTGTGCTAGGTGGCTATGTTTTCTTATCGGATTGGACACTTGAGACGGGAAATACTATTGGCATCCAGCACGCTCACAATCTAGTATCTTTTTATAAACACAATTCAGCATTGCTCAAAAAGGTGGGGAGCTACGTCAAAGCTGGTGAGGCGGTGGCGATTATCGGAAACACTGGAGAACTAACCGATGGTCCTCATCTACATTTTGAATTGTGGCACAATGGTAAAGCGATCGACCCTGCCGAGCTAATCATTTTCGAATAAAATTTACTTTTCGGTACCTTTCTTGCCTCCAAAATAGAGGGGGACTTAGTGTATTGTTAACAAAATGTAAATTATCGCCCATTTTCAGCCTTAAAAAAGAAGCTGTGATGGCTTGTTATCATTATTTATCATACTTTTGCTCTTCATTTTAAAATGAGCATAATACCTATTTATGGAAGATAAGCATCAACTCAAACAGGTGTATAATGAAAAAGGCGAGACGGTTAGCCCGGTTTTGCCAGAGGAAACGAAAAATTTCCTGATTGATATCGACGGTACCATCTGCGACGATGTACCCAACGAAGAACCGGAGCGAATGGCTACTTGCCTACCTTATCCCGATGCGCTCAAGATTTTGAACAAGTGGTACGACGAAGGGCATATTATTACCTTCTTTACCTCTCGCACTGAGGAACACCGGGAAATTACCGAAACATGGTTACAAAAGCATGGCTTCAAGTATCACGGTATGCTAATGGGCAAACCACGCGGTGGTAACTACCATTGGATTGACAATCACATTGTGAAGGCTACCCGTTTTAAAGGGAAATTCACAGACTTGGTGGTGAAAACTAAGAAGATCGAAGTTTTTGAAAGATAACTAAATCTTTCTTCGCAAAATATCATCTAGGGCTGGCACGAGTTCCGGGAATCGGAATTGGTAGCCAGCCTTCGTTATTTTATTGGCATCTACTCTAGTACTACTCAAGACCACATCCGCCATTTCACCCATAAACAAGCGTAATGCGAAAGTTGGTGCGGGCAATGGAATCATCCAAACGCCTAGAGATTTGGCAATGGCCTTCGTCATATCATAATTGGTGCTGGGATTTGGGGCCACGGCGTTGAATACCCCTTGCTGCTCTTCTTTTTCCATTAGATGTATAAACATTCGACAAAGATCATCAATGTGAATCCAAGAGTAGAACATTTGTCCATCTCCAAAGTAAGTCCCCAATCGAAATCTTACCGGTAACAGTAATTTTGGAAGTGCGCCACCTTTGGAAGATAGCACGATACCGATCCGCAAAGTGGCAACACGAATACCTGTCTCGCGCACCGCATCAATCGCTTTTTCCCAGGCCACAGTACTATCCGAAAGAAAATCGCCCGGTTTGGGTGGCGCTGTCTCAGTCAACAGTTCAGTTCCTCGATTGCCGTAATAGCCTACCGCCGAAGCTGAGATGAAAGCTTTAGGAGGTGTCGTGGCCTTTTGTATAGCCGTTTTGAGGAGGAGCGTACTTTGGGTCCGACTGTCAATAATCAATTTTTTCCGGGCAGGTGTCCAGCGCCGATCGGCAATTCCGGCACCTGCTAGATTGATGATGTAGTCGGCTCGTTCGACGGCTTCCTGATCGATGGTCCCTTGGTTTAGATTCCAGGCATAACGAGGAAATTCCGCTTGCAAATTTTTCTTGCGGCTGAGATGCAATACTTCGTGTTGTTGATCTCGTAGCATACGGCTCAAATGGGTGCCCACCAGACCGCTGCCACCACCAATCAAGACTGTTGCCATAATTGTTGGATACTTGTTTGTTGTAAAGCTACAACAGTGGGAAGAGATAAGAGTTTAGCGATCATTCCGTGGTTTTTGAATTAGATCGAATTCCTGTATCTTGACCATTAGATTGAACCGGCTTTCCTACGGTACTGACGACTACTAGAATGATGAAATATTGTCTACCGTTTTGTTTCCTATTGCTTCTGACTTGTACTAATTCAACATCAGATGCACCAATTCTCAATAAAGAAGTAAGTATTCGCCTGGCTGCTGAGCCGGATCGATTACATCCGCTTTTATCCACGACGTCCTTTGCGGGCCAAGTGGAGAACCAGATTTTTTTACCGCTGCTGCAATTTGATCCACAAACTCTGGATTTAATGCCGGTATTGGCTACCGGACGGCCTTTAATTACCGACTTAGGAAATGGCCGTTTAGCGTATCGCTTTGACATTCGCCCTGAATCACGTTGGGATGATGGCCGGCCGGTGGAAGCATCAGATTATCTTTTCAGTCTGAAATGTTTATTTAATCCTGCGGTTGCGGCCAGCCCTTATCGAGCTGCATTTAATTTTGTGGAAGATGCTCGGGTTCATCCGGAAGATGCACGTCAATTAGAGGTTATTACTAATCGAACCTATATTCTGGCGGAAGCAGCGCTGGGGAATTTATCGATATATCCGCAGCGGCAGTACGATCCGCAAGATTTGATGGCGGAGATTTCACTTCGGGAGCTAATCACTTCAGATGCAGAGACCCTTTTGGCAAAATACCCACAACTAGAGACGTTTGCGGTACAGTTTAGCTCAGCTACCCGCAGCCATGACCCTGAGGCCATTAGTGGTTGCGGCCCCTACGCGCTACAGGAGTGGCAGCCCGGGGAGCGATTGGTGTTGGAGAAAAAAGCCAATTGGTGGGGCGATGCTTTAGGTGATTCGGTAGAGTTACTACGCGCGAAGCCTAGTCGTTTGATCTATCGCCCGATTGGTGATGCCAATGCTGCAATCAGTTTGCTCAAGTCAGGAGAGTTGGACGTCATGGGAAGTATCCCGCCCGTTGTTTTTCAAGCTTTGCTGAAAGAATCTACATTCCAGCAGGATTTTCAGTTGTATACGCCTCCTTTTCTAGCTTATTATTTTATTGCGATGAACCATCGTGATGCTTTGCTAGCGGATCAACGCGTGCGACGAGCACTGGCCCATCTGACGGATACTGAGCAAATTATCGAGCAGGTTATGGGTGGCTGGGCGGAGCCAATTAATGGCCCCATTCATCCTTCCAAGCCTTACTATCATGCAGGCTTGTCACCAGTAAATTTCGATCTGACGCGTGCCAGAGTATTGCTGGAAGAAGCCGGCTGGCACGACACGGATGGAGATGGCTGGCGCGATCGAATGATTGAGGGGGAGCGCCGCCCTTTGCGACTGACTTACAATTATAGTAATCGCAATGGCACTTCGGAGATTATTGGTCGCATGTTTCAGGAAAGTGCCCGGAAAGCAGGCGTTGAAATAGAATTACAAGAAATGGCGTTATCTCGCCTGGTGCAAGACAGTAAGCAGCGTAATTATCAATTGTACCAACTGGCTTGGTCGCAACCTCCCACCTTGGACGACTTACGGCAAATCTGGCATACTTCCAGCGATACGCCCAGTGGAAGCAATCGGGTTGGCTTTGGGAATGCGGTCACCGATGCAATTATTGATTCTATTCGTGTAACTCTCGACGATTCACTACGTACAGCTTTGTATCACCGGATTCAGGAAGCCATCTACGAAGCGCAACCGTACATCTTCTTGTATGCACCGCGCGAAAGGATTGCCATTCATCGGCGCATCCGAGCTGAAGTTTCGGCGCGCCGGCCCGGATACTTTGAACAACTCTTCGAGTTTGTTTTACCTCAACAGGAATAAATACTTTGAGCGCTTCATGCGCAAAAGAGACAAGAAACCGAGTATAATGTCTAAAAGCAAAGCACCTACACCAACTGCAATCGATCAATCTAAGGGATTTTGGCAAGAAAATAGTCTCTTGGCTATCTTGTTGCTCATCTTACCGTTCGCCTTGTATTGGCAAGGCTTGAATTTTGAATATGTGTTGGACGACAAGATTGTCATTTCCGAAAACAACTACGTCAAAGAAGGGCTCAGTTCGTTTGGGAAAATCTTGTTTGCTGATAGCTTTGAAGGCTACCTGGGGGAGCAATTGGATTTGTTGCCCGGAGGTCGTTATCGCCCTTTATCATTGCTCACCTTTGCGGCTGAAGTTGAGTTTTTCGGCTTGAATCCGGGAGTTGGACATTTCGTGAATATTCTATTGTACGCCTTGACGGGCTTACTGATTTTTCGTCTCTTTTTCTTGTTATATGCTCGTAAAAATGAACGTAATTGGCTGAGCTTACCATTCTTAACGGCTCTTTTATTCATTTTGCATCCTATTCATACTGAAGCCATTGCAAATATTAAAGGGCGCGATGAGATTTTAGCGTTGCTCTTTTCTTTATTAGCGTTGTACTGTAGTTGGTACTATTTAAAAAATAAACAATGGAGTTGGCTGGCAGGTATGCTCAGCAGTCTTTTTCTGGCTTTTCTGGCCAAAGAGAATGCGCTTGCCTGGATAGCAATTATTCCGTTGAGCTTATGGTGGTTTACTAAAGCAAAATGGAAAGAACTGCGAATTTTGGTTGGTAGTTTAGCAGGATTGGCGGCAGCTTATATGCTTTTACGTTATTCTGTGCTAGGCTATTTTTTGGATGCGGGACAGCTGAGTGATAATATCATGAACAACCCGTTTCATGGGCTCAACTTCGGTGAGAAGTACGGCACCATTATGTATACCCTCGGTCAGTATTTGAAACTGCTGATCTATCCCCATCCCCTGACGCACGATTATTATCCCTTCCAAGTGCCTATTTTGAATTGGAATGATTGGCGCGTGTTATTGTCATTCGCTTTGCACGTTGGATTGTTAGGCTATGCGATTATTAAAATACGCTCTCGACATATTGTTGTCTATTGTATTTGGTTTTACTTATTGACTCTCTTCATTGTATCCAACATTTTGATCAATGTCGGGGCATCGATGAACGAGCGTTTTATTTATATGCCTTCTCTAGCATTTAGCTTGCTTTCAGCTTGGGTGGTGGCACGTTGGCTGCCGGATACTCTTAATGAAAAGAAGGGCGAACTAAATTTGCTGAGTGTTGGACTTCTAATGGTCTTAACGGTCGGCTATATTGCTAAAAATCTAAATCGTATTCCCGATTGGCGTAATCCATTGACATTGAATACTGCCGCCGTGAAGTATTCACCGAACAGTGCACGCGCTCACTGCTTCATGGGGGTCGCGCTTTACAATCAATATCTTGAAATGGATTTCGGACCGGAGAAAACGGCCTTGTTGGATCAGTTGAATTACCATTTTAACCGATCTCTCGAAATCTACCCGGGCTATAATTCTGCTCTAAAAATGAAAGCCGGGATTGCCGCCGAATATTATCGTAATAATTTTGACCTTGATGCCTTACTGAAGGTCTTTACAGAGGTCTTAGCCTACCGCAAAGAGCTGCCATTTATCTATGAATATCTGGATTATTTGAAAGGACGGAATGTACCTACACAGCCTGTTCAGGACTTTTTGTACAAGGTTGGTTACGAGTTCAATACGCTAAAACGGCGTGATTACGATCTGGCGCTTAAGTATCTAAATCGGGCCCATCAATTGAATCGGAATTATACCCCCATCATCCGGGCGCTCATCGATACACATCAACGAAAGGGGAATAATGCGGAAGCTAATCGACTCTTACCGTTGTTAAATAGTTTAGAAAATGAATAATTTTACAAATCGAGACCTTTTTGAGGAATTGTTTGGGGTGTATTTTGTTTAGCGCTCGTAATCAACTCTATAGAAATATAGATAAAGTATTAAGTGTAGAATGAGAGGAGAGTTTGTAATACTTTTTGTTTTAAATTATGTTTGTTTCGCTTTGATTTTAAAAACTTTTTGTTTTAAATTTGTTTTGCTTGTATAAACAATTTGAACCTAAAGTGTATATAGATCATGCAAACGCCAAATCATAATTCTGTACTTGCCTTAGTGAAGCGAAACTGGTTTCAATTGACGTTGGTAGGATTGGTGCTGTTAGTGCTAACCCGGAAAGAATTTAGTTTTCAATTCAATATCAATAATCCAGATCAGATAGAAGAGACGACGCCTACTAAAGCTAAGAGTCAAAGTAAGAAATCAGAATTATTGACTGAGCGCAAGGCATCAACGGGAGTAGCACACAGTGAGGCCAATTTATTGAATAGCTTGCCATTTATTGGAGGAGGAAGTACCAAGCCAAAGTCGGAATTGCCACAAGTACCACGCGCCACTGTTGAGGCTTATATCAAGCGATTCGCGCACGTGGCCATCAGCGAGCGCAAAAAATATGGGCTACCAGCTTCAATTATCCTCGCCAACGCGTTATACCACAGTTTTGCGGGGCAAAGTGAACTGTCTCGACAAGCTAATAATCATTTTGGAATTCCTTGTACGAACGATTGGATAGGCAGCAAACGTGAATTACGTGGCCACTGTTATCGGCAATATGAAAATGCGTGGACAAGTTTTCGGGATCACAGCCTGTACGTGACCTCCGGGCGTTTTAGCAACTTACGCCAGTACAGCACTTCAGATTTTAAAAACTGGGCGCGAGGGCTAGAGAAAATGGAGTATTCCGAGTTACCTGATTTGGCTGATCAATTAATTGAAATTATTGAAACCTATCAGCTTCAGCAATTGGATTTACAATAGAGGTAGAATGCAGCTTATTCTGCTCCGGGGTGTTTTTTGCGATAATAATTGACACCGGCGCCAAATACCCAGCCCTGCTTACCGCGTTTGCTTTGAATTTTCACCCAAGGTTCTTCGACGATTTCTTTGCCCAGATTGATACGGGAGGTAGAATCTGTCACCTGATTGAGATAATAGACTTCTTCGAATAGTGGCAACTGTTCAACAATACTGGAATCTAAAGTAGGACCAGTCCGCATATTCAGATTGTTGATGACGACGTAGAGACGTGACAGAGATTGGGTGCCTTTAGCAGTACCGGAGTTGGGCGTTGTGGCTATAGGAGCAGTCTCTTTTTGCGGGAGTGGTTGTGGTTTAAACTGCTCCAACGCGAGAGAATCGAGTACATCGGTTTCGCCATCTGGCGTCGTATCTGTTTGTTCTTCCTGATCGAAAGACAACTGTGTGTTTTTACACTTTGATACAGCCCAGATGATGAAGCTTAGGAAAAAGACAAGAATGATGAGGATTTCAATGCTTGGTAGCAGTCCCTTTTTACTTTTGCTCATAGTCGGTTCAAATTGGATATTCTAAATTAGCAAAATAAAACATAACTTGTACGTCCGCTCTGCTTGAACACCTTTTCTGGTAAATTACACCTTGTTTATAATGACTTAGGCGTCAATTGATTTTATTTATCACTCAACACCTTTTTAAAACTGATTGATTGTTAAGCAGTAGTTTATATATGTGATGAAGAATTAATAAGTGATCAAAAACCGCGCCTTTCTACTCGCCAAACTAATGAATAACGCTTTACAACAGAAAATTGCTATTACCAAAATCCCCCGTGTCGGACCTGTCCTCATCCGTAATCTCATCAGCTATTGTGGTTCCGTAGAAGCGGTTTACCAGCAATCGGCCCGAGCCTTATCAAAAGTCCCCGGGGTTGGAGAGGTCTTAGCCAAACAAATTACCGAAGGTGCCGGATTGGCCGCCGCCGACCGCGAATTAAACGTGATCGATCGACATCAGATCAAAGCATTATTTTATCTCGACCCAGATTATCCTCAACGCCTCAAGCCATACCATGATGCTCCGATTATGCTCTATTATCGCGGGACAGCCGATCTTAATCATCAGCGTATCGTGGCTATTGTTGGTACTCGTACTCCTACACCCAAAGGAATTCACCATTGCGAAACACTAGTTTCAGATTTACAAAATTACGACGCGCTTATCGTTAGTGGATTAGCTTTTGGTATTGACGGTGCTGCACATCGGAGAAGTACGGCCTTAGGCATACCCAATGTAGGCGTGCTGGGACACGGTCTGTCGACGATTTATCCGGCACAGCATCGCCAGCTGGCCATTCGGATGCAAGCTTGTGGCGGTCTGCTTACAGAATTTAGTAGCGAAGTGGCGGTTGAACGAGAACACTTTCCCATGCGCAATCGTATTATAGCAGGGATGTGCGATGCGTTGGTCGTTGTGGAAACGGCGCGCAAGGGTGGCTCCATGATCAGCGCCTATAAAGCGAATGATTACGGCAAAGATGTTTTTGCCATACCAGGCCGCCTAGATGATCCGTTTAGTGTAGGCTGCAACCATTTGATTAAGACTCATGGCGCAGCCTTATTGGAATCTGCGGAAGACATTGCTTATTTATTGCGCTGGGAAAAGTCTAGCGAGCAAGAACAACAAGCAAGATTGTTTGCTGACCTAGATGAAGCGGAGCAGAAAGTGGTGCATTTATTGCAATCGACGAGTAGCCTGAGTATTGATGCATTATCATTGCATATGAGTTTACAAAATAGTGACATCGCTTCTCTCTTGCTAAATTTGGAATTTAAGGGGATTGTCAAGACCTTGCCGGGGAAAAGATATGTACTTGCTTAAGAGTATCTTGTTTTTTGATCATTAGCCTTGTTCAAGTATGATGAGTTATCAATGTTCAATGACCATCCCTATTTTGAACAAACCTTCTTTTATAAACAGCATCTAGATATGAAATACATCCTGTTTTGGTTGGTTTTAGCGATTTCTCTGGGCTGCGCTAAGCCCGATCCGCAGGTGCCGCCAGTAGCCGAAGCCACTGGTAAAATGGTCAAGCTCGAATCTTCTTTCGAGCGGCCTAAAAATATTATCCTGCTGATCGGAGATGGAATGGGGTTGACGCAGATCAGTGCGGGATTGTACGCTAATAATAACCGGCTGAATCTGGAGAAATTCCGAATCATTGGTTTACACAAATCTTATTCAGGAAGTGATTTGGTGACTGATTCGGCGGCGGGTGCCACGGCTTTTGCGAGCGGGGTTAAGACTTATAATGGTGCCATCGGTGTCGATATGGATACTATGCCCGTTAAAACGATCCTGGAAGAAGCCGAGGATCGTGGTTTGGCTACAGGGATGGTGGCTACTTCAACGATTGTACATGCCACACCGGCATCCTTCATCGCTCACCAGAAAAACCGGAAGATGTACGAAGAGATTGCGGCAGATTTTTTAGATACGGAAATCGACTTTTTTGTAGGTGGCGGGAAAAAATATTTTGATCGTCGTAATTCTGATACACGTAATCTCTATGCAGAACTTGAAGCTAAGGATTATTATGTATCGGATTATTTCCGGGAAGATTTGATCCAATGCAAAATCTCAAAGGGTAAAAACTTTGCCTACTTCACCGCGGATGATGATCCGCTGCCCGTTGCTCAAGGACGTGATTACCTGTTTGCGGCCAGTAAAATGGCTTTGGCTTTTCTACGCGGCCATTCCGATAATGGCTTTTTTCTCATGATCGAAGGGTCACAAATTGACTGGGGTGGCCATGCTAACGAATCCAATTACATCATTTCGGAAATGATTGATTTTGATCGAACGATAGGAGAGGTGTTGAAGTTTGCGGAACGAGATGGTCAAACTCTGGTCATCGTAACCGCGGATCATGAAACCGGCGGCTATTCAATCCTACCGGGCTCACGCATGGATAGTCTCGCCACAGCCTTTACCACTGATTACCATACCGCAGATTTGATCCCTGTTTTTGCCTACGGCCCCGGTGCTCGTGTCTTTGGCGGCATTTATGAGAATACAGCTATTTATCGAAAAATGAAACGAGTGATGGGATGGTAGGCATGACCTGCCTTGGAGAAAGCAAGCCATGCCGATATACAGGGACATTCCTTACTGAACTAGTATTTTTTGTTTGTCAATTATTTGCTTCCCACTGGTATAGTGTAGGAAATACATGCCCTTTGGCCAGTTGTTAATGTTCAGTTCGTATTGGAATAATTCATTAGAAGACATCTCGTCCAGAAGGATCGTGTACATTCTCTGCCCCATACTATTATGAATTACAATTTGACTATTCACGATTTGTGATTTTGCAACCACCTCGATTTGAAGATAGGTATTAGCCGGATTGGGAAATGCCTTCAACTCTCCTTGATTAAGTGAAGGATCAGCTGTCAAATTAGCCTTCGGTCGCTCTATGTCCTGATCTGGTTTTTGTGAATCGAGTGTACAACTACTACATTTTACATTTGCACTTCTTCTTGGCAATTCAGGATACACCCAACCCGTACCGGAAGCATTTGGGGTAGGGCTCGGTGCGTTATTCCAGCTAACGAATTCGATACCACAAGTAGATTCTCCCGGGCATGTACTACACTCATAACCCGATTCAGGTGCGAGAATACGGTTTTTATATTTCTCATCAGCAGTGATTGAATCTGGTGCAATGACGTCAACCTCCTGATCAATAGTTGCTCTCGGTGCTTTTACCTCACTACTGGGGCAACTTAACGTAATAGTGCCTGGATTGGTAATTGGATCACTAATCTCCAAAGTGTAGTCTAAATCTATTTGCGCCTTCAGAGCAGAAAATGGAATTGCGGTTAGAGTAAGACAAAATAGAAAGGAAAGGGTAAATACTTGTTTTTTCATGATGAGTTGATTTAAATTAAAAAAGATACCCCTAAGTTGGAGTATCTCCTGATCCGTTGCGATTACAATATTTGCCGGGCCTTCCCTGATTTACAGTTTTACAAAGGGTATACTTTTGCGGCCATAATTAGTCTGAATGAGGCACTGATAGTGCCCTTTGGGGATATCTCTGACCAATATTTTACGGGAATGCTGCCCGGCGGGATGGTATTGCAGAGGTATTTGTTGTACAAGGCGTCCAGTACCGGTATTGACTAGGCTAATATGTACCTCAGAAGCCAAGGGCAACTCGAACCTGAGTTGGAAGTCTTCTTGACAGGGATTAGGTTGAGCTGTAGCGCTGAAATCATTCGAAGAGGGCCATACTGCCGCTGTTGCTTCTCGAGTATTGCCAAAGAAAATATCTCGGTCAACAATGATAATGTCTAAGTGGCTTTGCGCTTCACCGTCGATCCCCGTGAGAGTAAACAGCGTAAACTTATACTCAGGAATAGGACAATAGATACTCGTGGTATCTTGGAAAGAGTGAAAATGGTTGCCATCGTACAGTGATAAATAAGCGAATTGAAAATAGTCATAAGCCGGTGGGGCATGCCAGCGAAACATGGCTGCATCACCATTGAAGCCCGTGAGCAAGAGGTATGGATAGTGTCCGGTTTCGTTATTGGTCAAATTTAATTGACTGCCTAAAAAAGCAGTAATTTCTTCTAAGCTAACAAAGTTGTAGCTGTTGTGACTGGCGTGAATTTCCTGAGCAATCTGTATGTAATTTTCCTTAGTTGCCGAGTAATGCTGTTGTGCCGATAGAGAGGAGAAATTTATACCATAGAATAAGCAAGTAATGATGAAGATAAAGGCAGGTTTTTTCATGATTTTTCGAGTTTGTTAAATTAAGGAATGTCTAGTTGAAATGCTGAGGGGAGGTCTTCCAAAAATTTCTTACTTTCAGGTATTAAAAGTTATTACAAATTTTCTTGATTCTCCCACCTAGTCGGTTGAAATCTTGCGATGCACCAGAGTAAACTAGTCGTCATTTTAAAGAGTTTGGATAAAAATGAACTGAATCGATTGCATCGTTTCTTGGAGCATCCCTATTTCGCACAGATCAAACAGAAGCAAAAAGCACTAGAGTTATTGCGTTATTTGCTGCCTTTCCATCCACAATTTGATCAACCCGCATTAGAAAAAAGCCAAGTTTATACTCAAATTTTTGATAAGAAGGATTACTCTGCCTCAAAGCTGGACAAGTTAGTCAATCGCCTTTTGCAAGCAGTCAAGCTTTTTGTTGCATGGGAAGAACTCCGCCTCGATGAGCGATCTGGCGAGTGGCAATTGTGGCAGGCGCGTTATTTCCGCCGTAAGAATCTTGGGATTGCCTTTCAGCAAACCATACAGCAGGCTCGCCGGTGGAGAGAGCGTGCAACGCGCCGGGGCCAGGATTTTTATTTATTGGAATACCAATTAGAGCGTGAAGCGGCAGAGTTCAATAGCCTTTTCAATCAACGGAAGGAAGATCTCAATCTGCCGCAAACGATCGAGCAGCTCGATATCTTTTACCTTACCGCAAAGCTGGAATATGCTTGCTCGTTACTTGCACAACGCAAGCACCACATTGCCTTGCCGGGCACTGAAAATGAATTTGCGGATATCGAACAAATGATTGAACGTCGGCCAAATCTGCGCGTCCCAATCGTTGAGGTGTACTATCGGGCCTTCTTACTGTTACGACGTGGTGGCCAGGAGGCGGATTATCTGCAATTACTTGAGGCCTTGCGGGCTAATGAGCATCAGATTCCGCTCCCGCAAGTACTGGCGATAGAAGCCATTTGCCGAAGCCACTGCATCCATAAATATAACGAAGGGCACCAGCAATACTTGGGATACGCTTTTGCGCTGTATAAGCAACAATTGGAAAGTGGCCATTTATATTATGAAGGTGGCTTGCTCGCAGGGACTTTCCGTAATGTCATTCAGATTGGTTTGAAGCTCAAAGATTTTGCGTGGGTGTGGCAGTTTATGGAAGACCATCAAGATCGACTCGTCGGTACAGAAACTCCGGAGGCCGTATATCGTTTCAACCTAGCCAACTATTATTTTGCAAAACAGGATTATGATTTGGCTTTGCAGCATCTGGAGTTAGACATTCAGGATACCTACTATAAAATTGCGGCTAGACGGTTGGAGCTAAAGATTTATTATGAGCAGCAGTCACCCATTCTCGACAACCGGATTGCTGCTTTTAAGACTTTCATCTTTCGCATTTCAAAAAAATTGTTGTCCAATCTGGCCCGTCGAGGCAACAATAATTTCATCAATTTACTTCGTCAAGTGAATAGCACTCGGACCTTACGCAATACCCCTCGTATCGAAAAGCTGACCGAAAAAATTAAACGTCTTGGTGCTATCGTTGAGCGGGAGTGGTTGTTAGAAAAGCTTGGAGAATTGAAATAAAATGGTTGTCTACCTTGAAATTGGAATACGAGAAAATCTTGTCAATCAGTTAGCAATTGTACATTTTGAAAATCATCTTGGATTAAATTCTATTATTTTTAAATAGAAGAATTGAAGAAGATTTGACTTGCCCGAGAAAGCCAGAGCTCTCTGGAAATTACTGAAGTTGTCTAGAACCTTTGAAGCCTATTTCTTTATTTAGGCCGTAATGTACATGCATACGGTACCCGAATTTTATTGAATAGTTCGGATGATATTTGGCTTGAGAAAGGCGTTGCCGTGTTCCTCTAAATCTTGCTATGCGTTTTTTGAAGTAGAATAGATTTTTACAATACAAACTTATTTCCTCACCCTAAAAATCACAATATGAAAGACCATTACATTTTATTTCTTTTTTTATTATCAACCATACCCCTCTGGAGTCAAACAACAACTTTTGAAGATTGGGAAACTGTTGGCGATTTTGAAATTCCTGTTGGCTGGGAAGTCAATAATGTTTATATCAGTGATCCTGTTTCCGTAATGGAGGAAGAGGGCTACGAAGGTAAAGCACTTCGCTTGACCAGTAGGGGGCCTACCTTTGAAGGTTTTGCGCCGGGGACGGCGACCGCCTATTTTGATCTGAACTTATCAGTAGAAAACTTCCGATTTCAGTATCGGGTGGACTCCTTAATTGAAGGTGGTTTTGCCAGAGTCGAATTGTATTCGAGTCAAGATGATTACACTGAACTAATTGGTGAGTGGGAAAGTGCCCAGTTAAGTGATGATTTTGCAGAGGTGACTATCCCCGTTCCACTCAGCTCGGAGGACTACACGATGAAAGTGCTGCTCATTAGTGGAACGACAGCAGGACCACTGGGTTTTGAAGGTTATACCGAATGGATCATTGACAATGTTGTTCGTGAAGGCGTTATCGGATCAACGGCGAATATTGGCGAACTGCCATTTGAAACAACACCCAATCCTGCCAGGGACCTAATTCAGGTAAGCCTGCCAGATCGAATGCGTTCAGCCGCGCTGGCACTGTTCAATGCAGCTGGTCAGTTATGTTGGCAAGGACAGCAAAATCAGAAAATGGCTGATCATGATTTGTCATCCTTGCCTGCGGGTTATTATTTACTTCGCGTACGAAGTCAAGAGCAACAAGGTGTGCAGCCTTTAGTGATTATTGATTAAAGTAGCCGATCGGCAAAGCCCGTTGCTTTTGCGTGGACTTTGCCGATCCAACCCGCTTTGCTTTCTACTCAATCTGCAATGGCTCACTCAGTAGGAGGCCATCGGATGACATTAAGCCGAGTAGATAAAAGCCGCTCCCGAGGCGCCCAAGTTGGAGTACCTCTGATTGCTCGCCTGCGGCTCGCTCTCCAAGTAATTGCTTAAAGACCAATTTTCCATTCAAATCATAGAGGTGAACCTCCAGATTTGTTTGAGCTTTGATTAGTTGGTAATCCAATTGGATGTCTGAGGTCGTAGGATTAGGGAAAATACGTAAGCCTTCGGCTAGGGGATTATCCGGTGTGGTTTGTAAAAAACTACTGCTGCTGCCTGGCTGCAATGGGGGAGCGCACTCCACACAACGGATGCGGAATACACGTGGACCGATCGTCGGAAAGGTCCAAATGGAGCTATCCGCGTTTGGCGTAGGATCGGGCAATTGATAGGTTGTATCCTGCCAACGCACAAATTCCATAGGGCAGCGTTCAGCATCGTCGGAAGAATCATCTTCGTCACATTTATCGCAAACGTAGCCTTTCTTGTTTGCGAAGAGGATCACATTTCTTTGTTCAAAGACGTCCTTGGCTTGTTCAACGGAATCGGCTCTAACTTTAAGATACCGGCCCGTTATTTTTAATCGGATCTTATGCTCAGTAGAATCACACGCATAGGTTCTTCTGATCGCTTGGGCATCACCGAGATCGTCAAATGGTATTTCTTGTGCCAGCACTAGACTAGTGATGGATAAGCAAAGAATCAAACATAAAAGGCGACTTAAAGGGAAGTTCTTGTTTCGCATGACGTTTTGGAATTTAGGTGATTAAAATTTTATCAAGCCTAAAATCCACAAGTCAGCCATAAAATTACATTACATTTTATAGCGCTTCTAAGTATTCGTGAGTAGTCTGAAATGTAATCAGAAGGCGATCAAAATGCATTTGAAGTAGCTAAAGGACACTACTGAAGATGATTAGGGAGATGAGTGTTGCGTTGATCATTTTGTGGTAGACAGGTAATTGGATGAACTGCTCATCGAGATCACTGATGACCTCAAAATTGTATACTAAACAGATTACAAATTTTCCCTTTTCTCTAATTATGGTGATCTAAAAAAGGGCCTTAATCGATAGATCAAGGCCCTTTTTTATGAAATAATATCAATCTATAAGTGTCGCTCGGCGTGATAAGACGAACGTACTAGTGGACCACTTTCCACAAAATCAAAACCTTTAGCCATTCCAACCTCGTGGTATTCCGCGAATTTATCGGGGTGGACATAGCTGGCAACTTCCAAGTGCATCTTCGTTGGTTGCAGATACTGTCCAATGGTGAGCACATCGCAACCGTGTGCGAGCAGATCATCCATGATGGCAAATACTTCTTCGTCTTTTTCTCCCAAACCAACCATGATGCCGGATTTGGTCCGCTTACCGTAGGCTTTGGTGCGTTGGATTTGCTCTAGGCTACGATCGTATTTCGCTTGCGGGCGTACTTTGCGATACAAGCTACGCACAGTTTCCATATTGTGTGAAACCACCTCTTGCCCGGCGCTGATCATTCGCTCCAATGCTTCCCAGTTGCCGCGCACATCGGGAATAAGCGTTTCGATGGTGGTTTCCGGTGATTGCTCCTTGACGGCGCGCACGGTCTGATACCAAATTTCGGCGCCTCGATCTTTCAGCTCATCGCGATTGACCGAAGTGATCACGGCGTGTTTCACCCCCATCAGGCGAGTGGCCTCGGCAACGCGACGTGGCTCATCTTCATCGTACTCGGAAGGCCGCCCCGTTTTCACCGCACAGAAAGAACACGATCGCGTGCAAGTATTTCCCAAGATCATGAACGTCGCTGTTCCGGCACCCCAGCATTCTCCCATATTGGGGCAATTGCCGCTCTGACAAATCGTATGCAACTTATACTTGTCAACTAAGGAGCGTACTTTTTTATAATTCTCACCAATCGGCAATTTCACACGCAGCCAGTCTGGCTTGCGATTGCGAGGTGTTTTTTTGTCTACAATAGGTAATTCCAACATAAGCTATCAATACTAAGCTAACCAATATCTAACGGTAGCGCTACATTCAAAAATCCATTATCCAAACACTTGGGTTGGAGGAATGGTTGTAAGAAAACGTTCAGAACACCTCAGAGGTTTACCAACGTTTTCCTAATTGCAAAGTTAAGTAAAGATTGATGAAAAAAGGACGGTTCTCAGCGCTGTTTGCGTTATCGACCATGAGTGGGATTTCCCTGAAAAATACATCCACCATGATACCCGCTTCGAAGGCTTTGACAAACTCATCAAAAGCCCCCCAGTCAAAGTGCGCGCTAATTTTACCATGTAGACCTGGTGTGAGGCTAATTTCACTAAGCCCCTTAGAGAAACCGGTAGCACCATAAATACGATTGACATCCGTGAATTCATCGTAATTGGAGCCATTGTATTTCATACTCACGATTGAAACCTGATTGGTTCCGCTGACCGGGCGAATGAAGTCTACGTAATAAGGCTTGATCAATCCGAGGGCTGGTCCACCTTGGTAACTGATACCAACCGCTACGCCTTTTCGTTTGGCTTTTTCGGAGAAGTAGCGCTTAACACCAATTCCACCCCGGAGGACGTAGAAGTTGTTTTGCTTGCCAAAGATGAAAGCACGAGAGGTGCGGCCACTGAATTGATTAGGATAGTCAAAACTATGTCGTCTTTCTTTAGGGTGCTTGAGCTCACCTATTTCGAAAGTATAGAATCTGGTTTTGTAGTAAGTACGAATTTGGCCAATGTCCAAGCCGATAGCCCATCCGTAAGTATGTAAACGAAGATTAAACGCCATTTCCTTTTCGTAGACCAAACCCTTATTCTCCGTATTCAACTGTCGTGGTTGAAACGTGACACTTTGCGCCGAAACAACGGTCGCCGTCAGGAGTAAAAAAGAGATACAGGTCAGGATATGTTTAATCATCACTATCTTAAACTGGGATTGGTTTACAGATTGAAATACAAATTTTGTGCTACTTGTTTGGAATATATAACCATTAAAGGCCCCCAAATTGTTTAGTAGTATTTAAATATACGTCTTTTAACGTAAAAAAGACAGGCCTTATGGCCAATTTCACGGAGATAATTTGGTAAGCGTCGTTGACAAAACAAATTTAGGAAAAGAGATAAAAGAAGGCTCCGGCGGGAATGCGGGCGATTTGGCGAGTGCTAAATGTTCCCATGTCGTCCTTGCCGGAACCTTAAATCTCAAAACCATGAAGAATTTTCATTTATGCGTTAGTGGCTGGCACCGTAAGAGAGTCTAATAATTACTTGGTTGAACAAATAATTGATTAGAAAATGCCAACCACCGATGCATAAGTTGTAGCAGTTTAAAAATGGGGTTCTCATAGCTTTAAGCCTGAATTATTCTCGGAAGCAATGCGTATTTTCGCACAAATTCACTGCGATAATTCCGAGCATGTTGCCATATCATTTTGAAGTTTAAAGTGTGATCTTATCGTTCAAAGGATGAATATTTGACATACTCTATGACTAACTGGGATATTCGCATAGCGACCTTTTGGGCTGCTATTTATGCTTTGATTTTGAGGCAATTTAGGAAGAAAATCGCTTGTCCAAAAGGGGTAAAAGGGTCTCTCAAACGGCCTTAAGTAAGTTTAACTGAAAGAGCAATATGTTAACAACTGATATTAACATTTTTTCGAGTTTTAATATTGATTATCAATATTTTATAAATTAGTTAAAATTTATCTGTGAAAAATGTTAAGAAAGATTAACCGCGCTAAATATGAAGGAAAAGGACAAAAAAACGGCTCGTGATCAATCCAAGGCGTCTTCACCGGCTTCAATCAATCCTCGGGCGGCGGAAAATCTACGCCGTTTTCCGAAGCGTTTACCACCTTTGGCTGATTTGATAGCGGGGATACGAGCCGGCAATCACGTGATTCTGAGTCAGGCCATCACAGTAGTGGAAAGTGAGAGTCCACGCCATCAGGCCTTAGCGCGTGAACTTGTGGAAGCCTGCTTGCCGTATAGCGGAAGTGCGTTGCGGATTGGGATCACCGGAAGTCCCGGGGTAGGTAAGAGTACGTTTATTGAAGCATTGGGGCAGCACATCCACGAGCTGGATCAGCAAATTGCGGTGCTGGCCATTGATCCTTCCAGTCATTTAAGTCGAGGGAGTATCCTGGGTGACAAAACCCGTATGGAAACCCTCTCAAACTATCCTGGGGCTTTTATTCGTCCTTCTCCGGCTGGCTCCTCTTTGGGGGGCGTGGCCCGAAAAACCCGAGAAACGATTTTGCTCTGCGAAGCGGCCGGCTTCCAAAATATTTTAGTAGAGACGGTTGGGGTAGGACAATCAGAAATGGCTGTGCACTCTATGGTCGATTGTTTTTTGCTACTCTTGCTGCCCGGTGCGGGAGACGAATTGCAGGGTATCAAGCGAGGAATTGTAGAGATGGCAGACTTGGTCATTGTCAACAAAGCTGACGGCAACCGGGCCACATTGGCCAAAGAAGCCCGTCAACAATATCGTAATGCACTCCATCTATTACCACCCAAAGAAAGTGGCTGGACACCTCAGGTGATGACTTGCTCCGCTCTAGAAAAGCAGGGAATTGATGTGATCTGGGAAAGGATACAGGATTTTTATCGTAGCCTAAGTGACAATGGCTATTTGGCAGAGCAGCGGCGCCAGCAAGCCCGATATTGGCTGGAAGAAAGCATCAATGATCAATTGCGTCAGCATTTTCTAAAAACGCCGGGCGTAGCCGAGGAACTGGCGCGCCGGGAAGCCGCCGTTTTGGAAGGGCGAGAATCACCATTTCGCGCGGCGCAAGCATTACTCAAATTATTAGGCTAAGCGTAGCGATCTAGGATGGCATCACAAGCTCTATCCAGCATTTGATAGACCCGCTCAAATCCCTGATCGTCATAATAAGGATCTGGGACGCTTTCATTATAGCCCGGCTGTACCATATTCATAATCATGCTCACCTTGTCTTCTTCTGTCGGATTTGTGGCCAAGCGTCGGATGTTATTATAATTCGAACTATCCATCGCAAATACCAAATCAAATGCCTGAAGATCCTTTCCCTGAAACTGACGAGCGCGTTGGTGACTGATATCGACGCCGTATTTCTGTGCAATGGCAATGGAACGAGGATCGGGACGTTCTCCAACGTGCCACGAACCAGTCCCCGCCGAGTCGATAGTCCAATTTAAGCCCCGCTGATCAATCTTATGCTGCATAATGCCTTCGGCCAGTGGAGATCGGCAGATATTTCCAAGGCAGACCATTAAAATTTTCATAAATAGTGATGATATTTCTAAAACAAACGGATATTTGCGTCCAATTTGACGGCTAAAATAAGGCAACTTACGTTGAACGAGTTGAATTTAAAAGAGTTTTATACTAAGAATAAAGCGTAATAAGGTCAAATTAATTTTATAACGTCCTTAACGATTCTCTCACACCAAATATCATGAAGATTATTATTGCGGGGGCCGGAGATATCGGATTTCATCTCGCCCAGCTATTAGTCTACGAACAAAAAAACATCATCCTGATTGATACTAATCAAGAGGTTCTGGATTATGCGCGAACCCACCTGGATGTGATCACCATTCGTGGCGATTCCTCTTCCGTTGCCATCTTGGAGGAAGCGGGCGTAGAGAAAGCAGGACTGTTACTGGCCGTCACTACCTCAGAAAAAAATAATCTGGTCACCGCTATCCTAGCTAAAAAAATGGGCGCCCGCCAAACGATTGCTCGGGTCAACAACAACGAGTACTTAGCTCCCGAACAAAAACAGCGGTTTCAAGAACTGGGGATCGACTCCTTAATCTCTCCACGACAGCTAGCTGCGCAGGAAGTGGTTCGCTTGGTGCATCAGTGCTCCCTTACGGATATTTTTGATTTTGAAAAGGGACAACTATCGGTTATCGGATTCACTCTGGATGATTCTTCTCCTTTAATCAATCGAAAGATTAGAGAAATTGATGCGGCCAATCCCGATATCCCATTTCACGTCATGGCCATATTGCGGGGACACAAAACTCTGATTCCACGTGGTGACCATTATTTGCGACGTAGCGATCACGTCTATTGTATTACTAAAAATGAATCGATTGATCAGGTCATCAAATTCGTTGGAAAGGATTTGGTGAAAGTAAAAAATGTCATGATCATCGGAGGGACAGATGTTGGACATACCACTGCTCGTTTGCTGGAAAAAGAATATAATGTCACACTAGTGGAGGACCGCAAGGATATTTGCAAGCAATTGGCCGAAACGCTCCGCGATACGTTGATCATCAAAGGTAATCCAGGGAACATTGAACTCTTAAAGGAGGAAGGACTCGAAAAAATGGATGCCTTCATTGCGCTGACACCAAATTCTGAAACCAATATATTGGCCAGCCTCATGGCGGAAGAATGCGGGGTTTATAAAACCATTGCGCTGGTCGACAATATTGCGTATACCCATATTTCGCAAAATATCGGAGTAGACACTATTATTAATAAGAAGCTCATTGCGGCCAATAATATCTTCCGCTTCGTACGCAAGGGAAATATTGAGGCGATTACCAGTATGCACGGCGTGGATGCGGAGGTGATTGAGTACGTAATTCACAAGAGTAACCGACTGACGAAGCGCAGTTTACGTGAGCTGCACTTTCCCGAAAAAGCGATTATCGGCGGGGTGATTCGTGGTGATCAGAGCTTGATCCCAAACGGGGATTTCCAAATGCAAGTGGGGGATAAGGTCATTGTATTTACGATGCACGAGGCGATTGGCAAAGTGGAAGAATTATTTCGCTAGGAGATACATAGAGCATGCTAGTTAATTTTCGATCCGTTATCAATGTGCTTGGCATTTTGCTGCTGTTGCTCAGCATCATGATGCTGGGGTGCGTGCTATCGGTCGGCCAATTTGGTGGGGTGGATGCCTCGGCGCTGGTTTTTTCGGCCTTGATTACGGCAGCGACGGGAACGACCTTTTGGTTTACTACCCGCGGGCAGCGAGGCAATCGAGTGCAAAAGCGCGAAGGCTACCTCATTGTCGCGCTGGGTTGGTTGGCGATGACGCTCTTTGGCATGCTGCCTTATTTACTGAGTGGAGTCATCCCGGATATTACCAATGCTTTTTTCGAAACCGTATCGGGGCTAACGACTACCGGTGCCTCGGTCTTGGAAGATATCGAGTCAGTACCGCGCGGGATATTATTCTGGCGAAGCATAACGCAGTGGATTGGCGGCATGGGGATCATCGTGCTCACCGTAGCTATTTTTCCACTCTTGGGTATCGGTGGGATCGAACTTTTTGTCGCTGAAGCGCCCGGGCCAACGTCCGACAAGATTCATCCACGCATTCGGGAAACAGCACGGCGACTCTGGCTGATTTATGTCTCCCTCACTGTTTTGTTGGCAATTATTTTGCGTATAGCCGGGATGACCGGCTTTGACGCCATCAATCATGCGTTGACGACGATGGCAACCGGAGGCTTTTCGACCAAAAATGCCAGCATGGCGTACTATGATCTCCCTGCAATCCAATATCCGATTATTTTGTTCATGTTTATTGCGGGGACCAATTATACCATTATCTACTTCGGCTTAAAAGGAAAATTTCGCAAGATTTGGCAAAGCGACGAGTTTCGAGCTTATCTTTTTACTGTATTGTTCTTGGCCTTGTGTGTGACGATCGCTGTTTATTTTTTAACGGACCTGCCCTTTGAAAAGGCCTTTCGGGATGCGATGTTTCAGATCGTTTCGCTGATTACTACGACGGGCTTCGTCTCTGCGGATTACACAACCTGGGCACCGCCGCTGACGATGTTATTCTTCATCTTGATGTTCCTCGGCGCCTGTGCGGGGTCCACCAGCGGTGGGATTAAAATCATTCGGCATTTAGTATTCGTAAAAAACTCTCTATTGGAATTTAAGCGACTACTGCATCCTCGAGGCGTCATTCGGATCAAGATTGATCGACAAATTGTCGCACCCCGGATTCTGACACATATCTTGGTTTTTCTGTTGATCTATCTCATCTTATTTGTGCTTGGCTCAATTCTCATGACCATCTTGGGGATGGACTTCCTATCGGCGATTGGAGCGGTAGCGACATCCTTGGGTAATGTTGGACCGGGCATTGGTTCCGTTGGGCCAGTTGATAATTTCGTGGCGGTGCCTACCGCGGCCAAATGGGTACTGAGCTTTCTCATGTTGTTGGGGCGCCTGGAGCTTTTCTCTATCCTTATTCTTTTCACACCTTATTTTTGGAAATCAAACTAAGACGAATGCACCGGAGCTATTCCCTCTCTTTTCCTGCAGAAGATTCATTTGATAATCGCCATTAAAAACAGTGGATTATTGCGAAAATTACATTATTTAAAAAACTAATACGATTTTTTTTGTGTCTTGAACAAATTATGATATATTTGAATATATCTACTTGCTCACAGGGCAACAATATTTATAATCCCAAACCGGACAGCAGTATGAGACACTATCAGTTTGTGGACGGATCACCCCCGTCCGGTGCCAATCCATTATTGGTGCAAGTTTATGAAATTCTCGATTCCCGTATTCAATTCATTGACTATCAGGTACAGCGCTATTATAGCCAATGTATTTCACGTACCCCTCAAAAGGTAACGGATGATAATTATTGCGGGCCCTCCAGTATACAATCTCTGGTCGCCAATTTCGATGACTTATTACATTATACCTTGCGACTTCAGGATGATTTAAAATTATTACAAACCTTACGTACCTGGCTGAAAGAAGAAACCCTTGCTGCTGTACTTGATCTATTGACGGACAACAAGTACCTCAACTACAATGGTCTTGAACTGGAAAGCCTTTTGCAAGAACAAGCCCGGACGTTTGCCGAAGCTTAGAGTGTACTTATCACTCACATTCCTTCCCCAATTTGCACAGCCCGGTTAGTGGCATGAAGTGGATATATTCTAAGTGGATATGACCACTTCATCACTAACCAAGGCCACATCCTCAAAGTAATTTGTATAAATAAAAACTTTAATACATCTTTAGTCGATGACTTTAGGTATCGGTAGGAGAGATGTTGATATGGATTTCAATGTCGAAAGCGGTGCAAAATTGAAACAAAAATCCGATCCTCAAGTATAAATCCAAACGATGGCGCTCCAAGACGCTGTCCCCAAAACAAATAAAGTTTAGAGATTCTAATAGATTCGGTGCAATTCTCGGTAACGGGAGTTGCTCTTTTTATTCCGCCGCTTCTTCTGCGGGATAGGAGACGAAGAATAAGCCAATAAAGGTTAATAGGCCATTCACCACCAATAATTCGAAGGTAAATTTATACCCAAAAAAGAGTGTCTCTGAGTAAGTATTTAAAAGATAGGTTAGCACTGGAGAGGCTAAACAGATGCCCAGTGCATAGCGGTCCAAAATACGTCGTCGGGTGAAGAATCCGAATGCGTAGAGTCCCAGCAAAGGGCCGTAGGTATAAGTCGCTACCGTAAATATCTGCTGAATGACGGCTTTGTCATTGATCGAATAAAAGACCATGATGACCAGAAAGAGGAGCAAGGAAAAACCGACATGTACAATAAAGCGGGTACGCTTTTGTTTAGCTGCATCAGGATCCGCTTTCTTCTCAAAATCAAGAAAATCAACACAGAATGAGGTCGTCAAAGCCGTAAGTGCTGAATCGGCGCTGGAGTAGGCAGCAGCGATTAAACCTAAGACGAAGACCACTCCAATTGGCGTTGATAAATATTCAATAGCGATGGTTGGATAAAGAAGGTCCGTGGAAGCTGGAATACCGATGCCCACTTCTTTGGCGTAGATGAATAGCAAGGCTCCCAGAACCAGAAATAGCAAATTGGCCACAATGAGCACAACACTAAACCAAAACATGTTCTTTTGCGCCTCACCGATATTTCTACAACTGAGGTTCTTCTGCATCATGTCCTGATCCAATCCCGTCATCACGATGGTAATGAAGGCGCCTGCAATGAAATTCTTAAAGAAATTATTAGGATCACTCCAACCGTTTTCAAAAAAGAAAATTTGCGAATAGTCGCTATTGCTAACGGTATTGACTAGGTCAGAAAGACCAAGGTCGAGTTTACCACTAATGGCGATAACCGTCAAAATAACCGCTAGCAACATGCAGAAGGTTTGCAAAGTATCGGTCCAGACAATGGTCTTAATCCCTCCGCGAAAGGTATAAACCCAAATAAGGATAATGGTCAAGAGTACGGTTACGGAAAACGGAATGCCGTAATTATTCATCACAAATTGCTGGAGAACGATGGCCACTAAGTAGAGTCGAAATGCGGCCCCAATCGTACGGGAGAGTAAGAG
>JANQQI010000097.1 GCA_028285085.1 Saprospiraceae bacterium | reverse complement strand
CAGCGATGACTTGTCATTGGGTGGCACCAATACGCCTACGGCGCTGCAAGGCAGTCCGCAGTACAATGGTAACATTGCCAATATGATGTGGGAGACCCGAGGGCGGGATATCCAATACTATGGCTTCGCTTACGATGAGCTGAATCGGTTGAAGGAAGCGAAGCATTTTGATCTGATTATTGATCCGGCGGGCGGACAAGCCTTGACCAATACCAACAAGTATACAGTTGAGAATCTGAGCTATGATCTGAGAGGTAATATCATGAGTCTACATCGCAACGGTGAGCTTCGCCCTTGCAGTGATCCGGCGGGACAGTTGTTTGGACAAATTGATCAGCTAGTATATAGCTACGATGATCAGAATCGCTTGTTGAGCGTCAAGGATGAAAGTAGCCAGATTGCCGGTTTTAATGATGGTAATGCTCAGGGCAGTAGCAGCAATCCTGAATACACTTACGATGCTAATGGGAATATGGAAAGTGATCAAAACAAAGGCATTAGTATCCAGTATAACTTCCTCAACTTACCGGAAAAGATTACCTTTAGTAGTACCGGCGAAGAGATCGAATTGATCTACGATGCGGTTGGGACGAAGCTGAGAAAGATCAGCCGGGATGCTAGCGGCAGTGAACAAATCAAGGACTATGTCGGCGGCATTGAGTATATGACCAAGGGGCAGGAAAAGATGCTGGAAGCGATCTACCACGCAGAAGGCCGCCTCACGCCGAACTACAATCCTACCCAGCTCACTATCGATTCATTTGAATACGAATATACCCTAACCGATCATCTGGGCAATAGTCGGATGATGTTCTCCGATCGCAATGATGATGGAACCATTACTATCGGTGGGCCGGAAAGTGAAGTACTACAAGAAAGCCATTATTACCCCTTCGGGATGGCCATGGATGGGAATTGGGTGGCACAAGTGGGGGAGAAAAATCGTTATCTGTATAACAGAAAAGAACTGGAAGAAGATTTTGGATTGAATTTATCGGATTATGGAGCAAGGTGGTATGATGCGAGTATTACACGCTGGGGACAGGTTGATCCACATGCTGAAAATTACTACTCATGGTCTCCGTATAATTATGTAGGAAGTAATCCTATATTATTGATAGATCCAGATGGTAAAGATTGGGTCATTACTTGGAGCAAAGATGATGATGGTAAAATTAATATAGGAATTAATTTTACTGGGGCAATTTTAAATTCTAGTAAAAATAGGAGTTACGATGCTAAAGCATTTGAAGATGCTGTTGTTAGTCAAATAACTAGTTCTTTTAGTACATCAGATGATAACATTACTGTTACTGCTTCAGCATCAATAAGAACAATAACAGATGCAAAAGATATTAAAGATGATGAGCACCTAATAGAAGTTGTGGATGATGATGTATTAAAAGATTTATCGATTGCACACGTTGCTGGATATGGTCCATCATGGGGAAAAAGATTGTATATAAACGCAGATAATGTGAATAGTGTTATTGCTGGGAGAAATTCAGGTCTAGTCCCTCACGAGGCTGGACATACGGCAGGGCTTGGTCATCCTGATGATCATGAATACCCTAAAAATAGAGCAGGATTCACTCTTTTTTGGTGGGAACCCAATACGCCAAAAGAACAATGGTTAGACAAAGGTGAAGATGACAACAATTTAATGCACTCAGGGTTGTATCAATGGATGTATGGAGACCGTAATACTTGTAAGTCTATTAATTGTAACCAAGCAAAAATCATGTACAAGTACTATAAAGCTGGTAAATTAAACAAAGACAATAATTTTTCCTGGTTTGGAAATTTAAAATATCCAGGATTATAAAATCATTGATTCAAATGAAAGTGATCTATTTTTTTATAATAACTATCATTTTTCTGAATACTTTTAATTGCAAGAAGCAGAAAGAGTGTCCTCGGAATAAATATAAGTTTAGTGTTTATACGAAAACTAAATTCTATAAATCTGAAGAATTTATTATAAAAGTAAATGACAAGTATGAACTTGAAAAAAAGTTCCCTCTAAATTATGAAAGAGAAAGATTTGATCCCTTATTAGAATGTTGTTTAGAGAATAGTGAAATTAAAATTTATTTCAAGGCTAATGGGAGGGATACTATAGTTTTACTATCACCTCCTGATACTTCGAAACTTTTTTTAGGCACCAAAGATGATGGAACTTTGCTAATAGGAAAATCTTCTGATGAAGAGGCCTGGCTGGTTTACTAGCATAATTCTAATTGGAGTATCTCGTTAATGTAGCTCTTCCACTTGACCGTTAGTTTTCGTCTAGACGTGGAAACTACATACGCTACAAAGCAAAAAGAGAAAGTCAAACGCTTCGCAGTAATGTGGAGCGTTTGTGATTTATATAAGATTGACTTTAGTAGCGTTGATGAAATGATCGACAATAGTAAGAATACATTCGCGTTCTTTATCAGTAAGTCCGATATAATGGAAAGGAACTGGAGGAATATTTTGGGCTGGACTTGTCGGATTATGGGGCGAGGTGGTATGATGCGAGTATTGGGCTGTGAACTAGTGTTGCCCCATTGGCAACGTATTTTGCGAGTTGGAGTACGTACTTGTATGTGTTTAATAATCCGTTAAATTTTATAGATCCAGACGGTTACTTACTGGGCACTTGGGAATGCCCAACGCGCTAATAGTATTAGTAATGAAAGGCTAATGTTGATACTTTTATATATTAGATTGATATGTTATTACTGGTTAGAACTTCTTGTATGCTTATCTGCATTGTAACTTATACTCTTTCCTGCACCTCCGAACCTAAAGGAAAAATAAATAATAGTACAAATTCTAATCCTACCCAAAAATTCGAAGATTTCTTTGAAGAGTTTGCTAAATCGCCTTCCTTCCAAATTGAAAATATAAAATTTCCTTTGCCAGTTTATCATATTGATTATATGGACGAAGAGGGTGAAAAACACTTGGATCACTCAATTATAAAAGACGAATGGGAACATGAATCATTTCAAGATAGAAGAACTGAAGTTGAGGGATATAGGTGTGTTAAGGAAGCGCTTAATGCTTCCGAAGTCTTGTGCATAATGAGAGGCATAGACAACGGCCTTAAGATTAAATATAAATTTATACATCAAAATAACAACTGGATGCTTGTAGAAATCGTAGATGGTTCGACTTAGTTGGTTGGAATGAGTTCTTTATTTTATTTAGCGGACCATTTGAAATTAATATGGAAAATGAAGTATTAACGTACTAGTCTGTATCTACTTATTTAACGACCTCAAATACTCCTCCGCAATCTTACTTTGATCAAAATCCTGCGCTCGTCTTTTACCATTTTCCTCTAACGACTTCCTTAATTTATCTTGATTCAGGAGCGTTGTCAGCCCCTTGGTTAAAAGATCAATTCGGCCGACGGGATAAAGTAGGCCATATTCTCCGTGCTCCAGATTTTCTTTCAATTGCGCGCGTAAATTCGAGCTGGGATGGATGATCTCACGTGGCCCGGAAATACAATCCGAAGAAAGCACCGCGGTACCACAAGCCATGGCTTCGATGATGATATTGGGCAAGCCCTCCCACTCACTGGAGAGGATCATGATGGTGGATCGGGCGATGTAGGCAAAAGGGTTTTGCTGGAAGCCTACGAAGTGGACCTGATGGTCAAGCTTTAAAGATTGAGCGAGCTGTTCTAATGATTCTCGCAAATTGCCATCCCCTAAAATGATCAACTCAATATTTTGCTGAGTAGCGGATAGGTTAGCATAAGCATGCAATAAATCGTCCACTCTTTTTCCTTTGACTAAGCGACCCACCGAGATGAGGTACTGCTTGCTAGGATCAAATGTAAAATTGGGCGTTTCTTCCTTGGCTTTCTGCTGGATAGCGTCCAAGTCATGTGGATTGTGAATCGCCAGATGCTTGGGATGATGCTTTAAGTTCAGATAGTCATCCAACTCTAATTTCATCGTCTCACAAATAGAAATCACCGAATCCGCGCCATTAAATATTTTTTTATACAACCACTTCATCAATAATCGGACAGGCCAGGCTTTGTGATCAAAATTAATCCGAGAGTGGACCACAATTTGAGCATGATGAGGACTTCCCATCCACTTCGCAATCACATTAATGAAGCTGGCGCGTAGGAGATGACTTTGGACAATTTGCCCATCGTGTTGCACAGATTGCTTGAGTCGCCAGGCACAAACAAAAAGATAAGGGAATTTTAAAGGGCTATTCTCTAGCGACTCATATTCCGTGAGATAATGAGCGGGTACATTTTCCGGGAGCTCGTAAAAACGCTCTTTTTCAATTAACAGTAATTCTAAATCATCATTCTTAGACTTGAAGCGATCAAGCAAGCTTAGGACAACCTTCTCCGCCCCACCTGAAGTCATAGAATTAATAAATACGGAAATCATTCTAACGGCGATTTGAAAGCTTACTTAATTGAGCGGGAGAAGAAAGCGTTTGATTGCTCAATAATTGTTGGTACAATTGGTAATAATCTTTCTCCATACGATCAAGCGTGAAAATAGTATGAATGCGCAATCGCCCATTCACTCCGAATTTCGTGCGCAATTCTTCACTGTTAGCCAGTTTTTTTAAGCGATCATACAACTGATCCGGTGCGCTTGTTGGAATTAAATACCCGGTTTCTCCATCTAGCACCAATTCTTTGGTGCCGCCGCCGTCCGTGGCAATGACTGGTTTTTCTAAAACCATATACTCCATAATGGCATTCGAAATGCCCTCCGTATAGGTGGAGAGTACACCAATGTCAAAAATGTTGACCAAAGACTCGACCCGATGTACCATCCCGGTGAATAAAATCCGGGATCGAAAGCGCTCGGGAACCATAGCTTGGTAACGTGCTAAATTAGGTCCGTCGCCGACAGCCAAGAAGGTCATATCTTCTCGTTCTTGTAAATACTGAATGGCGGCTTGGATAAAGGTGTCATAATCTTTTCGATCGAAAAAAGCACCTACCATGCCGGTAACCAATCCTTCGGGAATTTGATAGCGCTGGCGGACCTGTTCCTTGTCTTCTAAAGCACTGATCCGAGAAAAATCAAAGCCATTATAAAAACAGAAGCTTTTGTGCTTCGGTGCTTGATAGACTTGTAGGCCTGCTTGCGAATTGCCCACCACGGCATCGCAAAAAGGAAAAATGAATTTGGAGCGTAAAAATCGGCTATCGCGCCAACTCAAGTTATCCGGCGCATCCGCAATACTGGCATTGATGAATTTGATCCCGAACCATTTCGCCGCCGGGATGGCGTAGATGGAAGGCATCGTCCCCCACGAATGAATGATATCCGGGCGTTCCTTTTGACAGATTTTAAAAAATCGCCAAAAAACCCGTGGATCTTTCTTCGGTTGGCGCTCCAGATAGTAGATGGGCAAGCCCATGTTGAGTACCTCGGGGTATTCCACACGTTTTGAAAATAAAACCAGAGCCAGCTCAATATCCGGGTACTTGGCAAAGCCTTTGAGCAGTTCGATGAGCCGCCGTTCTCTGCCACCTTTTACCAGACTATCAATCAGCATTAATATTTTCATGCTATGCTCGGCGATTGGTCAACATCTGACGCGTTTCCGCCGTTTGGATCATCTCGGTTAAGATACGTTTGATGTCGTATTGGTATTTGAAGTTCGGATAGTGATTTTTGAACTTACTAATGTCCGAAACATACCAAATGTGGTCCCCAATGCGGGCATTATCCGAAAGCGTATAATTGAGCTTGTGTCCGGCGATATTTTCAATCTCCTGGATGGCTTCAATCATTGAAATATTTGAATGACGCGAGCCACCAATGTTATACACCTCTCCCTGACGTGGATTTTTATAATATTCCCAAAAGGCATTAATCAAATCTACGCTATGGATATTGTCTCTCACCTGTTTGCCTTTGTATCCAAAGATGGTATACGGTTTTCCACTCACTGCGCACTTGACGAGGTAGGCTAAAAAGCCATGTAATTCTGCTCCCTGGTGCGTAGCGCCGGTCAAACAACCTCCTCGGAAAGCTACGGTATTCATACCAAAATACTTCCCATACTCTTGCACCATAATATCCGCTGCAACCTTGCTTGCCCCAAAGAGACTATGCTTGCACTGATCGATAGACATTTGCTCATCAATACCTTCTTCGAAGTAAGGGTGAGCGGCATCTATTTCCCATCTGGAATTGCCTTCGACCAATGGGAGATAGTTGGGCGCATCACCGTATACTTTATTGGTACTGGTGAAAATAAAGGCCGCTTCCGGGCAATTCTTTCGGGTAAACTCTAATAAGTTTAAAGTGCCGTTAGCGTTGACGGTAAAATCGGTGAAGGGCTCTCGGGCGGCCCAATCGTGAGAAGGCTGGGCGGCAGTATGGATAATCACTTTGATATCCGTATTGTATTCTAAAAAGACCTTTTCTAACTTTTCTTTATCTCTAATATCGATATTGTAATGTCGAAAATGGTTTAAAGAAGCTTGTAGCTGCTCCTGAATGGGCCGGGTACTAGCATCGGCACCAAAGAAATAGCTGCGCATATCGTTGTCGATACCGACGACAAGAAATCCCTGTCGGTGAAAGAAATTACAAGCTTCACTTCCAATAAGACCGGACGAACCGGTGACAATTGCAACTCTCATAGTAAATGCGGTTTTTTTATTCGTGTGTAGTGATACAGTACGAGTGATTATTTGCTCCAAATACCTTTATCTCGGAGCAAGAGAATTTTTCGAACCTGAATAGGAGATAGAATAATGAGGGGGATCATCGAACAAACAGTACCTAAAACAATACCAATTGTGCCCCAGCCCAGGTTTTTGGCGAAAAAAATGGAAAGTGGGATATTTAAAAGACTGGCTAGGATCCAGGCGTACATTTGTACTCTGATCTTGCCGGTACCATTTAAAACCAAGTTGAAAAGGTTGACCCAATTAGTCAAAGCAATGGAGACCGCTACGGCCACGGTGAGCAATATGGGAATGTCCACCTCGTCGGGCAGCCAAAGACCAAAGACATAAGGCGAAATCGCAATCATCACGACAGATAGTAAGACCGTCCCCATCCATATCTTGATTACGGTCCAAACCGTCTTTTTCATCCACTCCATCTCCCCTTTCTTATAAGCTTCCAGGCTCGCTACCCAGAGTTGATTGGTCAGGATGACAAAGAGCATCAGGAAAATAGACAGGTATTTGTAGGCCGCTTCGTACTTGGTGACTTCTGCGGGAGCGACCACACCGGCAATTAATATATTATTGGTCTGGTGGATAATGACCATGGCAATTTTGATGATAAAAAACTGCACGCCGAGTGAAAACAAGCTTTTGAAATAATCGCGTCGGACATACTGCCAAGACGGTCGCCAAATGCGGAAGGAACGCCTAAAGTAAAACAGACCAACCAGCAAGGGAACAAAGGCGAAGGTCAAGGTCTTGGCACCACCAAAAAGTAGGAGTGAATCCTCCGTAAAGAACATCAATAAGATGATGATCAATAAAAAGGCCCCTTTGGTAATAAGTTGGTAGAAATCGACGATGGCGGTTCGTTGTAGCGCATAAAAGATCTGATAGATCATCGCCGAGACAAAATTGATGGCAAAGGCCGCAAAGATCAACATGGCCAAAATAGCCACTTCGCCTTGCAATCCGGCCTCTTCGATATTCAACCAGTCTACCCAAGGCAATAGAAAACAAACCGGGATGAAAATAATGGCAATACCTGAAAAAATGCTTCCTACGGCAAAATAGGCCGTACTGACGTAGCTGCGGCCGCCTTCGTTATCGCCATCGGCGATCGATTCCCCTAGTCGGTTGCGAAGACCATTGGCGATGCCAATATCTAGCTCAGCAAACCAATCCATAATGGACGTAAGCGTGAGGAAAATACCAAACTTTGCGGCGCCGAGATATTCAATGGATAAGGGAAAGTAGGCAAAGCCAATGAGTACGCCCAGCCCTCTGAACAATACCGCCAATAGGATATTCTTACGGGCCGTGACCGTACGTTGATGTCCTTTTTCTAGTTTGGCTTTGATCCTTTGGATGAATCCCATAAAAGTGTTCTCGTAGACGAATGCAGCAGCTGATGTTGCCCATTAGTCGCGATATACCATTCGCGTAGTTTTTGACCAATTCCCATGTGCATGGCAAAAAGCAGCGTCAAGTACTCTGGGAATAAAAAGGTGTTGGTCAAATTGCCCACGCCGAATAATAGCGCAACGAGAAAGGGTATTGCAAAGATTAAGCTAGATTTGATCATTCCCCCAAAATAAAAAATAGCCGCTACGATAAATCCCACAAAGGCGAGGAAAGCAGGTAATCCATAAAAGAACATGGTAGAGAAATAGCCACTGTGAAAATCACCGGTAACGCCCGTGGCTCGATCGCGGTCGTGCGTGATCCGCAGCATGCTGTAATAGTAGGTCTCGTTCTTTTTACCCCCGAAGCCAAACATAGGTTTTTTACCCACATTATTAATTGCTGTCGTGTAATATCCCGCTCGACTATTGACAGGCTCCGATAAGCGCTGGCGAACCAATGTAGAGTTCATGATCTCGTAACGAAAACTCAAAAAGACGACGATGGCTAAAGCCACGCCGGTCAATCCGGTTAGGATGAGCTTGGACCAGGCGACTCTTTCGATTTGTGTAAAATAAATCACAGACACCAGGCTTAGAATCAGCCAACTCATCCGCTGAAAAGAGCAAATCACGCCAAGCGAAAAAAGCAGGTAAAGCGCATTTTTTTGCCAACCGTTTCGGAAGGTGACCAGCACCCACGAAATGGTAATGATCAGATAATAAGCATGTAAATATTCGTTGCTGAAAATTCCGTTCGAACGAATAGTCGAGCCAAATGCAATGCGCTGGTCACCGGTCCTCAAAAACATCGGATCAACCGTAAACTGAACGAGCGCTACCAGGCTGGTGATGATGGCTCCAATGATGAGAGAAGTGCCAATAATGCGCAAGGTCTCTTTGCTGGCCATGATGCGGACACAGTACATGATCAAGAGGGCATTGAACGCATAGACGGCGTTGGTGATCAACTCAGGAGCGCCGATTTGGTTGACGTGATAAATCTGAGAACTGATGACTAATATAGCATAGAGATAGAATAGAATTTTGAACCAAGGGACGTTCCAGCCGAAAGACAACGCAACGTCCTTGCGTGGGAAGAGTAACTGTCGGAACAGAAAAAAGGAAAATAAGAGGAATAAAAAACGATCGGGTTGAATTTCAAAAAAAGAAACCCCCGGCAAGGCAAAGGTGAGTTTATCGTGGATATTCCCACCGAGCAAAAAGAAAGACAGGAAGAATAACTCGAGCTTAAAAGGCGTGTTGCTGCGATAGATCAAATAGCCCGCGATGCAAGCCACGAAAAGGAGAAAGGCATTGAAATAAATGCCGGCCATCTCGGGTAATGCAACTGCCAAAAATTCCTGCTCCACAGCGGTCGGTTTTGATTAAGGTACTAGGAAACGGATCGTTTGAAAATTGGCCAGTTGATCAATTTTTTTGCTTCCTCGGGCTGCTGCTCCATCGAATAGCTGGGCGTCGGATTATATTTCTTGCCGGCATCGTTGAAGACGATAAACGGATTTTTCATTTGCCCTTTATTAGCCAAATCCTGTAACTCCTCCAATTGCTTTAGCTTAATTTGCCCCTTGCGGACCACAAAAATATTGATATCAATATATTCCGCAATCAGTAAATAATCGGCCACTAAACCCAAGGCTGGTCCGTCGATAATGATATAATCATACTCGTACTTAAGGGCCTTTAAGAGGTTTTTAAAACGGTTGCTAGAAAGGATGAGGTGTGGATTCTTTTCGGCTTGTTTAGTGGGGATGTAATGTAAGTTTGGAAGATGTTTGTGGGCATAAGTGATTTGCTCGACACTAACGGAAGGATCGAGCAAATAGGTTTTTAAATCGGTTTTATCATTTAAATTAATCCCTTTAAAAATCTGCGGCGTTCTGAAATTGAGATCCAAAATCAAAGTCGCTTTACCCGCTCGGGCATAATTAGCGGCAAGGTGCAGCGCGCCAAAGGTCTTGCCTTCGCCTTGACCGAAAGAAGTCCAGCCGATGACGTTTTGTTCTTCGTCGGGCAACAGAAACCGAAGATTAGCACTTAAACTCCTGAAGGTCTCATCGCGTACCCATTCAGGCTTATAATTGGCTAAAGTCGATAGAGGGGCATCAAAGCTGCCAATTTGGTGTAACAAGGGGATTTGCGAATAGGCCTCAATTTGTTGGGCACTATGGATGTTTTCCAGAGACTGATCCGCAAAGATGATCCCAATCAATGGGATCAAGCAGCCAATGATCAAAGCCAAAGCCATGATCAATAATTTTTGTGGTGCCACCGGGCCATCACCGACTTGCCGGGGCTTGTCGATGACCTTCGTATCGGTGATATCCTCAGCCCGTGCGATAGCCGTTTTGGCCAACTCTTGGTTGAGGTAATTATACAAATTACCGTAAAGCGTATTGTCTCGTTCGTAATTGACCAGGCGTTGCTCATTGACTGGCAATTGACTAATCGTCGCTTCTAGTTGAGCAATTCGTTGGTTGCGATCTTTGAGCTTGAGCGACTCCGCGTTAATCAGATTTTGAATGGTTTCTTTGAGCGCATTGCGCGTATTTTGTAATTGCTCGTCAATCAAAACCAGGTCATAACTTTTTGAACCTTTATAAAACTCCAGCCGGGTTTTCTCCGAGTGCAGCCTTTTAAGATCTAATAAGTTTTGACTCAATAAAGGATCATTGATGCCCGCCACGGAAGGCGAAACAATTTTATCAATGGCCTCGGCATCGTTCATGTATTGCAACAGGGACCGATAGTATTTGACATTGAGGGCGAGCTGCCCTTTATCGGTTTCGAGCCGTTGGATTTGATCGAGCGTATTGGTTGTCGTTCGGTTCAAATCTACAGCGCTGGTCCCTTGCTTGAATTGCTGGAGATCCCTTTCGGCTATGGCCAGGGAATCTGAAATGCCCTCCAACTGCTCACGGATAAAAGCTTCTTTACTAGCGGCAATTTCATTCCGTTCGTCCAATTCCCGATTGATAAAAGCTTTGGAGAGGCTATTCAAAAAAGCGACTTCCTTATCGGGCGCCTGCCCAACGATATTGAGCGTCATAATACTCGCCTGAATATCCACCTGCTCCACCTTGAGGCGTTCGTGGTAATCGTTGGCTAGTTCACCCAGGCTATGGAGTTGAAAAAATAGGCGTTGATTGTCAAAATCAGCCGCATTCACCTCATAAGCGGGTGGGTTGATGGTAAAATGGAAATAAGGATGACTAATGGCTTCGCCAAATTTGTACTTTTTATTGAAGTTGAAAGTTTCCTTCATTTCTCTCACTGTTTCCGTGGCCGGATTGGATACGGAAAATTCATCGGCCTTTACTTTCAGCTGAAACATGCCCATTTCTTCCAGGATAACTTCAAATCGCGCCCCGTAAAGTTGAGCACTATCTTTATCCATTTCTACTTCCAAGGGGAAATAACCGTAGCATTCTCGGGTTTGAAAACCCTTGGTGCTATGATAAGACACCCCGAAAGGCAAGTTTCGCAAAGCAAGTTCGATTAAAGAATACGATTTTAGAATCGCAATTTCATTGTATAGATTCTTTTCGGTCTCAATCAAACCTACGCCACCTTCTACGTATCTACTCTCCCCTAATTGCCGGTTTTGGCCAGAAGGATCCAATAAGAGGCTCGTACTGACTTCGTATTGCGGAGCGGCGATCTTGGTGTACAAATAGCCTAAGACCAAACAAGTAAGAATACTCGCGAGGAAGTACCACTTTCGGTCAAATATTTTGGTCACGAGATGCTTAATGTTGATCTCGCCGATATGTCTAGTTTTTGAAGGATCCATACCCATGTTTTTTAACTAGGTTGATTTATCCTGATGATTAGTTGTTTATACTCTAAAAAGGGACAATGGGTACAAAAATGTGTGGGAAATTATTGGATAATCCCAGGTCGCGGTTAGCAGAAGATGAGATGTATTCTTAATTAATGAATAAACTCAAAATCAAAGCACCTACCGAAATACCGGAGATGACGATTCCCGTTGCATTCGATCCGACGTCTCTGGATTTCCTTCGGGAAGGCTCGACGTACACGACATCGTAGGGGCGGATGTAGTAATAAGGCGAGTAGAGAAACTCCGATCGATTCATGTTGAGGTAGATGGACGCGAGTCCTTCGTCGGTCTGGCGGACTATTTTTATCTTTTTTCGATTGGCAAAATCAGTAAAATCACCAGCCAAGCCAATCGCATCTAGGATGGTGTTTCGTTCGTTGTAGAGATAGTGCACGCCCGGATTTTTTACCTCCCCGATGACGGTGATCCGGCTATTGGCCATTTTGACGTTCGTAGAAGCAAATTTCAAATACGGTTTATAAGCTTCATCCAGTTTTTCCTTAATCTCGTTTGCGGTGAGTCCTGCTACTTCGATTTTTCCTACCACCGGTAGATTGACATAACCTCTTTCATCAACACTATACGTATTGAAGTAAATAGATGCCGGTTCGAAATTCATATTCTGATTGACATTATTGTCATTGGCAAACTCTTGATCCAAAAATTGCTCGGTACTGCCTTCAAAAGCGTTCACCCTGATCAACAACTGGTCAAAGGCTTGGATGCGATACACCTGGTAGGGTTGTACCTGTGAAGTATGCATCAACTTGTCCGTTTTGAAATCCTTAGGAACTGTTTCATTACCGTTAAGCGTAATCAGGTCCTTGTGTGGGATACAAGACGGAAAGAGTATTACCAGAAGCAATAAGTAGAGAATAAAACGGCTAGTCGATGACGATGCTTGATACATGCTTCTCGATTTCTATAGTCAGTGGATGGGGCGTAAAAACAGCGTGTGTTGTTAAAAAAGAATGGAAATATATTCTACATAGTTACTATATCTGCTTAGGAGATCAAGAACGATACCAAAATTCAGACCTATACGAACTTTAGAGGCAATCGACAATACCCGATTCATCGCACCATGATCAAAGATTTTGTGCATATAGATACACCATTTCATCTACCGTCATTTTGAGCCCATAAATCAGCTTGATGAATGAAAAAAGCCTATGGATGTAAGTTTAAGTGAAGCCCCTCTAACTGCCTTAGGTAGTCGCGACAGCGGAAGGGGCTGCAGAAAAGCAACTCCATACTGGCATAACTAAAAGCCGGAGATGTCCTAGACTAGACCGTATTACTGCATTTCAATTCCACTTCGGTACAATTATGACTGAGCGCTTTCTGATTATGTAATCAGAATAAAAGTCCGGTGGACTTTTAAGCAAAGGAACCGCGACAGCGGATGGGCGGGGAGAAAAGAGAATCCGTTCTGGTACAATTAAAAGCTTTTTCCACTTTGATTTGCTCCAGTTCTTCTACTCAGTTTCAATTCCATTCTGGTACAATTATGACTGAGCGCTTTCTGATTATGTAATCAGAATAAAAGTCCGGTGGACTTTTAAGTGAAGGAACCGCGACAGCGGATGGGCGGGGAGAAAAGAGAATCCGTTCTGGTACAATTAAAAGTATGACTATCCAAGAGCTTGCTGAGCGCTTTGTTTCGTTTCAATTCCATTCTGGTGCAATTAAAAGATCCGCTCGATTATGCTTACCCGATTTTTGCCGACATGTTTCAATTCCACTCTGGTATAATTAAAAGCCCGGTCGTTTTGGCTTAGAAGCCAGGTTTTTGTTTGTTTCAATTCCACTCTGGTACAATTAAAAGTCCTTCGATATCTGCATTGAACTATCAGACACCGATGTTTCAATTCCACTCTGGTACAATTAAAAGAACACTTAAATTAGTGCTTTTTTCGTTGATCGTGACGTTTCAATTCCACTCTGGTACAATTAAAAGGATACTAAGATCAAATATTACTGCGTCGGCGAATAGTTTCAATTCCACTCTGGTACAATTAAAAGCTCCGGCTGATTCAGCTAACCCTAACAGTGTTGACGAGTTTCAATTCCACTCTGGTACAATTAAAAGTCTGTCTAGCGGGGAGTATAAAAACTATTTGGACAAGTTTCAATTCCACTCTGGTACAATTAAAAGATCGCACATTATATACCGGGTATACCAAACTTAGGCAAGTTTCAATTCCACTCTGGTACAATTAAAAGA
>JANQQI010000017.1 GCA_028285085.1 Saprospiraceae bacterium | reverse complement strand
GCTATCCTCCCAGTTCTGCGGCCAAGGCCCGGGCTTTTTGGGCAGGAATAAAATTGGGATCGGCATCTTTCCAGATTTTTAGAGCCAACTCTACTTCCTCGCGCGCTTCGGAAGGTTTTCCCATTTCGTGGTAGGTGAGTGCCAACTGATAATGTTGTTCTCCATCATCGGGTTGCTTTTTTAGGAACTCTTTGATGCTGGCCTCAGAATTATCTAAATCTCCATTTTTTCGATAAATCTCTCCAAACAAAGTCATCAGTCCCGGATCAATTCCACTGGAATCTCGCATCAAAATGCTGTATTCCAGGGCCTTGGGATAGTCTTCTATTACTTTATAATAGTAGGCATAGACCATCAGCATGCCTTTAGGTCCTATGGTTACCTTAAAATGTTCTTCGCAGCGCTCCATCACATCAATAGCGTCGGGTTTCGTCTCAGAAAACAGCGATAGATTTAAATCTGAAACACAACCAAAGTTTGCGTAGGGGTTTTCATATTTCTGGAGATAATCATTTGCCAGAGCTTGGTATTCATCTATTCGGTCAGCAATGACAAAGCGTTGTACCGAAAAATTGAAAAATAACTGCGACTTGACTTGTTGCTCGGGATAGATCCTTTCTGAATAGGCCCAGCGATCTTGCATCTGCTGAATACTTTGGTTGATCCTTCCGGTTTTGGCGTAATAGGCTTCCAGACCACTCATCACCTTGATTGAATCCTGAATGCTCTTGGCAGAACGCATGGCATCTTGCAGAGCAGCTTGTTCTGCTTCAAAATTAAGCAAACGGCCCTCGATCTCAGATAGTTGAAGCATGATTTTGATATCATCGGGATTCATTACGATCAACTTATCATACTGCTCTTTGGCTTTTTCAAATTCTCCCATGCTCATATAAACCTGACCAATACCACTAAAGCCCTTTGACTGCTCCGGGAATTCCTGAGCAAAGCGTTCGTAATATTCTAGAGCCGATTCTTCATTACCCTGCAGAAGTTCCAATCGAGCCAACGTCAGAAGCAATTTACCGCTATGTCCATTTTCCAGTGCTTTTTGCCCAATAGCTTTAGCCGCATTGAAATCGTTCCGATTTCGGTAAATCATCATCAATAAATTGTAGGGCTTGTAGTCGGAAGGGTAGAGCTGGCACCACATATTGGCTAATGCAATCGCTTTGTCTACACTGAAAAAACTTTGGTAGCTGAATTTGATGCTGAGCTGTTGGCGTTCGGAGAGTGCTTCTTTGTATTTCATGGCCTGTTGAACTGATGCCTTGGCCGCATCGGTCTGGTTCAGGTAGAACAGGTTGTCGCACATTTGTAAATGGGCCATAGCGAAGCTAGGATCCGCTTCGATAGCGGCTTGTAAAGGTACTATACTGCCCGGTAAGTCGTTTTCAAAATATCGGAGACGAACCGCCTGTACGAATGCACGGAGTGCTTCCGTAGAGCTTGAATACAGATTAGAAGCGGGTAAATCCACAAATCGTTTGTCCTGTGTATCGCGGACGTAGACTTTAGCACGAAAATCTTCCGTCATTTCATCAATTAAGGCCAAAGGATCAGGACCTGTGTAAGTCTCCTGGTAAAATTCCTTTCCATCTACTGCATTGTACAAAGTTGCATTGACGGTATATTGATCTTCTGTTTTTTCAATCGCAGTACTCAAGAACAAATCACTGTAGTTGTCTTGAGCAATTTTGCGTTGGATTGACAATGGTATTTTGCTTCCTGGGGGATAACCATAATTATCAAATTCACCTTTTAGGTTCTGTGGTTCTACCACGATGATGCGATTATCTTGCTCTAAGTCAGCATCCAGTAAGATCGGGAGCCCTAACGACATCCAATCATCTTCTTCCGCTTCAATCTTATTTTCCCAAGGGAATAGGACCACTCGCTTCACAAAAGCACTTTTCGGAACCAGGCGTTGCTCCGTTTCGCCCTCTTCGTTGGTTACCGTAACCTTCGTTGCCGTAGCACCCAGATCACTGCCCGAAAACATGAAAATGATCAAGGCAATGGTGAGTACGATATTAAAAGGAATAAAAACCTTTTCGATAGGCCGCCATTTATCCGGGCCGGGGCGACCGTGGAAATAAGTAAAGAGCAACACGCTTGGCAATAGCGTTAGGAAGAGTATTAACGCAATATCTGTCCAGCTTGACGCATAATGGTAACGTTTTACAATCCAGTCAATAAACTGAATCAAACCCCACGATCCTACTATATAAGAGAGGGTATATTGAATGAAGCGTCTTTCCCACAATCGTTCAAAAAAGGATTTGTTTTCCATACTATCGTTTAAGTATTATAGCTATTATTTATATACTAAAATTGATGGTAGATATACAGTGGTTGAAGTGTTTTGGGGGCTTAATGCCATTTCAAGTCAGCATCATAAGGATGAAATTATTTTGGAACCGGTCTAAAATAATGGATATCAGGTATACCTCCGAGAAGTGTTTGATAATCAAATTAGAGAAAAAAGTGTGGCTTCTAAAAATTTACGGTCAACTTTTAGACCAAATACTTGTGATTCGCTGGATGATCAAGCTACCATTGTACGGTAGCCCGTAAACGGCTAAAGGTTTCTGGCTGCATATTGAGGTAAGAGGCGAGGTATTTTTGTGGAATTTGTCGCAAGGGCTCCGGGCAGCGTCTCATAAATGCTTGATATCGTTCCTTAGAAGATAAGGTGATTAGCTCAACCTCACGTTTGACCCGCCCCATCAGGATGCCTTCCATAAACAGGCGCCCCCAGCGCTCAAAGATGGGAAACTGGTCAAAAAGGCGCTGATAGTCCGTTGGACCAATCGCTAGCATAGTTGAGGGGGTCAAAGCTTCCAGAAAAAAGTTAGAAGGTGTTTGGAGGCGGAATGAGTCAAAGACCCCGCTAAAATTGCCGGGGAAAGAAAAACCTAAAACCACTTTTTCTCCTTTATGATCGATGACGTACAAGGCTTGGACACCTTCTATTACAATGTAGAAATAGCGTTCCCGCTGTCCAATTTCGGTAATCAATTCGTGGCGCTTGAATTGGATTGGGGACCACATCTGGCGAAAACAATCCAGAATGGGGGCATCTAATTCGATGGTATTAAAGGCTTTCTGAGCTAGCTGTAATTGATCTTTATTCAGCATCGCACATCGATTTAACCGTAAAACCCAACGCCTTTTGCCATCAAGGCCGCCAAAAGTGGCAATAAGAAGATAATGAGTAATTGCAGCCGCATAAGCATCTTGATAGCTTTAGGGACCTTGATGGTGGTATCGAGATCCTCTCCTTTTCGATTTTTAAAAAAGAAAATCGTTGGATAAATCGAGAGTAGCCCTAAAACAATAGCCAGGGTGACTTTGAGATGAAAAATCCAGTTTTTAGAATAGAATTCTGCGGCCTTACCCACCCCAAACCATAAAATGAAGCCCGCGGCAATGGCTGTAATCGCGCTAATGCCATAAATCGAATCGAGTACAAAAAGACGTTTTAGTTCACGACGGGTCATGACTGGTTTGAGTAGCAAATGTTCACTGACTAGTGCACTGACGATACCAAACAGGCCGATGAAATGAATGTAACGAGTCAGGATTTCGGCGTTCATAATTTAACGTTTTCCACGTTTGCGCAAATTGCGGTAATAGCGCTTTGCGTTGGCGTTATGGCCAGAGAGGGTTTTCGCAAAAGCGTGATAACCCGTGCCATCTCCAATGGCACAAAAATAGACATAGTTATGCTCCTCGGCATCAAGTACTGCATCGATGCTACTGATCTCCGCCATACTGATCGGCCCCGGGGGTAAACCCGGATATTTGTAGGTATTGTAGGGCGAATCGTATTCTAAATGCTTGTAAGTTACCCGGCGTGTGGTGAAATCACGGGTGGCAAAAACCACAGTCGGGTCGGCTTGGAGTAGCATACCGATCTCTAATCGATTCAGGTAAACACCGGCAATGCGTGGCTTTTCATCCTTTTGATTGGTTTCTCGCTCTACAATCGATGCCAAAGTATAAACTTCCTGAGGAGACATGCCTTGTTGTGCCGCTTTATCCTTGCGATTTTTAGCATTCCAGAACGTTGTATTCTCTTTTTGCATGCGGTCAAAGAAGGCCTCGGCATTGGTATTCCAGAATAATTCGTAAGTATTGGGAATAAACAAGGACATGACTGTCTCGGAGGTATAACCACGTTCCTCGAGGAAAGTGGTATTGCGCAATAGGGCGTCAATGCTGATGGAGTCCGCTTCAATCACTTGGCTGACCTTGCCGGCGATATCTTCTGGCAGGCGCTCATTAGTCAATACGACTTTTACTGGTGACTGCTTACCACCGCGCAAATGATTGATCAGCTCACGATTACTCCATCCTCCTTCAATACGGAAACGACCGGAGCGCATTTGCGGTTTGATGTAACTCATCTGCTCGGCGACCCAAACAAAGGAAGCGGTATCCTGAATGATTTGTTGGGTTTGTAATATAGAAAGTACTTCTTCAAAAGAAGCTCCCGTAGGGATATTAATGTAAGGTTGATCCAGTGTAGTCGGGACATTAGGCCCGAAAATTTGCTGGTATTTTTGATAGCCCACTGCGCCAACAATAATTGCCGCCAGGAGCAAACCAATAAGAATTTTTTTCCACATAACCGGACTAATACTGTTCTTTTTCGTTGGGGAATTCTCGATCTTTTACATCAGTTATATACTGCTGAACAGCACCTTTTATTGTGTCAAATAGCTCCATATATCGTCTTAGAAATCGAGGCTGGAAGTCTTTAGTGATTCCTAACAAGTCATGCGTAACTAATACTTGGCCATCTGTGTTTCCTCCGGCGCCAATGCCAATTGTCGGAATGGTCAGCGATTCAGTAACTTCTTTGGCTAATTTTGCTGGGATTTTCTCTAGTACAATCCCAAAACAGCCAATATCTTCTAAATGCTTGGCGTCCTCTTTTAGTTTCTCTGCCTCGGCCTCTTCTTTTGCCCGAACGGTGTAAGTCCCGAACTTATAAATCGATTGTGGCGTCAACCCGAGATGCCCCATGACGGGTACTCCAGCGGATAGAATGCGTTGAATAGACTCGGTAATTTCTTTCCCGCCTTCCAGCTTAACGGCGTGTGCACCCGATTCCTTCATAATTCGAATCGTTGACTCCAGAGCCTTTGTCGAATTCCCCTGGTAAGAACCAAAAGGAAGATCCACTACGACCAATGACCGCTTGACGGCCCGCAATACGGATTGAGCGTGATAAATCATCTGATCGAGTGTAATGGGCAAGGTCGTCTCGTGACCAGCCATGACATTAGAGGCAGAATCGCCCACTAATAACACATCAATGCCGGCGGCGTCAAGGATGCGAGCCATAGAATAATCATAGGCTGTGAGCATTGAGATACGTTCACCTCTGGCTTTCATAGCCTGCAAGACGTGCGTAGTGACACGTTTGACTTCTTTGTTTACTGACATATGATAAAGAATGTAATTTCGGCCGCAAGATATTAATTATTCAGAAAACCAAAGACCGTCATTTACACGTCAGACTCAACTTTTTGCGTTTTTATTATCTATCTAAAAACTTTACCTTTGAGGCATGAAGAAAATTTGGTCTTATAGTTTTTTGTTGTTCATCGTGTCAGGCTTTTTTGCTTGTGATAATGAAGTTCAGCTAGAAGGAGAGTGGCAGGACATTCCTGTTGTATATGGATTCTTATCCCGAAAAGATACAGCTAGCTACATTCGAATCCAGAAAGCATTTTTGGATGAAAATGGTGGAAATGCTTTGGAGATCGCTCAGATTGGTGACTCTTTGTACTATGATGATTTGGATGTCTCTATCCAGAATATCGGTAATGGTACCATCTATGACCTGGTACGCGTTCTTGGTGAAGATGAAGGATTTGATCGTGAAGAAGGCACCTTCTCTTCTGATCCAAATTATTTGTACAAGCTGATGATTCCCGAGGGAGATGCTCTGGAAGCAAATGGATTATATGAGTTGCAAATCAACCGTGGTGATAATAAAGCTGAAATCACTGCTCGCACCAAAATCATTCCTGATCCGATATTTACGGCTCCTTTTCAGGTGGGACCATTGCTGATTAAGTATCAGGATTTTCCCGTCTCTTGGCGTGTCAATGAAACTGGCGTTTTGTTTGACCTGACGTTGATCTTTCACTATAAAGAAAACTCCGAGGAAGAACCGAATGAGTTTACCGATAAAGTATTTGAATGGACGGTTGTGAAAAGCATAGAACGGACGAACCAGTCCTCTCAACAAGTCAAAGTGGACTTCCCGGGAGAAACTTTCTACCAGGAACTCGGTGAGGTAATTGGAGAACCAGGTGATGGTCTGAGACGTGTTTTTGTTCAGTTGGATTTCCGTGTAGACGTCGCTGGGCAAGAGCTTTTTGATTACATCAGCATCGGTCAGGCAAATACAGGAATCACCAGCTCGCAAGTCATTCCAACCTATACTAATTTGTCGGAAGGCTTTGGCGTGTTCTCTAGTCGGAACTACAGCGTATATTCTGGTTTCACCTTAAATCCAGAATCTATAGATACTTTGCAAGATGGCATTCATACCCGCCATTTGAACTTCCAGTAATACTACGGATTGAAATGAACGTTAGAAAGTGGAGCTGACTTTGTTGCTGATACCCTCAAGCGTTCATTTCAATTTGTTCTCTCAATCAATACATTCAATTGGAATTATCTTTTCGCTTATGAAATGCTTTGACTATCTGTCGGAGCATTTCATAGGTTTTAGAGCCTTTCTCTAACGGTCATTCTGACTGCCATTTTTCTCCCTTGGGTTCTGCCACAATAGTGACGAAACTGCCGTTTTGACACCAAAATGTCAGGTGATTCTGCCACTTTTTTCCTTCCAAAGCCCGTTTTGGCCCTTGGCATATCAATTGATGCCCAACAGGTATATGTCCAAAAAATATTAGCATTCAAAACATTAAAATTGATAAAATGGGTAAAATTATTGGAATCGATTTAGGAACAACCAACTCTTGCGTTGCAGTAATGGAAGGTAACGAACCGGTCGTTATCCCTAATGACGAGGGCCGTCGTACTACCCCTTCGGTTGTCGCTTTTATGGATACCGGTGAGCGCAAAATTGGTGACCCTGCCAAGCGCCAGGCTATTACCAATCCGCAACGTACGATTGCTTCTATCAAACGATTCATGGGGGCTCGCTTTTCGGAAATGACAGGCGAACTCGAACATACCGCATACAAAGCAGTAAAAGGTGACAATGATACGGTACGAGTTGATATTGATGGCCGTTTGTTTACTCCCCAGGAAATCTCCGCCATGGTCTTGCAGAAGATGAAGAAAACAGCAGAGGATTTTCTTGGATCAGAAGTGACCGAAGCCGTAATCACCGTTCCTGCCTACTTCAATGACTCACAGCGCCAAGCCACCAAAGAGGCGGGCGAAATTGCAGGCTTGACCGTAAAGCGAATTATTAATGAACCTACAGCAGCGGCGCTGTCTTACGGTCTCGATAAGCGTAATAAAGATATGACCATCGCGGTATATGACCTTGGTGGTGGTACTTTCGATATCTCTATTCTCGAATTGGGTGATGGTGTCTTCGAAGTGAAATCTACTAATGGTGATACACACCTTGGTGGTGACGACTTCGACCGCGTCGTTATCAACTACTTGGCGGATGCTTTCAAAGATCAGGAAAACATTGATTTGCGTAAAGATCCTATGGCCTTGCAGCGTCTGAAAGATGCAGCTGAGAAAGCAAAAATCGAGTTGTCATCTTCTACCGAAACAGAGATCAACTTGCCTTATATCACAGCCGTAGATGGTGTACCTAAGCACTTGGTGCTGAAGTTATCACGCGCTAAGTTCGAGCAATTGGCTGATGATTTGGTTGCACGTACTTTGAAGCCTTGTGAATTGGCTTTGAAAGATGCTGGTTTGTCTAAATCAGAAATCGATGAAGTGATCTTGGTTGGTGGTTCTACGCGTATCCCGCGCATTCAGCAAGCAGTTGAAGAATTCTTTGGTAAAAAGCCAAATAAAGGGGTAAACCCTGACGAAGTAGTTGCTGTTGGTGCTGCTATTCAGGGTGGAGTATTGAGCGGTGATGTTCAGGATGTCCTCTTGCTTGATGTGACGCCACTGTCACTCGGAATTGAAACTATGGGTAATGTTTTTGACGTCGTAATCGAGTCAAATAGCACTATCCCAACGAAGAAATCAAAAGTATACTCTACTGCAGCTGACAACCAGCCAAGTGTAGAAATCCATATTCTTCAGGGTGAACGCCCAATGGCGCGCGATAATCGCACAGTTGGTCGCTTTATCCTAGATGGTATTCCACCAGCACCACGCGGTGTACCTCAAGTGGAAGTAACTTTCGATATGGACGCCAACGGTATTCTGAATGTATCGGCTAAAGATCGTGGTACCGGTAAAGAGCAAAAGATTCGTATCGAAGCCTCTACGGGGCTGTCTCAGGAAGAGATCGATCGCATGAAGGCCGAAGCGGAAGCCAACGCCGAAACGGATCGTCAGGCTCGCGAGAAAGTGGATAAAATCAATGCTGCTGATTCTTTGATTTTCCAAACGGACAAGCAATTGAAAGAATACGGTGATAAGATTCCCGCTGAGAAGAAGGAAGTGATCGAGAATGCGGCCAATGAGTTGAAAGAGGCACACAAAACGGAGGATCTCGATAAGATCGAGACGGCGACACAGGCACTGAATGATGCTTGGCAGGCTGCTAGCCAGGAAATGTACCAAGCGACTCAGGAAGCTGGCGGTGCACCGGGTGACGAAGCTCCAAATGATAATGCTGGTGGTTCAGATAATACCGGTGAGGACGTTACTGATGTAGAATTCGAAGAAGTTGACGATAAGAAATAACTTAGGTTAATCGATAATTTATGACCAAGGCCTTCCGCATCTCTTGCGGAAGGCTTTTTTTGTGAAACATTGCCCAAAATTTAGCGTTACAAAATTATTAGAGTTGTTACCGTGGGCATCCCATAAGGACTCTATCAAAGTTTTAAAAGGTCTCAAAATAACAATTGCTCCATGCCCGATGGCCCCAAAAGTATCTGGCTAGCGGCTCACCTTTACTATAATGAACCCTGGGAGGTCTTCATTACTAAAGCGATCGAGCCATACATCCGTACGGTAATGCGTACCGGAATTGCGAAGCAATACTTTTTCCTGCGTTATTGGGAAAGGGGACCGCATATCCGACTTCGTTTTCGTGGCGACGCCACAGTGCTCGAACAACTATTACAACCCAATCTGGAAGAGCATTTTTACAACTATTTTGATGCTAAACCCTCGGAACGAACCGAGCCTAACTACCCACCGGATTTACCAAGGGATTATCTTTGGTTGCCTAATAACAGTGTACAATGGATCGATTATGAGCCAGAATCGAATCGCTACGGTGGTGCCATTGGGGTGAAAATTGCGGAGCGGCAGTTCCAAGCCTCCTCGGATATCGTGCTACAGTACATTCGCCAAAAAGGCTTGAAGTGGTCATACGACGATGCTTTGGGCACTGCGATTAAATTACACCTCAGCTTTGCCCATACTTTGGGGCTAAATATGGAAGATATCACCCGCTTCTTCGGGATGATCTTTTTTAATTGGTTGCCCCGTGCCTTGCAAATGCGGCCCGTGAAGGGAGATAATGAGAAATATCGTCTGAAAATTCAAGAGACGCTACAAGCCTTCGGGCAATCCTTTGAAATGCAAAAGGGAGCTTTGTTACCTTTCCATCAGCAACTTTGGGAGGCCCTCGAAACGGATGAAGGCTTCGAAGAGGATATCCTCAATACCTGGATCACGAGTAATGCCGTGGTGCGCTTGCAATACGAGACGGCACTAACCAATGGGCAGTTGGCCGCGCGCCAGCAGCGGTATCACTTACCCGATGACTTGCGTGCGGATCTCCCGGCGGATCAAGAACTACTTTGGAATATTTACGCTGATTTCGTGCATATGACCAACAACCGACTCGGTATCCTCAATAAAGATGAGGGCTACCTGGGGTATCTCATCATGGAAAGTATGCAAACCCTCCGCAGTAGCGGCTCTCGCCGCCCCATCAACTATCTGTCAGACCAAATTGACCGAGCAATCATTGATGAGCTCTTATAACTGCTCCTCTTTTGCCTGTTTAGGAGTCGCATAGGCTTGTTGATCAATACCTGTAAACTGTTCTAACAAAGACATCTTTTCTAAATTCTTGCCTCAATTATCATCATTTCTGATAATTCTTCTACATTTATAGTTGTTTTCTATAGTTGCAATTCATACCACTGCAACGCATACCTGAAACAGGCTTTGCTATCGTTGTTAGTAGCCAAAGGACAAAACCAAATAAAATGACGATCACTCAACTCGAATATATCATTGCGGTTGATACCTATCGTAGTTTCGCATCAGCTGCTCGCCATTGCTACGTCACTCAGCCCACATTAAGCATGCAGATCAAAAAGATAGAAGAGGAGTTGAATGTGCTCATTTTTGATCGAAGTAAAAAACCGGTGCTTACTACGGAGATTGGCCGGCAGATCATCAATCAAGCCCGGATTACCGTTCAGGAAGCTTATCGCATCAAAGAAGTCATCCAGAATCAAAAGGACGAAATCAAAGGGACTCTGAAAATTGGGATTATCCCTACGCTGAGTCCTTATTTATTGCCGCTGTTTGTGACGCAGTTTATGGAAAAATTTCCTGACGTTAATCTAGTGGTAGAGGAGTTGCTGTCGAGTGATATTCTTGAAAAACTGAGCAGTGATTTGCTGGATGTAGGAATTTTGGTGACGCCAATTAATCAGGGGAGTATCATTGAAATGCCCCTGTTTTATGAGAAATTTGTGGTGTACATGTCTTCTAAGCATCCACTTTCGGAAAAGGACAAAATCGATTTCCAGGATCTCGATATTTCAGAGATGTGGCTATTGAAAGAAGGCCATTGCTTTCGCTCACAGGCAGTCAATATTTGTGGTGATAGTAACCAATTGATGAAGACTGGGAATCAATTGAGATTTGAAAGTGGCAGCCTGGAAACTTTGAAACGAATCGTCGAGCGCCAGTATGGATATACTCTTTTGCCCGAATTAGCAACTCTTGATTTATCAGAACGACAAAATCGCTACGTCCGCCAGTTCAACGAACCTCAGCCAGTGCGCGAAGTCAGCCTGGTCATTCACCGAAGTTTTATGAAACAAAAGCTGATTGAATTGCTGCGGGATGAAATATTGGGTCATGTACCCGAAAACCTAAAGGACAAAGAGCGCGGGCGCTTAATCAATTGGAGCTAGTGTGCTTACTCTTCGCCCGGCGAATCAACAAATTCGCCACCGTAAGTTTCTAATAGTAAATCACAAATCGTTAATCCCTTTTCGAAGAAATCGTGAATGTTTCCGGGGGAAAGTCGTCTGCCTGCACGATAAAACAAGACTTCATCACCAACCATTTCCAAACTCCAGTTTTTCTCCACGGTGAAGAAGTGGAGCAGGCTTTCGTGCATCGTTTGCCGAATCCAGTTTTCGTTAGGGCCCTTCAACAAATAGTTACTCGAGAATTTCGGGAATTCATCAAAGTCAATATCTTGCATCCCCAATACATCCCCAATCTTGTGGAAGATATTTTCTGGCTGCATCATTAATTCGGGTAAATGTAAACGTTGAGAGCGTAATAGAAAGGCCGTTTGTCGCACTAAACGTGTTGAGTTACCACCTCCAACGACGTAATGGTAGTCGAAAATAAATACTTCTGCATCGTGCCAAGCGTTGTCACTGGACATTAGGTTTTTGATCCGCTTGCGGCGTCCTTTCTTGAATAATTTGAAACTTCTGGGCATCGTATCAAGCAGGTCGTACCTATCGTGCGATTGATAATCCAAATGCAATTGGTCGGCTAGCTCCGCCATTTGATGGCGCCGTTTCTGAAAAAGATTACTGAAGAAAGAAAGCATCGTTTAGTGGGCTGATAATTAGTGTAGTACTTGCAACGCAAGCGGAATAGATGCCAAAATAAAAAATTTTGACTTGGTTAGCCCCCTAAAAAGACGAATAGAACATCTACATCTACTAGGTCGCAAGCAACTTAATAATGAATACCAGCACGACGCTCACTAAAAGACCAAAGAAAACCTTTCCGAGATCGGCAAAGACCATTCGCAAGGTATTCTTATTCAGTTTGCCATCCAGATTAATGCGGATACCCAATTCACGTCCGGCCAGCAAACCAATAAACACCCAGGTCGTACTCATCGGCAAATTACCAGTCCATGGGAACTGGTATTCGAAGCCAAGGATGTTGTCGTATTTGAAAACCCAAAGGACCACCGCGTAGATTAAGTCCACGAAAGTAGCCGAGCGAATATCGGCGGTATTGGTTTTTTCGCGTACTACCCCCTGTACGGCTCCACCTCGGTTGTAGAAGATGTAAGCCAGCAGTCCGAGCAGGATTAGTACAGAGACGAGGAACATCACCGGAGATAGCTGATTGCCGCCGCGGAGATAGATATAGATATTAGCTAAATCCTGTGTCAACCACTGGAACCACAGAAAACCGGTAGTAAACCATTGGAAACCAATCCAAAAGGGGCGCCATTTTTTGGTGAGCGGATTTTTGAGAAAGTATTTTTCTGTCAATCGGGTAATTAGCAGATAGATGACCAATGCCGCTACAAAAGCAACCATGTATCCCAAGATGGATTTTTGAATCATCCCACCCAGCTTAGCATCCGTATCGAATGTACTTTGTAGCATTGACCCCAAATCATTGGGAATTTTTTGGAGCGAAAAGAGCGTGAGAATCATAAAGGTCGTACTCACTGGAATGCCGTAGCGGGTAATCCAGAGCAGTACGATTGGCGGTAGTAAGTAGTACCAGTGGTACGTATTCGGCATTTCAAATTTGTCCAAACGTCCATAGTCAATATCACCTTGTTGCCAGCCATAGAATAGTGCAGCTGTAAGAATAATAGCTGCGAAGCCCCAGAGGACATACCATTTCATCTGTTTCTCATTCGAGGTCAAAAAGGTACCCAGGGTTTGAATGACGTCATTACCGACCACGGAATAAGATGCGAGAATGAAACCCAGCCACATCACAATGATAGAGAAATCCATAGTTGATCTTTTCGTTTGGAGCTTTTTATACTTTGCGGGTTAAGTGATTAAATGATTTGAATACCAGATTTTACCAAACGAAGTAGTACTTATAGCTTATCGAAGCGCACAAGTTTGACGACGAGAAATGGTAGAAAAGATGATCTTCAAGGAGTTTTAAAATTTGGTTTACAAAGTATTTAAGCCAATCGGGGTCAAATGTAACGTACAAATGTTAATTTACTATGAACTCACGGGCTGAAATTTTGAAAAACAAAAAGCTGTACCGGCTACTTTTGCCGATACAGCTCGCAATTTCAGAGAAAATCAAAATGTAATTCCACCATATTATAGCTCATATTAAGATATAAGGCACTAACGTGGAGTGCTTAAGCTATAATAAAGGGAAAGAGGGGAGGGGGGGTATGGATAAAAGGTGTTTAATGTTGTGCCAGTGTCTCTTTGATCTTGGTACGGAAGGATGCATCAGCTAATTGCTGGGCGCGCTCGAAGTAAGCCTCCGCTGCCGCTGTCTCTTGGTAGGTCAGCAACTCTTGGCCAATCAAGTAATAAATTTTAGCCACTTTCTCACCTTCGGTTCTTTGCAGGGATTTCAGACTACAAGAAGTGGAGTGTCCTTCTGGTGTAATTAAAGTTACACGCTCAGTGGCCTGGCCGTGTTTCCACCGCATATTGAATTGATAGCCGTCCTTGAAGGTGTAGATCACTTTACCAGAAAGCTTATTTTTAACCCATTCGCCTTCCATCATCAAGGTTTCATCCATAATGATACGGCCTTCACCTTGTCGATAGCCCAACTTGCTAGTACCGATGAACTGGCTACCATCAACCCGGGTGAATGTACCCTGACCATGCGGCTTGCTATCTTGCCATTGGCCAAAGTAAACGGTACCAGTAGCGAAGACCATGCGACCTTCACCCTGCATTTCATCTTGTATAAATTGGCCGGTATAAACGTGACCACAAGCAAAGGTGTAAGTACCTTTACCGTGCATATAACCACTTTGCCAGTGGCCTTCATATGTACTTCCGTCGTCGTTGATTTGTTCACCCCAGCCTTCGCGAACGCCATTTACGAAATGACCTTCGTAACGACTGCCATCTTTCCAGGCCATTACGCCTTCGCCGTGAGGTTTTCCGTAGCTGAATGCACCTTCATAGTGACGGCCATCTTTCCAGGTCCGGGTACCTTCACAATCTTTTTCCTTTCTGGGGCAATCCGATTGCGGAGAAAATTGAGTTGAAGCTTGAGTGGAGTAGGGGGCAAAAAAGAAAATGATTAGTGGCAAGATATTTGCTACTTTTTGAATCAGTTCCATTTCGCACAAAGTTTTGGTTGTAAGTAAGTATGTAATTTGTAAGTATTCGTAACTGCAAGTTATTTAGAATTACACCTTTTGTCAAAAAATAAAAAATATATTTATTTTAAAATATTGTAAATTACTGTTTTACAGTAGTTTTTACCGGTTAATAATACACAAGGACCTTTCTCGTTTTGAGAGAGGTCTTTTGTTTTTGAACCCTTTCTAATATTTAAAACCAATATTCATTGTAGAATTCGTTGGATGCGATTTAAAGTTTTTATCTTTGTATCCCGTAACAAAAGTTCAGGTAGCTTCTAAATTTATCTTAATGACTAAGTATATTTTCGTTACGGGAGGCGTTACTTCTTCGCTCGGAAAAGGTATTATTTCGGCCTCTTTGGCCAAGTTGCTCCAGGCACGGGGCTTCAATGTCACCATCCAAAAATTTGATCCATACATTAATGTTGATCCGGGAACACTCAACCCTTATGAGCACGGTGAATGCTACGTAACGGACGATGGTGCGGAGACGGATTTAGACTTGGGACACTACGAGCGATTTCTCAATAGCCCTACCTCACAAGCCAACAATATCACAACCGGACGTGTGTATCAAACCGTCATTAATAAAGAGCGCGCTGGGGACTACCTGGGAAAGACCGTTCAGGTCGTTCCACATATTACCGATGAAATTAAACGTTGTGTGCAACTACTCGGCCAGACGAGTCGATACGATATTGTCATCACCGAGCTAGGAGGTACAGTAGGAGATATCGAATCATTGCCTTACCTCGAAGCACTACGACAGTTGCGCTGGGAGTTGGGTGCTGATAATTGTTTGGTAGTACACCTCACGTTGATTCCTTACCTTAATGCTGCCAAGGAATTAAAGACTAAACCAACCCAGCACTCCGTCAAGGAGTTACAAAAGAACGGTATTCAGCCCGATATCTTGGTGTGTCGCACGGAGCATCCGATTAATATGGAAATCCGTCGTAAGCTGGCGTTATTTTGCAATGTAGATATTGGTTCGGTGATCGAAGCCATCGATGCGGAAACTATCTATGATGTGCCGCTCTTGATGCTCAAAGAGAAGTTGGATACCACTGTGATTACCAAGTTGCGACTTGCGGATCGCCGCGAGCCTGATCTCAAGAAGTGGAAAACTTTCCTCGGAAAATTAAAAAACCCGCTCAATGAAGTGCGCATTGGTCTGGTCGGCAAATACAATGAGTTGCAGGATGCTTACAAATCGATCCACGAATCATTTGTTCACGGTGGAGCCATCAATGAGACCTTGGTGCGTGTAGTACCAATTCACAGTGAGCAGCTTGAGGTGAGCAAAGACGAAGTCAAACGGTTGCTAAAAGACCTTGACGGGGTACTCGTCGCTCCGGGATTTGGTGAGCGTGGTATTGAAGGTAAGCTACGTGCGATTCAATATGTCCGGGAAAACAACATCCCGTTTTTTGGAATTTGCCTGGGTATGCAGTGCGCCGTGGTAGAATTTGCTCGCAATGTGGCCAAATTAGAAGGTGCAGCCTCTACCGAAGTCACTTCGGATACCGCACATCCGGTCATTGACCTCATGCCCGATCAGAAAGATATTACTGCAAAAGGCGGAACCATGCGATTGGGGGCTTATGCCTGCGAACTGAAGAAAAAGACCAAAGCGTATCAGGCTTACCGCTCCGCCAAGATTACCGAGCGCCATCGCCATCGCTATGAATTCAACAATAATTTTCTGGATACCCTCGAAGCGGCCGGCCTCAAAGCTACTGGTATTAATCCCGATACCGGCCTCGTCGAAATTGTGGAAATACCTGGACACTCCTGGTTCGTTGGGGTCCAATTCCACCCCGAACTGAAAAGTACAGTCGAAAACCCACATCCATTATTTGTCTCATTCATTAAAGCTTGCCTGCATTATCGACAAAACCCTAAATTGGAACCCCAAAGCGCGGAATTTCAATAGCGTATGCGAGCATTATTGCGAGTAAGTTGGCCATACTTCCTTGGCTTTGCGGTGCTGACCATCCTCTGTGCCGATCATTGCTTTTTCTGGGACACGCTTCTACAGGCGTCGCGCTATGCCCATTTCTATTGTGACATAGGCATTCCCGAGATGCAGTTGTTGGTGCCAGAGCAAATGGATGCCGGTCATCCACCTTTTTTTGGATTTTACCTGGGGTTGTTATGGTCGACCTTCGGGAAGTCGCTTTGGATGAGCCACTTGGCGATGCTACCTTTCTTGTTTGGCATTGTCTGGATGGCGTATCGGCTGCTGGAATTTTTTGTACCGACAGAATACCTGTGGCTCGGTATGTTGCTCTTGCTGACCAACACCGTATTACTGGGACAAGCGGTTTTGGTTAGCCCCGATATCCCATTGCTATTTTGCTTCTTACTCGTACTCCACGGCATTTATCA
>JANQQI010000006.1 GCA_028285085.1 Saprospiraceae bacterium | reverse complement strand
CACGTATTTATTACCAGCGATGATGTAGCCGATGTCAAACCCGTAACGCCATATTGTGGTCCCGAAGAATTAGCTTGGTGGCTCGCTCCGGAGGGCTGTTGTAATTGTTTACGATTGGCGAACAGCTACTTAGAACGTCCTGATTTTTGGGATTAATGCATACTTATTTTCAACTTCATCAACTTTAAAATACTCCAAGAGATGATTAAAAGATATTTATGGATGCTTATCGTGGTGTTGAGTTTCACAACTTGTATTGAGCCCGTGGAATTTGATGCCGATGATGTAGAAGACTTCTTGGTAATTGACGGATTCATCAGTCCCGATGACCGCATTCATTATGTCTACTTGACCCGTTCCGGGCCCTTAAATAGACGCGTCTATGATCCCGTCGGCGGGGCGAGTGTCACTATGGTGGAAGAAGATGGCGTTTCGGCTCAAATGATCGAATTAGAAGAAGGACAGTATGCCTTGTTGCCGGATGTTTTAAGGGGTACCGTTGGTCGAAGTTATTATATCGAAGTAGAGCTTCCAGATGGTTCGCGTTATCGCTCGCAGCCGGAAGTCTTGCCCGTGAATGTGCTGCTGGATTCGCTTAGTTTCGAAGCAGGCTCCGAGGAATTCACCAGCAATAATGGCGGTGTGCTGGAACGCAATTTTGTCAAAGCCTTTGTTAACCTCACCATTCCCGAAGCCGAAAGCGGCCCTTTCTTCCGCTGGGCTGTAGATGACGTTTATCTGGTGACCGAGAAAAAATGTGGGCCACTCGATAATGTACAAGTGTGCTATATCCGCCCGCCCGATGTGACCCCTAATATCAATCTGCTTTCGGGCACTGATTTCGCAGCTGGCTCAAATTTTCAGCAAGAGCTAGCGCGACGTCCAATTGACTATGCTTTTGGTGAGCGCTACACTTTTAGTGCTTTTCAATTTGTGCATACGAGGCAAGCCTTCAATTTTTGGAGCAAAGTAGCCCAAGCATCAAATCAAAGCGGTTCTATTTTCGATGCCCAACCTGCACCGATTCGCGGTAATATCTACAATGTCGATAATGAAGAGGAAACTGTTCTGGGCTATTTTGCCGCAGTTACCGTTGACACCGCCCATGTATCAATAACGCGTACTGACGTAAGAAGTGTGAAAGACGTAGGGCCTTACTGTGGGCCGCCTGATTTATCCTGGTGGCTCGCCCCTCCAGAATGTTGCAATTGCCTGAATTTGGATCATAGTAGTTACGATCGTCCTGATTTTTGGTAGTCGCAGCGATCAGCACATAAGATTACTTCACATTAGGATTCAAAATTATACGTTGGAATAACTTTTGCAAGAAGGTTCTACCATAACCCCGTCCATTATACCTATAACAGTAAACCGATGCTCAAATTAGATTTAATCATGCTCGTCGATGATGACGAAGCAACCAACTTTTTTCATAAGTTAGTCATTGAAGATACCAAATGTGCCAAAGAGATTGTTGCATTCACCAACGTTGACGAAGCGATTACTTTCCTAAAAACACCAATCGACGGGGAATTTCTAAAACCGGATATTATTTTTTTGGATGTCAATATGCCGGGCCTCAATGGCTGGGATTTCTTAGAAGCCTACAATCAGCTCCCGGAGTCACAAAAAGAGAGTGTTATCGTCACAATGCTTACGACTTCACTGCATCCACAAGACCAAGAGCGGGCCGTCAATTATTTTCAGACCCAATTGCGCCACAAGCCTTTGACTCAGGATATGCTCCTGGATATTCTCAAGGAAAATTTTAGCTACAATGAGGTGTAAGCTCGGCTAATTTTGCTGAACGATCATCTCGACTAATTGCTCCAAGCGCCCTTTTTCACGTTTGAGGTAATCCCGTATGCGATTAAAAAACTTGAGCTGCTCTAATTCCGATGACAAGGAAAGTGGCAAAGAATTCCCTTTGAGCTTCTGAATCCAGTTGCGTGTATAGTCGATGAATTCCGGGTCCTCGCAAATCAGATAATTGGGTAAATCATAAGTGTAGTAGACCCGCTTCGATTTGGTAGAATCCGCGAAGACGGTACTGCCAAATCGACCGTAACTGTTGTAGTAAACGGTGAGATTTCCCGTTTTACTATTCCGGTTAGTACTAAGAATTGATTTATCTCCGGCCCGAACCATACGGGCAATCTGATCGACCGTATTTTCCAGGAGATCCATCAATTGTAAAGCATCTTCGGGATTGGAGAACATGCCCGCCTCAACGTAAGCGCGTATTTCGTGCACCGTCGTTTCCAGCATATTTCCGGTCCAAACCTCTTCGGTATCCAATGAGGCATACATCTGCTTGATTTGATCATACATCGCAATCCGTTCCCGATCCTGCGCAACCCCATTAATTTGAAATTTGTTGATTGCCGCATTGTCGCCCTTCCAGAGTGAGTTTTGGAAAGTGTAAAATTTAAAGTGTGCAATCTCTTTGTGGAAAAAAAAGCAAAAAATGGGAAAACCAGTGGCCAGAAAATCAAAACGACTATTAGGATCATCCATCAGTAATGCCATATCACCGATCAAAATATTAATGAAGTCTTTTTGATTTTTCACCCGATGATTGAGTGGTGGAAAGCTAAACGTAATCCGACCTTCTCCCTGGCCGAACAAAGCATTGGGATCGATATTGAAATGTTGGATCAGTAAGCCAATTTCCTCGGCATTGAGTAGTACACTGCCTGCCAATCTTTTGTACACCGCCGAACGTCCCAGATTTAATACCTCCTGTAATCGTTCAATGAAGACGTTTTTGTTTCGATGCTTTGCTCTAATTAAATCAAATAGCTTCGTTTGCATGTAATGGTATATTTTTAGCCCAGTTATGCGTTCCAAGAATTTCTACCATTTGGGCGATAAAAAAGAACGCTTTCCGCTGCTTGTCGCCCAATTCGAAACAAAGATTTCTTCGTTCTCCGAATTGGAGACAAAAGCAACATCCTACCCTTTTATCTTTGAATTGTCAATAAAATCAAATGCTGGTAATACACTGAATGTAGACCACCATAAGGTTGACAATAGATTGCAATAGTCGCTTTTAATCAAAAGCATGAGTTGAATATAGTGTCCTAAATTCAACAGCCTGATTAATGTCTATAGATTACTTTGAACAGTGATGAGTGGGTCATAATTGGCATCATTGATCACGCATCAAGTCATGCCAAAAAGCACGTAAAGAAACATCTTTTAATTCAAATATCACAACTAAAAAAAATATTGTTATGAAAAGTACATTTTTTTCACTTTTACTTGTCTTTTTAGGCAGTTTCACCCTATCTGCTCAAGTTATCGGCGATAATGGTGACACCAATCCTTGCCAATCAGAATGCCGTTTCTGGAGATACAATTGGGGTTTTAACACTTCTATCTTTCGTGAAGGGAAGGTCGGCATTGGTCTTGATAACTATCCCTCTTATCCTTTACACGTTAAGGGCAATTTTGGCTTGAATGGTAGTTTGTTGGGGTTACAAACGAATGGTGCACTTGGTATTTTTGCGAACACCAACGATAGCAACGGTGCTTATCTTCGATTGTACGGTAGTAATGCAGCGGCTAGTTCCGGCCAGATAACTTTATCAGCTGGTGTTGGAGGCAATGTCATCTTTTTTAACCGGACTAGCAACAGTTGGCAGAAGAACATGACGATTTTCTCGACGGGCAAGGTCGCTATCGGGACGGATAACACACCAAGCACTCTTCCCGGTGAAGATGGGGACATTGATGTTAGCTATTATCGACTCTTTGTACAAGGTGGAATTCTCACCAATGAAGTTCGTGTCGCTACCGAGTGGGCCGACTACGTTTTTCGCCCGGATTATCGTCTGATGCCGCTACGTGAAGTTGAGCAGTTTATCCAGGCACGTGGCCACCTGCCGAATGTACCTTCCGAAGCAGAAGTTGAGCAACAGGGTATTGAAATCGGCGACATCTCAAAAATTCAGCAAGAGAAAATCGAGGAGCTATTCCTCCACGTCATCGCCCTCGAAAAGCGCGTTGCTGAGCTAGAGCGTGAAAACACATTACTTAAAGCTAAAAACTAAAGCCCTATGAAATATTTAACCCTAGTGTTGTCCCTGTTCCTGGCCCTTCGTGGCCAGGCGCAGGTCGACTGGAAGTTTCAAACTAAGCATGTCGACGATGTAGAACACGGCGGTAATAGCCCCTACGACAACAACCATTACCTATGGTCCGAAGAAAGTGATCTCCGACAAGGCATCCGCTTGGATTTGAAATCCAAAGACCCCAAAACCCTGTACCTAGAAGCAGGAAATGCACATTTCGCTTTTCGGTTCAAAAGCATGAATAAGTCTATAAATTTTTTAGGTATAAAAATAGATGACAACCCAGGGATGACGATTAAGCCTTTCTCTGTAAACGGAGATAATGAGGTTTACTGGGATGCCTCTGATGATTTCACCGAAGTAGGTTCTTACACTCTAAAAGTAACCTTTTACTTATCATTTACTGGTTCGCCCAAAACACGTGAATACAAAGTACGAGTCGTTCCACCTTCGGATGAACTTCATATGGACCAATATGGAAACTCAATGCGCGTTTGGAAGAGCGAACACCCCAATGCAACCCCCTTTGTCATGAGTGTTGGTTTGGATGCACTCAACACGATTTCCGAACAATTTCAGCGCCACGATCTACGGAGATTATTTGAATGTATGATGGATGATGAAACCCTCCCTCACGATATTTATATTTTATATTATCGCTACAACCCACAGCATCTGAGAAATAACTCTGCCGTATTTTTCTCAGCGGTCAAGTATGTTTCTAATGACCTCTACAATGGTCGAAAAATTGTTGCCGGAGGTCGTAGCATGGGTGGAATTATTTCGCGCTACGCTTTGGCCAAATCTGAACAAGAGGGGTATCCTTTGCCGGTAAAAACATGGTTGACTTTTGATTCTCCGCATCAAGGAGCACACATTTCACCGGAATTGTTGGATTATTTCAAAGATGTGATTAACCAACCCATGTCAAATCGATTGTACAATAATGATGCAGCCAAGATAATGTTGTATTACAATCCTTTTAATGATGGCAGTCTACGCACTGAGTTTTATAATGAGTTAAATAGCCTAAACGGTGATGGCTATCCACATTTGACCTATAACATTGGCGTCGCTTTCTCTTCAAATTCATTTAACCCAGACTCAGGTGTATGGTTAAAAGTCACCTTTTTAAATCATTTAAAATTCTTTTCCATGCAGGGGCTCGATATAGTTCCTGGTTCACGCATACCTGAAATTGAATTGCATCCAATGCGAATTGGCAGTCTTTTGACGCTCTTCGAAGCAGAGCAATATAAAGAACCCACCTTCATGCCTCATTTTAGCGCATTGGATTTAGATGGTAATGGTCTATCACCTTTTGACGAAACGGTAGACATGACTCCTGGGACTTTCACTCAGCATAGTGCATTTCCCAACAATCAGCTTACCACACCGATTAGCAATACCGTTCGGGTCAATCAAATGACTTTAGCTTTTCAAAATGTAGACATTCCTGGTAAAGCTGATTATCGAACGGCTCATACTCTCCTGGCCGGCAGCAGCGTACGTACGGATCGCGCTAACGGGCCGGTCAGCATTGACGATGAGGCTAATATTGAATTTGTATCGGGGCAAAATATCTTACTCGATGTTGGTTTTTCCACTCAAACGGGTGCTGCCTTTGTTGCCTACATTGAATCAACAGATGATGTGGATTGTAATTCCGCAAACGGTCAAAGCGAAGCTCCACAAATGGCGCAATCGCCAGAAAGTAATTCTGAAATCGAGGCTAATGAGCGTTTGCTGGAAATATTCCCGAATCCTGCTAACTATGATTTGACTATTAAAACTACATCGGATTTACCCTTGTCGGTATTTGATAGCAATGGCCGGTTAGTACAACAGATTAATCCACTTCGCTCGGGCCGCTATACTTTGAATGTCGCACAATGGCCTAATGGTTTGTACATCCTCAAGCAGGGTGAACACCACCAGCGATTTTTGGTGCAGCATTAATTCACCTACATACAAATTTAGGGCACAAAGCCTGCTTTTTGCAGTGCTTTGTGCCTTTGCTCTTGGAAAAATCAGCTGGCGCGCGCCTCCCCCACTGGCTTTTGGTTACCTTTGCGTAATCTATGAAAACGATTCAACCTACCCGTCAACGCATTCACGAAATTGATGCCTTGCGTGGCTTCGCGCTCTGGGGCATTTTAGTAGTCAATATCTTTGTTTTTCATGCGCCTTATGTGCATTATGGCGAATTTTACTTTGGCCGCTTTAGCGGTGCTGAGCTGAGTGTGGTGCAACACATGATCTTTTTCTTTGCCGGACGATTTATGTTCATCTTTGCCTTCCTTTTCGGTTACGGCTGTTGGCTTCAATACGAGAAATACACCGATTGGACCGCCTTCAAAAACTTTTGGCTCCGCCGCATGGGCTGGCTGGCAGTATTTGGCTTGTTACATGCCCTGTTCTTATCTTTTGGAGACATCCTCCTCCCCTATGCTTTGCTCGGAATGACTTTGCCTTGGTTGCTTCGCTGGAAAAGTCGGCATCTTTTTATTCTTTTTCTAATCGTCCACTTCATACCCGTTGCCGAATTTATCCTCCGACAATACCTGGATTATCCTTCGATCTTCACCCAGTCGGATTATAGCTTAGAAGAATATATTTCACTCAATCAAACTGGCAGTTGGTGGACTTTATTCAAGCTGCGACTTTATGATTATGCTTCTTTTGCCAATGAAAAGCTGATTATGTACATCCCCAAGGAATGGAGCTTGTTCATGCTAGGTATCATCGCTGGTCGTGCCGATCTCGTGCGACGCCTTTCCCTGAAAAACGGGATGCTCTTTTGCGGCCTTACCATCGTCGCTTTGATGATTTGGTACTTTTACAGTGATCCGATCCGGGTATTTTTCATGGAAAAGAACCACTTCCTCGCCTATTGTAGTATCGGCCTTATCATCCAAACCATCGAATTCATACACGGTAGTTTATACATTATCGGGCTGTGGCTGCTGTGGCGCTGGCGACCATTCCGCTGGCTAGCTACCCCGTTTCGCTATGCTGGTAAGCTTTCGCTCACAGTATACCTAACACAATCGCTAATTTGTGTATTTCTATTTTCCAGCTATGGTCTCGGTTGGTACGGCACACTCAAACCATCTGTTTTATTCCAAATGGCACTTGGCATTTTTGTTGTGCAGTGTGCACTGGCTTATTGGTGGCTACAGCATTATCGCTTTGGCCCCGTAGAAGGTCTATGGCGTCGGTTGAGTTATAAGAATAAGATCGGTTAAAAAAGGTAATTATCGACTCAACACCTGCTCCACTTTTTGGACCACTTGTTCCGCAGGTAAATAGCCTTGTGCAATCAGAAAGTACTCTTCACCCTTTTGTAGCACTACCGTAGGAAACGAGCGAACGCCCAAACGGGCAGCAGCCTGAAAATCTTCGCGCGTTGCGTCCTTCAATTCATCCGATTGGTACAAACGCGCAAAATCATCGGGATCAATGCCAAACCCTTGGGCCAGCTTTTGGTAAGTCGCTAACTCATGCGTCGAGTGATTATCGCGATAGAAAGCACTTTGTATGGCTTTAAAAAAGGCTAATTCCGACTCCGGTTGCAAGCGACGCACAACGAGTACTGCTCGCGAAGGCGGCTCGGTATCGTAAACAAAATTGACATCGGAGAGAATCTCATAGTTAAAAGGTTGGCCGGAGCGTTCACTTACATCTTGCCAATGCTCACGCAAAAACTCACCGAGATCGGCCATGGTCTCCGTATTATAAGGCCGGAGTCCCCCCATGATCATTTGTAGACTTACCTGATCTTTGAGTTGGGTATAGGCAGCGCTAAATTCCGGGGAAAAGCCATAGCACCAGGAACACATCGGATCACCGACATAGATGAGTTTATTCTCCGTTTGAGCCATAAGTTGGAGTTGAAAAAGAATAAAAAAAGTGAAGGTAAAAATTGCTTTCACGATCTGATATTGATTGTTTACAAGGAATAAACGACTAAGGTTGAAATTAGTTGATCCTGATTCGAAATACAAAAAAGGATGATTCGGCTTGGTATCGAATCATCCTTTTTGTCTCAGCTTTGACGTCTTGTGGCTTACTGCCCCTCGGGTAAGGTCAAAGATCGCTGGGGTGTTGTGGTTTGGGGAGTGAGCGGCAGACATTGATTGTCGGACAAGCGCCGCGCGGATTGGCCTCCCGCCTGTCGACAAGCCGCCAGGCTCGTCTTTCGACCAAGAAAATCTGTAGTACTACGGTTTCGGCAATCAGAGGTCTTGTAGCAATCGCAAGTTTCCACCTTAGCGTTGTTAATATTCAGCTGTTGCAAGCGTTCACGCGAAGGTGCCGTTTGCAGCTGCGGTGAATTTTGCACCGATTGCTGTAAATTACTCCGTTCGATGTTTTGCTTTTGTAAGCCTTCCACAGTATTAGGATCAATCGAAAAATTCTCTTTTTGTGGGCCAAGGGATTGTTTTTGCTTTTTTGGATCAAATGCTTTTTCGCTCTGCTTTGGCGGTGGGAAATAAGTCATTCCATTGCCACCATTTTTCACCGATCGTTTGAAAATTTCTATAAATTTTGCTGGAATGTCCTTCCCATTCAGCTTTCCATCGCATTTACAGGCCGCATAAGCCTGTAGAATTGCTGTTTGTTTATTGACCAGTAGATCCAGCAAATCCTGTGAATCTTCGACAGTATACAAGGTTTTAATTAACTCCTCTGTCCGGATTAATTCTTTGATCTGTTCCAGGCAAAATGCTTTGGTGCAATCCGCATCGGTCAAATCCTCCGGTTTTTTGGGTGGAGTACCTTTCGGCTTAAAGCCTTTATCGGGGCCCAATCCTAATTGTTCATAAGTACTGATCAATTTATTCAGCCGTTCCGAACCACAGCATCGACCAGAAAATTGCACGAAAGTGCGTTTGATACTCTTAAATCGATTTTTAGGTGTGGGGGTATCTTGTGGTGTTAGGACACCACGTACCAAGGCACTGTATTTTTTAGGTGATTTTTGATTTTTACCCGTACAATCACAGGTGGCGGTCAATTGTATTTCTACTTTAAAAGTCAATAGATCAATTTTCACTAACATGGTCTCGGTACATCCTGATGAATTCTTTTTCGGTCCATATTTTATTTGTGTGATGCTACTGGTTTTCGAGCCCAATTTTCCAATAAGGTTCTTCACCAATTCTTCCGCCTTTTTTGCTGCTTCACTCTCACCGTATTTTTTGACGAGCTCCTCTTTGAGCTTTGCTTCCAACTTACTCTTTAGCTCAGCTTTGGCGGTACCACCAAGCCCGGCATCTTTGATGCCTTTAATTAATTCCAAAATGCGTTTGGCTTTGGAAAAACCACCGATACCAAAAATTTCGATGTAAGCATCCAGCGCCAAGTTTCCAAAACCTGAAATAATATAATTCATCTGTTGCTCTCGAATCAAAGCACCAAGTCTTTCGGCGGGCACTTTAAATGGCCGACAGGCATTCGTATTAAATTTATCCAATTGCGATTGGCTGTAGCCATTGGGCGCATCCTTAGCTAAAATCTGGAGGAGGGTAAATAATTCAGTATCTGCCTCAACTGTTGATGGATTTTCCAAAGGAGACTTGGCCGCAGAAATAAGGGTGGAAATTAACAATATCAAGATCAGGAAAGATAATCCATTTCGGATAAAGAGTAGATACCCTTGCATTGTTTTTGGGGGATGTTTCATTTTTAAAAATTTTAATTTAATTCAAAAAAACAATATCACTTCCACTTACGTAGATGCTGGAAAAGTTGGATGATTTTAATAAAAAAATAAATAGACTATTCTGTTTTAACCTCCGGTTAATATTAGAAGTCTAATTTCGTCATTGAAAGAAAAAAACCTACTCCAACTTCTCTCACTTCATTCTCCACTCATTCCCTAAACTAAGCACAAACTAAACCCTCCAGCCTCTCCAAACAGCTTGCAAGCTATCGCTTGCCTGATATCCTTTTTTCTTAAACCAAAAAATTAAAACGATGAAAAAACTGTACCCATTATTACTCACTCTTCTCAGTTTCAGCATTTTCTCTAACACATTAACGGCAAATGCCATTGATGATTTAGACGAGGTCATTGACTTTGCCAATGCAGCTCGGAATAATGCTAAAACTGCCCGCACGGCGGCCAATGATCTGGCAGTCCTTTATTTCCAGCTCAACGATGACAATATCAGCGGCTACATCCAAGTCATCATCAATGAGATGAATCAATTGGAATCCAATACCGATGAGATCAACTTCTTTATCCAAAGTGCCGCCAGCCAAAATAGCAACATTGACCCAACGAACATCCAAAGCTGGGCGGGCCAAATGGAAGGCCTTGGGGATGATGTTACCAACAAAGCTTTCGCGCTGGAGCAGCTGATTCAAACCGGCCAGCGCAGTGCCGCCCGTGCTAAATTTCGCAGTCTCAAAGCTGACCTCAACCAAATCATCAGCCTGGCCAAACAGGTCCGCGACGAAGCAAAGTTTTGGAAAACAATTGCTCAGACTTACGATGTGCGCATCGAATTGATTTATTACGGCCAAGTTTATAACGGTAGCACAACACTGGGTGGATTTTATGCTTACAACCAAGACCTGGATGAATATTTTTATCCTACCCAAACACTCGAAGACAAGACCTTTATCGACTTGCCTGGCGGCACCTATACTTTTGGTTCTTTTGATGGCTACTTTGATGGGACGAATACGGTAGACGTTACTTTGAACAGTAATCTTGAAGGTTCTGACGGGTTTATTGTTATTCAACTCAATTACTGGTCAGAATAAGGGCTTGTTTGGGATTTGTTCTTTCATTCGAAAACTGGCCTTTTTTTGTTTAAACGAGGCTCCTTTTGAGGAGCATAGCCGGAGGCCATGTGAACGCCGTGGAGTTTCTTTGAAACCAAATGTCCAGTGGACATTCGACGGAGAGAACCGCCTGCGGATAAAAAAGAGCCGAAGTATGAACGAACGATTCCAAAGGATGAATGTCCGGCGGACATTCAAGTGAGAGAACCGCTAGCGGATACGAAAAAATGACGTTTGCAGACCAATTAATAATTCCCAAACAAGCTCTAATACATTGGATTTAGAATAATCCGGCGAAATATTTTCAATACTACGATTAGCTTCCCCCATCCATTCGCCGATTCATATCCAATAGCAATAGTGGTTAATAGCAAAAAGGGTCGCCCACGGGCGACCCTCCTACTATAGTCTTCTAATATCTTCATTGTTGTTTTTAGCCAATCATTTCAACCGGTACACGATGTGTGCCGTGGGCGTCGGTAATTTCAACAAACTTAACAGGGGTAGCCAATCCGACTCCGGTTGTAAATGAGGCAGCGTAATAGGAAATAATCTGAGGGGCTATACCTGGTACTTTCTCCATCAAATTATAGCCACCTTGACCATTACCTGTGAAGAAGATTTCCCAGCCACCAGTTGGATAACTGCAACTGGCAAATAAGCTAATGACTTGGCCAGGACCACCAGCATACGGGCGTCCAAAAGCACGATAAACGATATCTCTAGAAGTAGCCGGGCGTACGATACCATGATCAGCGCTAGCTGTCGTTGAGGATTGAGTTGGATTCATGATTTAATTTTTTAGGGTAAAAAAAAGTAGAACGTTTACGGCTACAAATTGTCTGATATATTTCATCCTGTCACGCGTATTTCCCCGTGTTTTTAAAATCACGTAGTTCTGGGTATACATTGAGGCATTTATCTTGATCCTGATTAGCTGACAGTTTTAAACTTTAACCGCGAGTTCAAGTCGTTTTTTCAAAAATTTTAAAAAAAATTCCTTTTTCTTCATCCACTTCTATTTCCTTTCTCGTAAATGGTGATGTTCGTCGGTAATCAAGCTAAAAATCGACGGGCCCCAGAAACAATTTTCAATTTCTCAGACTCAATTGATACTCCGTGTAGTAGTGAAAAGACACTGACTTCACATCAACTTGTCGTGCCTAAGCATTTGGTCTGAATGCGCACGACATTTACGACATGGCTGCGGCCGATAACAGGTTCCCTATGGCTTGTTGCTTCAAAATCGGTCGCAGTCTTTCTCTCAAAATCTCTAAAAACACTTGAAATCATGATGACACGCTTCCTTGTATTTTGCTTGCTACTCAGTCTCCTGGCTTGCCGCCCAGAGTCCAATAGCATGCTCGCTCAACTCAACACTTTACCCTTACTGCTGGATCGTCCGGCAGCTATTCAGTACGGCAAGGAATGGGAAAATGTACAAAATCACTACGGTCAGGCTCGACAAGCGATGCTCGACGATCCCAACGACATGAATGCTCACCTGAAACTCGTAGAAGTCTTTATCAATGAGGCGCGGGTTACCGGTGAGCATGGCCACTATTATCCTGCGGCATTGAGGACATTAGAGCAAGTCCTCCAGCAGGACTCGCTCGATGGGGATACACATTTTCGCGCCTTGTCGCTACGCGCCTCGGTATTACTGAGTCAGCACGAATTCGAAGCGGCGCTAGCCGCGGGGCAGACTGCGGTGCGCCTCAATCCCTACAATGCTCAAATTTTCGGGGTGCTGGTAGATGCCCATGTGGAAATGGGCCAGTACGAGGCGGCCGTCCAGATGGCAGATCGTATGGTAGGCATTCGACCGGATTTGCGCTCTTATTCTCGTGTCGCTTACCTACGGGAACTGCACGGTGATCTGCCGGGCGCCATCGAAGCGATGCAGTTGGCCGTTCAGGCGGGTTATCCCGGCCAAGAACAAACGTGCTGGGCACAGCTTCAGCTCGGGCAGCTCTACGTAGCAAATGGTAACTTCAAGCTCGCCCGTCAAGTATACGAGCAGGCCCTCGGCGAGCGCCCTGATTACCCCTTTGGCCTCGCCGCCTTGGCCGAACTCGCCATCCACGAAGCCGATTATGAGCAAGCCGAAACCCTTCTGAAAAAAGCCTGTGCCATTATTCCTGAGGTCGGTTTTTACGAGCAATTGGCCAGCCTCTATTTCGATACGGATCGCGGTAAAGCCGCTATGCAATTGGTGCCACAAATTCTGGACATGCTCGGCGAAGATACCGACAGTGGCCACAACATGAATTTGGAATACGCCAACGTCCATCTTCACCTTACTCATCAGTACGACCGCGCTTTGCAATACGCTCTGGATGAATATCAACTACGGCCAACCAATTTGACCGTCAACGAACAACTGGCGCACATCTATTTTGCACTCGAAAATTATGAGCAAGCCCAAAAACACGCCGAGGTAGCGAATCGACTTAAGACGGATTCAGCAGAACTCCTCTGTTTACTAGGCTTGGCCAAAATTGAGCTGGGCGAAGCCAGCAATGGACGACAATTGCTCCAGCAATCCTTTTCCCAAAACCCACATCAACAACATCAACTCGCCGATCTTGGACGGCAGCATCTAAAATAACCTACTCATTATCAACATTTTTTAATCCCATATCATCACTACAAAATTGGAATTCGGTCGATGAGTTGCCACCGTGCAGCGAGCCCATTCTATTTCAACTCTAAACCCTTTAAAAATTTTAATAACATGTTACAATTCACTAAACTTAACCAACGCTTACGCTTTTCATTGGCGTTCTTACTTGCGCTAGTCCTGGCCCTGCCGGCTTGGGCATCTAGCCACCGGGAAGCACCATTGATCGCAAACGATCCCCTGGCGGATAATACCGATCTTTATGCCTTTCGGAGCCCGGATGATCCTAATATGATCACCATCATTGCCAATTATGTCCCGTTTCAAGCCCCACAAGGTGGCCCCAATTACTATACCTTTGGGGAGAACATTCGCTACGAGATTCACATCGATAATGATGCGACCATTCCCGGCGATGAAATCACCTATCGGTTGACCTTCACCCAAGTCAACGAAGATCCAACTACCTTTTTCAATATCCGTTTGGGAGCACAGAATTTAAAGACCACTTACACTCTGGAAAAAAGTGTAGACGGTGGCTTGACCTTTTTCCCCATTTTGATCAACGGTATTGTGCCTCCAACTTACATTGGCCCGCGCTCTATCGAATCGGAAGTAGGTTTGAATACGACTTACGACGCACTGATCCAACAAGCGATTATGACCACCACTACGGGGGAGCGCGTCTACGCCGGACCGGCCGATGATCCCTTCTTTGTGGACTTAGGTGGCGTTTTTGACCTCGGCAATATGCCTCGTCAGGACGGTAGCACCGTGCGCGATGGTGTGGGCTGTTTGAATGTCAGCACGATCGCTTTGCAAATTCCAATTACCAGCTTGCTGAAAGCTGGCGCACCAAGTACCCCAACTAGCATTTTGGATAGTGATTATGTGATCGGTGTATGGGCCTCTGCGAGCCGCCGCCAAATTCGTACGCTATCCCAAGGGAGCGAAGACCATAGTGGTGACTGGGTGCAGGTTTCCCGTTTGGGTATGCCTTTGACGAACGAAGTCGTGATTCCAATTGGTCAAAAAGATTTCTGGAATGCGATTACGCCTTACGATGAAATCACGGAGACGACGCTGGATGAGTATTTCTACAATCCTGAGCTCGGCCTTTATATGGATGACGATCTCTTTGGGGCGGCGGTACCTGCTTTTGGTCCTTTGCGCATTCAACGCAATAGCTTACAAGGTTTTGATTTTGGAAACGGTAACGATGGTCTATTTGGTCTGAAAGGCAGTGCAGCAGTGGCAGGAACAGCTTTAGACGATAATATTTTTGGTACTCTCTTGCTTCCCGATGCGGGCAAGCCGCGCTCGGTGGATTTATGGCCAGCGTTCCATACCGGTGTGCCTAATTTCCCACCCTATCAATTAGCGACCGGCAAAGATGGCAATCCATTAGCCGCAGGAAAACCTTTTGTCAATAACTTTTTACCGAATGGCGGAGATATGCTTCGCTTGAATATGGCCGTCCCGGTAACCGACCGCAATGATCCAAATTTCAGCAGTCTGGGACTTATTCAGGCAGCCGTACTCGGTTTAGTCGATCCTACCTACAACCAAAGTGCAGATCTGGAATTCATCCCGAACATGGATGGCTTCCCTAACGGTCGCCGCCTCGAAGATGATGTGACCCGAATTGAACTACAAGCGGTAAGTGGCGCCGTATTGGCGGCGATTGGATTATGGTACGATGATTATACCGCTGGTGATCCAAACCCAGTGACGGATGATTTGCTGGGTGTTTTGACTTACACAACCGGCGTTGAAAAAAATGATAAAGCTTTCTTGCCTACCTTCCCTTACGTAGCACACCCATTTATCGGGACTGGTGATTGTGGAGGTGTACCGGTCGGTGATGATGATGTCGTGGATCAAAATACTGCTGACTTGTCATTGACAATTTCTACCGATTCTGATGTCTACAGCATTTATACTTACGTGCCTTACACGATTACCGTCACGAATAATGGTCCGGCGACGGCTACCGGCATCAGTATCGCAGCAGGACTACCCGATGGTATGGTCTACGCCAATGATCAGACGACAAGTGGAACGTATAACTTATTTTTTGAACAGTGGGATGTTCCGGTACTTGATCCGGGGCAAAGTGAAACCTTAACGCTGACTTTATTCACGTTGATTGATAATGCGCCGATCACGAATTTTGTGCAAATCCTGACATCTAGTAAGGCCGACCCAGATTCAACCCCCGGTAATGATATCGACCAAAGTCCGGACGAAGATGATGAAGCCGCTATAACCATTTCGCCCGCAATGAGCATTCAATCTGAGAGCGGTAGCTACCGCCAGGAGTCTACTACCCCGATTGAATCAACTTTATATCCTAACCCCGCTTCAGACGTGGTGACCGTAGAACTCGATGGCATGGCCGAAGGTGATTTATCCATGTATTTATACGATAGTCAGGGACGCGCACTGCGTAGTTGGGATAAGGCCATGAGTCAAGGCTTCAACGTGGTTGAGCTCTCGATAACCGAACTCCCTAGCGGACTTTACTTCTTATTTATTCCACAATCAGACGGACAAATGATGCAATTACAATTTGTAAAAAAATAGATTTTTTGAGGGGCCAATACGCCAAATCCTGGCAATTAGGATACGTATTGTAGTCAAACAGTTCATCGAATCGCTCGGCCAAAGGGTCGGGCGATTTCTTTTTGAGGAAGTTTAGAGCTTGTTTGGAAATTATTAATTGGTCTACAAACCTGCCTGCGGCAGGCAGGCGTCATTATTTCGTATCCGCTAGCGGTTCTCTCCGTCAAATGTCTACTAGACATTTGGTTTCAAAGAAACTCCACTGCGCTCACATAGCCTCCGACTATGCTCCCTACCGGAGGCAGGTAAACTCAAAAGAAGTCTCGTTTAAACAAACTAATGTCTGTTTTCGACCTAAAGAACAAATTCCAAACAAGCTCTTAGTTTCCACAATGCCCTGAAAGCCAATATTGTCGCTTAAGAATAAATCAGCGGTATCACCGAAAAATACTTATCTTTAAAGCTAACGTTTCAATCAAAGTAAGGATAAACGATTGAAATGGCTTTCAAGAGCAACAACAAAACCAAAGCACGCGCTACCCCAATCTACAACCAATGACCACTACCTCTAAGACGTACCCTTACGCTTTTCATATTGCGCTTGACGGCAATGGAATCAATGGCCTGGAAGGCATGGCGGGCGTCTGCAATTTCTACTTTGATCCTTCCGATAATTCTTACGCTTACAAAGTCAAATATTATAACGGCATGGCCGGCGGGCACGCCGTCAGCATCAACCCCAGTGGGGAATATGGCTATCTCGGTACCGCCGGGCAACATCTCATGCTTTACGATCCACACTCTTTGGATCAATTGGATCGGGTCTCTACACTTGGTTTTGAAACCAATGATACCAGTATTCGCGGTAGTACGCACGTCGCCTGGATCAATGACCAAGAATTCATTGTGGCCATCGGAGATTACTTTTACTTGTTCAATGTCAAGAATCTACGCAAAGGCATCAAGCTCGGACCACATTTATTGCCATTACCACACAGCATGAAATTTACCGCTTCGGGACGCTATCTCTGCTATGGCTCGATGGACAATCCCGTATTTGGTCGCCAGGGAGAAGCCAAAGTGGTTGGGATTTGGGATATGGAAACCGGGGAGGCTACCCGAATTGAGCTGCCCGCTACTTGCTGGCATTTAATTCCGCATCCGAGCAAAGATGTTTTTTACGCCGTATCCTTTCGGGTGCTTCCGCAGGATCACATCGATTATCACAAATGGGCGATGGCCTTTTTTAAAGAATATGCCTTTGAGATCGACGCAAAAGAAAAACGTGTACTCCGGCACTGGGCTTGCGGGCGAGAGATTCCGGCTCACATCAATTCCGATATCACCATATCAGATAAAGAACTGATTTTTTGTAATGGAGGTAGCCATACGATTGTCCTGATCGATTTAGAGAACTTTTCGGATTTCCGCATCATTGATGAACGTCCTAATGTGCGTGAAATGCTGGACCACAAGCGCACAATGGTCAATACAGTCTACGATGTGCTCGTGCGCGGCGGCTTTTTCAATAGCAGCCAACATTTGTTGGGCGCGCTACGGGTCAGCCGCTTCCGTTTGATGGATTCGGTCCACGCCTGCCAATTGTCTAAAGACCAAAGCTTATTATTTACGGCTAATCGCGGCCTTAATCATATTACTATTTACGATTATCCGTCGTTGGAAAAACGTATTCGTATTCCAATGCCCGATATTCAGGAATTTGTTCCTCTGGTTGGCAAGATGGCTGATCCGAGGTTAGGCTTTCACCATAGTTATTTAGTGCAAAATAACTTGCAAAATCATTAAACTCATGGCAACAAGAAAAGCAAAATCACAAACCACTCAGCAAAAGGCAAAGACCGAAGAAAGTGCCAGTACCAAAATGTCTAAACTCTATCTGGAACAGGCCGAAAAAAATGCACCTCGTCTTAAAAGCGCGGTGAATGATCTTCAGAAAATGTACAGTGGTTTTATCAAAACCTCATTCAATGTACAACGCGGTCTCCTGGATCTGGTGGGAATGGAAACCAAGTTTATTGACGAAATGGAAGACGTTGTGAATTCAGCGACCGAAGCTGGCCTGAAAGTCCAAAAGGAATGGGCAGATGCCAGCATTGATTTGTCGCTCAAGACGACTCGGGAGATCGTTGAAAAAATGACTAAGTAACCCCATTGCGATTAATAAGAGGATTCGAGGAGGCTTTAGTGTAAAAGCTTTGATTTTACAGCATCAATGGAACGAATGACCTCTTTTTAAAATAATCGCAGCTTGTATTAATTTAATAGTCGAATGGCTAAACGTCCCCCCAAATCCACCCGTTCAAAACGCCGACGGGCACCCATTGTCAGTGCTGTTCATCATTCATCAATGGCTGCGCCAGCATTACTGGAGGCTAGCCTTAAAGCTGCTGACTTTTGGGATCATCTGCACGCCAGCTTAGCTGAATCAAAACAGTCGGCCGAGGATTTTCGTATTTTGATCAAACCTGACATGGGCCATTTCTCGGCCTCATCTACCTTGGGCACTGATCCCGTATTGGTGGAGCATTTGATTGATCTATTGGCTGCCGAAGGCTTCTCCCAAGTTGCTGTTGCCGATGGCTTGGATGAAGCAGATATGTGGCTGGACAACCGTGAGGTGATGATTCTCGCCGATTTGGTAGGGTACCGTTTTGTCACGCCAGCGGGGCATAGTTATGATATTCTCAACCTCAGCGAAGATTTAGAAGAAGCCCCTTTTCCCGCCGGCAATACCTTAGCCAATTCTCAACTTTCCACACATTGGCTCGAAGCTGATTTTCGCATCAACTTTGCGAAGAATAAGACAGATGAAGCGGATGGCTTTGCTCTTGGTTTACGCAATTTGATGCATATTCTGCCATTGCGCGCTCGTCATTATCATTATTATCTGCGCTTGCGGCCCGAAGAGGTAGCTAGTTCACTACTCCGCTATGCTCCTGCGGATTTTACGATTATCGATGCGTATCAAAGTAATCATGGCAGCCAGGGCAGTCGTCATCATAATCCTATCGATACCCATACCTTCATCGCTAGCTCCGATGTACTGCTAGCCGATTGGGTCGGCGCGTTAAAAATGGGGCT
>JANQQI010000138.1 GCA_028285085.1 Saprospiraceae bacterium | reverse complement strand
GTTCTTTCAGTCGAAAACTGACATTTTTTTGTTTAAACGAGGCCCCTTTTGAGGAGCATAGCCGGAGGCTACGTAACGAAAAAGAGCCGAAGTGTAAGCGAAAAAATGACGTTTGTAGACCAACTAATAATTCCCAAACAGGCTCTAAAGCCTTATGCCAAGAGGAAGATAGCTTAAGAACGGCTCAGCTGATAAAGCAAGCGAACGATTTATTCCTTCGCCCTTACGCGCAAGGGATTTTCCTAAGTCCCTTTGAGCTTCGACAGCATCACCGAGATCAAACCATCAAAAATATTGAATGGGTAAAAGCATTTGATCTATACCGAGAGACGTCTTCTAAAACGGATACGATTCCTTTTGTGGTTAAAGACAACCAAACCGTTATCCTGAAACCCGATGAAAGGTTTAATTCATGGACTTATTCCTATCGCGACGATGGTCGTATTCATAAAATCTTTAGAGGCCAGCATCTTGATGATCTATTTGTCATTGATGAGGATCGCTTTTTAATTCAACACGGCTTTGGAGGAGAGCTAAAAAAAGCAAAGCGGAAAGGTAAGCTCTTCGAATGGTATAACGTGAGGAATGGTCAACTCGAGTATGTCATTTCTTATGATGAAAGAAATCGCGTGTCAAATATCAAAACCATGGGGCATTACTTTGGCCCCGGAGTTGAATGTCAAGTAGAAGTGTATGCATGGGAAGAAAAGCGGATTATTACAAAAAACACCCTAATGAAATTTAAAAATGGAAGTGCGGATACGACTTTTTTAAAATTCGCTTACGATCAGCTTGGGTTAATCCAAAGTATCAGCCAGAGGAAGGGTGGGCAAGTAAATTGGTCAACGACCCAATTCGAAACAAACATTGAGTATCTGGAAAATAAGCACCTGAACATCACGATCTCCGGGGCAGGTAATCTACTTTTCTCAATAACATTTGATCATTATGACAACATTATCGAAATAAACACACCTGCTAACCGGAAAAGAGTCAATATAAAATATCGCAAGAGGCGGCGGTGGAATTGATCTTATTAATCCGAATATAAAAAGCCGAGCCAGGGCATCCCTACCTTTTCTAAAAAAAGCAATCTGCTGACATTAAAGTAGAGCATGGCCATATGAAAAACGACGAAGGAGCGTTAATTTTGCAACGTGATCAGTCGAATCAGAAATAGCCTATTTACTAGAATCCTATGGGGACTCATGGGGCTGCACTTATTGAATCTAAGTGTTGACGCCGCAGACCCCGAGCCTGATTATATCCCAGAGGATTTATCATTCAATGATCAAGAGAGTTTTATCGAATTCGTGATCGAGAAAGTACTAGGCTATGAAGATGCGATCAAGGAATATGATGACCGCGATACCGAAAATCCTAACAATAAAAAAAGTGCCCATCTTGATTTATTGGTTGATCTGCCGACTGCCGATAAAGCCGCCCAACTACAGCTAGCGGGCAGGAAGGCGCTTTTCCCCGAGGAGGAAGCTGATTTATCAACCGGTTTCTTCGAAATCGATCCCCCCCCACCCAAAGTTTGATTTGTTTTTACGACTCGAATAATTCCTGCGTCCTTACGGACACGGGCTAATCTTGTAATGCTTTAAATAAATCAAAATGACCATCATTAAAACCATGATGCCAGTCTTTGCATTGGCATTCTCTACTTATAGTTTTGCTCAAATCACAGGTGCCGAAAAGGATAGCATCTACATTCAACAAATCGAGGACCATAAAGAGCCCGACAAGGTCTTGCACGCTGAACCACTTTATATTGATCTCATCCGAGACCTCGGAGCACGAAAAGGCGAAAAAGAATGGAACATCGGTTTAGGCTTGACAGACAATCTAAGATTTGATTCCTACGAAGCCTTAGTGGAATACGAATGGGCACCCATTGATCGGTTAGGGCTCGAAGTGGAGCTGCCGTTTACATTTTATTCCCCGGTTAATGGCACAGAAAAAGATTCAACGCCATCCAATCGGTTAAACAGTTTGAAGATTGCCGCTCAATGGTCATGCTTGGTGCATGAACCAATGGCCACCTCGATTGCTTTGGGTTATATCAATGAGTTTGAGCTATCCGACTTTAGGCAGTTTGGTAAGCCGCTCATCCAAGGTAATATCTACAATCCATTCTTGGTCGTCGCCAAGCGTTGGGGCAACAACTGGCACTCCTTGATCTATACCGGGCCCATGATTGCACAGCACTTCGACACCAACAAATTTCATACGACTTATGATGCGAACACCAGTTTTCACTACATGATTTCAGGCACACGAAATTTCATTGGCGTTGAATTTAACAAGACGATTGACAATGGCAATTTTGATATGACCATGCGTCCACAAATGAGAGTCGGCATTGCCGACAACCTGTTGATCGGAATTGTAGCAGGCATCCCAGTAAGCAGAGAAAATGAGAGACTGAGTTCTTTTGTCCGTCTGATTTGGGAGCCGGGACATCAAAAATAAAATATAGGCCCCGATCTATAAGTGTAATGCGGGCCGAAGGTCACTGCTCTGAAGTCCGCATTATGCTCCTCTTTGATCGTTAAGTGTATTTGGGAATAAACTCAATTAGTAAACTGAGCAGCTATTGATGTTGCAATAGCTTATCACTATCTTTCGAAAAAGATAAATGTGGGGTAATTTATTTTAGTCTTATCCATCCCCAATTATAAAATCAAAACGCAATTGGTCGTTTCAAACACATTGACGTACGAGGAAGTCTTGGGCTTTAAATTTGGGCGTAAGCTGATGGGCCAGCCAAAAATGTTTTCGCATATCTACTATATTGACGGGCTTTTGATCGATACGGGGCAGAGCAGAATGAAAGACAGCATCATCGCTGCCACCCAATCCCTCGATGTACAGCAAATATTTATTACGCACCACCACGAAGATCATAGCGGCAATATTAAACCGCTCCAAGCTTTACACAACTGCAAGGTCTACGCCCCCTGGCCGTGCTGCCAATTGATGAAAAATCCGCCAAAGCTGAGTCTCGCTCAGCAGGTCACTTGGGGCAATCGTCCTCCTTTTCATGATTTAATTCCAATATCGGACACCATTAAAACCAATAAATTTTGTTTCGACCTCATTCCTATCCCCGGACACGCACCGGATATGGTCGCCTTATATGAGCCTGATAGGAAATGGTTATTTTCTGCGGATTTATATATCAATTCCTACATCGGATATTTTTTAAAGGATGAAAGCATCCGTGAGCAAATTGAGTCTACAAAAAAAATATTACAGCTTGATTTCAAGGTGATGTTTTGTAGTCATAATCCGCAACTAAAAAATAGCAAGCAGCAATTATCCAAAAAGCTTAGTTTTTTAGAATCCTTTTTTGATGACGTGGCCACTTTTCATCGCCAAGGCTGTTCGCCCAAAGAGATATTTAAGCGTCTAAATTTGCGCGAAAATCTATTTATTAAAATATTTTCCCAAGGCCATTTATCTAAAATGAATATGGTCAAATCAGTGATCAGGGATATTGAAACAAAAAAGTTGTAGCAAAATGGATCAATCTAACATTTTAGACAAGCCCAAAGTGTATAACGAGATTTTGGCCAAATCAAATGAGATCGGCTTCACCATGCCCTCGGATATTTATATCGGTACTTTTTTAAAAACATTGGTTGCTTCCAAGCCACAATCACGCATACTAGAATTAGGCACAGGGGTAGGGTTGGCGTTAGCTTGGATGGTCGATGGTTTAGACCAACATTCCACTTTAGTGTCGATCGACAATGATCCCGAACTCATAAAGATTGCTAACACATTTTTTGGACAAGATGAAAGGGTTGAATTGATCTGTGCGGATGGAACAACCTGGATCAAGAATTATCAAGGTCAACAATTTGATCTGGTCTTTGCGGATGCCTGGCCCGGAAAATACAGTGAAATTGATGAGATTCTAGATTTAATCAAGATAGGTGGTTTTTACGTCATCGATGATATGCGCCCCCAATCCAATTGGCCTGAGGGTCACCAAGAAAAAGCCACGCAATTAATTGCTTATTTAGAAAACAGAAAAGATTTCTCCCTCACCAAAATGGATTGGTCTACCGGGATTATTCTTATGACAAAAAAAGACTGAGGTCGTTATATTTTTCATGTATCCCTAAACAAGACAAACATGTCACATCTACAACTACATTTCGAAGGAGAAAATAATTATAAAGCTGAACTCCAAAAAGAGTTAGATAAGCAAATCAAATTGATAAATGCTTCGACGACTTTGAGTCCGGCCGAGAAAAAGGATGAAATTGCCAAGCTTAAATCAGCCTTCGACACTCAAATTAAGAACGCGCAGGATGGTTTATTTTGATTTAGCGAAGAGAAATGTTTTAAACATTCTACCTTTCCTTAAAGACATAAAAAACATCTTCCGGCGACGACCTGTCGCCGGAAGATGTTTAAAAATTAAATTAATAATTTTTACCGTACTATAACTTCACCAACTTTCGAACTTCAATCTTATCCTCCTGCTGGATTTCTAAATAGTACATCCCACTATCGTAGGCCGTCAAATCAAAGGTAGTACTAAGAATATCTCCCGAGAGATTATCAAATTGTTTGGATTGCAAGACCTGCCCAATTTGATTTACCACATTAATTTGTATTTCTCCTTTGTAACCTTCTAGCTCCGCGAAGAAAATATCTCGACTTGGATTGGGATAGACATTTAAAAATTGCTGAGCCTCTACCTCGAAGGTTGGCGTGATCTCACCCGCGAAGAATTCATACTGGATAAATCCACCAAAATCAGGCTCGAGAAATTTGTAGGAAGCGTCCAGGCTTTTGATCCCAACACTCCCTGTGCCATCATTATTTGCCCACCATTCGATACCATCATCATCACTATCTTCCACGTATAATCGGTAGCAGCCATTCAGGCCATATAAGGTATCCGTGTAAAGTGTGAAATTATCCAGATTACCCGTTCTCGAGGCCAAGACATTACCATCAATATCGTACACCCAATAATTCGTCTCATGGCCAGCGCCATTGGTCCGTAATCTGATGACGACATCGGTGCCATAGGTTGGAACGAGATCAAAGTTCGTGCTTCGTAAATCATTATTGCTGTATTGATCCGCTCCACCGTTAGGATTACTCACGCTAGCCGTGAAGGTAGATTCATCACTGGCAAATGCGGTAATCGGTAATTCGGGGAGCTCGACCTCGGCAGTTTCCAGAAAGCCCAGATTACCATTCCAGGTGTAGGTCTGCGGAGCAAGCCCCTCGACAGAATAGGTGATATCCAAAGAGGTCAACGGCGTAGAACCGTTGTTTTTGATCAAGACCTTTGGCTTGCCACACATGGGGTTAAATCGCTCGTGTTCCACTTTCTGTGAGGGGGTAATAATATCGGCTAGCTCGGCATCAAGGCTGAAGTTAGCGCCACCGTAGGTCACCATTTGTACATTGACGATGTAATTACTATTTCCGGTAGCACCGATAACGCCGTAATCCACATCGAAAAAGTCGCCGGGGCCTACGAATTCGCTTACCGAAAAGGTCTGAACGTCTGTCGCTTCACCGGGACACCATCCCGCGCGATCGTATACCCAGGTACCTCCTTGTGGATAAACGGGATTGCCAGCGCATTCTTTCCAAACCGTCCATTCAAATTCACTGCTGCCGCCGTCCAGGTTAATAAAATGCTGGCGGGGGATGAACTCACCCTCCTGACCGTGGCCAGTGACGGCGGCTTTGAGCTCAATTTGTCCGCCGTGCGGATGGTATAAAGTACGTGGCTCGAAGCGTTCGTTATTTTCAATTCTGACGTAGCTCTCCGAAGTGACCGGCCAAACCTGCTGGATGTCTACGACTTCCCGGGTAGGCGTACCCTCGATGAAGACAAAGCGGATATCGTTATCTTCCTGCCATTGTCCACCGCGCTCCATGGTGATCCTTTTGTTTCCCTTCAGAATAGGACCAAAATCCGTAACGTCAAATACCCAGGATTTTCCTTCTATTCCCAGATCAAGGTTGATCCCGTAGGGTGTAACGAAAGACATAATCTCGAATTTAGAAGGTCGCTTCGTAAAGTGCTCCAATTGGTCAATGGTTAGTGAAGCTTCTGGTGTCACCTCAACATAATCGAGGATATTCCCCTCACTATCGTAGATCGGCATCTCGCCCGAAGCGTAGACATATTCGGTATTTACGAGTTCGAGATCCGTACCATTGACAGTATAGCTTTGTACTTCGTTAGCGATATTTTGTAGGGAATCCAGCGTGATAATCTCTACAACGTCCATTTCATACTCGCCCTGTACAAAAACGATATTGGGTAGAAAGTTGGAAGCGGTGATATTTTTCTCAAGTAGCGCACTTTCGTAATCCCGAAACGCCATCGGCCCTACGCTCTGTCCATTTAGTGCGTTGGGAGAAGCATCTGTAATGTCATTACCAACCACATTATTGAATTCATAATTCGCCACCAAGTGGTCGATATCTGGATGCTCGTTACTCAATGGCTTGGTCATCCACTCTTGGATAGTGGCCTGCGAAAGCTCCTTATCCCAAACCTGAAAATCGTCGATACCACCATAGTTTCGCAAAGTACCACTCATCGAACCACCGATTCGGAAAGCTTGTACATCAATCGGCTTCGTTTTTCCAGTGCCGGAATGCCACAGGCTACCGTTGATGTAGATTCTCATCTGTCCGGTCGTCGCGTTTTTGGTAAACGCCATGTGGTTCCATTCATTTTTGAATTCATTCGCAGCGGCAGCTTTATTGATCCGATCGTAACCGGAGCCGTCATTTCCACAGTCCCAGTAGATTTGTCCATTACTCCAGGGAGCGTGGACATTGATTTGTCGGCGGCCGACTGCGTCAGTCCCCTCAAAAGTGGTTGAGTTAATCGGCAGCACATCATCACCACGGTACCAGAAGGCTACCGTTATTTCATTCTGCACCGTACTCAAAGCATGAGGTACGTCAATGTAGCCCGCACCATTGAGTTCGACGAATTGATCATCGCTGGCATCCGCTTGCAGCTGTACGACCTCAGTCTGTTCGTCTCCCATCACCGAAGTTGGTGTCTCCGGGGCAGGACGTTGGTAGCTAACATCGATCAGCAGATTAGCACTGCCATCCCAATTGAAGGGCGTATGAAAAGCGAAGAAATTTTCCCCAGCAGCCAAATCCGTATCCAGAAAATAGACCTCCGTGAATCCATCATTATCGATACTGCTTGCTTCCAAGGCACTCGCCGAGGTGGATTTAATGCGAATGCTTAGCTTATCGTAAGCGGCCGAAGCATTGGCCAGATCAAACTTAAGGCCGGTGAGATTACCTGCGCTAAGTCCTGCATTGCTCAGCTCCGCAGCAGGATACAACAACTGAAACCGCGCCCGCGTCGCCTCTCCGTTGAAAGGCACACCCTCAGGCATTGTTCCTGTGCCGTAAGCCGTTTCAACTTCATTAATGGTAGAAGTATAATTGACTTGCTGTTGGGTCGATTGATAATAGGTATAGGTCGGCTGAGTCGTATATTCAAAGACATCGCCCGAAAACCCGGAAATAACGTAGTTGGGAGAAGTTGAGAAAAACGAATCGACGCGAGTCGAATCCGTGATGTAAGTATTACAACTATAATCCCACTCTCCACAGCCAATATTCGTCTGCCCGGAAATGGCCGGCGAAACCAAACCATCCTTGCAGCGCATGGAGTAGATCATGAGAATTTTTTCGTATTGATTATGATCTCCGGTAGGAAATTCAATTACGGTATCCCTGGTGGTGGACTCATAGTTAAATGCTTGCACTTCGATCTCCTCTTGTCCAAAGGACAAGGTACAGAGCAGTAGAAAAATAGCAAGGCAGGTAAAATGTCTAATCATTGTAAGTAACGTTTAAAAGATATTATCTCAATATTACCGCACTCAAAGCAAGGGTAAAAAGAGATGAGAAATAGAAATGGCTCTTTTAGAAGCTCTCTTAAAATTAATAAGAATCTCCTGAATTTTAATTTGCTATTCACTGAATCTTCAGGGAGTGTCGGCTAGACCTGTCCATTAAACGAACTATTCACCACTAGTTAGAGTTGGTACTTCCAGCGACTCCCGCTGGCTACAGGAATAAGCCGGAGATAAAGGTCGGAATTTAGACAAACCTTATTTTAGATTTATAAAGCAGGCCAATGAAGCATAAAACCCACACTGCAGACCTCCAATTTGTCATTGCTCAAAAAGAGGATATTGACCAATTAGAGATCATCAGAAAGAAAGCATTTCAACCCATTTTTGATTCCTTCCGCAGTATCCTTGGGGAGACCATTTACGAGCACGCTCAACGCCCCGAGGATCTGGCCCAAAAAGATTTTCTCAAGTCCTTATTCGATGAAGATTCGATCTGGAAAACGTGGAAGGTGATTGATGACAAAAACTGTATTGGTTTTATATCCATCAGAATGGATGCCCCAACCCAAGTCGGAGAAATAGGCTTAAATGCTATTGATCCCGATTTTTCGGGGAAAGGGAATGGTACCCGGATGTACAATTTTGCCTTGGACACAATGAAGCAAGCCGGCATGAAAGTAGCCACCGTCGCCACGGGTGGAGATCCCGCTCATCTGCCAGCAAGAAAGGCTTACCAAAAGGCCGGCTTCACCGTTGAGATCCCCAGTGTTTGGATGTGCCAGGTGTTAGATTAGTCCTGGAAGCCATGAAAGTTAGAGGCATCATAAAGCATCACCATCTTATTCTATCGGCCGAAGTGATTATCTCGTTTCCATAGCGCATTTAGTTCAAATATAATTCATCGTATTTCCTTCTTGAGTGATCGAAAAAACAACGATGATAATCAGTAATTGGATATTTTATTATAAAAGATCACTCTAATGAAAAACAACAAAGAATATTTAACTAAAGCAGATTACAACTTTATCCACACCCAAAAACTTATGTTCCTCTTAGACATCCTAATTGGAGTTGCCATCATTTTTGTGCTTGCACAATTAGCAATGCTATTCACGAAAAAAGTCATTTTCATCGGTATCCTCCCCATCATTCTCGGAGGCTGTTATACAGTGCCTGCGCTTATTAGAAGGGTAAAGCGTGTAAGAGCCTATTGGGCTGAGCGTGGATAAGACTTGAAAAAAGTTGATCGGCAATCATTCCACGATTCATCATCAATACACTAAAACTCGAAATGGCCTTTAGTGGCTTTATTAGGTAATTAGCACGGTGCTTCAATATTGAGGTTCCCCGCGTCTGGATATGTCAGGTGCTAGAGTGAATGCTTAACTTCTTATCCTTCCAAATAAGTCTTCAATCTATTCATTAAAAATTTATCCCAGGTCGATGAGCAAAAGGCATAACATTCCAGAGATGAATTGAGACCTTGATGCGTTAACCTGATCTCTACTTCTTCCGAACTTAATTCATTAATTCTCCAGTATAATATTGTACCAACCCATTCTTTTTCCACATCCTCCAAATGTTTGATGATTTGATTGGCGTCAATGCATTTCCAAGTGATTCTTTCGTTCGGATAATATTCAGTCACTTGAAATTGGTACCAAGGTTCCCCCCAAGAGACGGTGAAGATATCGTTGACTGCCTCCACTGAAGTATCCATCTTTCCCCACCAATCAGGCAATCCATTACTGATAGCTTTAAAAGCGGTTTCACTATTTGTCCTCGCAATCAAAGCACGAGAATAATCCGGGTTGTCTAAAGGTTTCATTTAAAGCAAGTTTTAAACCGATTGCAAAATACAATCGGTTGCAATATAGTTCATCTAGTTGTATTTTGCAACCAGATATAGCTTGACTTATGAAAAAACCAAAATCCTATTGTCCACAAAATCGAATCTTGGAAGTTATCGGCGATAAATGGACACTACTCATTATCCGGGATATGATGCTGAACAACAAACGCTACTTCAGAGAATTCTTACAATCAGAGGAGAAGATAGCCTCAAACATTTTATCCAATCGACTTAAAATGCTTGAGCAGGAAGAGATCATTTACAAAAAAAAATCACCCGATCACAAACAAAAAATCTGCTATTCTTTGACTCAAAAAGGGATCGACCTATTTCCAATTTTAATGGAAAATGCACGCTGGAGTCTGAAGTATAAAACGGTAGATGAAGACGATGCAAAGAAAGCAAAATCAATCTTAGATGGGGGGCCAGCCAAAATTCAATCTATCATGGATGAGCTGGCAATTAGTCACCAGCGCTAATTGATCATGGTATCACATGAAACATATGCAAGAGCACACGTTGAAGAATGCTTAGACGGTTGGTCTAAAGCACAGCTCCTCAACACGCGCTTAGTACTTTACAAAAGTAAATCCATTGTCTGACTAAGACAATCATTGTCCAAACAAAAAATGCTCCTCAGGCAACGTTTATACCTTAAGAATCAAAACCGGTTTTGGTTATTTTGCGTGGCCATGCATAATTGCTCAGTATTTGATAACGGTGTTACATGAAATATGCGCTTCTGCTTTCTTTGCTTCCTCTTCTGCTGACTTGTTCCAAAAGCAAGCCGGGAGAAATCATCAAAGTGGAACACGTTTACGTTTCGTTATCTAATGCCCCTGCCATTTTTGGAATCCTAAAAGACCAATTTGGATGGCCCGTGGTCTGGGATTACCAAGACTGGGGTACTTTTGAGAGCGGCGGTTTATCCTTAGGCAATGCCGTTTTAGAAGTTATGATGCCTCCGGCTGAAAAGCCAGAAAAACGCTACGGGATTGCGTTGGCGCCTAGTGGTTCCGCCAGTCAATTCGTTTCTATCCTCGATGCGGGCGGCATTGCGCACGGCCCTCAGCAAAAAACACCCCATTGGAGTATCGTGACTTTGGAGCAATTCGTGCCCCAACCAGTGGACCTCTTTTTGTGTGATTATCACGATAGAAGCCGTGTGCAGGAGGAACGTCAAGCTGCAGCGGCCAACTTACAATTGCTGCAGCACAACCCGCTCGGGATTTTGCAACTACAAGAGATTGTGATCAACACTAAGGAACCGCTGCGCTTCGAAACAGAATGGGCAAAACTTCCCGGTATGATGCAATGCGACAACCACTTTGTTTTTACCGAAGGGCCGGCCGTAAAATTCATGGCCGCTGATCAATTTTCTCTCAGCTTACGTATTGAAGTACAATCTCTCCAAAAGACCAAAATGGAATTAGAGACGCTTGGTTTTAAGACCGTGAATAATCCGCAAGGATTACAACTAACCAGCGACGAATTGGGCCTTCAAATCTATTTTATTGAATAAATTCAAGCGCCCAAAGCCAAAGAATAGTCGATCGTATTGGTACAATAAGTTTGTATCAAATGGGTTTTAAAATGAAAAAATGCTTTTATTTTAGAACAAAAAATAGGTTATGAAAAAAATCACCCTGGCAATATTCCTATTGCAAACTGTACTTTCCTTCGAACAGTCTCCCGCTATTGACAATCCCTCCAATCAGAATGACAAAATAGACCGATACATCCACGACTTGATGGCTCGGCAGGGTATCCCGGGAGTAGCCTTAGCCGTGATTAAAGATGACCGGATTTTCCATAAAAACAATTATGGCTACGCCAATCTTGAGCACCAAGTACCAATCTCCGATCAATCAATTTTTCGGGTGTATTCACTGACTAAGCCGATCGTTGCCGTTGGTATTTTTCAACTCGTCGAGGAAGGAAAATTGCGCTTGAAGGATAAGATTTCAAAATATGTCCCGGATTTACCCAAGGCCTGGCAATCCATACGCATCAAGCATTTACTATCTCATTCTTCTGGCATACCCGATATGGCGCCTATTCCTGAGTTTAAAGAATTGAGTGAGCAGGCGGCCAGCGCAAAAGTCTTCGCTCAGGATTGCAAGTTTAAGCCCGGCGAGCAATACGATTATAATCAAACCGGATTTTGGCTTTTGAAAAAAGTTATTGAGAAAATTGAAGGGACCGAATTTTCCCGTTGGATCACAGAGCAACAATTTCAAGCCCCTTGCGATACTGCCTTTTTTTCCAGCGATTCCCGAGATATTGTTTTGCATCGCGTCACCCCCTATTTTCCATTTACCAAGCGTACACTCACCATTGACCATTCTTATCTCCAAGGCACTTACGCACACGCGCAAAATGGCTTAAATATTAGCCTCAATGAATTCATCAAATGGAACGATCGTTTAAACCATGATAAATTCCTGGATCAAAAAACCAAAGCTACAATGTGGCAGCCTTATCCTTATACCAATTCCAATAAAGTATTTACCTACGGATGGGACCAACGTGTGGTCAATGGTCAAGTTTCTTATGGTTTTTCGGGATCGTTAGTTACTGCCTATCGAATTTTCCCCGGCAAAAATTTAAGCATTATCTTTCTTTCCAATGGTTTAACCCAGTTTTACGATATCGAAAAGGTGATCAACGATCTTGCAGGATTAGTAATGACAACAGATTAAGATAATCAATCACACTCCAGCATGAATCAGCGTCTAATTCTTCTCGAAAAATCTTTTGATTCAGAACTCAAGATGGGTTCACTTCGATATAGTTTTGTTTTCCAGTTCGTTATTATCTTATTGGCATCATTGCTATTATCCTATTCTCGAAATAGCACAGATTACTATACAATTCTAGGAGCAATGTTTATCGCATTTGTACTCACACGTTTTATCTTTTCAAAAATTGGTAATCGAAAACAACAGAAATTAATTACTAAGAATAAATACGGTTTTATTCAACTTTTAAATAATGAAATTAACATACATTTAAAAAATGATGTCATCTCAATTAAAAAAGGCATTACAACATCTTTACAGTTTCATTATTTCGGATATAAAGGAGAAACAACTGGATATTTTGGCTATCCAGACCATTTCTTTGGAACAACAAACTATTTATCTATAGAAGGTATATCAAAGAAATTTTTCATCTACCTGGATAGTAAAAAAGATCGAGATTTCTATAATCTAATAATAGAATGGTGTTTAAAACACCAAATCCAAACTGTTGAGCATTTTAGAAATGAACGAAGATATGGTGGCAAAAAATTGAGCTTCAAAGAAATCCAAGCATTCAAAGAGAAGTATAAACAACTTTAGTCCACTAGAAAATGAAAAAATTAATCCTTCCAAAAATGAATTAATCTTTATCGGTCGCTGTTGTCGTTGAGGAATTTGTCGCCATCGCTAAAAGATTAAGCATGTCAGAGTTATTAAAAGCATTTGATTCCTGTCAGGATTTTAGTCGCCATGCGTACTATACTTTGGTATTTGATGCGGTATCATCGACGCTTTCGCTGGAAGTACCTTTAAAAGAGACAAAAGAGAATTTACACAAGGTGATTCGAGCGATAAACCCTACCGAGAACAATTACGAATTGGTGTTTAAAATTTGGAATACCGAGGATACATGCAATGCTGATTCCGACAAAGACTTCCCCTACGAACTGCTCTTTAAAAGTCTGGATAAAAAGGCACTCATTTGGATTCTTCTGGACAACGATACCCTTTCCGTCGATTTTCTCTACGACTGTCATGATATGGAATTGGAAAAATGGATTACCAGAACTAATGACCTTTTAAGGAAACAATTTGGCTTATCCAGAGGCCCAACCTTCAATGTTTTAATCAGAGCGCATGGCCACTTTGGTACCGAAGAAGTACGCATTGAGCCGGTCAAATTCAATTTAGCCGCGCATTATAACGACGATTTTATCGAAGTGTCGGAGAGTATAAAAAACGCGATTAGCAAAAAACAATCTGGCCTGATTCTGCTCTATGGTACCCCCGGTACAGGCAAGACCACTTTCATCAAAAGCTTGATCTCCGAAAACCAAACGTGCAACTTCATTTTTGTACAAAATGAGTTTGTCCACAATTTACTCGATCCAGATTTCATCGCATTTTTACTCAAACAACGCAATGCTATCTTAGTTATTGAAGATGCCGAGAAAGTTATTATCTCTAGAGAAAAACAAGGCAACGAATCCGTCGTATCTACCATATTGCAGCTGACCGATGGCCTATTCAGTGACTATCTTAATATCAAAGTTATTTGCACGTTCAATAGTAATTTATCTAAGATCGATGCTGCACTGCTCCGCAAAGGCAGAATGATTGCGATGTATGAATTCAAACCACTTTGTATCGCTAAAACCAATAAATTACTAAACGAACTCGGCCTTGAAGCACACCATCAGGCACTAACCGTCGCAGATATTTATAACCACACCCAAAAAGGATTTTCTAATCCTAAAAGTAAGCCCATAGGATTTACGTACTAAGTGAAGCCCCATTCACTTTCACTTTCTTACCGTTTAACACTCTCCTTCGTCCATTTAAATGTGTTCGTCCATTTCTCTATGGAACGACAATGCACTTTTCGAAAAAATCGAACTTTTTTCCATACCTTTCTTAAGCCGGTCCACGATAACCTCTTTTAAATCCAGGTAAATGATTTTCTCCCAAGTGATTAAAACGATCTCTTTGATTTTATTGCTCTTGCTTAACTTTCACGGCTTGCGAGCGCAAACTGTAGCATGGGGTGATTTAGCACAAGGCGAATACCAAGTGGGATTCAATTCTTTTTGGGCAAAAGATTATTCCCGTTCCGTAATTTTTGAGGGCGACACACTCATCCGTCCCTTATTGATCAACGTTTGGTATCCAGTCAAAAAGGACCGTAATGAAGCATTAATAGCTCACGGAGATTACTTTGATATCGAATCTAAAAAGGAGGGATTAGACAATATTTCACGTAAGTACATCGACTACAACTTATCCGTATTAGCCTATGAGTTGATCGGAAAAGAAAAGCATGAATTTACGGCTCAAGAAAACAAATACTTCAACGATTTCTTAGCAGAAAAAACGTTGGCTCAAAAAGATGTACGGCCAGCTTCGGGGCGTTTTCCTTTGGTCATTTATCATCAAGGTTACGGAGCTTCATTCGAGGATAATTCCATTTTAGCGCAATTTCTTGCCCGGAATGGTTACGTCGTCATTGGTAGCTCTTTCTTCAATGCTAATGCCGAGGGTCTAGGTATTGACGGTAAAGGGGAGTCGGTAAAAGATATCGCTTATTTAATTAATTATGCCGCTCAATTACCTCATGTAGATGTCTCCAATATTGCTTTGATGGGACACAGTGGCGGCGCGCAAGCGTCGATCTTAGCAAAGTGTGAATCTCAAAACGCCATCAAGGCCGTAATCGCTATCGAAACAACTCAAGAAATTTTTGGTCTTTCGGATAGCAGATGGAATAACTTCACCCAGCCGGCTTTAGTAAAGCAAATGCACATGGACGGTGCATTATTAGGATTCACTGAACACAAAGCTGTATTTCAGCTATACGATTTAATGTCACGAGCAAATCGATATTACGTCACCTTCCCTGCAACGCTAAACCACAATGAGTATATTTCTCAGGGCATCACAGCCAATTTTCTGAAGCGAAAATTAGAAGATCGTTCTCCAGAGCAACTAGCGGCTTATAATGAAGATTTATCTAACTATTTTAAGGTTAATAATTACATTTTAAATTTCCTGGACTGGAAACTAAAAAATAAACCATCGAGTCAAGCCTCATTTTTGGAGCGTAATAATTCATTTCCAATAAATTATAATAACACAATCATCAATCACGTTCCGGTGGGCAAACTTGGTATAGAGCCATACGTCTTCAAACCAAATCGTTCTTTAAGTCCACGACATCTTTGGCAGATGGTACGCTCAGCGCAAGCGGATTCAGTTGTTTATTACCTGGATTATTTTTACGATCGAGATACAGACAATCCCATTTATCACGAGCTTTTTGCTTTTGCTCTAATTTCAGAATTAATCGAGGAAAAAAATATAGATATAGCCAACCGGCTTTATACTTTTTACAAGGAAAAAGATATTCCCGTCACTAAGAGATTCATTTCGCTAAGCAACTTTTCCGTAATGATGAGAAAAAAGGATTACGCGAAACGATGTTTAACGAATTTATTGAAAATTGACCCTGATAATAACGAAGCTAAAACCATTCTTAATAACCTAAATGATTAAAATAGAAGGTATTGAAATTAAAAGCTACGCATACATTTGTTTTAATAATTTCAGTCGTTATGACCTCTTGTAGTCAAGATGGTATGTGGCATTATAATAAAGGCATTAATTTATTGAATCAGGAAAACTATCAAAAAGCCGTCGATATTTTTTCAACAGGTATTGCATTAGATGATTTTGCAAAAAGTGCAAATCACTATGGAAGAGCTTATGCCTACTTTGAACTAAATCAACTTTCTGAAGCAAAATCTGATATCGAAAAAAGCCTTAAAACGGAAGCGATAAACAATGAGGACATAAATTGTAATATTTATTGGTTAAAAGGAATGATTGCCTCAGAAGAGGGCGATATAGATTTGGAAATCCAATCCTATCAAAAAGCGATCGAATACAATCCAAATAATAGCCAGTTAAAAACGACGTTAGGTTATGCTTTAGTTGTAAGCGATAGACTTAACGAGGCTATAGATCTCTTAACCAAAGTAATTAACAATAATAAAAAGGACGCTTATGCTTACAATAATCGCGGACTAGCTTATATCAAAACAGCTGAATACCTGAAAGCAAAATCTGATCTAGATGCTTCTAAAAACCTGAATAACCAAAATCCATTTCTTTACAGAAATTACTTTTTCCTTTATCAGACAAAAAATGATTTAGAAAAAGCATGCAAAGCTCTCGCAATAGCTTTACAGCAAGATATGTCTGAATACGGAAGAGCAAAGGATACCGCTGAACTAAAAAGATTGAAAAGAGAATTCTGTAATTAATGTAATGACGCCAAGCGATGAACACTTTCAACACTATCATCCGATTATTAACCTTCAAATTAAACAGAGCAGAAATACTCCAGTTTAATCAAACACATTTCATCGCTGGTCTTATTGGTACTTGGGTTGTTGGTATGGGACGTTATTGGGACGATCCTGGTGCGAAATTATTGCAGCATCTGGGCTTAGGCTCCGTGATTTATATTTTCGTGCTTGCCGCTTTGATCTGGTTGATCCTGTTGCCCTTCAAAGTAGAAAAATGGAGTTATTTCATAGTCGTCACTTTCATTGGCTTAACTTCTTTTCCAGCTATTTTTTATGCGATACCCGTAGAGCGTTTTTTCTCAATCGATACTGCTAATACGATTAACGTTTGGTTCCTTGCTATTGTAGCCGCATGGCGATTGGGTTTACTCTATTATTTTCTAAAAAAGTTTACCCGGCTAAGTCTTGGAAACATTTTGACGGTAACCTTAATGCCAATCTGCCTGATTATTTCTGTGTTGACTTTTTTGAATTTACACAGAGTCGTTTTCAACATTATGGGAGGTGTCAGGAATCCAACTCCACACGATTCTTCTTATGTCATCCTTATGTTGTTGACCGGAATTTCTGTCATATTGATCGGTCCTTTATTAATCGCCTACGGCGTGGGTATCTACAAACGAAACAAAAAAGGTCTTTCAGGAAAAGATGAATAAAAACATCACCTATTTCCACTTTTCAAAATGTAAACCTTATCGTAGAGCAATATTTCTATCTTATGTAGCCATCCCATTGATCAAGTCCAGAAAGCGCATTCATCTGTATATGCACGAAGTGTACGCATCAGAAAACTTTTCATAATACACTGAAAATCAGACACCTACAAACAACAGACCTGATTTCTTACAATTAGCGAGATCAATTCCCTGAGATTCTTAGCCAAAGTAACTACCTTAGATAACGGAAAGTTATATTTAAACTCAATTGAGTAGCTTGAGATCCGAACTATTTGCTTGACTTTGACTGTAACATATTTATGGATATTATAAAAATAACAATATGGCAGATAGCTATAATAAAAAAGAGCGTGAGAAGAAGAGAAGAAAGAGAAAACAAGATAAGGCGGAAAAGAAAAAGCAGAAAAAGCTTGACGGGGTAAAGTCAGAAGAGTTTATGTATGTGGACGCTGATGGCAATCTGACGCCAACACCGCCAGACCCATCCAAGCGAGAAGAGATAAATGCTGAGGACATCGATATCAGTACGCCCCGTAGCGTTGCTTCCGATGAAGATAAATTCCTAAAAAAGGGACATGTAAAATTCTTCAACCCGGAAAAAAGATTTGGCTTTATTCAAGAAGCAGGTACAAAGACCGATTACTTTGTACACGAAGAAAATTTACTTGATCCCATAAAAGAAAACGACAAAGTTGTTTTTGAAATAGGTTCGGGGCCAAAAGGCCCAGTTGCGATTAAGGTGCAGCTTCACAAAGAAGACGAGCAGAAAGAGAAAGAGTAATCAAGAAACGGACGACTCCTGTCCCCGAATCAACTCCGCAGTCAGAGGGCAATGTGCAGCACTATCTCACATTGCCCTCTTGCTTTGCATATTAAGAGCTTGTTCGGAATTTGTTCCCCTATTTTTCCATTCCCAACGCTCAATACAAATGAATCAACCCATTAGATTTTATGTACTTGCCAGTCATATCCTATTACTCTTTTTAGCGAGTTGTGAAAACGAGTCCGCCCTCCAAAAATCACAAGTTTTTGAGCTGGGTAATATCTCAACCGAGGCCGTAGAATATTCTACTACTTTTTCTAAGACAGGCTCAGAAGTTTATTTCGCGAGGAGTAACGGCGAATGGGGAAAAGGTGGAATGAAAAGTACTATCTATTATTCGCAGCAGGAGAATGGCAAATGGTCCACACCTCAGGTAGTCTCCTTTTCGGGCCAATACAATGACAGTGATCCCCATCTAAGCCAGGATGGGCAAAGCCTATATTTTATTTCGAAGCGACCAGCGAAGGATACGCTGCCTATTTCATCGGACATCTGGGTGATAAAAAAAGAAGGCAATAACCAATGGGGAACACCAAATAAATTGAGTGTACCTATCAATTCCGAAAAGAGCGAGTTCAGTCCGCGTACCGATCAATACGGTAATTTATATTTCGCCTCTACCCGTTCCGGTGGTTACGGTCAGGGAGATTTGTATGTCGCCAAAAGAAACAAGGATAGTTTCGTCCAGCCAATCAACCTGGGACCGACCATAAATACGGAGCAAGGGGAGTGGAATTTAGAGATCAGCGATAATGGGGATCTGCTGATATTCGAAGCCTCTGGCAGGGAACAGAGTTTATCTCCCTACGGCGATTTTTATATTAGCTTTAAATTGAACGAACAATGGTCGGTGCCGCAGCCAATCAAAGAAATCAATACGACCGGTAGTGATCTTTATGCTGACATTCTTGAAGATCAGCAGTTGCTTTACTATACGAGTAGTGATAGCCTAAAGAGTACAAATACCAATATTTACGTTATGGGCTGGGACGCGCTCTATAATAATTATCGGGAAAGTGCGATGCTTCCGAAGTAGGCCTTAAATTTCGGCAAAAGAGGTTCCGAGTATATCAACACTGAGCTAGGCTCAAATTAGACGAAAAAAATAAATTCTCTCAATAGAATATTATTGATAAAAAAAGCATGCAGACTAGTCAAGTGATACATTCCTAGAATAATCTGCATCTTTCATTATTTCTTACCGACTCTTCTCTCGATACAATTGACCATCCACTGCAGTCGCCATTAATTCCGGCTTGAGAATATTGCCTAAAAAGGCGTTGATATGCAGCGCCTGTTCGAAAGGATTTTCGATGACGTCGGGATAGTTAATGCGGATGTATTCGACATTGGGATTATGAGTCATCCATTGCAGCGCGCGGTCAATACTTTTTTGAAAAGAATCTGCGAGGCTGAGTGGATAGGTCTCCTCATCTCCGGTGCGTTTACCTAAACGCTGCAGCATTCGCGTTTGTGATTGCAATAGCTCCGGGACGCTACGTTCCATAAAAATAATTTTGTACTTAAATCGTCCCGGAAGATGCGGTAATAAATTAGCGATGATTTTTACGGCTTTTTGATTTGCATCGGATAACCAGGATTTATTACGCGGCAAAGATTTCACTAATTCATGCTCGAAATAGCCTTTGGAATTATTTTCGTCGGCCTCCCTTTTTCGATCCGTAAAAACATCCAAGCCACCTTTATGGAGCATTTGCATCATCATAGAAGTCCCGGAACGAGGCATCCCCGAAACGATATAAATGGTGCCTTCGATTTTTTGCTCAAAGGCCTTTCGTAACGCTATAGCTTGGTCCGGTTTATTCAGATGCGTTTGGTAAATGGTCATCAACAACTTACGGGCATCGTTGTAATCCGGGGCCAATTTCAATACATTTTCCAGAGCGGTAGTGGCTTCCTCGTAGCGGCCTAAATGGAATAAATTAAACCCGAGCACAAAATGGGAAACGGGATTTTGAAAATCCAGCGCAATCGCTTCTAAAGCGTGCTCGGCAGCCTGGGCATATTCTTGCTGTTTAGTATAACACTTGGCCATCAATTGATAGACCATCGGCTCATCCGGGTTGATTTGTTTTTCTTTTTCTAAAAGACGAAGTGCATTCTCAAAACGAGAGACCATAAAATGGCAACGCGCCAACATGAAGTATATTTTCGATGTATTCGGATCAACATTTTCTTCCGCACGTTTAAACATCGCCATGGCTTCATTGGGCTTTTTTTCACCCAATAGTAAAGACCCTTCGAGTACATCTAAAGTTCCTGAATTATAAATATCCATAGCGCGTAAGGCATCTACACTCGTTCTACATTTTTTCAGATCATTCACCGATTGGTAACAGGTGGCGAGTTTGTATAAAAAGCGGCGATCGTTGGGGTATTTTTCTTGTAAACCTTCTAATACTTCAATCGCTTCGAACAGTTGGCGGCCATCAATGTAAGAGCAAGCCAAGTTGTAATCCAATTCTCGTTCTACCCTGCGAATTGACTTCTCGACATTTGCACTATCCGTTTTTTCAATATAGCCTAAGTCCTCCAATTGTTTGAGCATGATATTCATCTCATCTTCTCCAACCTGCTCATCCGTACGATGGAAACCTTCCGTATTTTCCCAAGTTTCGATCGGCGGAATATCCACTGGTTTTTCGAAGATATTATTAAGGATTTTACCGTCCATATCCAAGCCAGTCGGTAAGCCAAAGATATTCAAGATCGTTGGCGTGAGATCGAGTACGCTGGCACCGTATAGCAAGCTGTCTTTTTTAATGCCGGGCCCTTGGGCGGCAATAATACCGTAGGGGCTGTGCTCCAAAGCCGGACTGGCTGGCTCATTCGGCAGAATTTTGGGGCGAAGATGATCCGGCTGAAATCCGTGATCTGAGACCAGCAAGATGGTCGTATGCTCGTCCACAAAGTCCATGATGCGCCGCAGCATCATGTCATGAAACTGATAAGCCCCCGTCACGACCCGGTGATAAAGATCATAATCCGCCTTCGAAATATTGGGTCGATGCGGCGGATGATATTTCATAAAGCCGTGACAAAAATGATCGATAGCGTCCAAATATAAGGCCGCAAAATCCCATTCCTGAGTGCGCAGAATATTTGTAAAGGCCGAATGCAGGCTAGCCGCATGACTAAGGGTCTGGGCCAGACCGTAGATATTTCCACCGCGTTTTTGGTTGATCTTACCTAACTCCGGTACGAAGGGTAAGAGATGCTGCTCGTTGAGCTCCCGGGGATGCACCCGCAACTGCTTAAAGTGAGCTGCCATCTCTCTGGGATAGACACAAGCATCTGACATTTTCCAATCCTTAGGAAACGCTTCCATATTGGATTTTTGGTACATGTCCGAAATACAAATCCCATTGATCGGTTCTGCCGGATGGCTCGGCCACCAGCCCACAACGTGCGTTTTATAGCCTTTGTCTCCCAGAATATTCCAGATGGCCTTCACCTTCCGAGAAGTCCCCATGATAGGCTGAATACCGTCGCGATTTGGGCGAACTTCCTGGAATCCCAGTACACCGTGTTTATACGGTCGCTTTCCCGTCGCCATTGAGGTCCAAATCATCGGAGAGAAAGCAGGATCAAGCGTCTTAAGTTTACCGATACTTCCGCCTTCTACCAGTTTTTTTAAATTGGGCATCAAGCCTTGATCCATCAAAGGATTAATAATCTTCCAGTCAGCGGCATCCCACCCCAGGAGAATGACTTTTTGCTTTTTTGGTTGTGGATTCATTTCTCGCTATTTTTTCTTTTGTCCAGTACGGCCTGGATTTTCTCGTTTTTCAATTGCTGGATTTTATTCCTCCAAGCCATTACCCCGATATCCCCCAATGCTAAGAGCCCCAAGCTTCCTCTTACGGGAATATCATAAGGCTGTCCATCGGGCGTCCGCAAGACGAGCTCAGAAATATGGATGTTCTTCTTTTCTTCCATGATTAATGCATCAAATTGTGTTTGTAAAATTGCAAAAGCCCGTTGTTGTTGGCTCCAATTATGCCCCAACCATCGGTGAGTTTCACCTTAGCGAGTTGGCGTAAATCTCTGCGCAACAGCAAGCCCGTTTCATGCAAGTGGTAACGGACTTCAAAGCCCTCCGGGCGATTGAGCAGTACCATACCTTTGCCCGCATCGTAGCGGGGTGTTTCGACTTCGGTATTCAAATTATTCCCGGCAGCGATAACATCTTCGCGGCCATCACCATCTACATCCGCCAACACCATCGCATTGATGGGGGCTATTTGGGCCATACGTGGTAAAGGCCGCATGGTGAGTTGGCCATTATCATTTTCCAGATACAGATGGGCCATAGTTCGGGCTTCGAGATGTAATGCCTGGTCAAGTTTATCCGGGGAATAGATTTCTTCCAAGCTGGCTTCCGCGAAAGCGCGATAGCTGGGAAATTTAGCGCGCAGATTAGGCATTTGCTCAGCGGAACACTGTCGCCCTCTGACCGGCACTTTTTGCCCTTGATAGTACTTACTCAATACGATATCGTAAGAGCCATTTTCGTCAAAATCATTCGTGTAAATGTGTAAAGGTTTTTCCGGGCTGGGATGGAATTTATTGTTGAGTCCTAGGTTGCCCGCGATGAAATCTTCATCGCCATCGCCATCAAAGTCCGCTTTCACCAAGCTATACCACCAACCTTCCGAGTCCGGCAATTGCATTTTGGTGAACTCACCTCCGTCATTGAAAAAAATGGTGAGCGGCATCCACTCGCCCACGACCAGCAAATCAGGCCAGCCGTTTTGATCGATATCGGACCACTCGGCGGCGGTCACTAAACCTAATTTGCTCAGATCAGGGATTAAAGTCGAATCAACCTGAACAAATTGGCCGCCTTTATTTTCCAACAAATAGGAAGGTGGTGCAAATGGATAACGATTAGGAATATTTCGTCCACCGACAAAAATATCCAGATCACCATCCCCGTCCCAATCGCAAAAGCTGATGCTTTGGGTACAAGAGTACATCGGTGGCAGAGCGGTTTTGTCTTCGGTCAAGTTCCCTTGCCCATCGTTCCAATACAGTCGATCTTGCATCCAATGGGTGTTTTCGGGATAAGAACCATCCCCACCGGAAGCAACGTACAAATCCAAATCACCGTCTCCATCGATATCGACCAGGCTCGCCCCTTGATCCTCGTAACCGGCCGAGCCAACAAAGGCTGCTTGCTCTAATTCGTAAAATTGATTGTACTCTCCTTGCAAATAAACGGCGCCCATCTGAGCGCGAGCCCCGCCGACATAAAAATCATCCAAGCCATCACCATTGAGGTCGCCGGTAGCTAGAGCGGGACCTTGACGAGATTGCCGATGTGGCAAGAGTCGCTCTTTCCCAAAATCATAAAATTGATTTTCAAAATGGTGGTAGGGCACGCCCGACAAAAACGATTTAAATATAGGTGTTGGTTGGTCTGAGTTAGTTTTGACACCTCGTCCTGATTTCTCTTTTTCAATTTGATGGGTGGTATTAATCTCGGGGCCTTGAATTGTACTGACCGTTCCATCGGGCCAGTTAACTTCTACACGGTCAATCTGGGTTACGTCACCTAAGCCAAAATGAACCACGGGCTCCATTTGTGATTCGTAGCCCCGCACCCACTTGTTTTCTATAACTTGTTGTTGATCTTGATAAAAGATGTTGACCTTCGCATTGAGTGTTGTCGCCCCCCCCTCCTGATCAAGTAGCGCAAAGCGAATATAATTAGCGCCCGTAGATTTGTCCCGGGCATGGTTTTCGTAAACCTCTGCAACGTCATTGAGGTGATTGAGGATTAAATCCAGATCGCCATCCTGATCCAGGTCAGCGTAAGCAGCACCGTTAGTAAAACTAGCTTGTCCAAGCCCCCAGTCCTGGGTTCGCGCTTTGAATTTCAACTCCCCCAAATTCTGATAAATACGGTTGGGTGTTGGTTCCGAATGCGTTTGTTGCTGCCAGTTAAAAATATCTTCGGCGGTGACCTTTCCATCTTTCTTTTTCACCATCTTGGAAATGGATTGACGCCAATCATTATCTCTGATGTCTTTCAAAAAGCCGGTGCTAAAAAACACATCTTTATAACCATCCAAATCAAAATCGGCCATTAAAACAGACCAGGTCCAGTCCGTCTGCGCAAAGCCACACATCAAAGCCGCTTCAGAAAAGTACCCACCCCCCATGTTCACTTGTAAAGTATTAAACATATACTGAGGGATATATTTTTTCTCGTTCACCATGCGGTGAATACGGGCCGGATGCATCGGAGCCATGAGCGTCTTATTGCGGACGTGGTCCGAAGGCGTCATATCCGCAACCAGAATATCTTCCAGACCATCGTTATTCAAATCCGCCGCATCACAGCCCATCCCAAACCAGGAGACATGCCCCATCCGCTTTTTAATCACTTCGCTAAAAGTGCCATCTCCATTATTCCGCCAGAAGTAATCCGGGATATCGTAATCATTACTAACGTACAAATCGAGCCAGCCGTCCTGATCAAAATCCGAAACGGTGCTTCCCAAACCAAAATAGGTACGCAACAGCCCGGCTTTGACCGTAATATCAACGAAGTATCCGTTGCCTTCATTACGATAAAGACGGCTACTCACCGGCTGTTCAACTGTTGCAATGCTATCTTTGAGTAACCTGTTTCTCTTCGGACGGAGTATCTCTGGATGACTGTGATTGTTAACAAATACATCAAGGTCTCCATCCTTATCAAAATCAAAGAAGTTGGCATGAACAGAGCGAGAATGGCCGGCCAGGCCATATTGCTCAGCTTGATCGATGAAATGAATTTGTCCCGACTCATCTACACCTTGATTGATAAATAGCTGATTGGCAAAAACCAGAGTATCCGAACCGGGGCCACCATTATTGCAATAAATATCCAGCCAACCATCGTGGTTGATGTCAATCAGATTGACACCATTCGTCCAGCGTTTTTTGGCTTGAATCCCGCAGCTTTCAGAAATGGATTTAAACCTCAGGTCGCCTTGATTGATGTATACTGAATTAGGCGCATGGTTACCACCGAATACTAAATCCGGCAATCCATCATTGTTTAAATCTCCAACGGCAACACCACTTCCCGTGTAGAAATAGTCGAAATGCCACAGAAAGAGTTCGGGCGTTTCAACCACCGTGTTCCAGTGCTGTATACCGGAATGGCTAGCCGGCACCGGGCGGAACAAGGTTTCGGCCTGACCGAGTGCTATTTCCGGGCAAAGCAAGCCCACTCCTAATAAGGTTAGGATGCTAACTGTACGAATCATGATTAATTTGGCTTATTCCTGAATGAAAAACTTTCGGTGGAAGGTCTCTCCGTTAATATTTACGCTGGCGTAAAATACCCCGGAAGGCAAATCAAAAGTCTCAAAAGCCATAATGTGCTTACCGCTATCTTTGCGGTAATTGAAGGTTCTAAATAGCTGACCATTCGCGTTGAAAACCCGAATATCAACGTCGTTATTATTTTCTAGTAAATCAATAATCAAGCTCGTGTTTACGCCGGGGCGGAACAAATTAGGTTGGAACTCACTGACAACGGCATCGCCGTCCGAAGAAATATTAACGGAAACAACATCTGATAGCTCAGTAGCACCATCAAAATCAGTTTGGACCAAGCGATAGTATAATACAGAACTCGTTGGCAACTCTTTATCTACTAACAAATAGTTCTGCTCTTCTGTAGTGGTGCCGTAGCCATCTACCCAACCAACATTATGAAAGTCACGACCATTGGTACTGCGTTGTACCCGAAAGCCCATATTGTTGATCTCTGTCGCGGTCTCCCAATTAATCACAACTTGATCCGTATCGTATCGCGCATCTAATTTCACCAATTCGACTGGCAATGGCCCAACCCCTCCGATACTTTCACAGTAGCCTACGATACCGATATTGTCATCAACTTCATCAATACCAGATTTCGTTAAGTCAACCGTAACATTACCGCCCGCATTAAAATCCAGATGGTAAAAACCGTAATTGTAATTACCGTCTCCATCATAATCACAACGCACCCCTACATAGCCTGACATCGGTGTATTTGGCCAAACACCACCTCGGGTGTTCAAGGCACCATAACCGTGTGTACTGCCATTGTAATTTAATGCTGTACGTGGAACGAAATTCTGAATTGGTAAATAATTACTCGTTGTTAATTTAATCGGTGCCGCAGCAGATTGAAACAAAGAAGTATACCCATTCCAACCATTTCCGGTATCAACCGCAACGCTGCAGGAATTATTGGCCAGGGTAAACCACAATCTAGGGGCATAGCCATCATCAATGATGAAATCCGGGTTACCGTCATTATCGACGTCGATATTATAAAAGCCGCCCGAATCGCTGAGCGTCCCCGTATTACATTGGGCTAGTGCCGTTTCATTGGCTAAGAGTGCCAAAGGAGCCATCACTGCGATTTTCAGAGACAAGCCATTGTCCTGGCTTTGATCAAATCTTTGCTGACAGTACATCAGCATGCGTTCATTAAGTTTCTTGTTTTTCATCAAAAATGACATTTAGTACATTAATGTTGCGATCGATGAAAGGAGTTGAGGAGGGGGGTGCGCTCCTTCGCACTACTCGCAGCTTTATGGGTTAAAAAGATTGAAAGATCAGTAGCTGAGGTCTATTCGTGCTCTTTTTAGAGTCTATTTGATTAAGCTTTCTAGGGTGATACTACAAAGATGAAGGGAAACGTAAAAAAGCGCTTTTGCTAATGTTCCAAAAGCTTTAGACCGTGATTTATTCTTAGCGAAAAGACTTTAACTATTGTCTAATTAGCATTAGACGCCACCACATAAAAAACTAAAAATCAATTATTTACGCGTCTTACTCGGCGATTCACCAAATTCTTTCGAATAAGCCGAAGAAAAGTAGGTAGGGTTTTTAAATCCAACTTTGCAGGCCACCTCAGAAACGGAGAGCGTGGTGGATTGAAGCAGGTGTTTGGCTTTGTTCAGTCGCACGGAGCGCATAAAAGCGGAAGTTGCCAAGCCGGTCAATGCTTTTATTTTATTATGCATCTGTGCCCGACTCAAACCAATCGTCCGACAAAGGTGAGGAATGCCGTAGGAATCATCTTCGATATGCGCTTCGACAGCTTGCCTCACTTTTTGAATGAAGGCATCCTCTACCGTTGTGGCTGCCTGCTCGGCATTAACGTCAAAAGAGCGATAACGTTCCTGTAATTTTTGGCGTAGCTCCAGAAGTTTTTTACAGCGCACCAAGAGTTCCTCGGGATTGAATGGTTTAGAGAGATAAGCATCTGCTCCTTTTTCAAGGCCTTTGATTCTGGCACTGTCTCCCGATTTTGCCGTCAATAAAATGATAGGTATATGGCTTGTTCGCTCGTCTTGCTTTAGCGTATTACACAGTTCAAAGCCATCTTTAATGGGCATCATTACGTCGCTGATAATGATATCGGGGACAACTTCAACCGCTTTTTCGATCCCCTCTTCACCATTTTGGGCGACCTCCAGTTGATAGTCCATTTCCAGGCAAGCGACTAGCACCTGAATGATATCTAGGTTATCTTCCACAATTAGCAAAGTAGGCAACTGTCGATTCACATTTTCATTGGTAAATACAATTTGGGTCGACGTTTTCTCTGCTATGGGGTTGATAGTTAATCCCTTGGCAGACTCTGCAATCCCACTGGTTAGGGTATCGATCTCCGCAGCGTTTCGGGTGATAGGAATTTTAATAAAAAAAGTAGTACCTGCTCCAATCTCACTTTTTACCTCAATCTCTCCTTTCATCAGACGCACCAATTCGTGAGTCAGAGCCAAACCAATACCCGATCCGATCACTTTTTTCTCTCCGGGTTCATTGATTTGGTAGAAGCGATCAAAAATATGAACCAGCTTTTCCTCGGGGATACCGACGCCTGTATCCTGAATTTGTAATTTCAACCATTCCTTGTTATCAAGCGCGACGCAATCAATATTGAAATAAATGTTACCATTTTCCCGGTTGTATTTAATGGCGTTCGAAAGCAGATTGGAAATAATTCTCAAAAGCTTGTCTGGATCGTAGTCCATAATAATGGACGACTGAGTTGAGATAAGATGTAGTTGAAGTCCTTGGTTTTCAGCAAACGATCGGTAGGAATTGGTGATGTATCTAAGGTATTCCAGAATATCTCCTTTCACTAGATTGAGGTCTAGTTTGTTGGAAGATAATTTTCTCAAATCCAAAATCTGATTAATCAAATGCAGCAAGTTCTCGCTATGCTGTTTAATCGTATCGATACCTTTATCCGCCCAAATATCTGGCTTAGCTTTCATCTGATCCACCACGCCGGAGATGATCGTGAGTGGGGTTCGGAACTCATGAGAGATATTGGTAAAAAACTGTGATTTGGCCTGATCTAAGGCTTTGAGTTCTTCTGCTTGCTGTTCAATGATGGCTTTATCCGTCCGGATTTTTTGGGTCGCCTTCCGAACAGCCGTTTGCAATCGAGTAATCCACAGCAAGGCTCCTCCAATCCCCAGAGCAACGAGCAAGACATAAAACCAAAGTTGCTTGTAAAAATATTCCTGTGCACGGATATTGACCTTAAGTACACTTTGGGCCCAGTTACCAATACCATCTCCACCGCGAATCAGTAATTGATGTCTTCCCGCCGGGATATTTTTGAGATTTAAATGGGGCTGATTCCCTAGCGCAGTCCAGTCCTCATCCTCCACAAATTTAAAAGCATATTTATTCTCCGCGGGCCGTAGGTAATTAGAGATCGCAAAACCAAGGGATAAATCACGTCGTTCCGCTGGCAAGGTGATCTGCTCCAAAGCCTTTAAGCCTAAACGCTGCACGGTATCCTGCTGAGCGGAAGGATCAAAGTACTCCAACTTCGTCAGGTACAAACCAAGTGCCTTGTTTTGAATAAAATCTTGCCGCACCTGGTCAGGATCAATTATTGTCAAGCCGGATATTGATCCAATGACAATCTTCCCATCGGCTGTTTTCAGCTTAGCGTATCGATTACTCTCTCGATGAGCTACGCCATCTTCTTCGTATAAATTGGTAATTAATTGCCCTTTCGAGGAGACTAGAGAAATGCCGTTGTAGGTACCAATCCATTTCATCCCATCATCATCAGTGGTAATAGTGACTACCGTATTATTGGCCAAGCCATTTTCGCTATTGATCCGTTGTACACTTTGATCACTGGGGTCGTAAATAATAATTCCACTATTCGGTGTGCCCAGCCACAACTTCCCTTGCTCATCTTCTTCGATACACAAAAAACGAGGATCGGGAATAATGGCGTCCCCTCCAATAACTTCTACTTGATTGGCGGCGAGATCTATTTTATATAATCCAGAAGTTGTCACGGCCCACGCTAAGCCATTTTTTGCCACCATCAAATCATGAACAAACCCAGTGACTTTATAATTTTCACCGTCTACTTTAAATCGGGTAGTCGTTCTATCATTGAGATCATTCATGCCGATTTCCTGATTAAAATCGATAAATATGACCCTATCTTGGTCAAGAAAATCAAACACTCTGATTTGGCTAGCATCGGTAGGATAGACATCACATGAATTAGTGGTCGGATCATACTTCGCAAGATCTTTAAAAAGGGCACCCCAGAATTGGCCAGTTCCGTCGGATATAAACTTGTGATACTGCATTTGGCAATTTCCAAGATCAACACGTTTGATAGTTTTTGTAGCGAGATTCAGGCGCAGACGAAGATTACCCTGAGTAGCAATATGAATCTCTCCATTAGGCAGTTCTGTCATAGCTCTAATCGCAAATCCCGATGCGTAGGTTTGTATCGCATCCGTTGATTTCACCCGGTGAATTTGTACCCCCTGGTCGCTACAAATCAACAATTGTTTTTTAAAATCTTCCCCTTTTACTTCTCTGACTCCCAGTTTCGACAATGATAATGATTCAAAAAAAGAAGAATAATCAAATCGGTTACCATCATGATCCTCTAAAATTGCCGCATAAGTTCTGTCCTTTTTAAATAACACATAAATGAGGTTCCCCACCTTATCTTCATAGATATATACATTCCGCAAATCAGAGGGTAAGCCGTCAATGAGCGTAAACTGCTGATTCGGCAAATCCAATTCAAGAATCTGATAGTTTTGTTTGTCAAAAGATACTTTTAAAAATGTCCTTTCACCTAGTACCTTCATTTCAATCCACGCCTCCTCCTCTTGCTGGGTTTTAAGCTCCCGATTCGTTTCCCCCAAAAAGTCAGCCGCATTAAACCTTTGTACCTCACCTGTCGCTAATTCAATGCGATCGACAAATGAAGCCGAAATATCATTGTGTATCCAAATTACTTTCCCATCGAATAATAAAACATTAGAAAGTGGCAGACCATAATCCGTCATCTTAGGACTGAAAACCGTATGCTCGTATTTTGATTGGATTTGATTGATTAAAATGGCTTCGCCTTTCTCCCATCTGTAAGCGTAGAACCAATCGTCTTTTTCGAGGAGATAAAATACCTCGCCAGTCTTACTAACGTAAACGGCACTGGGATACGCATTTTGAGGGAAGGCATGAAACTGAAATCGGCCCGTATACAAATCAAGAAAAAATAGCTGATGCTTATCTGTTGCTTGTTCATATGTAGCCCCTACCAGTTGACGCCCTTCCACTAGACCGTAGATGGCAAATGTAAAGTCAAGTTCCGAAAACAAATGCTGTAGCGATCTGAATTCGTAGCCATCGAACTGGAACAGCCGCAAGTTAAAATGATTGCCCACCCCACAAGTTTTCAACCATAACTCACCGTCTTTCCCAAAATAGACATCTTCCAAACACATCGAAGGGTAAGACTTGTACCGCTGGAAATCTTCCGTGTAAGAGGGCGTACGGATGGGTAGGTCCGCGGGAATTTGTGCAGAAAGGCCAAAGGAGACTAGTATGCAGTAAAGCGCAGAAAGATACTTCCGAGAACGAGTCATAGTCAACTTGCACGATTATCGATTCTGCTAATTTAGTAAAAGTCAGGCTTTAATGCTGCCGCACCGCTGACCTCAAGGCATGAGGTCGCAGCTATGATGTTGCCTACGGAGATAACCAAGGGCATTTATCTTAAGAAAGTGCCAACTCTCTACCTCTTTTAATTCTAAACTTTTTACGGCTCTGCCGGATTAAGTACTTAGAAGACCTAAATAGGCTTGTTCCTTCACTTTTATTAAAAAAAATGTAAATTTAGAACGTGTCTCAATGACATCTTTTTTGACCCAAATACAAAACTTAATAACCGTATGACCGAATCTCGTCCTTGGCTCAAAAACTATCCCACAGGAATCCCCGCTAATATCGATCCTGATGCTTATAACTGTTTGCTCGATTTGTTTGAAGAGACTTTCGAAAAGTACCGCAAGCAAGTGGCCTTCATCTGCATGGGAAAAGAATTGACCTTTGATCAACTGGATCGCCATTCCAAACAATTCGGGGCGTATTTACTATCCAGAGGACTCGAAAAAGGTGATCGCATTGCGCTGATGATGCCCAATATGTTGCAATATCCCATTGCGCTGTTCGGCGCTTTACGCGCCGGCCTAGTTGTGGTCAATACCAATCCGCTATATACACCACGGGAGATGAGTCATCAGTTTAAAGACGCTGGCGTTAAGGCTGTTGTGATTGCAGAAAATTTTGCGGCGAACCTCGAGAAGATTATCGGAGACACTGATATCAAAACGGTCATCGTCACCAGTATTGGTGAACTGCTTGGCTTGGTAAAAGGCACCATCGTCAATTTTGTAGTGCGTAGCGTCAAACGCATGGTTCCTAAATACAATATCCCCAACACGGTCTCTTTCAAAGAGGCACTTGCCCAGGGGAAAAAATTCACTTTGGAACGCCACGATGGGCAACCGGAGGATGTGATTTTATTACAGTATACCGGCGGAACAACTGGTGTAGCCAAAGGCGCCATGCTCACTAATCGTAATCTCGTCGCCAATATGCAGCAAATTCGTGCAGCGATGATGCCTTTCTTGGTCGAAAGTAAAGAAATTGCTTTGTCTCCCTTGCCAATGTACCACATCTTTGCATTCACGGTCAATTGTTTGGCCTTGATGAGCGTGGGCACCAAAACTGTCCTTATCGTTAATCCACGAGATCTAAAGACGGTCATTGCGCCGTTCAAAAAATATGATATCTCCCTGATGACCGGGATCAATACCCTCTTTAATGCCTTGGTCAATCATCCCGATTTTCAAAAACTAGACTTTAGCAGCTTAAAGATTACCGTAGGTGGTGGAATGGCGGTGCAGCGCACGGTGGCGGAGCAATGGCAAAAAGTCACGGGTTGTCCTTTAGCCGAAGGCTATGGCATGACGGAGACTTCGCCGGTAGCCAGCACCAACCCCATTGATGGCTCCGGCCGCTTGGGCACCATCGGTATTCCCGTTCCATCAACGGATATGCGGGTAGTCAACGATCAACTCCAACCCTTGCCGACTGGCGAAGTGGGTGAAATCCAGATCAAGGGCCCACAAGTTATGAAGGGCTATTATAATCGACCGGCTGAAACCGAAAAGGTCATCATCGATGGATGGATGTGTACCGGCGATATTGGCAAGATGTCAGAGGATGGTTACTTCCAAATTGTGGATCGCAAGAAAGATATGATTCTGGTTTCTGGTTTTAACGTCTATCCCAATGAAATAGAAGAGGTAATCGCAGCGCATCCTAAGGTACTGGAGGTTGCAGCCATTGGCATTCCACACGAAAAATCCGGTGAGACGGTAAAAGTATTCGTAGTAAAAAAAGATAAGTCGTTAACCGAAGATGAAGTTGTCGCTTACTGCCGCGAAAACATGACAGGCTATAAAGTCCCCAAAGCGGTGGAATTCCGAGATGAACTTCCCAAAACTAATGTTGGAAAAATCCTACGACGAAAGCTAAAAGATGAAGCAAAGCAGTCGTAGTTCGTCCGGTCTGTGTTAAAAAATGGAGGGGCAGCTTGATGTTTATTCAAGCTGCCCCTCTTCGTTTTCATCCTTTTAAACGTGTTTAACGTGGCACCCCAAAAGTCTGATAAATTTTTTCAAGATCCTTGGGCGTAATTAAACCGTTAGGTAAATCTAAGTTTTTGGATTTTAGCTTACGGCGAAACGTGCGGGGACTCACCCCATATTCGTCCGCGAGCTCTTTTCTTGTCTTCGCTTTAAGGGATGTTTTTGTTCTCATTTTTCAACTTTTGTTTTAGATCAAATCATAAGTTCTTAACTAATACACTTTTGTATTAGCCTTTTCATAAATTTTGTTGACTACTTAGACAAGCAAGATATGCGTATGTATGTTTCGTTCTATAAAAGAACGGAAAGCGTGCACTTTAGAAAATGCAATTTAGGCACCAGGGTAAAAGGCTTTGGAAATAAAACTTTTGCCTTACAGTGTTGAAAAAGAGCGGATTAAGTTGTTATAAAAATACTATTTTTTTTGCTTTAATGCCAATATTAAAACAACAAAAACCACCCCAAAATCAAAATGGTTTCGGGGTGGGTACTTATCCAACTATTATTATATATTTTTTAAGTGCCGATCATCCAGAATAAATCATTATTTATTACTGATTCTGATGAGGGCAATTCCATTACTTATTCACGATAAATTTTTTAGTCAACTTCGTTTCCTCTGTCTGTAATTGACAGTAGTAGAATCCAGCAGGTAAATTTTGGATATCCACTTCTATTTGATACTCTCCGGCATCTCTCAATACTGCATTATCGATAATTTGCACAACCCGACCATTAGCATCAAAAATTGCTGTTGTAGCAGTCTGAGGTGTATCAAATCGATACGCAATCACAATAAAATCACGAGCGGGATTCGGTTGAATCATTAGCTGATCATTCATTGCTTGAGCCGGATTTTCTGATCGCTGTTCCACCAAATCTTCATCAGGTTGATTCAATGGAAGTGGTGCAGGATTTTCACATGGATCATTTTCAATATATGCTCTAAACCTGGAGCCATCTCGTATCCAAGCGCCATTCTGGAGTAAAACTTCCTGGCCCGCCCGCATCGTGGCGATGCTACCTGACTGGTAAGTGACGGTATTTCCCCCAGTCGTCAATCGGTCATTTGCCAAATGATGAGAGAGCGTTTCGTTGGGAATATCCTCGGCAGCAATCGTAAAAACATCGTTGGTCATGCGATAATTTCGCGTACGATCGGCGGTCTCATTGAGGCGGCGAGCATTATCAAAATTATTAGCAACACCAATTGTGGTACCACCAACGACAACATTAGGATTTGAAAAACGTCCGATACGACAAGCATCGCCGTTTGCAGTAGCACAAACACCCGCTGCACCTCGCACCATTAGAGTACGACCCGCAGCTCCATTGGCAAACAGAAAACCTCGGGCAAAAAGAGGGGCGTTGTTATCATTCTCATGTTTCGCTCCTTGAATGTGACCAATTTCATGTGTAAAGGTGAAGCGATTCAGGGGGATACTTGCCCGTTGTACAGCCACAAATGCATCTGCTGCATTAGCAGCGTCCACATCAAAAGCAACACCAAAAGCAGAACCCAAAAATACACCAGCGCCATTTCCAAAATCAATGATATTTTCACGCACCAGGACTTGTACATCCGTTTGATAACGGCCACGCATGTCATGAATCTCGTCCAGAACGCCATCATTATTATTTCGGAATCGAACAACGTCGGTAGAAATAGTCGTGTTTGCGAACCCAGGAAAAGCGATTAATACATCTGATTCGGCATGGTTTACTTCCAATGACCGGGCTACCTCAGCTACAAGATCTATCTGACTTAGGGTATAAGCCAGATTAGCTTCATCCGCTAATGTTTGAGAGAACAAGGCTAGGTTAACTATGTTAGCAGCGGCATCATCAGTGTATAAGATCGAAATTCGATAGACGCAATCTGTATCGGTTCGAGCACCACCCTGAGATGAAGGTTCTGGCCGATCTTCAGAATGATGATGCTCTTGGCTTGGGCGATGATTTTGGCTTTGCTCCGAGATAGCATCATGAATACACCCTACATGGCCTTCAGGATGTTTTGCATCAGCATTAACCTCTATTAGCATGTGTACATCTCCGTCTAGAGGTACAATCGAATAAGCGTAATCTCCGATTCTAAACTTGGACATTACTTGATCTTCCAAAACGGAAAAGTAAATTCCCGATTCGTCTTCTAATGTACCAAACCAAGAGAAGTCTTCATCGCTACGTACGCGATCTTGAATTCGAGTAGCAATCGCTGATTCAAGAGCAAGATTAACAACAACCTGCTCATCTTTGAAAATCTCTGTATTAATTTTTACAAGTTGCAGTTTCGCAACTCTGTTTTCTTTTTGGTAGACATCCAGATATTTAACATTCTCTTCGCTAATTGGATAATTGATTGGTAAGAATTCCTCTATTAGAGGGCGTTGAGCAAAAAGAAAAACTGGAGCGGCTAACAGCAAGAAAACAATAGATAAGTTTCTTGATATTTTCATAATATGAAATAATTGAAATGTTGAATGAATTAAGCCTAACCAGTCTATGTTACTTTTCCAGTTCCGCAACCTTCGCTTTTAGCGCTGCATTTTCTTCTTCCAATTGTTTCAATCGCTTGTTCATATCGATCATGTGCAAGAACAACTCTTCGATTTTTTCTTGCTGATTCTTTGTCATTTCACCAACTTCAATACCTTGTGCTTCTACTTCAGCAGCAGATAAAGTATTGTGCAGGTAGCCGTTTTCGTCGATATGTGCTTCTACCTCTTCCAAAGATTTCAGTTCGTAATCTTCAGCAAAAACGTAGTCCGCCCAATCAGTACGCACACGTAGTTCTTCGGTTAGGATACCACCTTCAACGTATAGATTATAAGCACTGATATTAATACCACCTACGGTTGTTGGCATATTGATCGTACCTACACGACCTACACCAAGTTTCCCATGAATCTCCATTTCATTTTTGGCACCACCACCGATACCAACGTAGAACAACAAGCGATCAGTCCCGCCGTGATCTGTCAAAATATGACGACGACCTGATGGGTTATTCCAGGTGATTTGCTGTGTCCATCCCGTACTTGTACTAGACTCCGTGTACATATCAAGCCCTTCCGTACCAATAGTTCCATTTACATCGAGTTCTAGCCAGGAGTACTTTGCGGTGGTACGATCAATGATTACTTGATCATACGTATACAAACGCGTACTTGGACTGTTGACCCACTGTGCAGAAGCCTGCTGTGGCAACATGAAAGCAAACATGGCGCAAATACCTAAGAGAAAACAGTTCTTTAATGATTTCATGATTTAAAAATTTTTTGTGAGAAAAAGCATACATTATATTCGATTGACGAAAGCCAATCATAAATCTATTTTATGTTTGATTTTGGAAACTATTCCTGTGGCAAGTCTATACTAGGTGGGTAAACCCTCTGCATTTTATGACCATAAAATTAGTCCTCAGGGCTACCCGAGTAAAGGACAAAAGCGGACAAAAGCGGACAGATAGGGACGAAGTGGGACAGGCGGAATTAGTCGCGCCAGAAAGGAATTTGGGCGAACTTTCGCCAGTATAGTGAATCCCGATTTTCGCCACCCAACCGTTGGACATCAACGCGCAACTGGTGGCGCCCCCGAGGCAAATAAGCCACGTCTAAAATGGTCTGTAGCCCAGCTTCGGAGAATTGTTGGGATTCGTAAAAAAGGTATTCTGGCTGTTGAAAGATGCTATCGTTAATCGCAATTTGGTAAAGCATTCCCATACATTGCAATAAACTATCAGGGTCGGGTGGAATCTCTTTTTTTCCCGTATTGACTTGAATGATAGAAACTCTTAGTCCCGCCAATTGAGCTGGCCGGATACCTGCGCACAATCGCTCAATCACAGGGTTGTCAACGAGTGGATAGTGCCGCAGGAATAATTCCAGATAGCCATTATTCGTAAACCGTGATGGTAAAGAGATGCGGTCAATTCTCTTACGCTCGGCACGCTGATCAGCATAAAACATCTGCTGATAATGGGTGTGGTCAGTTGCATTAGAGGGGATGTAGTTGTAGCGATTGACAAATAACGTGGCCAAGGTGACGATCAAGAAAAAGTAGGGTACCAGAATCAACCCAATGCGCCGGCCAAATTTATTATCAATTAAGTTATAGTACAATGGGCGATAAAGCCACGAGAAGGTCACCAAGCTATAAAAACGATAAATCGGATAGTACCATATCGTAATCCATCGCTTCCGCTTAAAAAAGCCAATCGTCACAAAATCCAGAAAGTAGAGAAAGCCGGTAAATAATAACACAAAAAGGGTCAGCCCTCCCAGAAGTTCCGTTCTAGCGTCAGATAACCAATGCTTTCCTATATATTCCACTAAAAGCTGCATCAAGCCCGTCAAGAGACTAAATAGTCCCAACGAAAGCAGCATGAAAACAATCAAAAAAGTAAAGGCAAAGAGTACGCTACTGATGTTCTCCAGGCGCTCTATAAAATTGTCGAAAGAGCCGAGTCGGCGGGTCAGAAACTGATGAAAAGGATTTTGTAGTCGAAGTTCATCAAAATCAATATCACCCGACACATAACGCAGCCCGATAGCACTGATCCAAAGTCCTCGGAAGATAACGTGTAGAATGAGGTTGATAAAGAGAAAAAATGTGGCACCGAGTAAAATAATCGGGATAAGGAAAAGGATGTTGTAAAACCCTTCGAGGCTTTCGGCGATCACCCGGAGTGTGCGCCCAAAATTCAGTACAGGTTCGAAACTCGCCGCAACCAAAAAGATGGCAAAACCAGATACCAGCAACTCTAACTGCCAGCTTTCAACCTGCAATCGTTCGAGTATTTCGGAGAGTTTGCTTTTTTGGTTTGCGTTGCTCATGTGCTAGATAACGAAAGGCTGTTCACCTCAATGTGAGATGAACAGCCTTTGAAAGATAACCCAAATTCGCTTATTTTTTCAGCAAATCGCGGATTTCTGCCAGCAAATCCTTCTCACTTGGTCCAGGATCTGGTGCCGGAGCTGGTTCTTCTTTCGGATTTAATTTATTGTAAGAACGAATAATCATAAATAAGACAAAAGCCACGATCAAAAAGTTAATGATCTCATTTACTAGTTTTCCCCATTTAATGGCTACTGCAGGTACTTCCGTACCATCTGCTGCAGTGGTAGCTTCCTGCAAAATGAGTTGTAAATCGCTGAAGTCAACGCCACCCAGTGCAAGTCCAATCGGAGGCATGAGTACATCTTTAGTAAAGGTGGTCACAATGGCCCCAAATGCTCCCGCAATAATTACGGCGATAGCCAATTCGAGCACATTGCCCCGCATGATAAATTCTTTGAATTCCTTGATCATAGTATTGTTATTACAGTTGGTAAAAAGGTTTGTCACAAACAAAATACTTAATAATCCTAATAATCATTATCTCGTACTAACAAAAAAAGCCCTGTAGTTAATACTACAAGGCTTCCCGCCGCAAGCGGCTAGCACAAGGTTTTAGTTGCTTAGACCATACCCGCCTCCTGGCGAATCTTGTTCAAAGCGGAACCCGCGCGTACCCATTCAATCTGGGCTTCGTTGTAACTGTGCTTGACTTCAAACTGATCCTGAGTACCATCAGCGTGGTGCAACACGATAGTCAAGTTTTCACCCGGTGCCATTGCATCGAAGCCTAGCAAATCAATTTTATCATCCTGGCGTACCTTTTCGTAATCCTCTGGATTAACGAAAGTCAAAGCCAGCATCCCTTGTTTTTTCAAATTCGTTTCGTGAATACGCGCAAAAGATTTCACAACTACCGCTTTCACGCCCAAATAACGTGGCTCCATCGCCGCGTGCTCCCGAGAAGAACCTTCTCCGAGATTCTCTTCACCGAAAATAATCGATCCAATTTGCTGTGCTTTGTAATAACGCGCAGTATCCGGTACGGCACCGTATTCGCCTGTCTCAGCGTTGAAGACATTATTCGCTTCTTCGTTGAAGTAATTGATGGCACCGATGTAACAGTTGTTTGAAATATTTTCGAGGTGTCCACGGAATTTCAACCACGGACCTGCCATAGAGATATGATCCGTAGTACACTTCCCTTTGGCCTTAATCAACAAACGCATCCCTTTCAACTGCTCTTGAGTAATCGGCACAAAGGGTGTCAGACGCTCCAAACGATTTGATTCTGGATTGATCACGACCTCTACGCTACTGCCATCCGCAGCCGGTGCAATAAAGCCAGGATCTTCAACGTCGAAACCACGAGGAGGCAATTCCAGTCCCGTTGGTGGATCTAGTTTTACATCCTGCCCTTCTTCGTTCGTTAGGGTATCCGTGAGCGGATTGAAAGTCAAATCACCCGCAATTGCCATTGCGGTCACTAATTCAGGTGAAGCGACAAAAGCGTGAGTATTAGGGTTACCGTCATTACGCTTGGTAAAGTTACGGTTGAATGAAGTAATGATCGAATTCTTACGATCCGGGTCGTCCATATGACGCGCCCATTGTCCGATACAAGGTCCGCAGGCATTAGCCAAAACCACGCCGCCAATTTCTTCAAAATCATCGAGGATGCCGTCGCGCTCTACAGTAAAGCGAATTTGCTCCGAGCCTGGGGTAATCGTAAATTCTGCCTTCGCTTTCAGTTTTTTCGTTGCAGCTTGTTTAGCCAATGAAGCGGCACGCGTCAAATCTTCGTAAGAAGAGTTGGTACAAGAACCAATCAAGCCAACCTCCAAGCGTTCTGGATAATTATTTTCCTTCACGGCTTGAGCAAATTTCGAAATTGGCCACGCCAAATCCGGCGTATAAGGGCCATTAATATGTGGCTCCAAAGTTGAGAGATCGATTTCGATCACCTGATCAAAGTATTGCTCAGGATTCGCATAGCACTCCGCATCCCCAGTGAGGTAAGCGCTAAGATCATCGGCCAATTCTGCTACTTCAGCGCGGCCGGTGGCCTTGAGGTAACGACTCATGGATTCATCATAACCGAAGGTTGAAGTCGTCGCTCCAATTTCTGCGCCCATGTTACAAATGGTCCCTTTACCCGTACAAGACATGGACTCAGCACCCGGACCAAAATATTCTACAATCGCACCGGTTCCTCCTTTTACAGTAAGGATACCCGCTACTTTCAAAATAACGTCTTTAGAGGATGTCCAACCGTTCATCTTACCGGTCAACTTCACACCTATCAGCTTTGGCATTTTCAACTCCCAAGGCATTCCGGCCATCACATCAACTGCGTCCGCACCTCCAATACCAATCGCTACCATACCAAGTCCACCAGCATTTACGGTGTGTGAATCTGTCCCGATCATCATCCCACCGGGAAAAGCGTAGTTTTCCAAAACGATTTGGTGAATAATGCCGGCTCCGGGTTTCCAAAAACCAATTCCATATTTATTAGACACCGATTGCAAAAAGTCGAATACCTCCGAGCTGGTATCCAAGGCACGTTGCAAATCCTCATCCGCACCAGACTGAGCCTGAATCAAGTGATCACAGTGTACCGTTGATGGCACTGCTACTTGGTCTTTACCAGCCATCATAAACTGCAGCAAAGCCATTTGCGCCGTAGCATCTTGCATCGCAACGCGGTCTGGGGCAAAGAAAACATAGTCTTTTCCACGCTGGTAATTACTAAGAGGAGAATCAGGATGTAGGTGAGAGTAGAGAATTTTCTCGGAGAGGGTAAGTGGTCGGCCGAGTGCCGTTTTGGCTTCATCTACTTTTTCGACGAGTGAGGCGTAGTAAGCCCGGATCATATCGATGTCAAATACCATAACTTGTTGTTTGTAATTAAAATTCTATTTTTTGGCTAGAGTTAATACGTGGGATTATTGGGAACGTCAAAGCGTTTTCAAAAACCTATTGCCCGGCGCCACTTGGGCTACTTTTCAAATGGGCTACAAAAATAATCTTTTTTCCATCATTTTTTATCCAAATCAGAACGCGGCGTCCTCAATAATGGAATGCTTTATGCCCATTTTTTGTTTTAGGTGTTTTTAGCACCTTGATCCCAGTCCAAATCATCTGGTCCACAGGGCATAAGATTGTACTGTTGATTAAAAATAAACCAAACAAAGTTTGACATTTTTGCTTACGCGATCATTGCTGTACTGATTCGATATCTTGAAATTATAATGAAAAAAATAAAAAAACTCATTGTCAAAATTGGTACCAACGTCCTCACCCGAGCTGATGGTTTATTGGACTTGACGACCATCAGCCAATTAGTTGATCAAATTGCCGTCTTAAAACAAGAAGGCTGGCAGCTCATTGTGGTGTCCTCGGGAGCCGTTGGTGCGGGCAAATCAATGATCCAGCTCCCAGCTAGTGGTAATAAAACAGTCCGCCGACAAGTGCTTTCCGCCGTCGGACAAATTCGCTTAATGCAAAGCTACTCTCAGCTCCTGGCCAACTATCAATTACACTGTGCTCAGGTACTCGCCACCAAGGAGGATTTTCGCGATCGAAGACATTACCTAAATATGAAGAATTGCTTCCAGGCTCTTCTTCGAGATAATCTCATCCCCATCGTTAACGAAAATGATGTCATCTCCGTCAACGAACTCATGTTTACCGATAATGATGAACTAGCAGGACTGATTGCCACCATGATGGGGGCCGATGCACTCATGATTCTCAGCAATGTAGATGGCGTTTTCGACGGCCCGCCGCAGGATAATCGGAGCAAAGTCATTCCCGTTATTGAAGCCAATGACCGCAGTGTCGCCCAACTCATCGCGCCGGAGCGCTCCTCACTTGGCCGGGGCGGGATGCGTACCAAGCTGCGTATGGCCCAAAAAACCGCTCGCCTCGGTATCGACGTTTACATCGGACACGGCAAGCGGCCCGGTGTTTTGACGGACTTGCTGCAAGGGCAATTTAGTGGTACACGTTTTCCTGCCAATGGTAAGCTCTCTAATGTCAAAAAATGGATGGCCACTCAAAGTTTTGGCGCTCAAGCCACGATTATCATCAATGCCGGAGCAGCAGCGGCACTCCAAGACATCCATCAAGCCAATAGCCTGCTCCCGGTTGGCATTCTGCACATCGATGGTGATTTCGTCAAAGGCGAAGTCGTCATGATCCAAGACGAAAGCGGTCAAAATATTGGTCTGGGTATGGCCCAGTACCAAAGCGATAAAGCCCGCAAATGGATCGGCCAACAAGGCAAAAAACCAATCATTCATTACGATTACCTCTTACTTGAAAAATAACTCCTATGGAACAAAGTATACTGCATCAGCTTGAAAAAGTACAAGCCCAGAGCTATCGCCTAGTCACGCTGGAAGATCACGATATCGCAAACATCCTCAATACGCTGGCTGATCGTACGCTGGAAAAAACTGAGCTGTTGTTCGCAGAGAATCAAAAAGATCTCGATCGTATGGATCCCGTCAACCCGAAGTACGACCGTCTCTTACTAAATCCCGAGCGGCTCCGATCCATTGCCGATGATTTGCGCAAAGTAGCGGCACTGCCTTCTCCCCTGAACCAAAGTCTCGAACAGCGCGAACTCCCCAATGGGCTACAATTGAGCCGTTCAAGTGTGCCGCTCGGTGTGGTGGGGATTGTCTACGAGTCGCGCCCCAATGTCACCTTCGACGTTTTTGCGCTCTGCCTTAAATCTGGCAACGCCTGCGTGCTCAAAGGCAGTAAGGATGCGCACTTCTCTAATCTGGCAATCGTCCAGATTATTCGTGAGGTACTCGCAGAATATAATTTAGCAGATATCATCTATTTGGCACCAAGTGAAAGAGAAGCTTTGGGATATATTTTACAGGCCCATCAATTGATCGATATCCTCATACCGCGCGGTGGACAGGGACTCATCAACTATGTACGAGAAAATAGCCGCGTCCCCGTCATTGAAACTGGCGCCGGCATCGTACACACTTACTACGATCGATCCGCGGATATGGAAAAAGGCCAAGCTATTATTGAAAATGCCAAGGCCCGGCGGGTGAGCGTTTGTAATGCGCTTGATACTTTATTAGTACATCGAGAACGCTTGGCAGATTTACCGATCCTGCTACAATCCTTAGGGGAGCAGCACCAATGTGTCGTCCACGCTGATGCTGAGGCGCACGCTCAACTCCAAGGCCGCTACCCGGATCATTTGCTGAGGGCGGCCACGCCTGAGATGTTTGGGACCGAGTTCCTCTCTATGCAACTTTCCGTCAAAACGGTGGCCGACCTGCCGGAAGCCCTCCAGCATATTCAGCACCACAGTTCTCGCCACAGCGAGGCGATCATCGCCGAAGATCAATTGACCGTTGAGCAATTCCTCCGGCGTGTCGATGCCGCCGTGGTCTACGCCAATACTTCGACAGCCTTCACCGATGGGGGACAGTTTGGTTTGGGAGCCG
>JANQQI010000131.1 GCA_028285085.1 Saprospiraceae bacterium | reverse complement strand
GCCAATACCGCGAGAAGCACCGGTGATGATTGCAGTCTTCATATGGTTGAGAATTTTTCGATATTTTAAACTTGGAATGTAATTTCAACGTCGGGTGAGGTCGGGCGGGCTTGGCAAGTCAAAATATAGCCATCCGCGACCTCATCATCGTCTAGTGCAAAGCAAGCATCCATTTTAACACTGCCTTTAATGACTTTAGCCATGCAAGTGGAGCAAGCACCGGAGGTACAGGAATAGGGTGGCTCGTGCTTTAGATCGATCAAAACATCCAAAATCGTTTTACCTTTGGCCATATTAGTTTCGATACGCTCACCGTCGAGATGCACGACCAGGTGGGCGCCGTCTACACTGGCTCCGGCAGCGGCAGGCGCTACTTCGCTCGCATTATTAAAGCGTTCGGTATGAATATGCTTGGTATCAATGTCTTTGCCTTTGAGTAGCATTTCTGCAGTATCAATCATGCCACCCGGGCCACAGATGAAATATTCCGCCTGAGCGCTCCGTTGAGGGTTTTCTTCGAGGAAACGCTCGATTTGAGCTGCATCAATACGACCTATTTTACCGTTCCAACTAATTTTACCTTTTGAAAATAATCCACCCAATCCACCTTTTTTCTCTCGTCGTGGTTGGCTTAAAAGATGCTCGACGATTAATTGCCCGGCATACTTTTTCTCCAAATCAATCAGTTCTTGTCGGAAGATTATTGATCCTTCATTGCGATTGCCATAAAGTAAGAAAACGGTGCTTTGTGGCTCCACCTCAATAATCGTTTTTAGAATGGACATCAAAGGGGTGATCCCACTGCCGGCAGCAAAGAGATAATAATCCTTACGCTGTCCGGTATCAAGCTTGGTATAAAAACGACCATCGGGAGGCATTACCTCGACCTCACTCCCTTCTTTGATATAATCGTGGATATAGTTTGAGACGAGTCCACCTTTAACCCGCTTGACCGTCACGGTGAGATGATCTTCGAGGGGAGAACTGGACATCGAATATGCGCGACGTGCAGATTGCCCCTTGATGGTAAAGCGAAGGGTTAAATATTGCCCGTGTTGATAGCGGAAGGCTTCTTGCAGTGCCTCGGGCACTCGAAAAGATAAGGAAACCGTATCTTCGGTTTCGACTTTACGCTGACTAACCTGTAGACTATGAAAAGTTGCTGTACTCATAAAATGATTATAGTAAAATGACGCTCTGACAAATAAAATCTACCTCCTAAACAAGTTTCTCTTGCGACAGTTTTCGTAATTCTCAGAGAAAAAGATAAATAATTCATCTGGAAAAAAATCCTTTTGGATTCAGCGCGAAGGTAAAAAAAATCTTTCTTTGGAGGATTTCGAGCTTGCGCCAATTGGGCAAGAAAACTATTTCTTATTTTCGACTTCTTATCAAGCCAAAGAATCTTCAAAAAATAACGATATGTCAAATAAAACCCTCAACCTCACCGATCAACTTTACGACTATATTCTGAAAAGCTCACTGCGTGAGCCGGAGGTGTTACGTGAATTGCGGGACACGACGATGCAATTGCCGGAGCACAACATGCAAATTTCTCCCGAGCAAGGGCAATTTATGCGCCTGATGGTTCAATTAATTAATGGCCATAAGGGGATTGAAGTCGGCGTGTTTACCGGATATAGTGCTTTGAGTGTAGCGATGGGCTTACCGGAAGATGGTCGCTTGGTTGCTCTCGATATTAGCGAGGAATGGACCAATGTGGGGCAAACCTATTGGGCAAAAGCAGGCGTGGCGGATAAGATCGACTTGCGGATTGGGCCGGCCGTGGATAGCCTGCAGAAAATGTTGGCGGCCGGAGAGCAGGGGCAATATGACTTTGCCTTCATTGATGCTGACAAAGAAAATTATCTCAACTACTATGAATATTGCCTCCAACTACTCCGTCCAAACGGATTGATTATGGTCGATAATGTCCTTTGGAGTGGTGATGTCATTGATCCTTCGAAAAATGGTCCCGAAGTCAATGCGATTCGCAATCTCAACCAGCACATTGCACAAGATCAACGTGTTGATATCATTCTTCTACCGATTAGTGATGGTATCACCTTGGTGCGAAAGCTTTAGTATACGCGCCCAACGGACTGCATAAGGTTCGAATCTACCGTGGCGCGATGATAACGCCTGGGGTGATCATCTAGATAGGTATCAATGAGTCGATTGAGTGCTGCCGTATCATAATTCGTATTAGGTGGCCCGTTGAAGACAACTGTTGTGGTGGGGCCACTACTGCGATAAACATGATCAGTAGCTTTAGAGCGACGGTCTACAGAGCGGGCAGGGCGTGAATGGGGTGCGGATGCATGTCGAATCGAATGCAAGTTCGTCGCTTGTCCGATAGCTGAATCGCTATCTCCAGTCTGTACTTCAACTGGCATTTCTTTATAAATGGTATCGGTATGGTAGACAATGATTTGCTCGGGGACACTGGGCGCTGCTTCCCGCATCTGCAAGAATAGTAGTAAAAATAGTACGGAAGCCGCGGCTGCTTGCCAAGCTGGCAATCGATAACTAGCTAATTGCTGCCAGGTACTTTGGCGCTGTTGGCGTAAGTGCCGGCGCAGCCGCGCGTGGATCTCCGGCGCCGGTCGCGTCTGCTCCTCCCGGAATACCCTTTGGCTCGATAGTAGCGTCTTGCGCATCCGGGCATAGGTCTCTACGTCCACCCGTTCCATAACCCAGGCTTGTTCCTCAGGACTCAATTCGTGATAAGCTTTTTCACGAAGCAGGTATTCTAGTTGCCAATTATCGGATGTATTTTTCATGTGTCTTTTTTTTTGAAAAATCCGGGTGAAAAAATTTGAGCTGCTCCGCCAGTTTGCGCAGCGTGTAGTAAATCCGGGATTTGACCGTCCCTTCCGGACAGCTCATGATCTCACTGATTTCACGAATACTCAGCTCCTGTTGAAAGCGCAGAATGAAACATTGGCGATGACTGTAATCCAGTTGGTCCAGTGCTTTTGTCAATTGCTCCGAAAAAAGTTGCCGATCGGCATTACTGGCCAGATAATAACCTTCCTGCTGAAATACAGCTTCTATCTCTGGGATATCAAGGCGAGATTGATAATCGCGTCGGCGGTACTCGTTTTTACACATATTGGACGCTACGGCATACAACCAGCTTGAAAAGCGTTGACTCGGATCGAAGTAGCTCGCTTTTTCGATCACTCGGGTAAATAATTCCTGGGTAAAATCATTAGCCACTTCCTGATCCTTACCAAGCATACGATAAAAATAGTAATGCAAGCGATCAGCGTAGCGACGGTATAGCTCATCGAAGGCAGCTTCGCGCCCTTGAATGAGTTCGACCATCAGTTGTTCGTCCGTATGTTGCTGATATGATTTTCGCCGTCTAAACATGCAGATCGTTTAATGCTGCGGTTCTATTCATAACGTGTTAAATAATCCTGTATTTCAGCCATGCGCCCGCTCTTTTGTGCAATATCAATTAAGAGGGCGGCGGTTTGCTGTGCTTTAGAAATTTCACCACTGATTTTGTAATGCTTGTACAGTACGCCTAAGCATGGAATGTAGTGCTGATTCATATGCTTGACTACGCTGCTGCTGAAATCGGGTTGCAAATTGACCCGCAATTGATCCAGCAAAAAGCGATTTTCAAAATTATTACGCATCATTGCGACATGATCAATTTGATTTTTACTGTAACGAAAAGCCAGGCCAGTTAAATAAAATTGATCGGGATATTTTTCACGGATTTGTGGTAAGCCGGCAATACCAAGGTAAACTGGTTGCTCAGCATAATCGAGAATGTGTTTGATGATCGCTTCCGTAAAAGCCTCCCAATTACCATCATAATCCGAAATAGTTTGCTCAAAAGAAGGTAACCCTAATTCTGTAAAATAGCTATTTCGATAATCTTCGACCATGATTAAGGATGCGTTCACGACACTGACATCTGTTCGTATCCCTTGTACGTACTGGAGTAACCAGATAGGATAGGTTTCATTATCGCCGTGGGTCAATAGGATGGCATTTTGTTCTACTGACATCAAGACATTATAATTCCAGTGCGTGATGCCGGGGGAATATAATGGATGATGCAAAATGCGTTCGCTCAGTTGACGAATGGTAGCTGTATCTCGTTCAAGCTCCGCGTGAGTCATCAATCCGGTCCAGGCTTCGTAGCGGTCTGGAGCAAAAGCGTGTGCTTTCTTTAGGAATGCAATACCTTCTGGGGTGAAATTCTTTTTCCAAAATTGGACGTAGTAGTCTTCAAAAGAATTGGGAAATTTGGTGCTAATATTCTGGACTATTTCGTCCATATCATAGCGCTTAGTATTTTCGTCGGGGGCCAGCATGTTTTGCATACGTGCTGCGGTGAAATAGTAAAACCAATCTTGAGCACTACTGCCTTCGTTTTGTACTTCTTGCGCCCAGGCTTGGGCCTGTTTTTGATAGTATTCAAAAGGGTATTGGGTAATCGTAATGGAGTAAACAGGTTCGGCGACGGTTTGTGCTAGAAGCACACCACTGTTTATGATAAAGAAGAGTAAAATCAATTTTTTCATGAAAGCTTATTTTCAAAATACTTAAAAAATGATCTTGATCGCCGATCTATGTGTTCAATACTAACCGTTAATTCCGTTTAGGTTCAAGGGGGACGAAAATTTTTCTGAAAAAGTAGTAATTTGTATTACTGGAAAGGATAGAATCGTGGTATACAAATACTTTCCAATTGAAAACATTGAATAATAAAGAGGTTATAATCTAAAGCAGATTAAGGTAGCCTAAGAAAATACTTTAGATATGAAAGATGCAAAATATCTAATCGCATATCTCGCCCCTTTGGCGGCATTCGGTGGACTTTACTTTGGTGGCGTTTGGTCCTTAGGCTCTTTTTATGTGGCCTTTGTGCTCATCCCCATCTTCGAGTTGGTTATGCCGGGAACAGAAAAAAATCTGAGTTCGGTAGAAGAGGATAAAAAATCGACGGCCGTCTTTTTTGATCTGCTGTTGTATCTCAATATTCCCATTCTTTACGGCTTATTGATCTATTACTTTTCTATCATGGCCGCTTGGGAGCACAGCTGGTGGGAATTAGCCATGATGACGGTCAATGTAGGCGTTATCGTTGGCGCTATCGGGATTAATGTCGGCCATGAGCTTGGGCACCGTCGTCGTGCTTACGAGCGTACAATGGCTAAGATGCTCCTGTTGCCAGCCATGTACATGCACTTTTACATTGAGCATAATCGAGGACACCATAAGCATGTTGCTACGGATGCAGACCCGGCTTCGGCTCGACGTGGCGAGTCAATTTATCGCTTTTGGCTGCGCTCTATTGTGGGCAGTTATTTACATGCTTGGCAATTGGAGGGAACGCGTCTTCAACGGGAAGGAAAGCCTATCGGCAGTACGGATAATGCTATGATCTGGTTCCAACTCACACAAGCCTTATACCTATTGGGAGTAGGTGCGGTGTTTGGTTGGTGGCTCATTCCGGTAGCACTCTTTGTGGCTCTAGAGGGAGTGGTTTTGTTAGAAACCGTCAACTACATTGAGCACTATGGCTTGCGAAGAAAATTACTGCCATCGGGTCGTTACGAACAGGTTTTGCCACGCCATTCCTGGAATTCTAATCACGAATTGGGCCGAATTTTCTTGTACGAATTGACACGCCATTCTGACCATCATTTCAAAGCAACACGTAAATATCAGGTGTTGAGACATTTTGAAGACAGTCCGCAATTGCCATTGGGGTATCCGGCGTCGATGATCTTAGCCTTGGTGCCGCCACTGTGGTTTCGACTCATGGATAAAGAGCTTCAGCGGTTTGATCCCGAGATTTCAGCCATGGCGGCCTAAATTTTAGAATCACTTTTTATCGGATCAAAGTCACATCTCCTTTTTGACTAAAGGTTTCGCAACCCGCTACACTGACTTCAATGATGTAAATGTAAACATCCGAAGGCATCGCCTCACCGTCATAGGTGCCATCCCATCCCAGTGGATCGTCATTGTCAAATATCTTCTGTCCCCAGCGATTGAAAATTTGAAACTGAACAATTTGCTGCAAATCAGGATCCGAAATTACTGGGATGAAGCGATCGTTGATCTCATCTCCATCCGGCGTGAAAGCGGATGGCATTTCAAAGTCATCCAGTTTAAAGACATCAATTACAAAATCTTCATTATAGGTGTAGCAGTCGAAATCGTCCGATGCTTCGAGATTGACAATCACGCTGGCCGAAGCGTTGACCACGGGGAAGGAACAATCTTGGCAACTGAGTTCAGCTAGGTCTTCTTGCCAGGTGTAATCTAAGCTATACAAGCCCGAAGTGTCTGATACCGGCAATACAACACTTTCTCCGGGACAAAGCAGTGTATCTAAGCCTGTGATCTCGAGCTCGGGAACGACATAAACAGAAGCCTGATCACTACCACTACAGCCATTATCATCGATTTCCGTGACCGTAAAGAGAACGGTGCTACCCGGCAGTTGTGAACCACTTAGTGTTTCCGTGACGATAGCCGTATCTTCGGTAACTAAACTTTCTGGTCCCCAGATATAGGTACTTCCTACATTCGGGTTATTGAGCGAAAGGGTTGCATTATCATCCAGGCAAATCGTATCACCAATCGCTTCGACGATGGGTAGATCATTGACTACAATCGATTTATTAATGGTATCGGTACATCCTAATGTTGAATTTTCAACCGCTAAGGCCACTTCAAATACGCCCGTCTCATCGTAAGTATACGTTGGGTTTTCTTCGGTTGAATTATTGCCATCTCCGAAATTCCAATCAAAGATATCTGCGTCCGTAGAAGTATTGGTCAGCGGGAATGGATCCCCCACACAGACCGTCGTATCAATGCCATCGTTGCGTACAAAATCGGCAATCACCTGATAGATGAAAATCGTGGTATCGATCGCAAATTCACAAATGCCATTTTGCCCTTGCAATACCAGCGAAGCTGTGGTCTGTCCATTTGGAGGAATTGTTGTAAAATTATAAGTGTGGGTCGCGGGGCTGCCACCTTGTTGCACAATGCCATCCCCAAAATCCCAACTGAAGGAAGTGACATCGACGGTATCTAAGAGTTTAAAGGTGATATCATCGCCATTGCAAATCTCATAACGGTCCAATGAGAACGCCCCTTCGGGGCCTACGAGGGTAAAGGTGCGCGTTACATCATCGAGGCAGCCATTTGAAGTGGATACCGTGAGGGTAACATCATAGGTGCCTTTGTCAAAACCACTGGTCACTGGGTTGCCAATTGTGGATTGTCCGTTGCCTAAATTCCAGAAATAGGTCAAGGGAGAAGTGGAGGTACTGGCATCTTGGAAATTCAAAATTTGCGGATAGCAAATAATCGGTTCATTATCCACATTAGAAGTAAAAGCGGCATCGGGGTAGTCCTGTACATTCACGTTCAACTGCACGGGAGGGCCAGGGCAGCCCGTTGCATCTTCTGTATAATTGAGCGTCACCAAAAAATTGCCTGCATCGGGGTAGGTGACGGTTTCGGCAGCATTGGCGCTAGTGAGGCCGTTGCCAAAGTTCCAACTGTAATTAAGGAACGAGCCTTGCACGGTATAATCCGAAGCAGCGAAATTGACTTGATCTCCAACACAAATGTTAGTTGTAGGGAAGGCCGAAACCACACTTTCAGGTTCGTAGATCGGAATCCCTAGTGTGCTCACGCCGCTACAACCTAAAACATCGGTAACCGAAAGATTGACAAAAACAGAATCGCCAAATGGCGCAGCGGTAAACGTATGGCCAGGATCTTGTTCTGTCGACGTTCCGCCGTCCCCAAAATCCCAAGACCATTCGGTCAAGGTCGTATCTCCCGTGGTGAATTCATCAAAGTTGACTAACTGGCCAATACAAATGAGATTATCGTCCGCGACAAAGTCGGGATATACCCCAAATACGCGTACAATCTGCGAAGTGGTATCCTCACATCCATTGATATCTTCCGTAATTAAAGTCACCAGATTATCTCCGGGACTTTCAAAAAAGTGTTCTACGACTGACATCTGTGAAGTGATCGGACGATCATTAGGATCGGAAAAATACCAAGTATGACCTTTCCAGCAACGCGTATCGACATCGCGTGACGGCGAAGCATCTAAATCGTAAGGATTGCCTAAGCAAAGTAAACTATCCAAAGGCACCATTTCGGCGTGAATATCTCGGACTTTGACGACTACAGAATCTATCGAAGCGGGACAACCAGTGCTTGGATTCTCTGCAGTCAAGTAAACGGTATAATCGCCCGTTGTGTCGTAAGTATGAATCAGATCATTGATAGTGCTACTCGTAGAATCTCCGAATTCCCAAAGTACACTGGTCGCGTCGTCGCTGGAATCTCGAAAGGCAATGTCGAGAGGGGTAGCACAATCTACTAAGTAATCGATATGCGCAATCGGGCCATTGACCGTGATCAGATCGGTTTGCGTGACGGACGATAAACAACCGTTGTACTCCACATAAAGGGTAGCATCCATGCCCCCTGTTTGTGTAATAAATGACCAGGATAATTCATCCTCATCGGCGCAGTGAAATGAGCGTGCTTCGTCCGTTTCAAAATGCCAGGCATCGACTTCATCATCACCCGGGAAGGGGAGGGGTGTAAAGGTGACCGTATCTCCCGGACAAATCTCTGTTTGATCTACAGTAAAATCTGGACTAAGAGCGTCCCCCACTTCAATGATCAAACTATAGGAAGTATCTCGACAGCCCAATTCATCGGTGATGGTCAAAACAACAGGATAACTTCCCGCTTGGCTATAGGTATGTTCTTGATCTTCGTCATTATTAGCCGTAATAGTCGTTCCATCTCCAAAATCCCAATCCCATTCGAGTAAGTCAAAATCATTGGTACTGGAATCTGCAAAAGTAACGGTCAAAGGCGCGCAACCATCGACTACATCCGGCATAAACAAAGCATTAGGCTGGTGGATGGTATCAATGAAGGTGAAACTGTCTACGCAACCGGCTGGACTAACCACCGTCAAGGTGACAATTTGTTCGAGTAAACCATTGAGGGAATAAGTCGTAGTATCCTGATTAATAAACGTATGTGTAGGTATTTGCTCGGTGGAAGTACTGTCATCGCCAAAATCCCAGAAATAGGAAGCGGCATTAAGATTGTTCGGCGTGAAAGTCGACGTGAGTTCATTCGTACAACTGTAGGTCGGAGCAGCAGTAAAAGTTGGATCGGGAGCATCGACAAAAATGACGCCGGTAGAGTCATTTGTACAGCCAGCGGCAGTGGTGACGGTTAATGTATAATTGATTAATCCGCCCTGATTAAAGATAACGAGGGGCGAAGTGGCATTCGTTGTAGAGGGCGTAGCGCTACTGCCAAAATCCCATTGGTAAGTGCCAGGCGCTGAATTATTGAATAGCTGAACGACTTCCCCGACGCAAACGGTATCGGAAGAAGAGCTAAAGCTGACTAGGGGAGGGCCAACACTCACGACTTGTGAAAAGGTACCCGAACATTGGTTGTCGTCAAAAGCAGAGAGCGTAACGGTGAAGTTGCCTTCTTCGGTGAACGTCACTGCTGCTGGATTTGGATCATTGGAGGTCTGGCCATTGCCAAAATCCCAAAGGAAGGTATAATTGCCTTGATTGGGCGTCGTATTCGTGAAAGTAACGGTCAGAGGGGCATCACAGGAATTCGGTGGATTGGGATTAGTAACGAAGCCTACATTGGGAGGCCCCACGACGGTGACCATATCTGTGAATGGTACGGTGGTATTACAACTTGGAAAGTTGGTCGTGATTTGTAAGAATACATCAAAAGTGCCAGTAGCGGTATACAAATGATTGGGAGCTTCGCCTGTGGTGCTGCTTCCATCGCCAAAATCCCATAAATAACCAATGACGTTGATATTAGGATCGACCACAGAGTTATTGTTGAATTGCACTAGCAAGGGACCACAGCCTGAACTGGGATCGGCCGCTGCTTGTAGATCAGGTTCTTCGTAGACACTAATCTCGATAGAGCCGATGACCGGGCCAGCAGGACTTTCGCTGAAGGTCGCAGTGTAGTTGCCAGCGGTGGTGTAAACGTGCGCGGCGTTAGCTTCCTCGGAGGTAACATTATTACCAAAATCCCAGTAGAAATCACTGGCACCGCCGGGAGGCGTAAAGTTGACAGTCAGAGGAAAGCAACCCTCAGTGACATCAGCCGTCTGGGCAAAGGAGGTATAGCAAATAGTTAAAGTGAGGATACAGCAAAGGAGAGTGTTCCGAGCTTTCATAACCGCTTAGTTAATACAAGCTGCGATCGTGCTTGAATGATAGTTTATAGTTGATCACAACTTGGGTGAATTAGTTGTTGTAGTATTCGCGTGGAAGTAAGTTCGATGGATCGACACCTTACTTCCTGGCGGGTATAAACAAATATACAATATTTTCGCTCTCAGTCGGATAATGGCAAAATATGCTGTGTACTTTCGCTTAGTGCTTGACAAAAAAAGCGATCGAGGCCCCGTAATTCACTAATTTTTCCGACCTTGTAGGGTAGAATTAAAGCTTATCGCTCATGAAAACTATCTCACGAAGCTTCTTTATTCTCTTATTTGCGCTCTCCAGTTGGAGTGGCTTGCAGGCACAGGATTTACATACGATGCAGGCGCCACTACCTTGTCTTAATAAGCAATTTTCCATTGTCGCTCACATTGTCCGGGATACTTTTGGACAAGCCAATATTCAGGAAAGTGATATTGAAAATAATCTTGTTTCCCTGAATCAGTATTTCGAACCTATTTGCGCGTCCTTTGAGATTTGTGAATACAATTATATTGATAACTTTCAGTACGATGCCATTAATACCGATCAAAATGATTGGCAGGAGATGCGTACCAAATTTAATCGCACGCGTCGAATCAATATCTTTTTTGTCGAAGAGATCGCGGACGAGCCGTATTGCGGTTTTGCCTCCTTGGGAGGGATTGCCGCGGTGGAAAATGTTGGAATTGTCATTGTGAAAGAATGTGTTGGGCAGGATGCGGCTACGATCACCCACGAGATGGGGCACTTCTTTGGCCTTTTTCATACATTTGAAGGAGCGGATGGGCCTAACCCGGAGGCGGTGGACGGTTCGAATTGTGAAACCGCAGGTGATTTGGTGTGTGATACCCCCGCGGATCCATTTATCGAAGATGATCCCGTGGGAGATTATGTGAACGGCGATTGTCGTTTTGTTTCACCGAAAATTGATCCTGTTACAGGCGAGTACTACGTTGCGGATGTGGGGAATATCATGTCTTACTATCCTTGTCGTTGTGGTTTTACTTACGGGCAGTATGTCCGTATGGCGAATACCTATCTGAATGCCAATCCAAAGATGTGGTAGGACGAAAATTCAAATTATCTTTAGTAAGGAACAATTGGATGCATGTCCATCCCTAATTCATGAAATCGGATCGTTAAACCAGGGATATGAGCTGAACCTACAATCCAAAGTTTTTTCTCTCCTGCTTTAACTAATGGTGCACCATCCTCAGTTGTTGTCCACTGTTTATTTCTCTCCTCCGCTGAGGCAATATCCTTACCTTGCAGCATTTGCATAGCGACTTCTAAAAAAGTATTTCTTTCATTACCCGTTTTTACTGTATGCGCTGAATGGCCTTCTGTGTCAGGAACTCCTTGTGTTTTGAAATCAATATTGACTCCATCTGCTTCAGCATCTGTTTTGTTTTGATCATAGGCTGCACGTCTGGATTCATTCGTTTCTAGTGTTCCAACCTGAGTTTCTTTGCCTACACTTGCCAAGGCTAAATAAGCGTTATCTAATGTCATATCCCATCCTCCCTCTTGACTCTGTAGATTGCCTAATTTTGCCTGAGCCCGTAGTGCACTTTTGCGATCCTTAGCTTCCTCAAGCTCCTTTTGAAGGGCAATTTTTTCATCAAGGATCTTTGTCAGATTTGGGTTATGTTGCAATCTGGGAAGATCCATTGCAACTTCAGTGAAAACATGGGTGAAGTGCTCGTGTTGGAGAAATTGAATTAACCAGTTTCTTTCTCTACTAGTAGTTCCCATTTCAGACATTTTTAGTCCGTGCTGAGTGCCGAGTACATATAATTCTCCACCAGTTTTCCGATCAGTGGCCATCCACAAATTTATACCTCTATAAGGGGCATGTACGGTCATCTGACGAAGAATCTCACCACGTTGTTTTAAATCTTTGTCTTTTACAAACTGGATGGGTAATTTGGATTGGCCTCCATTTGTTACTTCTTGCAGCGATTTCAATTGCTTGATCTGAGCACTTTTATGAACACCCTGTATTAGCTTACGTTGCGCAATAGCTTCTGGTCTATTATCTGCAAAAGTGATCGTTTTTTCTTTAGAGGGGTTACGACTATCTTGATTTTCCTTTTCTTTCCGTTTTTCAAAACGAGAGTGCATAAACTGTTTTTAAGTTAATACCAGAACCTCTAAAAAGTTACCCTCTTTTATTCAAAAAATTATCGAAAGGTATTTAACCGTAGGAGATGGTGATGAAAACATGTATGATGAAATTAGATTATGTTTTGATGGTCTTGAGAGTAAGAAATTCAATAAAGAAGTATAATTTTAGGGCGCGACCAGCACCTCTTGATGCGATATGGCAACACTTTCGATCATTATACCAGCTTACAACGAAGCGGCAACCATTCATCTGATCTTGGATAAGGTTAGGGCGGTGCAACTCATTGGTGATTTGAGAAAGGAAGTAATTATCACCGATGATTGCTCCACGGATGGGACGGCGGAAGCCATTCAACGCTACGTTTCGGCGCATCCCGATCTACCGATTCGCTTTTTTCGGCACGAAAAAAACCAAGGTAAAGGCGCCGCCTTGCATACTGGTATTCGTGCCGCCACTGGAGAGTATTTGATCGTTCAGGATGCCGATCTTGAATACGATCCTGAGGAGTACAATATCTTACTCAGGCCGATCTTAGACGGTCACGCGGATGTCGTCTACGGCTCGCGATTTATGGGAGGACGCCCACATCGCATCTTATTCTATTGGCACTCGATTGGTAATCGCTGGTTGACCAACTTGTCGAACATGTTCACTGATTTGAATCTGACGGATATGGAGACTTGCTATAAGTTGGTCAAGACTAAGCTCATTCAGCAATTGGATCTAAAGGAACGCCGCTTTGGCTTCGAGCCGGAAGTGACCGCCAAGCTCTCTCGCCTCCCTAAAATTCGCTTTTACGAAGTGGGCATTTCGTACTACGGCCGATCTTATGAAGAAGGGAAAAAAATTGGTTGGCGTGACGGCTTTCGAGCCATTTGGTGTATTCTGAAGTACAACTTGTGGAGTCGCTAGGCTTTGCCGACTTCTTCTTCAATCGCGGCGATGACACTGACCGTTTCTTCGTAGGTTTCGCGCATCGCAGGCGTGTTATCCATTCCGGCAAAAAGGGCCATCTCACAGTTTTGGACAATCTTCATAAAACGTTCGATCAAGTTTTCACTGACCGATAGGGATTGCAGCTTCGTCAGAACATTGTCTTTACTCAATTCTGCCAGAGGGATACGCAGCTTATCGCAAATGTAGCCGAAGGCCGCTCGTGAGATTTCATCATAAAATGGCTTACTCTGTTGCTTTTCCAGGTATTCTTTCGCTAGACTCATGCGCTTTTCGGCCAGTTTACGGGCTTGGCGGCTTTTGCGGACCGCAACATCGAGATTATTATACTGGGCACGCCGTTGTCGAAGCACTACGATGCCGCCCAGTACCAGGAAGGGGAGTAAGAATAATCCCCAGAATAGGCCTGATCCGAAGAAATACCAGCTTCCGTTTCGCAAACTAGTTTCGGTTTGAATAAAGCGAATATCCTGGGGGGCGTCTTCGGCATTATCACGTTGCGCCAGTGGACGATTTCCAAACTGCCCTTGCTTGACCTCGAGCTGAGCCATATCCGCGCGCAAAGTGACGTAACGCGCGCTATCCGGATCGAAATAAGTAAAGCCAGGAGCCAAGCTGTAAGTACCGGCTTCTTTGGGCAAGATGAGGTATTCGAAGGTTTTTTCACCGGCTACAATACCGCGATCATCATAGCTGTTTTCTTCCAACACCTTAGGATCGTAGACCTCGAAAGAGGTCGGGAGATCCAGGCGGGGTGGTTGAATTTGCTTAATATCACCATCGCCGCTGATGGTCATCCGCAGGCTAACGGCATCATCGGTAGTCATTTCGTTGCGGTTGAACACCCCGCGCATCTTAAACTTTCCGACAGCTCCCGAGAAACTGATGGGAGCATCTTCCGGGAGGGGGCGTACAGTAATATCTATCGGCTCGGTCATCACGCGGACCGGAGTCATTTTCGGTGTGTAGAAGAAGCTACGTGGTCGAGGACGATCTTCGAGGACTACAAATAACTGCAAGTCGAGGGGCTCAATCGTCAAAACACCTGCTTGCTGTGGGAATAGAGCCAGCCGTTTGATGACCTTAGTTGTATATTGAACGCCGTCGATGACTTCTTTTACTTCTCTTTGATTGAAACGCCGTAAATCTTCGGCGTAAAAACCATTGTATTCCGACTCTTTAAGCAGATTATAGTTCTCAACATCACGGCTAGTATAAATTTTATAATCCAGGATCACTTGCTGGCCAACGTGTGCATCGGTGGTAGTGGGAATAGCTTTAATAAAGACTTGTTCCTGAATTTCCTTTTGCAACTCTTCTTGGGTACTGGCATTAGAGTTCCGTCCTTTGACCACCTCGACCGACAATGGTCGGGTCTTCAAGACCTTATTCCCCACTTTAATGCTAGCCGATTTGATTTGGAAACGCCCTAACTGGCGCGGCTGTAATTGATAGGAGATCGTATAAGATTGACTGCGCTGCCCGTTGACGATTCGCATGCTAGTGGTGGGGCTGGGGCCACTCATGATGCTGAACCCCTTGAAATCAGGGGCTTTGAAATTTTCCCCGTTGGCATTGTACAAGGTGAAAGACACCGTAAAGTAGCCACTGAGGATCACTTGCCGTGCGTCGGTACTGGCCTCAAAGCGTACATCTTGCGCTAGTATAGCGACACTTAAGAGACTACAGAAAAGAAAGGCAATGAGACGAATCATCAGTGGGCATTAAGATCAGGCTAAAGACGATAGATACGGCGCTTTTTCTTAGGTTTTTTCTTTGGTGTTGGGGGTTGTTGTGGTTCGGGGAAAGAGAAAAATGGATGCCGCTGTTGTTGCTCCGGCTGAGTAATAATACCGTCTGGATTTGGTACGACTTTGATCGGGACCGGTTCGGTCTCCAGTATTTCGTTATCCAATTCAACGCTAGCGGGATCAATATAAAAAACGCCCACCTCTTGTGGTTTCAAATAAAAAGAGTAGGACTGTGATTGGTTGACTTTACCGTTGATTATACTATAGTTTGAGCTTTGATTGGGGCCGCCGACCACTTGGAGACCTTCGAAGGTCGGCGGATCGAAAGCGTTAGCCCGCGCATTTTCCAGCGTAAAGGTGACTTTGATACGATTGCCAAGTAAGATAGAATCACTACTGACATTCACCGTAAACTTGGCCTGGGCAAAAGCCAGAGTAGCCGAGAGGCAGAGTATGCTAAGAAGTAAAAGCTTTCTCATCATGGACAAAATTGGAATATTATAAAATCACATCAGTGTTTTTTAAAAACAAGAACTACAAATTTACCAATCCTTAGCAGATTTGCTCTTCTTCGCGCTACCTTTCCGCATTTTCTCTTGTACTTTCCGTTCTTCATCATCCATAATGCGCAGGAGTTTTTCTGCTTCTTCCTTGCTCAAATCCTTTTGCTCAAGATCCTCACGTTCTTTCTGCTGTTGTTCTTGCTTTTGTTCCTCCTCGGATGATTCTTCTTGCTGTTGTTGATCTTGTTGCTGCTGATTATTATTCTGCTGCTCCTCTTGTTGTTGTTGCTCTTGTTCTTGCTCGTTTTGATCCTGATTTTGTTGTTGCTGTTGCTGCTGTTGTTGTTGCTGTTCAATTTTACGTTGCTGTGCCAGCATTAGGTTGCGTTTGGTTTCAACATCTTCAGGATTTAGTCGAAGCGCATTTTTATAAGCATCAACACTTTTTTGAAAATCTTGTTGACCGAAATAAGCGTTGCCTAGATTGTGAAAGGCGTCCGATTTTACTTTATCGGTTGAGGCTTGATCTACGGCCTCTTGGTATTGCCGGATAGCCTCTTCGAATCGTTCTTGCTGGTAAATGGCATTACCCAGATTATAAGCTCCCGCGGCACTGGATTCTTGAGATTGCGCTTTGCGATACTCTTCTTCGGCGGCTTGAAATTCGCCCGATTCGTAATTACGGTCCCCCTGCCGGCGCATTTTATGGGCCGTCTGCGCAAAGCTGCTCCAAGTCACAAACATCAGGGTAAAAGCAATTAGTAGTCGCATATTTTTAAATTACTATTAGACGCGAAAAATAGGATACTCAATTTATCACGTTTTAAAAAGATCCTTATTGCCCAACCAGCGATTCTTTCGATAAGAGATTACAAATTCGATAAGTAATAACAAGAGACCTAATCCCAGGCAATATTGGAAATACGATTCAAACTCCGTGAATGAACGTTGTTCCAGCTCTCGTTTTTCAACCCCCTCAATGCGTTCTTTGAGCGCAGGGACGATCTGATCACCTTCGGCGATATTGAAATAGGCACCGTTACCAGCCATTGCCAGATCACGGAGCATATCTTCGTTGAGACGCGTACGAACATACTCACCGGATTGATCTACTTTAAAACTGCTTCGTCCGGCATAAACCGTTGGAATATAACCACCGCTAGCCGTACCCACACCCACTGTGAAGATCATTAAACCGTTGTTGTTGGCTTCACGAGCACGTTCCAGGGTGACCTCATCGTGGTTTTCACCGTCGGTGACGACCACCAGGACTTTGTGGTGTTTATTTTCGGGATCGAAGGCACGTTCGGCCAAGTCAATGGCATCGCTGATGGCTGTCCCTTGAGACGGTGCCAGCCGCGTATTAGCACTCTTGATGAATAACTCCGCCGCAGCGTAGTCCGTCGTGAGTGGCATCTGGAGGTAGGCATTGCCCGCGAAAATGATCAATCCTAAGCGTTCGCCGCGCAGCTCCCGGACAAGATTTTGGCAAAAATTCTTCGCACGCTCCAGTCGTTTGGGACTAATGTCCTGAGCTAGCATACTTTCAGAAATATCCAGCGCAATGAAAACATCCACACTTTGCCGTTTTACCGTCTCTTTCTTCGTTCCCCACTGTGGGTTAGCCCAGCCGAGTACGAGGCAAGCCAGGGCGATGAGGATTAATCCGAGCTTTAGACCGTGTTTGTAGCGTGATACCTGGGGCATCAGCCGATGTACCGTTTGCCAATTACCAAAGCGTTCAATGGCCCGTTTGCGCGCAGCCCACATTAGCCAAAAGAAGCCAATCAGTACTGGCAGCATGAGCAGTGCCCAGAGATAAACGTTATGTTCGAATTGAAACACTTAGTTATTTTTATTCTTTGATAATGACTTAAGGTATCGTTCTGAATAAAGTATAGCGTAGCAGAATTTCCAAGACCAGAAATACAATGGCCAGCATGGCAAATAGATGAAATTCTTCGCTGTATCTTTTTATCGTCGTAATATCTAATTCTGTTTTTTCCAGTCGGTCAATTTCCTGATAGATGGAAGCAAGGGCTTCCGCGGAAGTCGCTCGAAAATAACGTCCGCCGGTCATCTCCGCAATCCGCTGCAGCAATTCTTCGTCGATCTGTACGTCAGCGAGCCCAAAGACATAATCCCCGTTGCTCCGCCGACTGATCGGAGTCAGGGCCTTGCCGCGTGATCCGACCCCAATGGTATATACCTTGACTTGAAATTCTTCTGCGATTTCTGCTGCGGTCATCGGCTTAATATATCCCGCGTTATTATCTCCATCTGTCAGTAGAATCACGACTTTACTTTTGGCGGCACTATCTTTCAGCCGGTTGACGGCCGTAGCTAATCCCATACCAATGGCGGTACCATCTTCGAGAATACCACATTGGAGGCCCGCCAAAAAATCTTTGATGACGCGATGATCTGTGGTGAGCGGGCACTGGGTAAAGGCTTCGCCCGCGAAAACGACGAGGCTTAAGCGATCGTACTGGCGTTTGTCAACAAATTCGGTCGCTACTTGCTTGCTGACTTCCAGGCGATCTGGCTTAAAATCCTGAGCTAGCATACTACTCGATAAATCCATCACCAAAGTAATATCAATGCCTTCCGCTCGAATATCCTCCTCCTTGAGTGCCAATTGTGGTCGCGCCAGAGCGATAATCAGCATAATGGCCGTCAATAAGCGGAGGATCGGTAGAATAATCCGCATACGGCCACGCCACGAACTTATATTTGCTACCGCTTCGAGGCCAGGCATTTTGAGCGTAGCGTAGTGGCGTTGATGGCGATAGAAATACCAGCCTGCCAGCAAGGGCAGAAGCAGGAGTAGAAAGAAAAACTCCGGGTTGACGAAACTAATATTTTCGAACAAACTCATCATTCACTGGCAGTTTGTGGCGTGTCTTCGGTGGGGGAGGGCACCGGAATAGTTTGCTGAATAAACGCTTCTGCATCGCTCATCAATCGTTCGTGCATTTCCGCGGGTGGCTCAGCTTTGGCAAATTTTACCATATCGGCAATATCGAGCATTTCCCGAATTTTGCTTTGCGATCCGGTTGGAAGCACTTTGCCTTCTAAATGCGTCAAGATTTCGCTCGTAGTAGATTCCAGCGCAGGGATGGAAAAACGATTTTCGAGATATTCCCGTAAAATATAGGTCAGTTCACTTTGGTAGGCTTTGATATCGCCTTGCTGCCAAAGTTTAGCGTCTTTGAGCTTAGTGAGTTTTTCGAGCGCCACCTCGTGAGCTGGTCGCTGAATGGTAATATAAGCTGCCTGTTTTTTGCGATTGATGATCCGATAGAACACGTAGGCAACTATTGCGAAAGCCAGTATAATCAATCCAATAATGATATACGGAAGGTAATCTTCGAAGGTTTTTGGCTCCGCAATGATGGGCTTGATCGGTGCCAACGCAAGGGAATCCGAAGCGACTTTATCGACGGGAGGACTTACTAAAACAAGTAATTCAGAAGTATTCTGAATCAAACTATTGCCACCTTGCGAAAACTGTATTTGTAGCGAAGGGATCGGATAGGCGCCTGGTTTCCAGGCGGTAAAGCGAATCTTCCGACTAGCAGTCGTATATCCATTATGTTCAAAACGCTCCCAATCGCCGACTTCCATAATTTCTAACTGGCCAGGTTCGGTGTCGGTACTAGTAGCGTCGGATTCACTGAAAAGCGAATCCAAAGGACGTAAATCTATATCCTGAATTTCGGCATTCTCAGATAATTCAGCTTCGATGACGAGAAGGTTTTGATCCCCAATTGTCATTTGGCTGGTTGATAATTGAGCACTGACCTTAGTTTGAGCGTTTAAGTTCGTACCTGGTAGCAAACAGAGCAGGAGTACCAGTACGACGCCTAGCGTTTTGGCAATTGGCCAAGCACGTTGCGTGATCTGGAAGAGATCGTAACGGTTAGAAAATAATGTTATGTCAAAACGATAATTCGTCAAGATAGTCTAATGTGATCGTTTTTGAAAAAAATGTAAAAGGGCGTTAGTGTACGATTCATCGGTACGAATGCTAACGAGATCGACACCACTTTTTAGAAATACACTTTTAAAATATTGTAAATGTTGTTCAAACCATTCTGCGTACCCTCGGCGCACTGCAGCCATGGACGTATCAATCCAGCGTTGTTGCCCCGTCTCTGCATCAACCGCCCTGATAAGTCCCACCGAGGGGAGGGTTTGTTCCCGGGGATCCGTCAGATGCACCCCGACGATATCGTGGCGACGGGCTACAATACGTAAGGCATTCTCGTAATTCTTGGCCAAAAAGTCAGACATCAGAAAACAGATGCTCCGCTTTTTGATGACATTATTAAAGTATTCGAGGGCCTTTCCGATATCGGTGCCCTGTTGTTGCGGCTCGAAATTGAGTAGCTCCCGAATAATGCGCAGAATATGTTGTTTTCCCTTCTTAGGAGGAATAAATTTTTCGATTTCGTTAGAAAAAAATAAGACCCCTACTTTATCATTATTATTAATGGCCGAGAAAGCTAAAACGGCGCAAATCTCGGTCAGGATTTCGTTTTTCATTTGCTCGACCGTTCCAAAATAAGACGACTGGCTCACATCGATGAGCAACATCACCGTCAATTCTCTTTCCTCCTCAAAAATTTTGACGTGGGGCGTGCCGGTGCGCGCCGTTACGTTCCAGTCGATATTGCGCACATCATCGCCGTAATGATAATCACGGACTTCGCTAAATGACATTCCCCGGCCCTTAAAAGCACTATGATACTCACCGGAGAAAATGTGCTTGCTCAAGCCCCTGGTCTTGATCTCAATTTTTCGAACCTTCTTTAGTAATTCACTAGTTTCCACGGCAAAAGATTTAGTTCAGTAAATATGAGATGGGGCTGTCTGGCAGCAAATAAGATTGTATTCTTTCGTAGGGAATGACCACTTTTTGTCGCCCGTAGACACTATCAAAATGGGTGCTGAAACAAATTCCATTTTGCTGGAGGGTGACGTAAGGGAAATCCTGTTTGACGAGCCAAAGTCGAAAGGCTTTATCTTCTCCTAGTGGCAATTGATCCAGATGTTCGTCGAGGTATTGCCAAACGAAGTCTTTTAGGTCAACTTCTTCGCGGAAAATATCTTCGGGTTGTAATTCACGGCCGGTATTGAGATCAAAATTGATGGCCCGGCCGGTGTTGGTCAATGACCAGCTATCCTGAAAGGTGATAAAGCAGCTGAATATTCGATCGTTCATGAGCTCAACCTCCGTCCAGGCATTACCGTGTAGGCTGGCACGTAAGTTAGGATGATTCTGATCGCGTCGAGGGCGTAGTTGACGCGCTTTTTGCGTACAACGTTCAAGCCAGCCGTCCACCATCTCGCCAAAGATACTATTGAATTTCAAGTGACTGGTCTGGGGATAGGTGAACGCAAAGTTAGCAACGTAGTCTGCGTAGTGTCGACAATTAACGCGAAGATTATTTTCAATGGACAGCAGTGTTGGGCTACGTTGACCACTCGCGCTGAATACATTGGCGGAAATATTGCCATTGCGTTTGAAAACACCTTCTATAGTACCCTGAGATTGGCCGTTCTGATTGCGAACTTGCAGCGTTAGACTGCCGGTGGCTTGGCGATGACCGGAAAGTGCATACACTTGTCGCTCATCGACATAATAAATTGAGCCATGAATCTGATCTTCACTTTCTTGCTGCAGCAATAATTCGATCGGCTGTCCAAAAGCCAATCCTCGATAACTACGCACCCAAAGGCTCAACTGCTGCTCAACAGATTTACTCTGGGTTTGGCGTAACGCGTTCAGAGATAACTCGCTGGTGATCGTTTGATCGTGATTGTACCAGTTGAGCAAAAGTTGATCCTCGCGCCACGCGCCACTGAGGTAGCCACTGAGATTCAGATTGTAATCGAGTTCTTGTAGGCGGAGTTCTCCTTTTTTGATCGTGCCTTGGAGCCAGAAGACTTCTTTGCTTTCAACGTAGCGCAATTGGCCACGACAGCGCTTCCCGTCGTAGGCTAATGTAACCTGAACCGTGCTGATCCCATCGAAGTAGCCGGTGAAATGCCGGAGCCATTCAATCTTGTTAGGTTTATCGAAGAGACCACGGACTTCACTGGCCATTTGCTGTTGTTGAGCAAACAGAGGCAAGGTGAGAAGAACGAGACCTAAAACGATAAAGGGACGCATGTAATAAATTTTTCCGATTGGAAATTAAGGCACTTCGACGCGGTTGAGAATTTGATTGATAATGTCTTCTTGGGTGACGTTTTCGGCTTCTGCTTCATAGGTGAGCCCAATTCGGTGACGCATCACGTCGTGGCAAACACTACGTACATCTTCAGGAATGACGTAACCTCGTCGTTTCATAAAGGCGTAAGCTTTGGCTGCCATAGCGAGATTGATACTGGCCCGAGGCGATCCGCCGTAGCTGATCAAAGGCGCCAGATTCAGGCCATAATCCGCTGGCTGGCGGCTGGCGAAGACAATATCGATGATGTATTGTTCGATTTTTTCATCCATGTAAACCTGCCGAACGACGTCGCGTGCGCGCAAGATGGTAGCCGGATCAACTACTGCTTCAATTTTTTCGAAAGCACCACCCAGGAGATTGAGGCGAATAATCTGGCGCTCTTCTTCTTTATTTGGGTAGCTAATTTTGACCTTCAGCATGAAACGATCCACCTGTGCTTCCGGCAAGGGGTAAGTACCTTCTTGCTCAATGGGGTTTTGCGTAGCAAGTACCAAAAAAGGTTCTTCTAGCTTGAACGTATCGTTACCGATCGTTACTTGTCGTTCTTGCATCGCTTCCAGCAAAGCCGACTGGACTTTAGCCGGTGCACGGTTGATCTCATCGGCCAAGATGAAATTGGCAAAGATGGGGCCTTTTCGTACTGTGAATTCGTTTTTACTGGGGTTATAGATCATCGTACCGATGATATCTGCGGGAAGTAAGTCCGGAGTAAACTGAATTCGGCTAAACTTGGCATTGATTGCAGAGGAAAGGGTCTTAATCGCGAGCGTCTTGGCTAAACCCGGTAGACCCTCGAGCAACACATGTCCACGCGCCAGTAAACCCAGCATCAAGCGTTCGATCATGTGTTTTTGTCCGACAATGACGCGCCCCGTTTCGGCGTTGAGTTTTTCAATAAAGGCGCTTTCTTGATAGATTTGTTGATTAATCGCTTCGATGTTTACCGGTTGCTGCATGATATTGCGCGTTGCGTTTTAAGGGACTTTGAATGTTTCAAAGTACAGTTATGAGATTAAGCAGGCAAATTTTTGATTTCTCAGTTTAAGATTTTCTATCCTAATCCCTATATAAAAGATCGTATTGATAATCGTGAAAATAGTGCCGACAAATTTCTTAAATTTTTACTATAAATCGCAATATTACATCTTGATTCCCCTCATCGGACTTATTGTTCGAATAGAGTTTAACTAAATATTAACAGCATGATAAGAATGGTTCATTGTCGAATAGTGATTTTTTTGTTTTTAGGGCTACTGAGTGGATCGACCGTAACGGCACAGTCATCGGCAAAACAACGCTCAATGGAAGCCATTCAAGCATTGCGAGAAGGCGCCATAGTAGTACGACTTCCCAGTAAGCGAAATAAACTCAAAGCACTCAACGAAGCATTGGCGAAAGATAACCTGGATGCGAAAACGCGTGCGCGCTACGAAGCGGAAATTGAAAAGACCATTGAAAAACGAGATCGCTATAATCGGGAACTGGTAAATGCGATGGAGGAATTATATGATTTCTCTGCGCTTTATTTTGTTTACGATACCGCAGTGGTCCAACTGAAATCGGGGGTAAAAGAGGGCATTTTTGTCAATGAAAATTTAGAAAGTGATCCGCAAATCCGTTTGGAAGAGAAGACATTTTTTGTACTAAGAATGGGAACAACCAAGAAGGGGAGTACAACGGGTTTGGAAGCATTAGTGGTAGCAGATTCGGCTCTGGATGATCTCACTGCGCCTTTTCCGTATTATGTACGCACTAACCATTGGGCGCGGGTATTCTTAAGGATTTTCTCGCCCAAAAAAGTGATCAAAAAAGATGCCCGGCGGGTGGTTGGTAAGTTGAATAAGAATTTGCACGGCTATCACGAAAGAGTATTACAACGGCTCGCGCGTGAAGAGAGTGAGAGTTAGTTTTCCGATTCCAACTCTATTGTATCCTGCAGCAAAGAGTCGAGTGGAAGCAATGGCACCGGCGGAGAGGTATCTCTGGGTGGTCGAGTCTCGGGCCGGAACGGCCGATTGAGTCTTTCTGGGCGGAGCACGGTATCTTCGAGCATTAAATCTTTGACCCGGGCGATGAGCATCGAGTCAGCCAGATCGTGTGCGTGTTCCATGATTTTTTTGCGGCAATTGCGTTCACGGGTCTCTCGGTATTCTTTGAGGCGTCGGGCGACCGCTTCGTCGATGAGTTCTTCGATCGTGGGATGCTGCTCTTGCGTTTGGCGACAGCCTAGTGTGAGCAGCACAGAAAAAATACCCAACCACAAGTATATTTTCGCCTTCATCATTTTCCGAGTTTGCTGGTGAATTCCTGATAGCGTAATTCAAAGATAGAATCGCGCGCGCGTTCCACCTCATTTGCAAAACGCAAGTCACATAGGCTATCAAGTACGGGGCGGAGCGGACCGGTCTGCTCCTTGACCAAGGTATCAATGAGCTTATAATCCGCTTTACGCAATTTAGGCGGCTCCGATTCGCAGGACATCGGCAGGCTGGCCAGCAAGAGGCAGAGTACAAACAAATAAGGTAGGGATTGGAGCTGTTTCATACCGGACTTACTACTCATCAATATCGATCACTTTGCGTCGGAGCTCGAAATTCTTTCCGAGATAAACCTTGCGCACCATTTCGTCGGCGGCTAATTCTTCGGCGGTGCCCGCCTTGAGAATATTACCCTCGAACATCAAGTAAGCCCGATCGGTGATCGAAAGTGTTTCTTGGACATTGTGATCGGTGATTAGAATACCAATGTTTTTGGTTTTGAGCTTAGCGACAATATATTGAATGTCCTCTACGGCGATAGGGTCAATCCCGGCAAAGGGCTCATCGAGCAGAATGAAATTAGGACTTGTCGCCAGAGCTCGGGCAATTTCCGTCCTACGACGTTCGCCCCCCGAAAGGGTATCCCCGGGGCTTTTGCGTACTTTATCGAGCCGAAATTCTTCGATCAAGCTTTCGAGTCGGTCGCGCTGCTCCGCTTTACTGAGCTTAGTCATTTCAAGTACCGCTTTGATATTGTCTTCTACGCTAAGCTTGCGAAAGACCGAAGGCTCTTGTGGCAAATAGCCGATGCCTCGTTGGGCGCGTTTGTACATCGGGAGCTGGGTAATATCTTCTTCGCCTAGAAATACTTTTCCTTCATTAGGACGAATAAAGCCAACAACCATATAAAAGGTTGTGGTTTTTCCGGCTCCGTTAGGACCCAATAGACCAACAATTTCGCCTTGATTGACCTGGATCGAAACCTCTTTGACCACCTTGCGGCGGCCGTATATTTTGACTAATTTTTCGGCGCGTAATATCATAAAGGCAGCACTTTATTTTAAATCAACCCCGGCTTCCACCTGCCAGCCGGCTCTCAATTCTTCCAACGCTTTGGTGAAAATGGGTTCTGGCTGTAGTTTTAAATCATAATTTCCACTATCCCACCGGCCATTTTTGTTCCAATCTGTCACGATTTCCAAAAAATATTTTCCTGGAGGTAAGTAGGCCAGATCGAGGCTATGGGTGCTGGTGTTTTGCACAATCCAGCTATCAACTAAGGTATCACTATTTTTAAACAATAAACGTAAAACGTATTGACTGGCGCTGTCTAGCCCATTGACTTGAATTTTAAAATTACCAAAATCTTCCTCACGCATGACCTGGTAAGTTCTGGCAATAGTATCCTGATTTTTTAAATCAAAAATATCCTTTAAAGCATTGGGCAGAATCAGCAACTCGTAAGGCGCGCCTTCTTGCCATTTGTGCTCAATTTTTAGTTCCCGCCCTTCGAGCGTGATTTGTGCCGAAGTCACGGGTGTTCGCAAGCTATCTTCCAACAATTGAATGCGCGTTTGAGCGATAGATTCGAGCGGATGATTGAACGGCAGGAGAATGGGGCGTGCGGGGTTCAGCGAAATACTACCAGATTTACTACTGCCATCGAATAACAGCTTTTTCTCCTCAAAAAATGCGGCTCTTTCGCTAGGTTTGACAAGAACGGTATCTCGATAGTTGGTATCTCGGCTCAAGTAAATAGACCATTCTGATTCGTTGCGTTGATTATACCAAACATTCAGACTATCACCGACCCGATCAAAATATAAATTGCGTCCGCTAGAATCGGCCCGGGCCACAATATCATAAGGCTTTAAATTGAAGGCCAAACTGACTTTCCCAAAAGTTTTGACCTCCTTACTCATTAAACGGGGACTGGGACGCTCTTGAAACATCGCGAAAGTGGGGAGTCGATTACGCGTGCCGGAAAGGATGAAGGTACTATCCGGGAAGCCGATCAATTCACTATCCTGGTTAAACAAATAATTAAGGTCGGCGTCTTGTAAAGCAAACACTTTAAAGGTATCGGCTTTGACATTTTTGATAGTATACTCGCCTTGCTTATCCGTTTTTGCAAAGTAGAAAGGGCGTTCGGTTCGTACTACGGTATCACTTAAATTATCGTAGAGCATCACGAGCATCTCTTCGGCCGGTTCTTTGGTGACGGCGTCGATGATCTGGCCGCTAACTTCCATCGAATCAATG
>JANQQI010000118.1 GCA_028285085.1 Saprospiraceae bacterium | reverse complement strand
AATTGCATGGCTTTTTTGATGGTCGGTAAAAAGCGAGACCAGAGCGCCTCCATCAGGAAGGTATTATTATTCTTTGAGGCGGCAATCATGCGTCGGACCTCCGCGGCATTCATCGCAAATGGCTTTTCGCAAAGGACTGGAATCTTGTGATTGAGACACATGATCGTATTCGCGCAGTGCATCACGTGAGGTGTAGCCACGTAGATGACATCTAGTTTTGGGCAAGACATCATTTCTTCGTAACTCCCGTAGGCGTGTTTGGCCTGATACTGTTTTGCGAATTCCTCGGCCTTAGATAGGGTTCGAGAAGCCACGGCATGCAATCGGGCGCCTTTAATCACTTGTAAATCTTGGGCAAATTTATGAGCGATTTTTCCTAATCCGATGATGCCCCAATTGAATATTTTTGCCATAGTGCTGTGCTCCTGAAGGTTGACTGGTTTGACGTATTCTCTTTTAACATACGACAAAGTCAGGGTTTTGATTCGATCCGTCTAAAAATAGTAATAAGTTGGACGATGTGAAAATTATTTGTGGAAATCGTCGGCATTACTCTAAAACTTGGCTTAGGGCAACAAAGGCACTCAGTATAAACACTGGACTCAAAAGCTGTTAGGGATATCGAAGTTGTTAGAACCGTTTTTGGTGTAAGTAGTTGATTGTCAATGTTTTGAAAAAAAAGATGGGTGGTGAGGGGTGATGTTCAAAGCCTTTATTCTACCGGAAGAGATACAAAGTGACGCACTATTCTAAAGAGAAGGAAGGGATAGAATTTTACGGTTTTGAGCGCTGTTAATCCTTGAGATAGGATGGCAGATCAGATTTCCTCTATCAGCGACATGCTATTTAGTTAGTTTAATCGCCTATACTCACTTGGACTTAGCCCTATCTTTGCTTTAAACATAGTAGAAAAGTGCTGAACGTACTCAAACCCCAAGGCGTAAGCTACCTCGCTCACCGATTCCATGGAATTCAATAAACGATTTTTAGCGTTGTTCATCAGGAAATCATCAATATGGGCTTTGGCATTTTTGCCTGTTTCTTTTTTCAATAAATCACTTAAATATTTGGAGGATAGGTTGAGTTCTTTTCCACAATAACTCACTGAAGGTATGCCGGTATCTAATTGATGATTAGCCGCATAGTAGTTTTTGAGTAAGTTCTCAAATTTTGATAAAATATCCTTGTTCAAATTTTCACGAGTGTAAAACTGACGATCATAATATCGCGTGCAGTAATTCAATAACAACTCGATATTGGAAATGATTAATCGCTGACTATGGCGGTCAATATTTTGCTGGTATTCTTTCTCAATTTTTGTGATTACCTCCTCGAGCGATTGTTTTTCTTCCTCAGAAAGATGTAATGCTTCCGTTATATCATAAGAGAAAAACGAATAATTATCAATGGATTTACTTAGTTCAGATTTTCTAATGAGATCAGGATGAAACAATAAAGCCCATCCAGGATCTTCCGCCGTGGATTGATGACCATCATAGCGGAGGACTTGCCCGGGCTTGATAAATAGCATAGAACCTTCTTGAAAGTCATAAGAATTACGACCATATCTCATGCTACCATCGATTTCATTCTTTTGAGTAATACAATACATACCGAAGGCGCAACGAATGTGATGGTATTCCGGTTTGATCTGAGTATTCCTAAACCGAATAACTGAAACCAGTGGATGCTGAGGCTTCGATAGTCCGAAAACATCATGCATATCTGCAATGCTTTTTATCTGAAATATTTCTTTCATCTGTTTTCAGTTGACAGGATTAAACATACTATTTTTTGACTTTGGTCACAAATTAATCGAGAATGTATTCGCGAAGCGATTTATTCAAATCAATATAAGCTTGTTCTAGCCACCCGGTATCCCAAAAGGGCACAGCTATTCCCCTGAAATATTCGTGTATGGTTACCTTAGTGCTATTTCCAACTGGCTCTAAAATATACCGATGGTTGTAAGTGAAAATTCCCGGGAAACCTCCATTTTGATTCAATAGTTTCGGAGGAACTAATTTCGCTACTTTCATTCCAATCTCGATAGGATGACCTTCCGGTAGTACTAACTTGTAAGTCAACATATTTCCTTGTTCAATTTTACCTTTTATGGGGATCAAAACCTGATTCCACTTTTGATAACTTTCTTCATCCATTAGAATGTCCCATATCTTTTGTGGATTTGCTTCGATAATTAACTCAGCTTGAACCGACTTTTGACCTCCCAAATATAATAGCAGTAGGATAGCATTTACAGTAATAATCACGATCATCCACCTCGATATTAAAACTGCCATCATTTACCTATAATTATAAAAAAGTTTGAGAGGTCATTTCTTCGGATAATTGCCAGAGTTTTATTGCTACATCCTCTCGTTTGGAATAATTACTTCGTTTGGCTACACCTACTTTTCCTCTAAATTCCATAAAACCCTGCGGACCAAAATATTCTCCTCCTTTTACCTCCGGGCTTAATGCGGCAAAAAGACTTGGCTTGGCTGCAGAAGCATTAGAGTGTAAAATAAAAGGTGACAGTATTTTAAAGGTATAATATTTTATTTTAGACATTTCATCAAAAAGTCCTGAATCCGAACCACCTGGATGTACAGCAAGTGCGATGATTTTTTTATTCCTTTTTTTTAATCTACGATTCAACTCATCGGCAAAAATGAGATTCGCTAATTTGGATTGACCGTATGCTGCTCCTTTATCTTCTATTTCTTCGCAATTTAAATCATCGAAATAAATTTCTGCCTCTTTATGTGCCAGACTGCTCAAGGCGACAATTCGGGAGGCAGAATTGTCAGGCATTTTTTCCAATAATAGATTTGTTAATAGAAAGTGTCCCAAATGATTAGTCGCGAACTGAAGCTCAATACCTGCTTTGTTCTTTTTTCCCGAATAGATTAGAACGCCAGCATTGTTAATCAATATATCAAGACGATCATATTTGTTTTTGAAGTTTTCGGCAAAAGTTTCTACACTTTTAAAATCACTTAAATCCAATTGAAGGATATCTAGATCTGCATTCTGAATTTTTTCTAAGATAGCTGCTTTTGCCTTTTCTGCTTTTGCTAAATTTCGACATGCCATGATTGTCTTAAACCCATATTTGGCCATTGCTAAAGTAGTTTCAAAGCCGATGCCATTATTCGCGCCGGTAATGATTGCAACTCGACCTTTTTGGGAAGGAATATTTTTTAATTTGAAGTTCATGAAGTCTGATTTTTATGGCTCATTACTTATTAAATCTTCGCTCTGCCTCAGCTTTTAATTTTCGATTAAATGCTTGGTACCCTTCCGCATAGATTTTTGATAAATTACCTCCCATTAGCCAGGTCATTCCTTTCATGATTTCATCTGATTGAATGAATTTAGTATTCCCGTTTTCGATAGATTCTACCTTGAAGTGATGATTGTCTTTGATGCCTCCGGGGCCTTTTTCGGCCCAGAAAAACTCTTCGCCTTCGGATACCGAAATGATGTGCTCAATTGTATTGAATTTTTCTTTTTGAGGGTTAACTTGAAAAACGGCGGTAATTTTTTCGCCATCTTTTATCTCTCCCTGGATATCTACCAAAAAAGCCGCCCAATTTTTATAAGACTTGGTGTCAGTCAAAACGGACCAAACTTGTTCAGGTTTAGCATTAATAATTATGTCAGTGTAAATCTTTCGATGGGAATGGTTTATTTTCTCCACTTTGATATTTTCAATGTTACTTTCCATGATTTTGTACTTGTTTTTGTTGTGAAATAATTTGTTTGGGAGTTCGTGTTAGAACTTGAAAATGAATATTTATTCCATTAAAGGTGTTTATGAATATTTTAAAATGTCTTTGTTTTCTAATACTTCCGCATGAGCACCATCTAATCCGACTTGAAACATCGCCGCCGCCAATTCAGTCGACTTAACACTGCTGTTGTTTCCCATTAGCTTAATTAGTGGATAAAGTGTTCTCATAATTCGATACATCAAATTGGGCTCTCTTCTTGGCGTTACAGGATAAATATAGCCAGGCCTGAATATGTGGAAATTTAGCCCCATAGCAGAAATTTGATTTTCTGCCATTCCTTTATATCGCGCAAAAGAAGTGCTGCTTTTTTCGGTGCGATCAGCGCCTGCACCACTTAAAAAGCACAAGTTGACATTTGGACTACTCATCTTTAATGCTTTCGCGAAAGCAACCGCATAGTCAACTGTAATTTCTCTAAACTTGTCATCCGAAACTTGTCCAGTATAAACACCGATGCAGAAAAAAGCGGCATCTTTATTTTTAAATAAATCAGCTTGATTTCTATAGTCAGTAAAATTGTTGATGATGACTTCATCATATTTAGGATGTTGGATATCCGTTTTTTTACGAACCAAAGAAGTCACTTGACCTATATTCGATGAGGCTAAGCAATGCTCTAAAATCAAACTGCCAATCATCCCCGAAGCACCCGCAATAATTATATTTTTCATGTGTTATAAATTAAATTCAAAGCGCAATTTAGAAACAGAAGAAATGAGTAAAAATGAGGAGTGAATAATGTAAAACACGATCTCCGTAAAATATTGAGAATATCCCCATTGCTCTGACATGAAATCAAAGGTTTGGATTGTACATAAAATGGCCAAGTTGGAAAAAAGCAGAATCATGGCAAAGGGCGTCCATTTCCACCGGAATATATACCCAAACAAGAATACGCCCCCGGTTAAAGTGATGAGCAACCAGTGAACGAACTGAACACCATTTGGGTAGGCTGCGTTTTGCAATTGTATGAATGGCACAATACCAGTGAAGTATTCAAAAAAACCAGCAAGCCCCCAAATAAGCATTCCGATCGCCCAAATGAGCAATAAGGTCATGTATGTTTTTGATAAGAATTGCATCTGAAATTAGAATGAAAGAGTCAATTAAATTTGATGAGACAAAATAAATTGCTTTATCATCCCAGATTTATAGTTTATTCTGAATCCTTAATATATTTTCCAGTTTGTCATACTGGGCAGAGTTTATCTTAGCCTTATTCATATAGCAGCCCCTTTATTCCAGTGGAATTAGAGTCGTCGTTATACCTCGCTAAGAATTTTGGAGTAGCTTCTTTAAAGACGGGATCTAATGCTTACAATCCAGTAGGTAGCAGACTGCGCAATCAGATACTGACAAGTGGTTTTGAATGCTTGGAGATCTTATATCACTATTCTTCTATTTTACCCTCCCAATCTGTAAGCTTTATGCTTGATACATCTAGGTAATCGTAGAGAACAGGGTCGTATCCTAATACCTGTGGTTGTGCTCGGTCGATGATCATCACATAATCGTGATCTTTCCAAAAAGGCGAAGAAAATAAGCGATGAAGATCAAATCCCATGAAATGAAGTCGCCCTCGCGCTCGGGAAATAGAAAGCTGTTGCTGCTCGAATTCCGTTTTACAAAGCTGTTGTATACAAACCACCATGAACCGAGCATAGCCCACACAATGTGCTGAGCCATTGACAATCATTTGCTCTAACTCGCTTGAGGTAGGATGATTGACAAAGTTTAATGACTTAGCGGTGATGGTTTGAGCAAATTGGATTTTATCAGCCAGTGTAGCTTCGGGATATTGTCTTGCCCATTTATCTAATTCTTGCTGAAGAACTGCCGGACAAGCTAAGTTTTCGGGATGTATACTTGAATGATGATAGGAAATAAAGAAACGAAAAATTGGCCCTCGGAATAGGACGGTAAGCAAAACGGTGATTGCCAAGGTGAAAAAGAAACGTTTAATTAACCTACGCACGACTATACAAGTTACAACACTTCAAATTAGACTTTTTATCCCAAAATCGTGCAGAATGCTTACATTTGGGTAAGACCAACAAACGGTAGACACAGATGGAAGGCATCGATGCGATCAAAATCAACTTCAACCCTGAGCAACTCACTTTGCTCAATATCTGCCTGGCCTTTTTGATGTTTGGCGTAGCACTGGACATTCGGCTAGATGATTTCCAGAAGATATTCCGGCGACCGAAGGCCCCGCTGACCGGATTGGTCTCCCAGTTATTGTTATTACCGATTTTGACAATCTTATTGGCGATGTATTTCAATCCACCGGCAAGTATCGCTCTGGGGATGGTACTTATTGCGGTGTGCCCGGGCGGAAACGTTTCGAATTTTGCGGTTCACCTGGCGGATGCGAATGCTGCACTTTCGGTGATCTTAACCTCTGTGACTACGCTCTCAGCAATTATCATCACCCCGTTGGCGTTTGGCTTCTGGTCAGAATGGCTACCGGCGACTGAAGCCTTGCGGCAGTCTATTTCGGTAGATGCCGCCAAGATGGTGTACACTATTATCCAGCTCGTTTTTGTGCCGCTGATGCTGGGCATGTGGATCAATTACCGCTTTCCGGCCTTTAGCCAAAAAATTCAGCGGCCGGTCCGTTGGCTGAGTATCATCATCTTCTTCAGCTTTGTGATTTTTGCGATGATCGGTAATTACGACAATATCGTACAGCACGTCGGTAAAGTCTTTATCATTGTCTTGGTACACAATACCGCTGCTCTGTTACTCGGCTTTTGGTTTGCACGAAGCATGCGTTTACCAATGCCGGACGTTCGAGCCATTTCCATTGAGACGGGGATTCAAAACTCCGGGCTGGGACTCATTCTGATCTTCAATTTCTTTGGCGGGCTCGGTGGAATGGCGATGATTGCCGCCTGGTGGGGCATCTGGCATTTGATTTCCGGCTTTTCGGTGGCGATGTGGTTTAAATATCGGGCGGCCCGACAGGCGGCTGCTTAATTTTTGTGTTACTGCGATAGACGAGCTTCGTAGGGGAAAGTCAGCTGATTCAACTCTTGGATGATTTCCTCAAAATTACTTTCCAAATACAGTCGCATCAAAGCCTTGGGATTGGCATCTTTAAGGGCCGCTCGCAAATGTTTTTCACCGTTGTCATAATAGGCAAAATCTTGGTAGGAAGTCGTTTCATTTTCATAACGTCGTACATTCAGGGTAATCAATCGATCAAGTGTTTCTGCCAGTTTTGACATCCCAAATACTTCAAATTGATCCTTCAAACGCCGCATTTTATCTTCGGGCGTTTTGTACAAATAATAAAATAAACTCTCTTTTTTAGTATAGCTCAATAACCACCGAACGTCTCGAAGTCGTCGCAGATGCACCATTGTACTATCGGGAAAGCGCCCTAGTTGTGACCAAATGGCTGGTGTGCTATTCAAAAACTGAGCGAGGCTATCTTGCCTCAAATCATCTACCTGTAAGCGGGCTTGCATCGTCGAGTCATTAAAAACTAGGTAGTTATTTGATTGCAACAGATGCGAACAACGATCCAGTAAAACATGGCCATCATAATAACTGCTGTCGGCCCACATCGCTCTAAAGATGAGATAAGTATGGCTATACTGTGGCGATAGTGTAAAGTTGTAATCTCTCCATCCGATCGTATCGATGTTCGGCGAGCTGGCCAAACGTTCGGCAAAATCGCAAGGCCCGCCGCCACCCCAAATTTCTAGCTTGGCCGTGCCGGTATAATCAATCCTGGTCAGCTGTGGGGGCAAGGAATCCTGCCTAGGAGCTGACATACTTTGGACAATAAAACTATCGGTCCGACTCAGTTGACAACTGAAGCGGTATTGCTGTCCGGCTTTCAAGGGCTGTGCTAAGCGTTGTGCCAAGCTCTCCTGTGTGCTATCCCCCCGGACAACCAAGCCAATAAAATGTACACCGTGCGCGGCAGGTGCTACGGGCAGGCTATCGATCTGATCCTTGATGAGTGCAGGTAAATCCATCTGGAAAGGACGCTCACAAGCAGTCCAACCGGATATTTGTCGGTTCAGAGCCGGTTGATCCAGCTCAAAGGATGGATTGGTCAAGGGGATGAATATCTGTGCTTGGCCAGTGGTCATGTCCAGCAATCCAAGCAAAAACAATAAAGCAAGTTGAATACTTTTATGCATTCGACAAAAATAGGAAAACTTGTGGCTTTTGGACGGCGCCGAAGTCAGATTTGCTGATCTGTACTTAAATGATAATCAAACGGGCTTCTGCGGTGACTTTACTTCCTCTTTTCTGATAAGTCATACCGGAAATAACTGCTTGGTCTCTCTCGGTTGGTGTTTCTTGCTCGGTTTTTAAAAGTGCTTGCTTTAGCCAGTCGCTGACGGCTACTCGGTCGTCTTTTTTGACAAAATGAGTCGCCGCTACAAAAGAATCCACCTCACTGTTATCGTAATTGTATTTTTTCATATACTGATCCAGAAGGTTATGGAGCGTGCTTCCACTGTAGCCCTTTACTCTGTGCAAAATGATGGAATGTCCTGCAGGCAATACTTTTGTATAACTTCCCTTTACGCCCTGGGCATCTTCGAAGCCATAGGTTAGTCTTCTTTGAGAAGAATTAAGTGGGGCATCTGCCGTTTCATGTGCGTGGGTTTGATTGTATTCAATAATTAAACGGGCATTGGGATAGTGTGCTTTAAATTTTTGGGTGAATAACTGTCGGCAGGCTGTACAAGGGCCTTTACTCAATCTGATGAACAGATCGAAATGTAGATACTTGGTCCGAAAATTTAGAGAGCGCAAATAATTATCAACTTTTTGTAAGATGGCAACTTCTGCATCTCTCGATTGAAATGATAAGTCATGCTTAGCATCAGTATGCTGGTGATAAGGTCCATTTACAATATCACCACTCGCCCCCGTGAAGGTTTTATCCATTTTGGCCAGCTCGCTGTAGAAGTCAAACGTTTTCCCTTTATCGTAAAGTAAGGATCTCATAATACCTTTTTGTTGCCAGGACAAGCTATCAAACGCTTCGCGATCAGCAGGGTTTTGGTTGATTGCTTTGAGTTCAGAATAGGTGTTATCACCTATCTTCAGTTTGGGTTGAATAACGGGATGAGTCATAGCCGCTTGGGCCATTGCCTTTAGCTGAGCCACAGATTGCAGTTGTGGGCTTTGGTGGAGCTTCGCTTGCTGCTGCTGTTGTATTAAGCTTTCCGGTCGGAGGTCTTTGAATTGGAAAGTAGCATGCGGCGTGCTTCTCGAAGACGGTTTAGCCGATTTTTGTTCTTGCTGATTTGTTTTATTTATTCGATCCATATTCTATTTATACCAGAATATGGAAAACGTTCCCCTTTTCAAACCCAAAAAATAACCCGACTTTCCATGGAAAGTCGGGCTAGATCAGCAAGATTCGAATTAATCGAATCAAGCCCCTCAATTAGAACTGTCTATTCTAGCACGATCCGCTTAGAGATCGTTATATCTTTGGCTTGCAGTGTGATTAAGTAAAGACCAGGTGGCAGTCGTTCCAAATCCAAATCGTGGTTGAGAAAGTGACCATCAACGGACACTTGGTCTCGGAAGAGTGTTTTTCCGTTCAAATCTTGTACTTGTAGACTCGCTTGCTCTGTCTCCTCTACGAATTCTGCTTGGAGGTAAATCTGACCAGTCGAAGGATTCGGCATTGTGCTCATTTGGTTAGGACCGGGGCCATTATTGTTGCCACCGCCTCCCGGGCCACCAGGACCACCACCACCAGGTCCGCCGCCGCCGGGTCCACCACCGGGTCCTCCGCCTCCACCACCACCGCCGCCTCCGCCACCACCACCGTTTGGATTACAATTGGCGGCGAAGAAAATATCATCTTGCAGATTTTGGATGGCGGTGTTACGCCGGATAATATCCCCTAAATCGGTATTGTTGAATTGATTCCGTTGCTGATTAGTGAATGCCGGATCGTTCATGTAGAAATAAAAGTCTCCATCTCGTAATCGCTCGAATTGCTGGCCTAAAATGGCATTTAAGGTCAACCCGACAGAAGAACCCGGCAGAGGATCTTCAGCCAACAGACCAACCCACAAGTCCATGTCGTACACACTGCCGTAGGCTGCCGCTAAAGCATTTTGTAAATCGTTATCAGCAGTGATATTACTGAAGTCATCTGCCGGGAATCCAGTGAAATAGGCCCGCACCGAATTATAATCTGGTAAACCGTGATCGCGGCCCCGCTGGATATTTAATGAAGCTAAGTCTAGACCAAATGCACTACCACTAGAGGGGTCGCCGAATAAGAAATTACGCAGGTTGTCGACGATCATTACATCTACCTTTTGCTGTGTCTGGGATGCCAGCCCCTGTAAGATCACTTCAATGCCGTAGTTACTGGTAAATGCCGGGTTGAAAAAACCAGATAACAAGGGTTGGCTACCACCATCCACCGCCTGACAGTCGGGCGCCAAGAGTGGAATTTCATCAGTAACCATGGTGTGCCCTAAGCGGTAGGCTGCCGTGGCAAAAATGTTGCTGATATCCGGCTGCACCTGATCGTTGTAGCCGCCGTAAGGCGTAACATCAATACCTAATGCTGGCAAAAAGTGATTGTAGGTAATGGCTTGCATCAGCGCACCGACTCTTTTTCGGGCCCGTTGGTAGTTGTCCTCATCGTTCGTTTGACCTTGATCCACGAGCTGGTCACAAATGCGGTTATGCTCCAGAACGAATAAGGTATGCAAAGCGGTTAAACCGGGTTGTTCGTTGGCCCGCACGTCTCCAGCGACAAATACCTTGGTCGTGCCGCCGCCATCTCCGGCCATACTTGGTGCCTCAGTGTCGATGGCACTATCGAAATCCCCATCAACGGTATTGTAGGGTAGTAAGTTACCCGCGGAGGTTTTGAGCTTACCGTTATTGAACGTACGCAACCAACTGGCGCGGGAATCCTCTGAGCCGTAAACTTGCGAAGCGTCAATCCAGGATGTAATTAGATTTTCTTGTTCACGATCATCCGTGACGCCACTCCCCGCGTGTACCTCGGAGCGTAAGAATGGAATCGGCGAAGTAAATAGTGATTCGTCAGACGGCAATAGAATCGGCACATATTCGGTTTCCCCTTCGGGGGTCAAATCAATATCGTGGTCCAAAAACTGTCCCCAGGTGAAGACCAGCGAACTTAAATTCCGTGGGCTGGGTAAATCCTCGGATTGGGCAACCACTAGATTTGAAATGGCTCTTGGGGTTAGACGACAATTGCCTCCCATATCGTTAAAAAAGTCCGGTGCGCCGTAGGCGGCTGCCATCTCTCGAAAGAGTTGAATATCGGATGCGCCCCAATATTCGCTATCGGCCTGACTGATGTTGTTGCAGGTTCCATCGATGGTGCGATCCGGTAAACGGACGCAATTAGCTGAGCGGGAGTCATCCTGGATTCTTTCTACGTGCTTGACCGATTTTCCGTTAATACGGACGCGTCTAGTTTGTGCTTGGGCGGCATCTACCGAAATCAAGCAGATAATCAGGATCAAAAAGAACAGTGGAATCCACGAGAAAGTCTGATCACGTTGTAATGCTTGCAGTTGCTTCTTCATAATTGGCAGATTTTAGAGTTTTTGAAATAGGTACTGTTTGGCAAGTAGTAGCAATTGGGGGTGTTGAAAGCCGTTGTGGTTAGTCGATGTTGCCACCAGGGTAGAGACCACTCGGTACACTCGACGGAACACTACGGTCGTAGTTTGGATCGTCAAGAGCCCGAATGAAGGCTACAATATCCTGGATGTCATTGGGGTTCAGATTGCCGAGATCGCGAATTTCGGGATCGTACTCATTAGCGTTTACGTTTGGATTAGCGGCCAGACCACCGGGAGGGCCACCCGGGCCACCGGGACCTCCGTTCGCAGCATTACGGGCTGTAATGTAGAACTGAATCGACTGCTGGAGATTCCCGGCGACGCCATTATGGAAGTATGGCCCGGTATCCGACAAATTACGCAAGGTCGGCGTACGAAAAGCGTAGGTACCGTTTGCTCCGTCATCCGAAAAACTGAGCAAATCATTGTCCGGTACACCAAGAACGTGTAGCTGATAGTCAGAAAACATCGGCCCACTGTGGCAATCATCGCAGCCAACCTGATTAAAGCGGTTCATGCCACGAATTTGGGCTTGTGTTAACGCATTTTGATCGCCTGCCTGAAAGCGGTCAAAAGGACTATCTGTAGCTGTAATCGTACGCTCAAACGCTGCGATAGCCTCACCAATAGTATTAGAATTGATCGGATCGGAACCACTGAAAATAGCTTCAAAGCTGTTGCGATAAGCATCAATAGACTGAAGACGAGCGACGATGCTATCGATGGTCAGCGCTTCGTCGTATGCATGACCACGCATCTCTTCAAAAGAATGTAGCGGACCAATCGCCTGTGCTTCAAGGCTGAGTGTTCGATTATCCCAAAACATCGGCGCAAGGTCGGGATCGTAGTTTCCGAGCTCATCCATGCCATTGAAAGCGGTATTGATGATGGTTGGTGAATTTCGAGGCACCAGGCCGATGTCGTCGTTGACGGCATCAATACGTTGCGGGCCGAGGCCAACGCCACCTACACCAATTGGCAATTCACGGCCGTCAGAATAGCCAAAATTAGGGTGGTGGCAAGTGGCGCAAGCCACGTCTTTTTCACCTGATAAAATGGGATCCCAAAACAATTGACGGCCCAGTTCTACGATATCCGTATTCACTGGTTCGGGAGTCGGATCGTCCACATCATTAATGTCCGGGATATCCATCGGATCATCGATTGATGTATCTACAAAGTCGTCATCGGATTGGCAGGCAACAAATACCAGAACACTTAGGGTGAAAATGAATAATCTCGAAATCCTCATGATCTTTAGTTTTAATTATTTTCAGGATACATTCTCTTTGGGCATAGCATAGCCATGTGGGCCTTGGCCCATTTATTTTAGCATTCGCTAAAGAGCTTGCTTGGATTTTGTAAATTTGGGTTTGAATAACGGCGCCTCAATCGCCGATTTGAAATAAAGACAACTCACTTTTAGAAAGACCTACCCCAAGACGAAAAAAAAATTAATTTTTTAAAAAAGTCTACATGACAGGTAGAGGTAGCGTGATTTTATAAGAGTGGTGATTTATTAGTACTGTAAAATAATACCAGGAAGAATGCCCGAGTCTGGTTCCATTTGTGAAGAATCGACTTTTACTTCGATTTTTAAGGATTATTCAAAGACACTTTACAATTATCTGTATTACAAAACAGGTAATTCGGGCCTGTCCAAGGATTTGACACAGGAAGCCTTTTCGCGTCTTTGGCAAAATTGCCGATCGGTATTGCTCTCTGGAGCACAGGGCTACGTTTTTCAAACTGCACGGAATTTATTGCTCAACGAGTACAAACATCAAAAGGTCGTTTTGCAATTTCAAAGCCGTCCTACCTCCGATACCGATCACGAAAGCCCCGCCTTTTTGTTAGAAGAAAAGGAATTGAAAGCAAAGTTGGAGGCCGCTATTGCCGCCCTACCGGAAAAACAAAGAGAAGTGTTTCTGCTTAGTCGTATCGATAAGAAGACTTATAAAGAGATCGCCGCATTGCTCAATATTAGTAAGCAAGCCGTGGAAAAACGAATGTATAATGCCTTGGCGGCTTTGCGTCGGGTGACGGATAAAATCCGGTAGTTAATATTGATAAATAAAAAATCTGTTTAATAGAAGTAGGTCTTTTGAGGCTTCAGTTGTATTTAAGGTGAGAAGTTGTTTAATAATTTATGAACAGGCGCTTAAAACTAAACTGAGCGACAAGTCTTTTTAAACAACTCTTGAGAAAACATTATTCAGCTCCCAACTACGACAAACCTAATCATGAAAGATGATAAGATTTTACACAAATGGATAAATGGAGAACTCACCGCGGAAGAGTTAGCGCAATTTAAACAGCGTCCCGAATACGACTCGCTGGCGCGCCTGTATCAACATACCGAAGATCTGGAAGTGCCAGCTTTCGACGAATCGGCCATGCTACAAGACATTTTGCGCGAGAAGAAAGTGCAGAGTCCCCCGCCCGCCAGGCGGCGTTTCCTTAATCGCTGGGTCCAATATGCCGCAGCAGCTATTGCTTTGGCACTGGCGGTCTGGTTCATCTGGCCTAATAATAGTCTGGTCGAATATGATCTGGCGCGCCAGGAACGCCTGGAAGAGACCTTGCCGGATGGATCAACTTTTGTACTCAATGCTGAGAGTCGTTTGAGCTACGATGCTAAGGCCTGGGAGGACAACCGTCGACTGAACTTACAAGGTGAAGCTTTCTTCCGCGTGCAAAAGGGATCAACCTTTACGGTGATGACACCGGGCGGTGAAGTGAGAGTTCTTGGTACGTCGTTCAATGTGCGTGCCCGGCGCGAAGCACTGGATGTGGAATGCCAAAGCGGCAAAGTAGCCGTTTATTCCAAAAACGGTACTAAGCTCAGCGAATTGACTCCCGGTCGGGCTGTTCGTGTACTCGATGGCGGACAAATTATCGAAGAATGGCAAGTTCCGGTTAAAGATGCTGCGGATTGGATCAGTGGGATCAGTCGATTTAGAAAAGTACCATTACATGTGGTCTTGGCGGAGATCGAGCGACAGTATAATGTGAACTTTGATGCGCGTACGGTGAATGTAGAACAGGTATTATCGTGCAATATTCCGCATAGTGATTTGGAATTGGCGTTAAAAAGTTGTCTAAGTCCTTTATCCATCCCGTATGCTGTAGAGAATGATATGATTAAATTGACTGTCAATGATGAGTAATTAGAACTGAATACTGTACTAAAAAACTGCGATTTGCGAAATGTTTTGGCAAATACTCCCAAGCAGTGGATAAGAATTGTGCTTTGCCTATTGCTTGGAGGGATCATAACACCTGGTTTTACCCAAAATATTGAGTTGGAATACGACGCTACTTCTTTGGAAGAAGTCATTAACCAGCTCGAATCACGCTATGGACTTCTGTTTTCCTATAAAGAAGAAGACATTCAAAATATCTCCATTACGTATCGTGCGGCTGGGGAGGATTTAAATACTTTTCTAACCAATATTCTTCAAAATACAACACTGTCATTTGAGATTCTTGATGACAATTATGTGCTGCTAACCTCAAAAAAGCCCTCGACTGATACCCCACCATTACCCGGAACAATCATCTGTGGAACTGTAATTGATAGCCTGACCGGTGAGTCGCTGCCGTTTGCAAGTATATATTTAAAAAGGGGAGGGGCCGGTACGAATAGCCGAACCGATGGTAGCTTTCGTATGCGATCGCTTTTATCGTCATCGGATACGCTTGTGGTGAGCTACGTCGGCTACCGTGAAAAGCAATTTCTAGCTACCGAATATGCCCAAAGGGGGTGCCCACAAATTGCGTTGGATTATCTCAGTTTTGGAGAAGATTTTGTGGTTGTTACCGAATATCTGACCGATGGCGTACAATTGTATAGCCATAGCTCGGCGGCCGTTTTAGATATGGATAAAATTGGTCCCTTGCCGGGACAAGTCGAAGCAGATGTTCTGCAATCGATACAGTTTCTGCCCGGCATTTCCGCGCCCGATGGTACTGCTTCAGGAATTAATATCCGCGGTGGGACACCCGATCAGAATTTGATCCTGTGGGAAGACATTCCGATCTATCACTCTGCACATTACTTTGGCATGTTCTCGGCCTTCAATCCCTATATTATCAATAAGGTGGCCGTTTATCGTGGTGGTTTTGGTGCGGAGTACGGCGGGCGTGTTTCCGGGGTTATCGACTTAAGATCCGAGCCTCGTCGCGACCAGCAAGCCCATTTTGGAGCGGGCCTCAACTTTATCAATGCCTACACTCACGGCGATTTCAAAGCATTTGACCGCAAGCTGTCTGTGATTTATTCTGTACGTCGTTCCATTACTGATGCCTGGCGTTCACCCACTTTCAATAATGTATCCAGACGCATTCAACAAGGGATTTTGGTGCAAAATATCGATCTCAATCGCCTGCCTCCGGGAATTACGATCGAGGACCGGTTTAATTTTGTGGATGCAAACCTCAAAGTGAACTACCGATTAGGCCTCAAAGATGAAATTAGCCTGGCGACCTTTTTTGCAAATAATGACTTTGCGGATGAAATTGATGACGATCGCGCCATGCAAACCCAGACCGATACTTTATATCTGGAAAGTCAGGGCCTGAATCTTAGTTGGAAGCGCGAATGGCGGCCCGGCCTTTCGACTAAATTGATGGGACTACAAACGCGTTACCGCTATGATTACGACTATCAATTGCTGCGTGACGGGATGCTTCGCCCGAATAAAAGCGGAGCCAAAATGAGTGAGATTGAAGAACGGCAAGTGCATTTGATTAATAGTTGGAAAAGCCCCAGTCAGCACTTCTTTCAACTAGGCTATCAATTTGTTGATTACGATGTGCGGTATCAAATCACAAGAACGGATCAGAATAATATCGAAGGGAGCGAAATCAATGATTTCGAGTCCAATCTACAAGTGCTCTACGGCAAATACACCAGCCCAATATATCAGCGTTGGGGCGTCGATGCCGGCTTGCGCCTGACCCGCTTTGCGGCGGATGACAATTTCTACTTCGAGCCGCGTCTTCAATTGTGGTATCATCTCTCGCAAGCGTTTCGCGCTTATGCTAACGCTGGGCGTTATGTCCAATTTCTAAGCCAGATTTACGAGATTGAAGGAGACGATGCGAGTATCGAAACGCCGGTTTGGGCACTTGCAGGAAGTCGAGAAGTGCCCATTTTGGAAGCGGAGCAATACCAATTGGGATTGGTCTTCGAAAAGGATTCGTGGCTTATAGATGTCCAGGCGTATCGCAAAAATATCGACGGTTTGAGCTCAATTGCAACGGGCTTTAGTGAAGATTTGGCCGGGCGATTCCATATTGGCATGGCCCAAATTAGAGGGATTGATTTATTGGTTAAAAAACGTTGGGGAAATTATCGCAGTTGGGTGAGTTATACGCTGAGCGAAATCGATTATCGCTTTCCCACTTTTTTTGATAGTGAGTTTTTAGCACCGATCGATCAGCGGCATCAATTGCAGTGGGTAAACATGTGGTCACCCGGTGTTTTTGAATTTTCGTTGGGTTGGCGCCTGGCTTCTGGTAGTCCCCATTCATCGCTGGATAATTTTGAAGTGCGTCTCAATCAGCAAAACATGGGCCCCCGCGAAATCATCTTTCCGCTGGAGAACGACTTCAACAGTGAGCGCTTACCTTGGCAGCACCAGCTCAACGCTTCGGCCAGTTACTCCTTCCGTGGAGAGCGAGATCGTTGGCGCGGACAAATTGGCCTCGCGTTTATGAATGTATATCACCAACGGAATATTTTTCAGCGTGAATTTTTTATCCGTGGTGGTAATCCGGATGTCGATCCGTTTTTGGAATACAATGATAAGGTCAATCTGGGCTTTACAACCAATCTGGTGTTTCGTGTGGAGTGGTAGAAGTTAAAAAAATGCCCCCTTCTGCACTTGGCGAAGAGGGCACGCGAGCAATTGATGCTCTTAACTAAACTCATTCTTTTATTTCTTTAAGGTGATACCATTCATATCTGGAAAACGGGCTTTGACGCCCCAACCACCAAAGTTTTCACTTAACGCAATGATGACTTCATTTTCGCCTGCTTTAAGAGGTAAAGCGACCGCGTCAAAATAACCGATGGTACCGAGGTAGCGATAATCCCGAGAGCGAAAGCGACGTTGCCCGCGATAGATCAATTGGCCATTCACGTATACTTGCGCATCGTCGCTGTAGCCAAGTTCCAGCCATTTGGTTTGTGCGGCTTCGCTGGAGAGACTGAACTTGGCAAGTGTCGTTCGCTCGGTTTGAGTGGCCTTAGCAATGCTGGCGACATTGGCTAGACCCGTAAATTCACTGGATAGTTGCTGCCATTTTAAGCTTTGGGGTAAGGCCTTGGGGAGAGTGAATCCTTGGCCAAGAGCAGCGGCCTCGAAGGCATTGGATACTTCCCAACTAGCAACTGTGCCTGGTTCAATAGCCGGCGGCGTTTTTGTTGAGCTGACAAAGTTGTAACTGTTCAAAGGGGTGTATTGGAAGTTGGCAAAGTAAACGGTATTCGAAGAATAAACTTCCACGAAACCGGGCAGTGCATCGTGTTTGAGATCAAAAACGTAGAGGATTGGAACGGACATATTATCAATAAAGATTTCCATCTGATCTCCAAAAATGGCCAGACGAACATGCATCCACTCGTCGAATCGAAAGCGGTGGGTATTAGAATGATTCTCGCCGTGGTACAACTGCCAACCGGCAAAGCCATTAAAAACGGGCGTGTATTGCATCGCGTCCGGGTTGCCGGATTGGTGCGGGCGGAGATAATACTCTTCGCTATTATTGTCATCCTGGCAGCGGAACCGCACGCCTTTAAAGCCACGGCCTTCATCAAAGGCGATATCAAACTCAATTAAGCCATTAAGAAATTTAACGTCGGGTAAACCCGCCTTCCCGTCATCAATCTTTAAGGCCGTTTGACCTCGGTAATCTACAAGCTCATGATTGCCTTGTTTGTTCCAGCGAGCGTCATCAAAAGGAATGTTGATCGGCGATTGAGCTGAGGCATAGCAGTAAAAAAGTAAAAGGGCTAAGAAAGAATAGAATCGCATATCGGAAGAGATTTAAATAATGATGTTGAAACTGCTTCAAAACTAATGGCCCTTGGATCGACTTGCCAAGTTCCAACTTGTTCAACTTCGTGCAATCCCGTTCAGCTAGCTTGAACGGTTGATAATCAGGGAAATAAAAAACTGATAGAGTAGGAGAGCCTTTTTAGGCTCATTCAGAGGAAGGACTTAAAAACAATGTTAGGTACTTCGTGCTACTAAAGGAAAAGAAGGAGGAAAGTAGTTACGGTGGGAAAATACGCCCTTGCAAAGCGGAGAAGAATAGAGTACTCCAAAACCGATACAAAAGCCTCAGATACTTGCCTTTAGAAATATTTTACAACATCACTCTAATGAAATTTAAAATAAAAATTCGTGATTTCCTTACTATTATGAACAATAATTTTGTTATCATGTTACATTCCAAATTTCTGCTCTATGACTTGTCATAAAGAGGAAAAGCCATCGCGCGGTATCTTAAAAAGTATATATGCTTATTTACCTGCAGTGGTAGTGGCTATCCTGCCTAAATGCCCATTTTGTATCATGGCCTACACCGGTGCGATGACCTTGTGTAGCGGTAAAACCTACTACCCTAATCTTGGCGGATGGAGTGGTTATCTGACCTTGGGTATTTCTCTCTTTGTGATTCTTGGAATTATTATGAATAAACGTGGTAAGCGAACGACTGTAGCCACGGTAATTGCGGTGACCGGTGTAGCCTTGATTGGAATCTGCCAGTTCCTCTATATTTCGATGCCTTTGTATTACCTGGGGGTCGTTTTGTTGTTTTTTGGAATCTGGTACAATGGTAGCTTCTTCTATTTTGCGAATAAATTTTTGATGAGGATAAAAATGCTAAAAGTAAAATCTATAGAATAATTTAAACATGATTGCAGAAAAATTCAATTACGAAGCGCCAACCACGATCAAGGAGGCGATTCAATTGCTTCATGAACACGGAGACGAAGCCAAAATCCTAGCCGGAGGGCACAGTCTTATCCCGATGATGAAGCTACGCTTTGCGGCACCTACTTGTCTGATCGACATTAACAACATTGAAGGCTTGTCTTATGTCAAAGAAGAAGACGGTTTTCTGAAAATAGGTGCCCTGACCAGAGAATCTGATCTCGAACATTCTGATCTGGTCAGAGATAAGTATCACATTTTTGGTGATGCTACCAAGTTAATTGCCGATCCGCAAGTACGCAACTTTGGTACCATCGGCGGGAACCTTGCTCACGGTGATGCCGCCAATGATCATCCTGCGGTAATGATTGCTCTGGGAGCAGAAGTGGAGATTGAGAATGTCGAAGGCTCCAGAAGTGTATCAATTGATGAGTTTTTCTACGGATTTTATATGACCGCGGTACAGCACGGTGAGATTTTGACTGAGATTAAAATCCCGGCACCCGCCGGCCGATTTGGATCAGCGTATCACAAGGCTGAGCGCAAAGTCGGAGATTACGCCACCGCTGGGGTAGCTGTCGCTATCGAGTTAGATGCCGACGGTACTTGCACCAAGGCCGGTATAGGCTTGACCAATGTAAATCCACTTCCTATGCGTGCCGAACGCTCGGAAGCTGCTTTGGTCGGCACTAAATTGTCCGAAGAGGATATTGCCAATGCGGCCCTTTATGCATCCGAAGATTGCTCTCCTAGCGATGACCTACGGGGTGATGAAGATTACAAACGCCACTTGGTTAAAGTCATTACGAAGCGGATGATTCATCGGGCACTCGGTCGGATAAAGTAACTGGTCGTATTAATGCATTAGGAGTATAAAATAGATAACTGCATTCATTTTTACCCCTACCACTTTAATCAAATACTCAAATAAACCAAGCTGCGATTTAGCCTACCAATTGAATCGCCGTTTGTCATAAAAATAGAATATGAAAAAGACAATAACTCTAAAAGTCAACGGTACTGAACATACTGTAGATGTTGAGCCCAGAACTTTACTTATCCACCTGGTGCGGGAAATACTTTCTCTAACAGGGTCTCACATTGGTTGTGATACTTCAAGCTGTGGTGCTTGCACCATTCTAGTTGACGGGAAATCTGCAAAATCTTGCACCCTCTTGGCCGTGCAGGCTAATGGTAAGGAAATTACCACCGTAGAAGGTTTGGCTACCGCCGAAGGATTGCATCCTATTCAAGAGGGCTTTCACCTCAACCACGCCCTGCACTGTGGATTTTGTACGCCGGGCATGATGATGCGCGCCATCGAATTGCTGGAGCACAATCCCAATCCTACGGAAGAAGAAATCCGCTGGGGAATTGCCGGGAATCTCTGCCGCTGCACCGGCTACAATAATATTGTCAAAGCCATACAATGGACGGCTGCCAAGATGAATGGTAGCGAATTGCCGTCTACCGAACCTGAGTTCGTATAGCCCATTGTTGTACGACGGGCCCTGAAGATCAAGCTTCAGCGGTTCAGCCTAAAACCATTGATTCAATTTTAGAAACTCAATTTCAAATGATAAAATGTAAAACCTCTAAGGAAATCGGAGGAATGGGGCACTCCAAAAAGCGAAAGGAAGATGCTCGATTTATCCAAGGCAAAGGTAACTATGTCGACGATGTCAAGTTGCCCGGTATGCTACACATGGATATTGTGCGCAGCCCCTACGCCTACGCTAAAATCAAAAAGATCGATGCTTCTAAAGCATTAGAAATACCCGGCGTAATTGCCGTCGTAACCGGCAAAGACCTGGAACAATACAACCTACACTGGATGCCGACCCTGATGTCTGATACCCAGATGGTACTCCCTACCGACACGGTGATGTATCAGGCTCAGGAAGTGGCCGCCGTAATTGCGACGGACCGCTACACCGCTCGGGATGGTAAAGAGGCCGTCATCGTGGAGTACGAACAAATGAAGCCAGTGATGGATCCATTTAAAGCATTGGACGAAGATGCGCCGGTCTTGCGTTCCGACAAGGAAGGCAAAACGGATAACCATATCTGGCATTGGGAGGTTGGTGATAAGGACAAAACAGACCAAATTTTTGATAACGCGGATGTGGTTGTTAAGCAACAGATGCATATCCCCCGTATTCACGTTGCCTCGATCGAAACTTGTGGATGTGTTGCTGCCTATAATAAGGTGGAGAATCACCTAACGATGTATATGACCACGCAAGCGCCACACGCGATTCGTACAGTCATTGCGCTGGTAGCTGGCCACGTCGGATTGACGGAGGAGAAAATTCGGGTCATTTCACCGGATATTGGAGGTGGTTTTGGTGGAAAAGTACCGGTTTATCCGGGCTACGTTATTGCTATTGCGGTATCCTTCCTAACCGGTGCGCCCATCAAATGGATTGAAGATCGGAGTGAAAATCTTCAGGCGGATTCTTTCGCGCGTGATTATCATATTACCGCTGAGATGGCGGGAACCAAAGACGGTAAAATTCAAGCAACGCGCTTCAAAGTATTAGCGGATCACGGTTATACCGATGCTTCGGCCAATCCTTCGAAGTTCCCAACGGGCTTATTCTCCATCGGTACAGGTTCCTACGATTATGGCGCTGCCTACATGGAAGCCGATGCAGTATATACCAACAAGCCTCCGGGAGGAGTAGCTTATCGCTGTTCCTTTCGGGTAACGGAGGCCGTGCATGCGATTGAACGGATTACGGATAAATTTGCCAAAGAAGTGGGCAAAGATCCAGCGCAGCTCCGCATGGATAATTTTATCAAGAAAGAAGATTTCCCTTGGGCATCACCAACGGGTTGGTCTTACGATTCGGGTGATTATCACGCGGGCTTGCAAAAAGCTATGGATGCGGTGGGCTACGATGAACTGCGCAAAGAGCAGCTCGAAAAACGTGAGCAAGGTAAATGGATGGGTATCGGTATTTCGACCTTTACGGAGGTTGTTGGTGCTGGGCCATCGAAGAATTTTGATATTCTGGGTGTGAAAATGTTTGATTCTGCGGAAATCCGTGTACACCCAACGGGTAAAGCCATTGCGCGTTTCGGTACTAAGTCACAAGGACAAGGGCACGAAACAACTTACGCTCAGATCGTCGCAGAAGAACTGGGTATCCCCATGGAGCACATCCAAATTGAAGAGGGAGATACCGATACGGCCCCTTATGGTCTGGGTACCTATGCGAGTCGAAGTACGCCTACGGCGGGAGCAGCGGCAGCAGTAGCGGCCCGTAAGCTACGCGCAAAGGCCAAGAAAATTGCGGCTTATCTGCTTGAGGTCAGCGAAGAAGATCTCGAATGGGAACCAGGCAAATTCTTCGTCAAAGGCGCGCCCGAAAAAGCAAAAACGATCCAGGAGCTTGTCTTTGCCGCGTATACTAACCATCCTCCGGGAATGGAAGCCGGTTTTGAAACGACACATTATTACGATCCACCCAACCTGACTTTCCCTTCGGGAGCTTATATCTGCATTGTGGATATCGATTCTGAAACCTGTGATATCAAAGTTCGTCGCTTTGTAGCGATTGATGATTGCGGTAATATTATTAATCCAATGATTGTACAGGGGCAAGTACACGGTGGTTTGACGCAAGGGATCGCACCAGCCATGTACGAGGAATTGATTTACGATGAAGCGGGCAATATCCTCAATGGCACCTTCATGGATTATCTCGTACCTACGGCCGTGGAATCACCAAATTGGGAAACGGGGCATACGGTAACGCCATCACCTCACCATCCGATTGGTGCCAAGGGAGTCGGTGAATCGCCTACGGTTGGTGCACCGCCAGCCATCGTCAATGCGATTGTTGATGCAGTATCTCATTTGGGTATTGAGCATTTAGAAATCCCTGTAACGCCTTTCAAACTTTATAAGAAGTTGAAGGAAGTGGGGTATTTTAAATAATAATCATTTTAAAAGGAGCATTCCGCGGAGAACCGGAGTGCTTCTTTTTGTAAACCTGTATAAACCAATCATCATGAATAGTACAATTGAAAAACAATTTACCATTGAGGAGCCCATGGATAAAGTGTGGCAAAGCCTGGCGAATCCAGAGGAAATCGTCACCTGTGTACCGGGAGCAGTATTGACCGAAAAGGTAGATGAAAACAATTACAAAGGTGAGGTGGTCACAAAATTTGGCCCGATGAAGGTACGCTACGCTGGTGATATCGAAATTTTGGAGCGTAATGATACAGACTACAAAATGACCTTGAAAGGTCGTGGACTGGATAGTAAAGGAAAAGGTTCTGCGGATATGGTGATGAACGGCTTTTTAGTGGAAGAAGATGGCAAGACGCAGGTGAACTTCAAGATGGAGATTTCTATCGTCGGGATGTTAGCGCAATTTGGCTCACGCTTGATCAATGATGTTTCGGATCAGCTGTTGAATCAATTTGTGGCAAACTTCAAAGCCAAGCTGGCCGGTGAAGAAGTCGACAACACCATGACAGCCGGCTCGATGCTCGGTACCGTAGCGAAGAGTATTTTTGGACGCAAAAAATAATTTCCCTTTGTTTTCACATCCAAAAGAGCTCATTCCCAAGATTGATGAGATTGGCTATGTCATCGAGGAAGACATAGCCACTGTTCTGTTCCTCATGCTGAAGCTGGAAAAGCCACTGTTGCTGGAAGGCAGTCCGGGCGTGGGAAAAACACAGATTGCATATATTCTGTCTCAGTTGTTGGGATATGATCTGGTGCGCCTACAGTGCTACGAAGGCCTCGACGTCAATAATGCCATTTACGAGTGGAATTATCAAAAGCAATTATTGGCCATCAAGATTCACGAGCAATCAGGTAAGAGTGCCCGTGATAAAGAAGCGCATATTTTCGGCGAAGAATATCTGCTGAAACGGCCGCTGTTACAAGCCATCGATACGGATACCAGAAAGATTCTTCTAATCGATGAGATTGATCGGGCCGATGAAGAGTTCGAGGCTTTTCTGCTGGAATTGCTTTCCGATTTTCAGATCAGTATCCCTGAGCTGGGCACGGTCAAAGCCAAAGAAAAGCCATTGGTGGTTTTGACCTCCAATCGTACCCGCGAATTAAGCGATGCTTTGAAAAGACGTTGTTTGTATCATTGGGTAGATTTTCCTTCTGAGGAAAAGGAGATGCGTATTCTTAAAAAGCATTTACCCGATATCGAGCTGAGTCTATCTCAACAGATTGCGGCCTACGTTAAAAAAATGCGACAACTAAAATTGGATAAATCACCCGGTATCGCCGAGACGATTGATTGGGCCAAAGGGATCATGCTGATGAAAGATTTAGATGATCCGCTCTATGTTACGCTGTCGTGCTTGTTGAAATCCGAACGGGATATTCAACTGGTGAAGCAAGAGATATTCTGATGAAAAGGGAGAAATAGTCGATTTTTTTATTCCAAAATCCGATTTTTTTTAAAATTTTTTCTCATTGATTATGAGTGCTTTATGTTGTCAGTTTAGGAATAAAGTAATATGATTTTATGGAATTTTGGAAAAATGGAATCTATAGATATTAGAAATATTTCTGAAAACGATTGTAATTAACCATTTGTCCATAAAATGTTCTTGGCAAAGGCTGGGAGCGATATGCCCGAAAATTCTTGCGGCCAAAGGTTGGCCGGCGGTGGCGGCTGAGGGTGGGTCCCTCCCTCAAAGCCCAATGCTCTACCACCACTTCAAAATCAAGATTCAAATTCAATAACCAGGGTAATTAATTCCTCATCCCTAATTAAGACATAAACGATTTTATAACCCCTCGCTATAATTTTAAACTTTTAAAACCACCTACAGATGTCATTACTAAAAGAATATCAAGAACTAGAAGAACAAATCAAGAAAGACGCTGAAATTCGTGCCAAGCACTACAACTCTGTTGATTTGACCGGGACGCGAACCTTCAATGTTGACGCCGCCGCTGCACGGCAACGAATCGCTGAGATGAAAAAACTCAGAGAGCAAGGCTAGGCCAGCGAACGGATCGTAAGAGTGGATCACTACACGAATTATCAATCATTTGCGGCCGCCTTGGTGGGCTTCAATCAGTTCGCCCGCACCGAAGGATTTAATAACGGGATTAGCTGCAGTAAGGATGCGATGTTGACGGCCCTGTCCGGGATATGGCTGGAGCAGCCTTTTTTTGAGCATGCGCTTGCCAGCTTATTTTGTAAAACTGAAGAGGAGCGGGAAAAATTCTCACCGCTTTATCGCCAGTTTTGGCTGGAGAAGGGGACGCGCATCAAATCCAGATCCACTTACAACAACAAAAAGAACATCCATCGTGCTTCGCAAAATACGCTCGTCATGGCGGGCTTGGGCAAGTCTAAGGAAGAAGGTGTGCTGGACGAGGGGAAAAATACCTCCGGTGCTAATGCCAAGGATACTTTGAAAAGTACCGATTTTAGCAAATTGACGGCCGTACAATCTGAGCTTTTAGATGAATTGGCGGAGCGCCTGGTTCGAGAAATGAGCCTCCGCATCAAGCGCAAACGCAAGCGGACTAATGCCGGCCAAATTAATATTGGTCGCTCGATTCGGAAAAATCTACAACGCGGTGGTAACATCATCGAACTATTCCGCGAAGCCAAGCAGCGCGAAAAATTTCGCTTGCTAGTGTTACTCGATGTCAGTGGTTCGATGGATAAATACTCTTATTATTTGCTGAAATTCCTCTGGTCACTGCGCATGCATTTTAAGCAGATTGAAGTCTTCACTTTTAGTACGAAGCTAAGACGCATCACAGATCAGTTGGATGACAAAGACATTCAAACGGCCTTTTTTTCGGTCTCGCGGGTCGCAGATCACTGGTCCAGTGGGACCAAGATTGGTGAATGCCTTCGAGAGTTCAATGAGCAGTACCACAAACGCTATTTGAATGGAAGTACCCTTACCTTGATTCTAAGTGATGGCTTGGATACCGGCGAGCCGGAGATTCTGGATACGGCGATCCAAAAAATCAGCATGAAATCAAAACGATTGATCTGGTTAAATCCTTTAAAAGGTATGACGGGCTACGAACCGATTCAGCGGGGCATGCAAGTGGTGCTTCCTCAGCTCAATCATTTCGGAGCGGCCCATAACCTCAATAGTTTATTGGAATTGGAAAATATATTAATCCATGCATAACAGTTTTATTCAAAAAGCACAAAGCCTTCTCGATGAAAACAAGGCTTATGCTACGGCCTATATCGTGCGGCGCAAAAAGCCGTCATCTGGTAAGCCGGGAGATAAGGCGATCATCACCGATGATGGGAAAATACACGGCTGGATTGGTGGGGGCTGTACGCGCGGAATCGTGCTGAAGGAAGCCTTGGCCGCGCTGCAGGATCGAAAGCCCCGCCTGGTGAGCATTCGACCCAATGCCGTTGAGAAACTGGATACACATACTAAATTATATACCATGACTTGTCAAAGTGGTGGCGAGGTGGATGTATACATCGAACCGGTACTGCCAAATCCTAAGATTCGCATTTTTGGCGCCTCACATATTGCAATGGCCCTGGAGCGAGTAGCAAAATCGATGGAATATCACGTGGAGGTGGTGACTTCAGAACTAGACTCCCACCAATTTCCTAACGCAGATCGGCATAGCTTATTAAGCGATTTTGATGCGGAGCAGGCCGATAGCAGTTTCTATACCGTAGTCTGTACGCAGGGGGAAGGGGATAATGTGGCCTTACTGAAAGGCCTGCGTTCTTCGTCGGATTATTTGGGATTTGTTGCAAGTCGGATGAAGGCGAACGCACTTTTTCTGGATTTGAAACGACAGGGCGTTAGTTTTGATGATTTGAAAAAAATAAAAACCCCGGCGGGAAAAGATATCAACGCTAAGACGCCGCATGAAGTCGCGATTAGTATTTTGGCGGAGATTATCGAGCATTTTCGCAAAGAGAAAACAGAAGAACCCAACGCACAAAATATTAAGTTGGGTGACGATTACTATATGAACCCCGTTTGCAATATTCCGGTGCAAAAAAGTACCGCTAAACACATTATTGAATACAAAGACGAAAAAGTATATTTCTGTTGTGACGGTTGTAAAGTAAGTTTTGAAAAAGCGCCCGAGAAATATATGGCACAAGTGCATTGATATGAAAGAAATCAGAAATATTCTAAAAGCCTATCGCGCTTTTTCGCACGAAAATCATAGACTGGCACTAGCTTCTGTGGTCAACGTAGAGGAATCTTCTTATCGTCGAATCGGTGCTCGTATGCTGGTCAGTAGCAGTGGGCAGTGGGTTGGTGGTATTAGCGGAGGCTGTTTGGAAGGGGATGCCTTGAAACGCTCGCAAAAAGCGATTTTTCATAATCAGCCTTCGCGAGTGGTTTACGATACGATGGACGATGACAAAAATCAAATTGGCGTGGGCCTCGGTTGCAACGGACGACTAGAAGTTCTTTTTACACCAATTAGCGAAGATTTTGGCTCAGATGTCATTGCCAATCTGGAAAAAATTATAGCAAATAAAGAGGCTTCCATTCTATTGAAAATCATCAATGTAGAAACCACAGAAGAATATCTTGGTTTGGAAGTTATCGTGGATGATGAATTATCGGATCTTGATTTTTGTGCGATCGACTCGGCGGTGCTCATGGAAGAAATTCGCAAAACGCGAATCAAACGTCGCCCGCAAATCGTGACCCTAAGCAATAAAACGGGTGAGCAATTGCGCGTCCTGGTAGAGTTCATTCGCCCGGAAACCAAGCTGGTCGTCGTTGGTGATAATTACGATGTGCGAGCCATGATTGGGATCGCTAAAGAACTCGGCTGGGAAATCCACGTCGTCGGGCGAAAGAAAAAAATGTCCAAATCTATTTTTGCACAAGCTGCCAAGGTGTATGAATATGAGTCCTTTCATCAAATCCCGCAAGATGAATACACGGCGGTCATCTTGATGACCCACGATTATAATTGGGATAAGACCTTGCTACCCGAGTTTTTGCAAATGGATTTGCCCTACGTTGGTATGCTTGGCCCAAAAAAACGCATGGCCAAGATGAATGATGAATTACCCGACGTCGATTTGGATCAGATTCATTACTTTCACGCTCCGGTGGGCCTGGATATTGGCGCAGAGACGCCCGAAGAAATTGCGTTGTCGATCACCGCTGAAATTGTAGCCGTGTTCCGCGAACGCGAGGGGACCTCCCTGAAATATCGACAAGGCACCATTCACCACCGAGATTAATAGTTACTTTCTAACCCGCAAATGTTGAAATAGCCGCGATATGATCACCGTCGAAGAAGCGATTCAAATTATCAGTTCCTGTAAAAAAGATTTTGGAGTAGAAACGATTCCTTTGGAAGCGGCCGAAGGCCGAATTCTGCGTGAAGATTGGCGAACGGATCGAGACTTACCACCTTACGATCGAGTGACTATGGATGGTATTGCGATTAAGTACGAGCAGTTTGTCAGCGGTCGGCGTAGCTTTCCAATAGAAGGGATTGCGGCGGCAGGGATGGCACAGATGCGCCTGCAAAATGACGAACATTGCCTCGAAGTGATGACCGGCGCGGTGACTCCTCTAAATACGGATGTCATCATTCGCTACGAAGATTTAGCCATCGAAAATAATACGGCAACCTTCCTGCTGGATCAAGTCAGTCATTATCAAAACATTCACTTTAAGGGCGAAGATCGTAAGCAAGGAGAATTGATTGTGCCGAGCGGCACCCGTATTTCGCCGGCGGAAATTGGGGTGGGGGCCAGCATTGGGAGAGACCTCATCCAGGTGGCCCGTCTGCCGAAGGCCATGGTGATTTCTACGGGTGATGAATTGGTTGATATTCGCGAAACACCCCAGGCCCATCAGATTCGCCGTTCGAATGTCTATCGGATCAAAGCAGCTTTATCGCGCATGGGGCTCGAGACGATGTCGAGTCATCTGAACGATGATAAAGCCGAGTTACGCGAGAAGTTAGCGGAGTACTTGGCGACTTACGATATTCTGATCCTCAGTGGTGGTGTCTCGAAAGGTAAATTCGATTATTTACCGGAGGTGTTGTCGGAATTGGGGGTAGAAAAGTTGTTTCACAAAATTAGTCAGCGTCCGGGTAAGCCCTTTTGGTTTGGTAAAACGAATCGCTGTACGGTTTTTGCCTTACCCGGTAATCCGGTGTCTTCCTTTTTGTGTACCCAAAAATATTTTAAGCATTGGTTGAATTTGTGCCTCCTGGATGGACAGCCTAAGCCGATTTACGCCGAATTGCAAGCTGATGTCCATTTCAAGCCCGATTTGACCTATTTTTTGGAAGTGGATATTTCTTACGATCAAAATGGAAAATGTTTAGCGATGCCGAAAAAGGGTAATGGTTCGGGAGATTTAGCGAATCTGGTCCGGGCGGATGCCTTTATTGAACTGACGAAGGGGAAGGATCTTTATCAAAAAGGAGAGGTTTATCCTATTTTGATATTCCGATAAGAAAATATTATCAAACGATCTGTACGTGGATAGTCGTAACGCCATATTGATCCTCGCGGCCGGAAAATCATCCCGGATGGAGCGTTGTAAACTGGAGATTGAGGTCCACGGTAAATCCCTCTTGCAGAACACCATTGAAGCGGCACTGGCCGTACCGAATAGCAAAACTTTTATCGTTAGCGGGGCCTATCCTGAAGTGGTCAATCGCATTGCCGGCCCTTTTCCCGTTAGTATTATCGATAATCCACAATTTCATACGGGAATTGCCTCTTCGATTCAGACGGGCTTTCAACGTATTCAAGCGGATGAGGCCGTTGATTCTATTATTGTTTCGGTAGCGGATCAACCATTCATTCATCAAAATATTTTCGAACGATTACTCGCGCAGCATCAACACCAACCTGACAAAATCATAGTCAGTGCCTATCGGGATACCTTTGGGATTCCGTGTTTGTTTCCCCGTCAGCACTGGCATTTGATTAATGAGATCAGCGGCGATGTTGGCGCCAAAAAAATTCTAAAAAATAACCGATCTTTATTGTCGATGGTTGAATTTGCGGAAGGTTGGCTGGATTTAGATCGTCCATCAGATTTAGAACATATTCAAAATTATGACTGACATTTTTTGCTTCGGCATTGCCAAGGATATTGTAGATCAAGACATCCATCAAATTGCTATCGATGGTTTGTCGGTGGGTGATTTTCGCGGGATTTTGAATACCAAATATCCGGCTTTTACCGAACTCAAAGGCTACATGATTGCCGTCAACCAAGTCTACGCAAAAGATGATGTCATCATGACTGCGGGTGATGAAATAGCCATCATTCCACCGGTCAGTGGAGGTTAATTTTTACAAAAATTATGGCAACCAACGTATACATTTCTCCTGAGCCCCTATCCCTGGACGGGGTTTACCAATCTGTCGTAGATGAAGCCTGCGGTGGGATTTGTTTATTTGTCGGTACTGTCCGCAATCATAATAAAGGGAAGGCCGTTACTCACCTCGATTTTGAGACTTACGATGCGATGGCCGTGAAAGAAATGGAAAAGATTGCAGCGCATTGTATTGAAACACTCGGTGCAAAAAAGGTCACCATGGCCCATCGTTCAGGTCGGGTTGGGATTACTGAAATTGCCGTTATTATCGCCGTTTCATCGGTCCATCGCGATGTCGCTTTCCAAGCGTGCCAATACTGTATCGATACCCTTAAGGAGACCGTCCCGATTTGGAAAAAAGAACATTGGGAAGATGGCAGCTACTGGGTAGGCGCTCGCCCTTGAATTATCGCCAATGCCTGGTCCCGCTCCGCGGGCGTGTTGGCATTAAAAGCAACAGTGGCATCCACCAAGTCTATAATTTCCACTTCGCTATTGATCAATATTTTGCGTGGACAGGCGTAGCCCAGCGTTAGTAATCGGAGCAGTCGCTGATACACCTTTGGCTCGTAAATGCTGATGAGCGGTTCGGGGAAGGCTTGATCTACCAATTTGTAAGCTGTACCGTATTTGCTCGGATTGCGCTGCTGCATGAGTGTTACGATGCTTTCTCGATTGATTAACGGCAAGTCACAAGCGAGAACCAAATAAGCTGCGGTAGGATCGTGCAAAAAAGCCGAACAAATGGCTCCAAATGGGCCCATATCAACGAGCCGGTCTTTGATGACCGGAAAGCCCTCGTAAGGTGCGTCGCTGGCTTCGTGAGAACGGGAAATGTAAGTCTCTAGCCCCAATTCTTGGCAAATACCAGCCAGATAAGCGACTTGAGATTGACCATCATGATAGGCCAATTGGGCTTTATCGGCTTGCATGCGTTTGCTTTTTCCGCCGGCCAGGATCAAGGCTTTGAGCGGTGGAATATTCGCTGCGAGTTTGTCTTGGAGTAGGGTAGCGATCCCTGCAGTATCATCGAGTCTGAGGATAGGCGTTTGCGCGCTGATCTTATCGGTTAAAAAATTATAGGGCGCGCTTTCCCCTTCGGCTAGCAGGATCATGTCGATCTGTGTCAACTGATCGATGCGCCGCAAGAGCGAGTCCCGTTTTTTAGAATTAATAATGACAATTTGACGAGTGGCCGGGTAGTGGTTGCCGTTGACAATAGCGGCATCGATGGGCCAATTGAACAGGCGATCATCATATTCCCCCCATTCAAGGGGTTGAGCAAAGTGAAATTGCTTCTTACCGATTTGCTGAAAACTCTGTTGCTGCTCCTCACTGTGGTCAGCGTCGACATAAGCCAGACGAGTGGGCGCCAAAGCAATCCCCAGCCGATCAAAAAATGATTTCACGCCCGCACAGGTGGTACCGTATACGGCCCATTCATTGCGGTGGAACGCCCACTTTGGCGTCCTTTTTAAAGGAGGATGCTTCTGATGTTTATCGCTCATAATCTGTTTTACCTCCTGTTTTTTTATCAAGTTGAATGTTTGAAATGACCATATCGTGAGATAGCGCTTTGCACATATCGTAGATCGTCAAAGCCGCCACTGAAACGCCATGCAGGGCTTCCATTTCTACCCCAGTTTGACTATTGGTTTTCACGGTACAACTAATCCCAAAGCCTTCTTCATCGGGTTGAATATCGAATTTGCAGGATGCAATTGGAATTTGGTGGCAAAGCGGAATCGTGTTGTACGTATTTTTGACGGCCATCGTACCGGCGATGATCGCCGTTTGAGCAATAGAGCCTTTCTTGGTATTAAAACCATCTTTAGCCAAGATGGCAATCACTTCTTTACCAAGTTGGATGCGCCCGCTAGCAGTCGCTACACGAGCGGTGATTTGTTTCTCACTCACATCCACCATACCCGGTTGGCCGTCTTTATTAAGATGTGTCAGTTTCATTTTTTAAAATTTATCCTCCAATCGACGTCATACTGGAAAAAACCTCTTCTCCTCTTTTGGCTTCTTCTTCAAATCCACTTTTAAGTTTATGAGCTACGCTATTGAGAATCGCTGCGGCAATCGCTTCATCATCGAGGCTTGGATCGCGTAAGAGTGCCCTTAGGTCGGTACCAGTTTTGGAATACAAACAAGTTAAAAACTCACCTTTTGGAGTCAATCGAATGCGATTACAACTTGCGCAAAGCGAGCGGGTGTAAGCCGGAATAATCCCGATTTTGTATTGATTTTCGATCAAGTACGTATCCGACGAGGAGGCATTTTTGGGGACAAGTTTTTGGATCGATGGATGTACCGCCTGAATACGGTTTAAAATATCACGGGCGGACAAAAACACTGTTTTATTACCATCATCCTGATTAAACGGCATCGCCTCAATGAAGCGGACCTCCACCCGATGTCGGATCGCAAAATCGACGAAATCGAGGATTTCCATATCATTGACGCCCTGCATGGTGACGACGTTGAGCTTAACGGGCAAGCCACGGGATAGGCAAGCCAAAATATTCTCCATCACTCGTTCGTAATTATCCCGGCGCGTGATCATCAGAAATCGTTCGCGGTGGAGAGAGTCAATGGAAATATTTAATCCCGAGATATTGATGCGCTCCAGTAAATCAAAATGATTCTGTAGCAAAGTGGCGTTGGTGGTGATATTGACCTTGGGGAAAATGTTTGCCAATGCTTGTAACAGATGTTCGATACCCTTACGCACAAAAGGCTCTCCGCCGGTCAACCGGACCTTGTCCACTCCCAGCTCGCGGAAGATATGGGCCAAGCGAATGATCTCTTCGTAGGACAGCAATTCTTTACGATCACTGAAGTCAATTCCCTCCGCCGGCATACAATAACGGCAACGCAAATTACAACGATCTGTCACCCCAATTCTCAGGTAGCTAGCAATACGATTATGTTGATCAAGTAATTGTCTCATAATTTGGCTTAGAGCGGTGTAAAAATGGCCACTGGGCTTGAATCATTACTTATTAATGATCCTTTTACAACTAATCTCAATATCGTTAAAATGTTTAAGAAAATAGTTACTAATCCTGATTACTCGGTCGATCTTAGTTAAAATTGCCGGACTTGTCGGCCCAAAGCAAAGCACGGTCAGAATTATCGGGAAGTATGATTCGAAAAAGCTATTTTGCACTTGTGTTTAAAATTTGAGAATTGACTAGATGAATCGTTCAACGCCGATATCTATGCCGGATGCGATGGTCGAATTACTTCGACAAATCGAAACGCAGCTCAGTTGGGGCAATAGCCAGGACTGGACCGGACGGGATTTTCAGGAATTGAGCGAGCGTATTTTGCAGTCCACCGGGGAGCGATTGAGCATCACCACCTTGAAGCGCGTTTGGGGACGTATTCAATCGACTACTTCCCCTAGTGACGCCACCCTCGATATTTTATCGCGTTTTGGTGGCTATGCTAATTGGCGAGCCTTTCGCCGAACATTGGAGCCCGTAGAAGCAGCCGCGGTAGTACCCGATATCCCACAAAGTCCCAAGCGCCAATACCGTGCTTGGGGGATTGGCTTAATAGTCCTCGCTCTACTAATCATTCTAGGGTGGACCCAGCGATGGGGGAGTACACCCGCCGCAGAAGAGGCGGTCATCTTGAGTGATTCCGTGACCTTCGAATTGGAAAAGGTCACAATTGGCATTCCTAATACCGTGATTTTTCGCTACGATATAGGAGATATTGAGTATACGACCCTGGAGTTGCAACAGACTTGGGATGAGCGCAAACGGATTCCGCTGGATCAATCTAGTGGGCTGGCGACAACCACCTATTTTTATCCGGGTTATTTCAAAGCTAAACTGGTCATTGATGGGGTCATCGTCAAGGAGCAATTGTTGTACCTACCCTCTGACGGTTGGCGTGCCATTGTAGCGGACCCTGATTTGGATATGCCGCTTTATCTGGATGTGGAATCTACCGAGGAGGCAGTCAGTCTGAGTAAGCCTGAACAAGATTTTCTCCTCAAGCGTAAAAAGCCTTATTTGCTAAGTCTGATGAAGGTTATGGAAGAACCTCAGATCAAGAGCCAAGCCTTTAATTTTACGACTCGATTTCGGCTGGTTGCTCCCGCACCGGAGAGTACTTGCCACTTTGGGCAGTTGCTCATACGCGCCGAACACGATTTATATATCCTACACTTTAGCATTCCGGGCTGTGTGGGGCGCTTGAGTGCTTACATCCCCGAAGACAATGTGAGTGGGGTGAGGCATGATTTGTCCGGCTTTGGCTACGTCCCCAATCAGTGGTATGATCTCGAGATACGCAAATTGCCTCAAGAGTTTCAGCTTATGATCAACGGTGAACAGGCTTTTACTTATCCTTGTAAGGAAGATATTGGTCGCATCGGTGGGGTACAATTTCGCTTTGAAGGCTTATTAGAACTTGGCCCAACTGTCCTACGCGATGCGGATACCAATCTACTTTTTTAATACTACTCAATCGCTCCCTTTACTATTTTTTCAGCCCCTAGCTCGTTCAGCAATCCACTCAGGTAGCCTTGCGTGATATGGGCTTTGCCATGGTAATCCCCATCGGTCATCAAAAGGTCGTGGAGCTTTGGTAAATTATAATAAGGCACGCCAGGGTAGAGATGGTGTTCCAGATGATAACCTACGTGATGCGGGGAGATGAAAAAGCGCTCTAACCAATTCGTTTTGACCGAACGGGTAGAAGTGAGCAAATGATCGTAAGCCAGTTCGCCAAAATGCTCCGCTACACTACGAATATACTGGAACATAAAGAAGGTTGACAAGTAGGGGACGACCCAAAGCAACAAATAATAGGACCATCCTCCGACAAGTGTTAGGCCAGTGAAGAGTAATACGTAGAAGATTAAGCGACCTTTGGGCTGCTTAATTTTTGGCCCACCACCCTTTTGCGGACGTCCAAAGCGCTTGAGAAACCATATCGCATCTTTGATGCCTTGATAAAGTGCAAAATAGGAGAGTACCGTGAGGATAAATTCTCGCTTGCTTTGTGGAAAAGAAAACTCCCGCTTACCCAATTTCGCAATCCAATCGGGATCATGGTCTGTATTGAGATGGCGATGATGACGTAGATGGTTATCGCGATAAGTCTCGATGGAAGTAAAAATCGGAAACATAATCAACCAGTTAGACAGTAAGTCATTCCATTTCCGGTTTTTCAAAAAACGAAAATGGGTGGCATCGTGCATTAAAATCGCCAAGGCATGCATCCGCGCCCCAATGATAACCACGGCCAGTAAATAGAGTAGGGGATGAAAATATTGGATACAAGCATAAATAGTCAAACCAATGATCGTCCAGTCGAATAGCATATCGAGGGCATGCCGCCACGCGTGGGTCTTGAATAATGGTTTGAGGTCATGATCTTTGATTTTCAGATCAAGATCGTTCGCATTGTATTGTAAGGGAGTCATAAGCGGATGGTTTATAATCATTTAGTATAACACAAAAATGATGACAAACCGGAGTACCCTCAACCACATGGTGATGTGGTAGGTAAAAACCACATGGTGCGAAAACGGGTAATTGTACGCATGTATAAAAAGTATAATGTTTACAAATTGTTACTGATTTTTAACCCTAAAACTCTAAACGATGAGTAAACAAGTATTTATTAACTACTGGATTGGTCAAGAACCTACCGGGCCCGGTCAATCACCGACTTTAAACCAAATGCCCGCCTATGTCGATATCGTCCCTTTAGCTTTTGTGGGAATTGATGACAACCATGAATTAGACTTCGGCTTTCTCACCCAGCAGAATTCTGCGGATACAATCAAGGGCTGGGTAAAGGATGTCCAGGCCAACGGTACTAAGGTCTTATTTTCAATTCTCTCGGATAAATTCACTAGTATTCCAGACAAAGATATAGATGCCTTTGCCAAGAATGTCAAAAAGCATGTCGATGACTGGGGCGTAGATGGTGTAGATATTGACTTTGAACCACCTTCACCAAATGATAATGTCTTGAAGGTTCTCCACGCATTAAAAACGACACTCGGCCCAGACGCGACTTTCACGACCCCGATCTACAGTCCCTGGCAGTGGTTCCCTAAAGATTTTGTGCAGAGTTTTGCCAGCTACATGGATTACGTCACGACGATGGACTACACGCCTTATCCCGGATTTCAAGTCACAATCGATAACTTCAACGCATACGCTGACTTAATTGGCTCTACGGATAAACTGGTCATTGGCGTTAGTTGTATGGAGCCACCTAATAATTTCACACCGATTGACGATGTGATTAAATTCAGCCAATGGGAGCCGAATGGTGGACAAAAAGGAGGAATGATGCTCTATACTTTTTCTTACGATATCACCTCGCGGCCGGGTGGTGGTACGGGGCTTCCCAACGGTGCGTTCACTAAAGCTATCCACGATAATCTTCCTACTTCTGGTGCCATGAAATCAGGACTGAAAACGGATGAGGTATACTAAAGCCAAAGGAGAACCATTGGCCTCTTAATTAATAATACATCGAAGACTGCTTATATAGTTATTGATCAAGCTCCTCAAATGAGGAGCTTTTTATTTTGGGAAATTTTTAAAAAAATGGTTTTACAAACAACGCCCCTATCCATTTCTTGCGTATTGGCTAATGAATAACGCGTTAAGCGATTTCATTAAACCATAAAATCAATCCATATGAAAAAGACCTTTTTACCTTTCGTTGCCCTGCTTGCCGGACTGGCGATGTTGACGTCCTGTAATGGTGATGATGATACCATGGTGGAGCTACCACAGATTATTGAAGACTATATTGCGAGCAACTATCCTGCGTATTCGATTGACGAATCCGAGGAGGAGACCCTTTGTGATGGTACTGCGGTGTACGAAGTAGAGTTGGAGGATGACAATGATAACGAAATTGAACTGACCTTTGATAGTGAAGGCAGCTTTCTTTTTTCCGAGACTGAAATCTCTACAGAGAGCTTACCAGATGCGGTGAGTAGTAGCATTGCCAGCAACTATGCCAATTACAGTATCGAGGAAGCCGAGCGGCAAGACCTCTTTGATGATACCAATCGCTACCAAGTAGAAATCAAAGGAGATGGTTCTGAATTAGAAGTATTACTGGAAGCTGACGGCACCGTCATTTGTGAAGAAGAAGATTCAGATGGATAGTACCTGTTTTCATTAGTTGTTCAATTGAAAATCTCAAAGTGTAGTTTGCTTTGAGATTTTTTTTGGTGAGCTCATAAGTATGACTCATGCTTTGGATAATATAAAAATGAGATTTATTAGTCTAAAAAAAACTAATCATGTCTTTAGGTACCGTCAATATATTTATTTCGGTCTGGAACGCCTCACGCAAAAAAATATCTTACTAAGTTTAATTTAAATGGTATTTATTGAATTTAAAGAATCTCATAGTTAAAATAAATCTTGGTGTTCAAAAAATAAGCTGTAATGATATTTTCGGTGAAATAATTTTTTTAGAAAACCACAATGAAATTATGAGAAACAGATAAGTATTCCTGCCTCATTTTAAATATTCCGCCACTAGAAAATATTTTCACTTTTTTTCTCAAAAGACTTGAACCTTATTAGAGATTCACCTATCTTTACAATGTGCCTTCCTCATATACTTTACCATCTGCTCGTATACCATTTTTTATTGAATTATTGTGTAGGCTGCTGATTATTTGTGGCTTGTCGTAGTTGTTTGCTTCGCTGTAAGCAACAGTTAAAATGGATTAAATCCTCTTTTTCGTATAAAAGCTTAATGGCTTCGATGCGAAGATTGCCTTATTTCTTGCTTTTTTTAAAATTGAACAGATGCAAAACTTATCACACCCCATCCTCTCTCTCTCTTTGAGACCAATTTATTGTCGATCTGCTTTTTTGCAATTATTTTTTCATTATTGAAATAATTGTTAATAAAGTAGTTAGTCACCTTAATACTCTCAGTTATTATTGATTGGTAATAATCTTCTCTCAAATTAAATTACTGCAATTGTTGGTTAATATAAACGATGTATTTGCCTTTGAAATTAATTTCAAAATGATACAACACGTTTAATAAAGCCAATACTTAAACCCAATCCTGGAATTAATCAGATTAGAACATTATGTCGATGTCTCTAATTAGGCAAAGGTGAAAAACCTTGTTCTAAAAAGGCAAACAGCACTGTCGATATTTTTTATGTTGACATGTATTTTTTTCGCTTAACGTAGGTTGAAATTACAGCTTGTGATCCGCTATAGGATTTCCAGGCAAGCGTTGAAAATGGTTTGTGTCGTCGTACACAAGCCCGGGCATTTATTTTCTAATTTTTAAAATACAACTACAATGATTGGTACGAACAGCATTGTAGCAGGGATTGCTATGTCCCTGCTGACCGTTTCGCTACAGGCGGAAGTTATTATTGATCGGGCGGATGACGCCTTGACCGCTACCTCGACGACGCTTGGTACTGCCGGCTACCATGGCTGCAATGTCGCCACAGCGGAAGAAGTCCCAGCCTATGTTTTTGAATTACAAGCTCTCGGTCAGGTGACCTCTGGCCAAGGGAAAATCAGCACAGCTTGTGGGGTCAACAACCGCTGGGCCACGGTCGCCCGACAAACATCAGAAGATGGCCAGACGACCTTCTCCGAGCTACCGGATGGCCGTTATCGCGTCGTGGTGCTCGCCGGAGAAGCGATAGGTTGTCATTTGGCTGGCGATACCGGGGCCTTGCCTGCACAATCGATCGTGTATCACAAGGAAACTTCTATGGTCATTGAACTAGGACCCCAAACCTTGGTACAACGCGTAGCAATGTCCCCAGCTCATCTGGCCCTCAAGGTCTTTCCAAACCCCGCCGATCAGGATATCACGGTGGAACTAGAAGGCCAGCACCTGCAGGATGAAGTTACCATTACCCTTGTTGGTCTGCTTGGGAAAACACTCTATTCGGCAACACATCCGCTGAGCGCTACGAGTGTGCAGCACCGCTGGGAATTATCGGTTAGCGATTATCCCGCTGGGGCCTATTTCATTCGTTTGCAGGACTCGGTCGGTAAGCAACTTTCCCAAAAGATTATCATCCAGGATAATCAATGATTTTTCAAAAAATTAAAAGCTAATTGTCATGAAATTATTCACAAGATATATCAGCCTCATATTGTTGTCTCTGTTTTTAGCAGATACCATCGCTGAGGCACAAATTAATGGCTTACAAAGTCCTATGGCCAACTTACCGGCGGGCCCCGAAGCAGCTGCCTTGAAGGAATATGTCGATATTCCCGTTAATGAATATACCGGTACTGCAGGTATAAATATTCCCTTATACACGCTCCAAACTAAAGAAGTATCTGTACCGATTAGTGTCAGTTATCACAGCGCTGGAAATCGCGTGACAGAAGAAGCCAGTTGGGTGGGCCTCGGCTGGTCACTCAATGCCGGCGGGGTCATTACCCGCGAGATTCGGGATAAAGATGACTTTGGATTCAGGCATCGAGAGACGGGGGCTTCTTATCCCGGCTACTACAGCAACTTTGATAATCAGATTGATCGCTTGCCTGGCCATCCAATTGATCAACCCTTTGGAAACCTCATCCCATTAGACCCGATTGAAAATAACTCGAATTTTACGGTGCACGTTGATCCTATGGTTAGCACAGAAAACTATATTGGAAACGACGGGAATCCCTACACCCCCGGTGATGATCTATGCAAATACAGTGAAATTGATCTGGAGCCGGATGTATTCGCTTTTAACTTCATGGGTTATTCCGGGAAATTTGTTCTCAACGATGATAAGGTGTTTATCCCTTTGACCGATCATGGGTTAAAAATTACCTACGAAAATCCGGGATGGAAAATCACCGCTCAGGATGGTACTGTCTTTTTATTTGGAACGGTAGATGCGGCTAGGCAGAAAACATACTCGAAAACCTATAATTTCCGGGCTCCAACGCCCAATGGACCTATTTATAATTATAACTGTGATAATTGTCTGCCCATTGATGAAGCGGAAAATTACACCTTTAGTCATATTTCGTCCTGGTTTTTACGGGAGATTCAAACGGTCAATGGTCGACGGATTATCTTTAATTACGATAAAGAACCGTACGAACCCTTTTCAGGGGTTAATGGTATTCAGCCTGTCCCTGGTTTTAGTGAGAACTGGTTGCATATTTATCATAGCTGTTTTTTGGACTGTGGTGTGCCAAATGTAAATATTCCCGAGAACCAACGTTCTGCTAGTGTGTCTCTCGTTCGTTATGATCGAGTCGATTTAGCAAATATTTCTTCCCCTTCCCCTGATATAGAGGAACGCATTTTTTTTCATACTAAAACAGGTGTGCGAGAAGACCTAAAAGGTGGGAAGGTATTAGAAAGGATAGAAGTCAAAATTGGAAATAACCCATATAAGGAATTTATTTTTAATACGGACTATTTTGCTTCTGATGCCCCCAAGCCGCTTAATGATTGGGCAGAACTAGTGGATGATTTACCGGATATCTCAGTTCTGATTACAGATAATAATAATCTAAAGCGCCTAAAGCTCAATTCCATAGAATTTTGTGGTGTAAATGATTTTTGTCTCGAAAAACCATATACCTTCTCCTATAATGAAGCAACAAAATTACCCGCAAAAACATCCATGTCGCAAGATTATTGGGGATTTTATAATAATGCGGCCGATAATAGAAATCTCATTCCTTCAGTTTACTATGTCAGAGATGTCATCGAGCCCAGTGGCTCTACCTCTTGTACATTGACTTGTGAAGAAACGATTAATGGTAGTTGTACCATTAGTTCAATCGTCGCAGCGGATAGAAAGGCAAAAGAAGAACCGACTAAAGCATTTATTCTCGAAAGTATTTTTTCACCTATAGGCGGATCAACCACTTTCGATTACGAAATGCATCGGTTCAATAATGCAGGCGATGATTTGAAATTTAATTCTCAGCTAAATGAACTTGGTCTTTCGTTGTTCACAGATTTTCCTTGTTTTGATCCATTAGATCCCGATCCGCCGTGTGATGATGATGATTTGCTCATGCAAAATTATCCAAATTTGGAAGTAGTAGTTGGAGAGAATGGTGCCAATCTTTGTGGAATAGACGGTGTGCCTGTCTTTATCAATGCAACTTGGGCCAGTATAGGCTGTAATGATCTTAATGCTTTCCCCGCTTTTTTGGAAGTAGACATTACGGGGATTAGCGATCCTAGTTTTTCAACTACTCTGACCTTGGATCCAACAACCTTCTTAACTAATCCGGGGGATACCTGGACGGGGCGATACGAAGCTTATTTTGGATTGGATATTTTATTACCACCCACCATTTTTCTTGATCCGGGAACTTATAACTTTAGCATGAATGTGCCACTTGGTCTACAAAATTGTGGTGCTACTTTTAGTGCAAGTATTAATGTGGCAGAATTGGAATTAACATCGCTTTTCAAACAAGGAGGAGGACTTCGAGTGGCAAAAAAAACCACGAATGATGCAAATGGTAATATTCTTACTACCAACTTTAGCTATGTCGATCCAAATGGAAATTCTACGGGCATTCTCAATTCAATTCCTGATTTTACTGGGGAAGCTGGTATCAGAATCGGTGAAGGCGAAATATATAATGGCTTACTAAACACCGCTTATGCCTATCAGGTCAACATTGCCTCTTCAAGTTTGGCGCCATTATCATGGATGCACGCCCAAGGAATTGTTGGCTACACCACGGTGACCAAAGAATATGAAGATCAGGACGAAGTGAAATACGGTTCGGAAGTATCGACTTATGCGAATGAGGATTTTTCTACCTCTACAACTTCCAGTAACTATACGGTATTGGGAGTACCCCGATTTTTTAACGCTAATAACGGCAATCTATTAAAAAAAGAGGTTTATGATATCAATGGTTTGAAGGTAAAAGAAATCGTAAACGAATATTCAACTAATTGGAATGAATTTGATTGGATTTGGACTGGTAAAGTGATGTGCAATAATTGTTTATTGCCATTACTTTTCAGAGATGAAACCGGCAATTATTTCCCCGCCGAGCCAAATTGCGGCCTGTCGCATCAGTTGAAAATGATCTACTACTCTCATATTCCTCAATGGCATAAATTGACCTCTACTACCGAAAGTATTTGGGGAACGGATGGTTCCGGCCCGGTGGTGACCACTAGCTCTTATACTTACGACAATCAGTACTTTGTACCGAAGACGTACTCTGTTTCTGGGGCGAGTGTGGGCATGACTACCGAAATTAAATACGCGCAAGATATTCTGAGTGAAGGTGATCCACATATTTCGAGTTTGGCGCTTAGTGAGATGCTCAACCGGAATATGACGGCCGTACCGCTTTGGGAAAAAACCACGGGTTCCGTGCAGAAGGGGAGTAAGACGCGTTACGAATTGCTGGGTAGCAATAACCTAATTGTTCCAACCTACTTCTATGCTATCGAAGGAGATATTAATGTCTGGGAGCCACAGTTCCAGTTATTTTATGATAATGATACGGATGATTATCCCGACCAGATGCTCAAGGAAGCCTACACTATTCCCGAACTGTATTCTTGGGATAAAGGATTATTAGAGTCTAAGACTTACGATCAATGGACCTGGACTTGGGGACATAATCTATTGCGGCAACTGTCATCCTCTACCGATATGGATGGCACCGGGATATCTTATACCTATGATGATCTGCATCGTCTGCAAACCACGGAGGTTTTGGGTAATGGCACGCCTTCTCAAACTAAGTCGTTGACTACCTATCAATACCAGTATCAATTAGCTGGTGGCGGTGAGAATAAAGTCGCTTCTGAAACGACTTATCCAGACGGAACGGATGCGCAGAAAGCTGAACAAACTTTTGATGGCTTTGGGCGGAGCCTTTTGACACGCCGTTTGGATTACACGCCCAATCAAGGGGATAAAGTGATACAATCGGTCAAATACGATGGTTTTGGCCGTCCAGTGATCAAATACGCCATCGGTAGTGACCCGGTTGCCTATCAGTATGAGTTTTCACCGCTGAGTAGAATGCAGCAAGTGGATCACCCGGATGGGAGTATCGTGACCATGAGTTATGGCAGTAATGAGGATTTGGAAGTCAATAGTTTTCCAGCCAATAGTCTGTATAAGATTAAAACTATTGATGAAAATGGTAATGAATCTGAAGTGTTTCAGGATGGGTTGGAACGGACGCGTTTGAGCCGAGAGCATCTGTCGGAGACAGAAAGTGCAGATACCTATTTTGCTTTTGATGGCTACGGTAATATCGGTACAGTGACGACACCTCTGGAGTATGTCTATAACTACATGTACGATGAACACAATCGTTTGTCACAAAAGACGATCCCCGGTGGTGGTGCGACGGAGTATTTCTACTACGATAATGACTTTCTGGAGTTGACCATTTTACCCAACGGTCACCGCACTTACAATTACTACGATACTTACGATCGTTTGCGGGTGACTTCGCTGGATGGCCCCGAAGGACCGAGTACGAATATCATTGAGAATACTTACGATAATAATTTTGGTGCTTCTAATAGCGCTTTCAATGGTAAGTTATCTACTCAACGCGTTCGAGTGTTAGGTACAAATGACTGGCTATCGACCGATTTTACTTATGATGCTTTTGGGCGAGTCGTTGCTCAAGCTGCAGATAATTATGTAAACGGAAGTGATGATATTTCTACATCTTACGATAATGCAGATAATATAAAAAATATCATGCGTGAGCACACTTCTTCTTATGTGCCAAGCCTTGATATTAGTACCACCAACATCATCGATCATGCTTTCCGAGTGACGCGCGTAGAGCATGGAGTAGATGCTTTTCCCGTCGTTGATATTTGCCGCATGGGCTACGACAATGAAGACCGCCCGTGGGTAAAACGCTTGTCCGGCAACGATCCTGCCGGGACCGTACTGCAAACGATCAATTACGGATACAACTCGCGTGGTTGGCTGACAAATATTAATCAGGTTGATGATGGGGATTCAAACAACGAGACGATCGCCATTTGTGATCCTGCGGAGGATTGTTACAAATGTGACTATCGAGCACAGTTCAATATGCTGGGGACACAGATATTTGGTATTTACACGACCGGAGGGATGTTGGTTGATATTAATTATCCTTATGACCTTATCCAGCTTGGTCTATTGGAAGTAGATTTGGAAAACTGGCTGGACCAAAATAACATTCCTTATCAAGATGTCTTGATTGGCCAAGACGGGCCGACGGTAGCCATCACCATTCTACAGACCAGTATTGAATTTGAATACTTATACAACTGGCCGAATGAGTTTGTCGAATTTGACCAAAGTAATTGTACCGGCACACCGCCAAGTGATCCTCCGGCTGAAATTTGTGCACTTTGTAATCAAAATGGCTATAAGTGTAACGATTGTCCCTACTGGAATATTCAGGATGAATGCACAACTTGTCAAGAATTGGGGATTCTCAATTGCAGCAGTTGTGCCTTCGACAATGATCCTTGTACCCGTTGCCTGAATCTGGGCTATACGGACTGTGCAATCTGCCCGTTGACGCTCGAAGGCATCAAGCCAATCCGAGTGACTGTAGATTACAACTACTCCGATCTCGCTGCTGGTGTTCAGGCCTCCATGATCAAAGTGACGGAAGAATCGAAGTACTACGACCACGATTTATTCTACGAATTGGTGGAAAAGCAAAGCACCCAGGTTGTTGGTAGTACCGGAATGAGCAATAACTCACCGACGCACACCATGTCGGTAGATATGTCGGCGCATTGGATCAACGCAGATTCCGATCAGGCGATTTTGGATAGTCTGGAAACAGCTCTGATTGTGGAGCTAAATACTGCCGGAATCACCAATACACAAACTCAAACCGATTTTGTTGATGCCGTAGAGCAATCGCTGAATATCACTTGGAAGAATACCACAGGGATTACCCCTCAGCCAAATGGCAGCATCGACAACCCTGATCTTTTTGCGATCGAATTGACTTACGGAGGTGGTGATGATCTGGTGGAATCTCCAGGCCAATTCAACGGCAATATCTCCGGGATGACTTGGAAAGTAGCCGGCAAAGCGATCCAGAATTACAGCTTCTGGTACGATCCGCTAGATCGCCTCAAGGAAGGCTTATTCAAAGAAGTACAAAACGGACTCTACAGCACGGATAATCTGTATGGCGTAGAAATGGATTACGACCTGGAAGGCAATATCGATTGGTTGAAGCGCCGTGGGGTAACCAACATCTGTGATGAAGGCAGTGGCCAGTTCTCTTATGAATTCGATCAGATTGATTTTCTCACTTACGTTTACGATAATAATAATCACCTGGAATCAATTATCGAAGGCAGTAATCAGGATTATGGTTACAAAGGTGCCGGTGGTGACTACGACTATAACGGTGCGGGTAACTTGACCGTGGATCAAAACAAAAAGATGACGGTGATGTACAATTACCTCAATTTGCCAGAGATCATTACCTTCAATACGACCGGCAATACTATTCAGATTATCTACGATGCGATGGGCAACAAGCTCCGCAAAATCGTTGATGGTGCCGTTGAAAAAGAGTATTCCGGTGAGATTGAGTACAGTGGAGGAGAGGTGGAAGCGATCTATCATCAGGAAGGCCGTGTGACCTATAATGGACCCAAACCGCAATACGAATACTTTCTCAGAGATCACTTGGGGAATACCCGTGTCGTCTTTTCTGACCTCAATCAGGATGGTTACCTACAGCCTTTCAATGCTGGTGGTAATAGTCTCCCAGTAGGTTCCACCTACACCGAAATTCTGCAGGAAAGCCATTACTATCCCTTTGGGATGGAAATGAACGGCCCTTGGAAAGAAATGGTAAACACACCAGAGAATGCCTATTTGTATAATGGTAAAGAACTGAACGATAATTTCGGATTAGACTGGTTGGATTACGGTGCACGTTGGTACGATCCGGCGATCGGCAGATGGCATGCAGTGGATCCGTTGGCGGAACAGTACCTCAATTTAAGTCCTTATCACTTTTCTGGAGATAATCCTATTCGTTTCTACGATGTCGATGGAAGATATTTTACGGGCAATGAAAAGCTTTTAAATCGTATTATTAAGAGACTTGAAAATATTGGAACGGATGAAGCTAAAGCATTTCTAGACCATTTAGATAGAATGCGCGTATCCGATATTGAATTTCATATTAATATACTTGACACTAGAAGCCCAGACGGTAAAGGTGGTGAAGCTTACTTTAATTTTGATAAAAATAGAGTGGAAATTGATGTTTATTCGGGCATTGGTATTGACTTTGAGACAAGTGATGAATCACGTGGAATGCATGAATTAGAACATGGTAGACAATTTATGGATGGTGAGCTTGATTTTATAGAAGGGGTAAAGGGAGTCCCAGGTGCCGGAGATGCTTATGATCAAAGTGATGAAGAGAATGCCTTCAAAGCTCAAAATATTATTGGTGCAGCAGAAGGTAAACCTATAGATCCGAAAAAAGAAGTAAAAGAAAATTATTTTCATGTCGACAAGCATCCTGCTAATGTCCATAGCGCTGAAGCAAGTATAGCAAGACAGAAGAGCTGGAAAAAAATAGGAGGAAAGTATATGACGAAATACTTATATGTTCCTACTGAACAACAGATTGAAGAAAAGAGAAGTAAACAATAAGCAAGTTTAATTTTTTTCTTGCTGATGTTTTCTAAATTGATCACCTACGCTACAAAGTTATAACTGACAACCAAGCGCCTCACAGCAATGTGGGGCGCTGTTGTTTTTTTTAATCTAAAAAGTATAGTAAAATATTTCTTATTACTATAGCATTAGATTCTTATTACTAGTGTATGCTATTAATTAGTAGTTTCATTTTA
>JANQQI010000107.1 GCA_028285085.1 Saprospiraceae bacterium | reverse complement strand
GATCAATTCCGCATCCTGACCATTAGTGAAAAATACAATGACTACGCGCGCCAAATTGCCAATCAATTGAGTGCGGCAGATATTCGCGGAGAGATCGATGATCGGGCCGAGAAAATCGGGCGTAAAATTTTCGATGCGCAGGCCGCCAAGATTCCATTCATGCTCATCATTGGTGAGAAGGAAGAAGCGGAAGGCATGGTATCCGTACGTCAATCTGGCCAGGGCGATCAAGGTGCTGGAGACTTAGGTGCCATGAAAGTCGATGCCTTTATTGAATATTTCCAAGGCTTATTGTAAGATAAGCTTCATTCACGATACGCAAAAGGAGTGGTTCACTATTCGGCGAACCACTCCTTTTTTAGTTGCTTGTAACGCGTCCGACCAATCGGTAACAGGCTATCATCTTTTAAACGCAACTGATATTTCCCACCGGCTTGGATGATGAGTGCTTCCGCTTCTCGTTGAGGCACAATATAAGATTTGTGAATGCGCAAAAAAGAAAGAGGCAATAACTGGGCGAGTCGATCCAACGTTTTATTATGCAAGGCGGTCGTCCCATCCTGTAGATGTAGTTCAGAATAAATGCCAGCCCCTTGTATGTACTTAATCTCTTGTAAATCGATGAGTTGAATTTGTTGCCGCTTTCTAACGGCTAAATAGCGTAAGGCCGCGGCTTCACTTTGTGTCTGCGTCAACCTTTTGAGTGCTTTTTCCAGGCGAGCGGCATTAAAGGGTTTGGGAATAAAATCCAGGACGCCGTACTCAAAAGCGGTAATGGCCTGTTCTTCGTAAGCAGAAATAATAATGGTGTGGAAAGATTGTGCCGTCGCTTGTTTGAGTAGATCAAACCCGCTGCTACCATTTAAATTTAAATCTAAAAGCAATAAATCTATATCTTCCTCGGCCAAAAGCTGAGTGGCTTTTGCCAGATCATCGGCTTTCAGGAGTTTCACCAACTTTTTCCCCAGCAGGGCATTCAGCAAACGCTCAATCCGGCGGGCAATTCGGGCTTCATCTTCAACGATCAAGACCTTTAAGCCGAGAATACTCTGAATTGAGTCATCCATCCTTCATTGGTTTCTTTTGAAATGAGTTGCCAGTTTTTACCGTAGCTCTCGGTTAGCCGAGATTCGATGTAGCGTAAGCCGGTGCCTTTCCGCAATGGCGTCTGAGATCGATTCTTAGCAATAGTCAAAAGCGTATACTCCAATTGATTCAGTTGTTTTTCGAATTGTAGTTGAAAACGAATAGAACCATCGTCCAGAGGCATGCTATGCGTAATTCCATTTTCCAGCGCCGTATGAATCAGCCCCGGAGGAATCATTTGTTTTTCATCAATTCCACTATCCTCCCAGCAATAATTAACCTCCTTACGATATGCCATCACTTTTAGATGGGTTTTACACAGCTGAATTTCCTGAGCGATGGGAATGAGCTGATGGTCAGCCATCTGATTGAGCAATTTCAGTTCTTCGGCCAGTGCTTCCATAAATTTCACCCCTTCCCGAGGTGACTCTTCGACCCAATCTATCAAACTGGTCAAAGTATTCATTAAAAAATGTGGCCGTATTTGTTTTTTTAATAATTCAATTTTCAATCGTTCTGACAACAATAAAGTCGCTTCGTAGGTCTTTTGCTCCTCTCTCCCACTTACCGTCAAGAGGTAAAACATGCAAAAGACAATGATGGTAAAGCTGAGGTATAAGCTGATATCATAAATAAAGAAGAAGTCGCAAATTCCACTGAGCAAGAGGCCTATTAAAACGATAGATGCCCCTTTGATTCTGCGAATACTCGCATAACCCACCATTAACAAAGAACTTATCCACATCCATTCCCCCATCGAACGCGCCGCTGTGTCATATTCTCCGTGCAAAAACTGCTTGAAGAAAAAAAATAGTAGCACTAGTGCATACAGGCCCAACCAAAGTCGCCGCCTCGGCAAGGTAAACTGTAAAGCAAAAAACAGCGGTACCATAAATGCCGCGGTCATAGTCAATAAACCAATAACACTCAATCGCGTATAATGCCAATCGTAGGTATACGGGACATAGTACTTGAGATACTCCATCAAAATGAGGCTAAAAAAAACAAAGCAGTTTACACTAAATATCAGCACGGTAGGTGCCCTCCGATGGCTCAAAAACAGAAAGAGAAAATAGATGGCTGCCAGCAAATAGGCACCAGCAAGGATGTGGATAAAACTAGTAACGATCAGTGGTAGCTGTAGTAGTTCAGCGTAATCCGCCACTAAAGCATGAATGAACCGAAATTTAGATCGCTCGTGATGCTGAGAAAATCGCAACGCCAAAACGTGCTCCCCCGGCTGGGCCAAAGAATCGGGTAGCAAAAAATATGGACTTACTTGGCCAGGGATTTCTGCTTCCTGATCAATCCCTGGCTGGCCATTATGACCAATATAATAACCGTCCCAATAAACTTCTTGGGCGCCAAGTCCAAAAAGATGAATTCCTTTATGGCGATTGGGTTCGAGTCCTTGTTTAAAATCAAAATGCATCCTAATCCAGAAGATGGAATCCAGCAAGCGAGTACTTGTCTGATTCCATTCTCGATCATCGATGGTTTTATTCTTCCACTCCAAATTATCTCCTTCTTGTTGCATGATGGTTTTGGGTAGCTCAAAGTCAAACTCTTGAGTATGGCAAGACCAGCAGGTCAAACTCAGGATAATCCAAAACAGATGATAGTACCGAATCATGAAACAGCAATTTTCCTACCCAAAGGTACAGCTTAATGAAGTAGTAAAAGTGCAGTTGGCAAGCCCTGAGAGCAGTTGAAGGGTTTTACGTTTACACTCGTAACATAATGTGATAACATTGTATCAGATGCCCAATGAGGTTGTGCAATTACTCCATTCTTTATTTCTAAACCTTTCATTTGAACGAACATAAAATTATGAACAGACTAAAAAATCATTATTACTTTTTTCTTTTGATTTATTTAGCATTTATTGCGTCCTGTTTATCCGCACAGCCCAACAAAATGCAAGAAGCCATCTCCCAATTAAAAGCAGATGATGGCTCAGACCTGACGGTTGAAATGGCTATGGCACAATATGGCCTGCCTGGATTGAGTGTCGTGGTGTTTGAAGATTACCAGATTATCTGGAGTAAAACCTGGGGCGTAAAAGAAATGGGAACTAACGATCTCATTGACGAACAAACCGCGTTTTCTACTGCATCAATTAGTAAAGCAATTACAGCTACACTGATGGCCATTTTAGAGGAAAAGGGGTTATTCGATATCGATCAGCCCGTTAATAACTATCTCAAGCGATGGCACTTACCAGAAAATGAGTTCACGCAGACCGGTCCCGTTACTATCAAGCATATACTGAGTCATACCGCGGGGACGAGTCAACATGGCTTTACTGATTTTTACGAAGGAGATAAAGTTCCGACGATCTTAGAAAGTGTTCAAGGAAAACTTCCTAGCTATGATGCTCCCATTGAGGTTCAGTTTAAGCCAGGTACGAATTGGCAATATAGTGGTGGTGGTTATACTATTGCCCAGATGGCCCTTGAAGATCAATTAGGAAAAAGTCTGGCGGAGTTAGCACAGATTTATTTATTTGGTCCTTTAAAACTAGAGCATACCACAATGTACCAGCACGGCGATCCACGTTTTTTAAAAAACGTCGCCAAAGCACACAATAACCAAGGCGAAGTTATCCGTACAGGCATTCCAATCTGTCCGCAAACTGCCGCTTCCGCCATGTGGAGCACCCCTACTGATATGGCACGCTTAGCCATAGAAATTCAGAAAGCCCTGAAAGGAGAACCCGGTCCGGTCATTTCCACCGCCGTTGCCAAACGTGTAACGGAAATTATTACTTACAAAGTTGTAGGCGGATGGGGGTTAGGCTGGGATCGTCTCCATCGCGCAGGCAACCGGGGCTGGTTTTCTCACGGTGGGGCTAACACTGGTACCGGTGGACACGTTTATGGCACGATGGAAGATGGTCACGGTATTGCATTTTTCGGTAATGGTCCTAATGGCATCCGTATACCAATTTTAGATAAACTTCGTAACAGTATTATTGAATCCCACGGGTGGAGGCGGCCTAATCCTTTCCTCAAGAGAGAAATACCGCTCGATCAACAGACAAAAGAAGGAATGATCGGTTTATATTTCTCTCCTTTCAATCAAGTTATAAGTGTCGAACTCAAAGACGATCATTTATATATTCCTTCATTCGCAGGACAGGTAGAACCAAAGTTATATCCACTCGGTCAAAACCTATTCGGCGCTGAAGATTTCAATATGTTATTTAAATTAAAGACCGATGGAACAGGTTTTGTCTGGGTACCAGAATTCGATACCAAAGAAGAAATTGTTTTTTTTCAAAAAATCAATCCAGATCCAACCTTACCTGCAGATTGGATCAGACAGGGAGACATCGCTAAGGCCCAGGTTATTTACGAGGCGCTACCAGTGTCCGACGACCGTCGGGCCGGGATGATTAACGAACAAGGTTATCAGTTTTTGAGGGCTCAAGAACTAGATGCTGCTTTGGCAACATTCAAGCTCAACGTGGCGCTCTATCCCGAAAATTCCAATGTGCACGATAGTTTAGGAGAAGGGTACTTAGCAAAAGGCATGAAGGAAGAATCTATCAAGCATTATAAAAAATCACTGGAGTTAGATCCCAATAATGAAAATGCTAAACGGATGCTGGAAAAGATGTAACAACAAGGCCTCCCAAGTCTTCAGTTGAAGATTTGGGAGGCCATCAAATTGGTTAATGCAGCAATAATTACATTAATCCAGAATTGGCACCTCTTCCAAAATGACGCATAAGCCTCCCGATGGACTCACGCCACATTTTTTGCGATTGTTATCGACCGTACATTTCCGTACCGTATTGCCCTCCTCATCCACTTCTTTGTTCCAGAAGCAGTCAATGATAAATGCATCTTGCTCCAATCCCAATTGAGCACGGGTCGGAAAAGTTTGCTGGCGTACCATCTCCTCGGAGACTAAAATCATTTGTACATTTTCTACGCCATTCTTTAGACCATAAACAGTGTAATAATAGCCCCACTCTTCGGTTCCCCAGTGCACATCCACCTGATCGATCTGATCAAAATCTGTGGGGTAAAAATCAATTAATCTAGCTTTTAACACATCAGATGAAGTGGTAAATTGATATTCCGTAGCGGAGTGTTCGTCCAACAAGCCGGAATAGTCGGGCGTTGTGGTCCAGTTAAAAGCAAAAAGGTTTAGGACGGTCAGGACGACCACGAGTGCGAGGATACTGTTTCGCATGATATAAGGGGTTTTGGTGTGCGCCTACTCCTGTATTTTAGATGGCGTTTCGGCAATGACCATCGAATGAGAGCAGCGGAAAAGATCCTTCAATTAGTCCAGTACAGGGATACCGCCCGTCTGCAGGCATAACCCACCCGATGGACTGACACCGCACTCAATGCGATTCTCTTCGACTGTACATTTGAAGAAGATCGTACCGGGGGCGCGATTCCAGTAGCAAGGGATAAACATGGCTTCTTCGCTAATGCCCATTTGAGCGCGGGTCGGGAAGCTTTGCTTGGCAACCATGGCGTCCGACACGAGGATTAAACGATGAACGATGGCCTGGTCTTTTTGACCGTAGACGGCGTAGTAAAAACTGGATTGTTCTGCACCCCAGTGCACATCAACTCGATCTATCCGATCAAAATCGTTGTGGTAGAATTGTCGGATTTGGTCTTTCAAAGCGTCGGAGCTGGTCTTGAATTGAAACTCAGCGGCGGAGACCGCATCGAGGACACCGTCATAATTAGGCATGGTGGACCAACGGAAGGCAAAAAAGGAGAGTACCGCCAAGGTCATGGCGATAGAGAATTTGATGTTTCTCATGATTACAGGTTTTTGGTGTGAGGCCTACTCCTTTGTTTTTGATGGCGTTTCGGCAAATGACCATCGTATCGTATCATTAGGTCGATTCCAAAGCCTTTAAAAGTTAATAGAAAAAATGGAGAAATGTTAGCGTTGGGAAACGAATCGCTAAGATGAGAAAGCACTTTGAAGCGTTCTTTTTAAAACGAAAAAAGGTACAACAATCACAAAATGATCATCGCACCTCAAGCCTTAGGAGTTTCCATAGCTCCTATTCAACACTTGCCTATTTAGTATAATATTAGTTTGCCTATTCCACGCTGATGGCCCGCCGTCAGTTCAAAAATATAAACCCCGGGAGGTAAGGCGCTCACCTCCACAGTAGGGCTTGATAATCTGCCGGTTTGCTGTGGTAATCCATTCATATCCAAAATCGTATAAGTCATCGTTTGCTCTGTTTCAAAGCCGCGCAAATCGAGATGCACCTGGTCCGTAGCGGGATTAGGGAAAAACGCCAGAGATAAAGCGTCATCTACTTGATGTGTATTGGTAGTGGTGTATACTTGAACATAAGTGGTCGTTTCACACTCATTTTCATCAACTCCCATTTCCACAATTAGAGTATCCTGCGTGATCATTATCCCTGCATAGGTCCCTCCAGACTCAATCAACGTATCGATCCAAAAAGTAGTCGATAAGGCCGTCAGATGATTAAAGAATAGATAGCAGCCGTTGGCATCCATAGTTGTATCTACGATGGTCGTGTCTTGCACAATGGGCCAACCGTCGAAGAGTCCACCGCTGCACACCTCATAGTGTGCACTTTCGCTAAAAATCGGCTTACGGATCGTTCGGCTTACGATGTCCGTAGTGATAGGTGCATTCGAGTCGAAATAAATATCCGCGTAGTTATCAATCTGAGTCAGTACCGGCAAATCTGCCTTAGGCATAATCGAAAACTGAACGTAGCCCTGTGACAACAATTGGTTTGTCGTGCTATCCGGCAGGAGAATATTGTTGAAGGTAAAGCTCAACTCACGGTCCAAACTCAAAGCCCAGACAAAGTCATGGCTGGCAGCGCCAATCCGCAGGGTGGTCAAATCCAGATGCTCCGAAATTTGATCTTTGATGATGACCGTAAAGGCGGTATCGTTGCCCGTATTTTGAAAATGGATGGTATAATCGAGTTCCCAATCCGCATCGATGAAGCCTTCGCCGATACCCGCGGGAAGGGCTTCCTTGATGTTCGGATCGTAGCTCCCGGTGATTTCCCGGCAGTATAATTCGGCGAAAGGATTGCCGTCTTCATCCGGAAAGTTGCTAATCAAATCAGCGGGAAAAGCCGGGCCGCCGGGAAGCGCACAATTGGCGACCATGGCCGTCGCATTCAGCACCAGCGGGTGAAATTCATCCTGGTCGGCTTCGATGCGGATCAACTCCGCCCCGCCTGGCGGTAAACTAATGATTTTCTCTTCGTCGGCCGCCAGGTGGAAGGTATCGGTATCGATGAGCATCACGATATCATCATTCACAATATATTCGATGCGAAAATACCGCGCTTCGGCCATGTTACCTTCGCCAATGTTCCGCAGTTGAAAGACAATGCTATCGTTAGTACAAAAGCCACTAGCCTCAATCGTTGAGCCATCCCAAAGGGTATCCTGTGGCAAGCAAATGGAATCCGGGCTAAGGTAGGCCGCCACGCAGGCGATATCTCCCACCTCGATGGTATCACAATCTGGGGTCACGTACAAATGCACACTACCGCAGGCGCCAACAGCAATATCCCCGAGATCAAAAATATAGGTGCTATCGGTGGTGGAAGCCCAGGGTATACTCGAACCGTTCACTTCCAGCCAGGTTTCGGGCTGGATTTCGAGTTGAGCATTTTCGGCCGGGGCCGTGCCGTAGTTGCAGTAGCTGAAAGTCACGGCCCCTTCGATGCAAGGCCTTAGATTGGTGCCCGCAGAATTTAGCCCCAACAAGGGACAGTCCATTTCTGCCTGCACCGGAAAATTTACAGCATAAGTGGCCGCTGTATCGTAAATCGCCAATACGGTGTCGACCACACAGCTGCGCCAGTAAGCACTTGGCCGAACCACATTGACCGTGTATTCACCAGAATCGGGCAGATAGCCAGAATAATTACCGAGTGGACTAGTACTTACACTATAAGTAGAGGTGTTGTCTTTTTGAAAGGTGACAATCCATCCGTAAAGCGAAGTATCCGGTGCCGCGTAGATGCAATCCTCATCCAAATCGTGAAAGACATTCCCTTCTACTAAGAAATTAAGCGGAATCAGATTTTCACGCCAAAGCAGGCCATCATTCTCAAAAGCAATTAAAAAGTCTAACTCCCCATCCGTGTCAAAATCTGCCATTTGGTGGATTCGACCCGAAAAATTAAAAATATCAAAATCCAATTCCCCAAAATCAGTCGGTCCGGTTTGCTGACGTAATAACTGCCACCGTCCAATAATATCTAACTTGCCGTCACCGTCAAAATCGGCAATATCTGCCAGGCCAGAGCTTAAGTCATCAAATAAAACATGCTCTGTAAAAGCGCCATTATCGTTTTCAAAAAATAATAATAAATCCGTGTCTCGATCAACACTGACTAGATCTTCGTCACCATCTTCGTCAAGATCGATAATCTTAGTAAAAAAATACTCGTAGTCAGGATTCAAGCTTAAGATGACATCATTGGTCCCCTCCGAACGTAAGACCACATGCAGTACTTCATCACCATCCACATAACATACATCAGGAAATGTATTGCCATCGATATTCGCAAGTCCAACTAACTCTCCGGGGACCAATATACTGTCTTGTCCGAAGTTCCAATTGCCTAGATTTCTTCGCCAGGCGGTATTTTGAGAATAGTGCTCGTAAATCAAATCCAAATCGCCATCCGCGTCAAAATCTCGAGCGTAGATATCCGCGTATCTTATATTTGACTCCGCATTAAGTTCTGTTTGCTTGAAAAAGGCCAGGGTGTCATCTAATCTTTCATAGACAAAAATCCCACTCCCCCCAGCGACGGCATTACCACGCCAACTAGCACAAATATCTAAATCACCGTCCCCATCGAAGTCTTGTAAGTCAAAAGCTTTGAGTTGATCATTGTAGATCAATAAGTTCGGTAGGGAAAAATTACCGAGGCCATCCAGATTTTCCTGCCAATAAAGATTGCCTTCATCGGTAGCGAGATAGAGCAAATCTAGATCATTGTCTTCATCTAAATCTAGATCAATGACTTGAAAACTGCCATTTAAGTTATCTGAGATTTTAATGGGATTTATAAAAGTTGAAGCATCTCCCTCATCATCCCGGAATACGAAAATACCATTAACCCGAAATGGTCCGTATTCATAAAAATAATCAACATCACCATCGCCTTCCAAATCTGCAATAAAACCCCAACTATAATTGTGAGACGGATCTCGCATATTACCAGCACAAACAGGTTCAAAATCACCATCGCCATCTAGATTTCGGAACCAACAAAACTGTCCATCGTAGGTCCCCATACGCACGAGATCCGGGTCATTGTCCCCGTCCATATCTCTGGCTTGATACTCCGTAAAGACCTCTAATCCCGTACCGCTTTGCAAAGCAACGGGGACTGAAAACGATTGATTGTTTCCCTGATAATAGATTAATGCCGGATCAGAACTCACAAAAACGTCCAAGCGGCCATCCTGATTGAAATCCGCAGTTTCGATGTCGAAACCATCACCATCTCCGAATCCACAATCCGTACATGCGTGTTCTCCCACCAGAATGGGCGCACTAAATGTTTCAACGCCAGAAAGATTTTCATACCAATAGACCGCAATGAGCCAATCATCATTATCGCCCAGCACATTTGCCGTAGCAATAATATCCAAATCACCATCCGCATCAACATCGTCTAATTCAATATCTTTGAAATAGCCTTGGCTTAAGGGTAACTCATCAATCTCTAAAAGAAAGCTAAAATTGCTATCTCCTTCGTTTATAGTCCTATATATGATACGACTGCCGGAAATGACCAAATCTAATTTACCATCCCCATTTAAATCACCAGCTTCTAATTCCTCAGCCAAGTCGTGACCAATATTAAGCTCGTTTTTGGTAAAAGTGACAGTATCGGTAGTTCCATTATTAGTATACAAAAACGCGTCGTAGGTAATCGTAAGATGTCCACTCCACGTTACAAAGTCCATCCACCCATCATCATTGAAGTCACCAACAACGATTTGAGCAACACCAGAATTTTCAACATCGTTTTCAAAGTTATATACAGTCCAATTTTCTCCGGTACCATCTGTATTTTCGTACCAAGCCAGCACTCGATTTTCGGGAAAAGATGCTTCTCGAAAACTCCCCATAATGACATCCATATCCCCATCATTATCAAAATCAGCCACCCCAAAATCTCCAGGGGAGATGGCATGGGTTAAAACATTTGGCGGCCCAAACTGCTGAGCTGATAACTTGATAGATAGCAAACATAAGGTGAAGCAGAGGTAGTATAAAGCCTTTGAGAACGGGTAGTTTGTCTGTCGTTTCATGTCGCTTAATAATATTCTAGTTGTTCATAAAAAAGCGGGCTTAATCATTGGCACATTGTCAACTGATTTGACACTACGAAAATCTATATTTCATTGGTCTTAGAAAAGGACAAGATTTTATATTTCCACAACCATTTACTAAATTAAACTTCTAATTTTCAGTTTTTTATAAAAATATTCTACAAACACAAATGACTAAACTCAACACTTTTTTGCACGATTTATCGCCGGTAGAGTGCAAAAAATTCCAGGAATTTGTTGATGCGGACTATTTTAATCGTCGGTGGGATGTGCGTCGCCTGCTGGCGTATTGGTTACAAAGTAAGGAAAAACCAACGGAAGCCGAGTGCTTCGCGGCGGTGTACCCGGAGCGTCATTTCACGAAAAAAGACTGGCATCTGCTGTGCAGCAGGCTCCTCAAGCTGGGCGAACAATTTCTGACAGTGGAAGCCCTGCAGCGTGATGCGCCCCAACAAAAGCTGCTGCTGAGCCAAGCCTATCGCAAGCGCCAGCAGCCCATGGCCTTCAAATCCACCGCTGTCGCAGCCGAAAAGCTGTTGGCCAAAGCGGCGCTGCGCGATGCCGACTACTGGCAACGACGACACCAACTCGCAGATATCTATTACGATTTCATCGCCAGCCAAAATCGAAAGCGACGCACCAACCTGCAGGAAGTAAGCGATACCCTGGATTACTATTTCATCACCGCCAAGCTTAAAACCGCTTGCCTTGCCCACGCCCGCCAAACCATCAACGAAGAGCATTACGACATCCATCTTTTGGAAGCGATCCTCCAATTAGTCGAAGCCTCTCCCGAGCTGCAAGCGATTAGCTCAGTACAGGTTTATTATCTGTGCTATCGAGCCATTACCGAGCAAGCCAATGAGCAATGGTTTACCAAATTGCGGCACGTCATCAAAGCGCAATCTTCGCAATTCTCGCGCACCGAACAGCGCGATATTTTCCTACTGGCTACCAATTACTGTATTCGCCGATTGAATGCCGGGAAGACCGCCTTCATCCGCGAAGCCTTCGAGCTGTACCGACTCAGCCTGGATGCCGGCTTTTTGCTGGAAGACGGCGTGATGCCCGAAAGTACATTCAGCAATTTAGTCACCCTGGCCGCCAAGCTAGGCGAATACGAATGGGCCGAGTATTTTGTCGAGGCCAACAGTCCATTGCTTAAATCTGTATTTCAGGAGCCGCTCTCACATTACAGTCTTGGCCTGTTGCTCTACCACGCCGGTCAACTCGATCAAAGCATGCGGCACCTTGCACAGGTGGATACCAAAGCGAGTTTTTTGCTCCTCGGCACCAAAACCTTACAAGCTAAAATCTACTACGAGCAGCAAGAATGGGATGCCTTGGATTATTTGCTGGAGAGCCTTCGGGTCTACTTACAACGCCATAAAGATCTGGGGTATCGGAAGCGCAATTACGAACAGTTGATCTACTTTGTGCGCAAACTCGTGGAACTCCCCTATCAAAGTAAATCTAAGCAGCAGCAACTCATTGAAGCATTGGATCAGGCGGAGGGTTTAACGGAAAAAGAATGGTTGAAAAAAATGTGTACACAGGCCTTAGGGCGATAATTTTATAGCTCTTTTACCACAAGCGTGGCGAGCTCATCTTGAAACCAACGTACAATGCTTTCAAAATTCTCGCGTAGGCTATCGCTGTACAACAGCATCGGCATTTCAAAATACATGACCTGATCTTTGATTTGCATTTCACCACGGAACAATTTTAGGTCCGTCCTTTGCAGCTTACGCAGTAGGTCACTTCTGAGCGAGCGCTTATGATGCAGCGCTGGCGGCAATTGGATCGCCAGAATCGTGTAAGGCGTCCAAGTGGTGCCGTAGTGAATCTCACGCAGATAAATTCGCCATTCGTCGGTGTGCAATTCAGGGGGTGTCCAGGATTTATCTTGCAAAGGTACCGTGCCGGGGCGAGAGGTAGCGCCCAGGTTTTTGGCCAAAATAGCGAGTTGTTTACGCGTGCGCCGCTCCATCTTTTCGGACATCATCGTGAAGAAGCGCCCCAACCAGACGAAGGCTCCAATAACAACGAGGATGGCAATGATTTGTCCGAGCATGATAAAAATTGAGCGTCAAAGATAACCAAGATTGGTATTAATCGGTAAAGGCAAAAAGCGAGAACGTTTAGCATCAATGGGGCTGTAGCTGTTAGCGGACTGATTTCTTGCTCAAAAAGGCTTATCTTCCCTATTCAATCGATAAAGAGCATTAATTCATTTTTCCTTCTTAGCAACATTCGGCGAAGAGGCACTTTATGATAAGATTTATGTTTAAGAAAGCCATTTTTTGCTTAGGCATCCTCTCATGGTATGGAACAACTATATCCGCTCAGGATACAACTTTGGTCACGCAACTGAGTAGGTCTATCCAAGGGAGTATTGATGATGTTGAGGAATTAAACGACGGAGAGGTTTATATTAACTCCACTGATCTTGAACTGGCAAACGATCCCGCCTACGGTGGTGCCCAAACGATTGGTCTGCATTTTCGGAACATCAATATTCCTCCGGGCGCAACCATTACTTCCGCCTACCTGCAATTTGGAACAGACGAAATTTCCATCGGTGCCTGTAATTTAAATATCTACGGGGAAGCATCCGGTGATCCTGAATCCTTCAATACGATTCCTTTCAATGTGAGCGATCGTACCCTCAGTAGTGTTTCGGTCAATTGGTCCCCCGCAAACTGGTGGGAGGCCGATGAATCGTCTATTGATCAACGCAGTCCCGATCTTTCTAATATTGTCCAAAGTATTATTGGTTTAGCGGAGTGGCAGAGTGGCAACGCGCTAAATTTTATTATCGAAGGGAATGGTCAACGAACCGCTCATAGCTACGATGGTGATATTGAGTTGGCGCCAAGTCTGATGATTGAATTCTCCGAAACGGTACAACAGGGGCCACTAGAGCAAATTTATCTGAACGAATTGATGGCCGCCAATACAGTTGTGGCCGATGAATATAATGAGTTTGACGATTGGGTAGAATTGTATAATAATAATGCTAACGCGGTCTTGATTGATGGGCTTTACTTGTCCGACGATCCCGATAATCCAACGAAATGGCAGATTGGCGGTCCAGCTACGATCCCGGCTTACGGATTTCAGGTCATTTGGCTGGATGACGATCCAGAACAGGGGATGCTACACGCCCCTTTCAAAATCAGTAGTAGTGGCGAAAGCCTGCTTTTATCTCAGGAGCAGAACGGTGAATTAGTCCTTTTGGACGCGATTGACTTTCCGCAAGTCCCGGAAAACATCAGCTACGGACGCCAGCTCGACGGGACCGACAACTGGGTCTTTTTCGGCGAGTACAGTCCTTTAGCTTCCAATAATGGTAATGGGTTATACCTCGACGCCACGGTCAATTTTTCGGTTGCAGATGGCTATTACGATAGTAGTTTTCCAGTGACGATCAGCTGCAGCGATCCCTTGGCAGATATCCGCTACACGTTGGACGGTAGCCCACCGGCGCTAAATTCTGCCCTCTACACCGCTCCGTTAACGGTCAACCAAACCCGGCTGATTCGCGCCGCAGCTTTCCGCCCCGGTTTCGCGGCCGGACCGAAAGCAGAAGCTTTTTATCTGCTCAATGCCAATCATGATCTTCCCGTCGTTCAAGTCACGATCGATCCCAAATATTTATGGGATGAAGAAACCGGCATGTACATTTCTGGCGTCAATGGCATTCCCGGTTATTGTTCGGCTGATCCACGCAATTGGAATCAAGATTGGGAACGACCAATAGGACTTCGCTATTTCGAAGCGGATGGCGATAAAGCTTTTCAACTCAATGCCGGCATGAAGATCGGCGGCGGTTGTTCCCGAGGATTTTCCATGAAAGGATTCAATTTCTTTCTTCGCGGTAACGAGTACGGTGATTCACAGATCAACTATCCCCTTTTTCAAGATCTGGGCATTGGCAGTTTCAAGCGATTCAAGCTGCGCGCTAGCGGGAATGATGTCGGGGTTACGATGATTCGTGACGCGGTCATTCAAAGCCTTTTGTACAATACGGTCGACATTGATCTCATGGCCTACGCCCCCGTTGCGTTCTATCTTAATGGAGACTATTTCGGCTATTACGGGATGCGGGAATTTTTCAGCAAGCACTACCTAGAATCACATCATGGTGTGGACCAGGATAGTATCGATTTATTTAAAAATCCCTACGGCTTCCCGGATATCAAAGAAGGCGATCCCGAGGCTTGGTTTGAATTGACAGATTTCATCAGTGATAATTCTCTGGCCAATGCGGCTAATATGGATTATGTGAATGATAAAATTGATGTGAATGAATTCATGAATTATCACATTGCTCAAATTTACATCGCCAATTTTGATTGGCCAGCCAATAACGTAGCCGTATGGCGCCACCAAAACAATGGCCGCTGGCGCTGGATGCTTTTTGATACTGACCTGAGTTCTGGATACGCCCAGTGGACACCTTCGACCATCTATTTTAATGCGATTGAGCATGCTACCGCTACCGACGGGCCCGGCTGGCCAAACGGGCCGGAAAGCACCTTATTCTTACGAAAGCTATTGGACAATACAGACTTTGCTCATGAGTTTGTACAGCGCAGTTGCACCTTTGGACAAGTACTATTCGCACCGGAGCGCGCTACCTTTTTCGTAGACAGCTTAGCTAATCGCATTGCGGGTGAGATGCCGGCAACGATTGCTAATTTCGAAGATGCTCCGGAGGACTGGTACCTCTGGGACGAAACACCAGTTAGCGGTAGTATCCCAGCTTGGCAAAGTCATCTGGCAGATTTTAAATTCTTTTTTAATCAACGTCTGGTCCATTTTCTGGATCACTACCAAAATCATTTTGGTTATTCCGGCCGTTTCAATCTTCAGATTAATTACGACGCCAGTACGCCGGGAAAAGTTGTTCTCCACGACAATGACATGTCGATCCCTTTTCAATACAGTGGAGAGTATTTTCGAAATATTCCGATACAGATAAAAGCCATTCCCGATCCCGGTTACACTTTTGTGCGCTGGGAAGAAACGGGTGACACCAATGCGACTATCAATTTCCAATCAAACAGTAATCAAATCCTAACCCCAATTTTTGTAGAAGAAGGCACGACAAGTGTATTACCAATTGATTCAAGCACCTTTTTTGAACTCTACCCTATTCCTACTTCCGAAACCTTATTCCTGAAAACTAAATCATTAAATCCCCAATCATTAGACATCTATATCTTTAATGCATTAGGTCAAATCGCCCAAGTCGAAACCGTTCAAATTGGATATGGCTTACAAGAGCATGCGATTGATGTCCGTTCACTCGCCAGTGGCGTTTATGTTGTCAATATCAACTGGGAGGGTGAGGACATCTCACGTCGTATCGTGATTAAATAAGATCGGTTATTCTTCTCATCCCCAACTATTTTTCTTTTCCAATATATTATTGGGGTGACAATTGTCACTCAGGGCAATGACGATCCTCATCCTTTACGGACTTGACGATAAGTAACTTAGAGTACTTATTTCATCAATTTCACTCACATCTTTATGCCCCTTACATCGATTAAAAACGTCATGACCACTCAGTTGTGGACCGTACCAGTTGATGCGACTATGAGTCAGGTGGCTCAAATTTTCACCACCAAAAACATCCATCATATTCCTGTTGTGGACGGTGAATGCTTATGTGGCATTATCAGTTCTCTGGATTTTGAACGAATCAAACACGGCATGACCCTTTTCCGCAACCCTGACATAGAAGCCTACAATCAGGCTTTGTATGAAAGTACCATGGTCAAAAATGTGATGACTAAGGATGTCCAATGTATCAGAGCTTCTGACGATTTAGATACAGCTTATCGATTGTTTAAACAGAATAAATACCATGCGCTGCCCGTCATCGAACAAGGTCGCTTGGTAGGTATCTTGACCCCGATTGATTTAATCTCCTATTTCATGACCAAAAGCAACTAAATCATGGGCGATTTCCGGGTAAGGCCAATCCGCGATCAGGCGGACCGCCATCGTATGTACCGCTACGCACTACGCGATATTGCAACTTTCGAAGAGATGTGGCAAGCGCAATGCTTCTCAACCGGACCTACCAAAATTGGCGCCGAGCAGGAACTTTGCCTGGTCGATGCCGCTTTCCAACCGGCACGTACAGCCTTAAATATCCTGGATAAAGTTGATGATCGCCACTACACCAATGAGTTAGCCCTTTTTAATTTGGAGATCAATCTCGATCCTGAAACGCTCGTTAATTCCCCTTTTACCACTACCGAACAAAAATTATTAGCACTACTCGACAAAGGCAAAGCCATTGCGGCCGAGCGAGATGCACAAATTTTGCTGGCGGGTATTTTGCCGACGATTGCGCCCCGCCATCTTGCGTTTGAATACATGACGCCCATCCCGCGCTATCGAACGATCAGTAAAATGTTGTACGATATCCGGGGCGCCTCTTTCGAAATTTATCTGCAAGGGATCGATGATCTAATTGCTTCCACGGAGTCCATTTTATTTGAAGCTTGCAACACTAGTTTTCAGCTCCACTTACAAATCAGCCCCGCAGAATTCGTCGACAAGTTCAACTGGTCGCAAATGATTGCCGGTCCGGTCTTAGCCGCTTGTGTCAATTCGCCCTTGCTCTTCGGCCGCGAGCTATGGGCCGAAAGTCGAATCGCCGTTTTCAAGCAAAGTCTCGATACGCGGAATTCGAAGAATCATTTTCGGCAAAAACAGCCCCGGGTTTATTTTGGCAACGGTTGGCTCTACGATTCACCCGCCAATTTGTGGAAAAATGAATTGATCCGCTTTCCACTTCTGCTGACCTCCGATGATTTGCAAGATGCCCCAGCCGTACGTCAGGCGGGAGACGTTCCTGATCTGCGAGCCATTCGTTTACACAACGGCACCACTTACACTTGGAATCGCCTGTGCTACGGCCCGGGTAAAACACCTCACTTGCGGATTGAATGCCGCTATTTACCGGCTGGCCCCAGCGCCATTGATGAGATGGCCAATTTCGCTTTCTGGGTCGGCTTAATGCACGCCATCCCAGCGAACTGGGCGGAGCAAAAGGAGTTCATTCATTTTAAAACGGTCAAAAATAACTTCATCAAAGCCGCTCGTTACGGTTTACAGACCATGATGGAATGGATGGGCAAAAGTGTTCCCGTGACCAACTTAATTCTGGACACCCTTTTGCCAATGGCCGAGCAAGGCCTACAAGCTTGTCAGATTGATCCTACGGAAATAAAAAAATACCTAGGCATCATCGAGCAGCGCGTACGCAAAGGACAAACCGGGGCCGAATGGATGGTGCAGAGCTACCGTAAAAACAGCGCGAAATATAGCCCGGCGATTGCTCGACAAGAGCTGATTGCGCAAAGCCTGGAATATCAGACGGCCAATGTTCCCGTACACGAATGGCGAATAGAAACGGCTGGCCGCATGGTGACGAAGATTAACCAAAAAGAAGTTGAACTCTCCGTCCACCACCTGATGAGCACCGATGTGTATACCATCAATGAGGCGGCGAGTATTGAATTAGCCCGCCATATCCTGGAATGGAACAATATCCACCACTTACCAGTAGAAAATTACCAAGGCGAATTGGTCGGCATCCTCACCGATGGCATGCTCATGCGGGCGGCCAACCACTCCGAGCTGAAGTACGTATCGGAAATCATGAAAAAGGAGGTCATCACCGCCGATGAGCAATTGAAGATCGACGAATTGATCCAAATTTTACAAAATCATCAGTTGGCGGGCTTACCAGTGATTCGCGACCAAAAAGTTGTGGGAGTGATCACTTTGCAAGACCTCATCCGGGCGGGTTATCGCGCGGATCAACTATCTCCTCACCTTAACCCCTAGTTGTGCAACATTCTGAAGACCACATTGCCTTACTCAAGGTGCGCCCGCGCTTTGAGACCACCACCAAGCACTCGATCGCGACCTTATCGGAACGCTTTCGCGCCGCCCTTCGCTTAGACGATTGCCCAGTCGCGGGCAAAGTACGTCGTGGCTACATGTCTCTGTATCCCAAACTTGAAGAGCAGCACTACTGGTCGCCCTATCTGTCGGTATCTTTCGAGGAGGGCGAAACGGCCACCGTCGTACGCGGCATTTATGGTCCCAAGCCGACGGTGTGGACGATGTTTGTTTTTTTCTACGCCATCATTGGCTTCATCACTTTGATTGTGATCATCATTGGCACCGCCAACCAAGCCATCGGGAACTCCGGGGCAATTATGTGGTCCGTTCCTTTTTTAGTATTGCTTTTTTTGTCTTTGTATCTCGTTGCGTTTTTTGGTCAAAAAAAGGGACACGATCAGATTGATGCTATTCACCATTTTTTGGAAAGGGGGTTGGGGGAAGAGGTGGATTGGTAAGAGAGAACGTAGAGCGATTAATTTCTATCTTCTAGATCATAGACGCCTAATATTCCCATTGAGTCAAGCACTATCAAATTTTGATGATCATGATAAATTTGTTTAATTCCAGCCTCTGGATGTTTATCATTTATTAATTCTGTGTAGACAATTTCTCCTTTTCGTCTATCCAGACAATTTAAATGACATATTGAAGCCTCATCAATCACTTGGTTTTCATTTTGATCACCATACCAAATGTAGTTTTCTGATACAAGGAAAGAGAAAATACTGGGAACATATTTATTTGATGCTTTTATTGTTGTCGTTCTATCTATTATTTGTTCCTTTTCTAAATCAAATTCCAGATATGGATGAATTAAAAGTCTACTTTCACTCAACAATTTAAAGTTTTCCACATCCAATCCACTGTTTAAAAACGCTGAGATAAAGCGATCAGGAATAGCAGAAACCCATTCCCCACTTTCAAGGCTAAGTGTAATTATCTGAACAGGATCTCTTAAAGCAAGGTAAACCAAGGAATCACTAATTCCTATCACACTACCAAATTTCCCATTATGTCCTTTCAACTCTATCAGGCTATTCAAGAAGTTTTCCCAGATTATTTCCCCAGTTCTAAAACTTACACATGTAATACTTTTATTTTTTCTGATTTTAGCGTTTAAGAAAAGAACCTTCCCATCTTGAATTATAGCATTAGACGGTATCAATAATTCCGACCTCCATAGCGATTCCCCCTCAATAGATTTGAGAATAGTTCCTTCCTTATTCGCCAAGCCTTCCAGGTAATATTTTCCATACCCTACGACTGCAGGGTTAGGCAAAGATGTAACAGTATCATCAATTACCATAAAAGCATTTCGGTACCAATCAGAAATAAATAATGCTTTTTCATTATAAACAATAGATCCCACGGGGTTTTCAAATTCCTTGACTATTTGATCTTTAGTCAGATTAATCACCTTATTATTAGTGACCGCAAATAACTGGTTTTGATATTTACAAAAACTTGAAACCCCTGGGAACTCTTCTTTTTTAATCAACATGTACAATAATATCTATTAAATCTTCAATAACGTCAGCATCAAACTGGGTAATATCATTAACGTTTGTAATACCAATATCTAATTTTAACTGATCGCTCATTCTATTAAAAATACTGGGTTTTAAATTTTCTATAACTTCCGACATCTGGCTTTTTGCCACATCCAAACCGCCACCTAATGCTTTTGAATCAAAGGTAATCCCAAAATCGCTAGCTTTATTTACCCCCCCAAAATAATCGAGAAGTTGGCTTATTTTATTGTTAGAGTTTGAAGAATTATAAAGTACATCTTTAATACTGATAGTACTTTTAAATTCACTCAATTCATCTCCGGCCTTCATATCAAACTTACTCGCACTTTGTGCGTTTGGAATGCCTCCACCGTATATAGCACTTGGATTATTTTTTATCGCTACCTGTCTCAACTCAAATACTAATCCCTCTTTCAATCTTAAAATATCAGCATCCGTTCGCTTGAGTTGTCCCATTAAGTTATTTAAACCTGAAGAATAGTTGGGCAGCGATTTCGCTACATGATCAATATCATCAAGAATGGATATAATATCTCGGAAATTACTAGTCGAGCCAACTCCACAAGCAGAGCACGGAGCCGCTTGAAGTCCTTTTAGCATTTTTGTAAATTCTTCTGCAGGAGTTCCGTCACCGAGTGCTTTTATCGCACTCATTGTGGTTGCATCTCCAAGCATAGTTGAAACTTTGGTCACTAAATCAGGTGCAACTCTCCAAGATGGGTTAGTACCTATATCACTTAACACTTTCCAGGCTTTATATCCTCCGCCGTCGGGAAAACTCTTTAAAAAAGTATGAAATTCCGGCCCTTGTTCGATTAAATCATCCGTCAATTTTTGCAAGGACTCGGCTACCGTATTACATCCCGGAGCCGTTGAATTAGTTGCTTCCTCCGTTGACTCAACGATACTAGTTAGAGCATTCCAATACTTGAAATGTTTGCCATGCGGCCACTTCTTATAAATGGCCAAAGGCACCTCATCATCAATTGGCGAATCAGACTCCGTCAATATTTCAAAGAACAGAGGAGAAAGATGGCTAAGATGATATTGTGCGGAGCTTACGTTTAAGCACCAGCTGAAAATTAAAGTTATTAAAACAAGCTTATATGCTAGATTCTTCATTGATTAATATTTTAAGGCTGATTAAAAATTACACCAACTACTACCCGGAATAGCTTCATCCGCTAACTCCCAAGCTCGGACACCACTGATACCTTTTTCTTTTAAAAATGGGGCTAAAGCTGAATTTACGTTCAAGTCATCAGCTAACTTCGCCAAGAGATCCGGATTTCTAAGCATAGAAGGTGTTGCGCCTGCTTCGACCAGCACTGCAAAAGCTCTGAGCATTTCCGGGTTCTCTCCCATCTTCCTCATTAACCTTGGGCTTGCTTTCATCTGGTTTTGCAATATTTTTATCATGTTCTCATCGTATAGATTGCTATTATCAAGATTATCAAACCAGCCTTTAATAGCATCTATATTCACCCCTTTCACTTGACTAATTCCGTTATCTAGTTGTCGGATAGCTATTCCGGCGACTTTTTCTGAAAGTTGATAGGCGCCTTTAAACACCCATTTTCCTCCGCTCGCCGCCCACCCAACAAATGGCGTAGCTGCGACCCAGGAAATAGCGGCCTCAGCATGGCGACCTTCAAATGAGTACCAGGTTGCATTAAGCATATCTGCAGCTTCTCCCAAAAATGGTATCATACCAATCACATCGAGTAGTAAGTGGCCGGTCTCCGATGAGGTTAAAATTTGCCCGATCAAATCAAAGGCAGCATCGAGATAATCTTTCTCAGCTATTGGTACAAACTCTTCCCAGTGATTTCCTTTCCATCTGAAGTAGCTCTCAATAGGTGCTAAATCAACATTTCCATTACCTTCTATTCGGCCCGTTTCCATATAAACATATTCTCTAAGTCCTTCTACGTTTGCCACTTCATAAATCAATGCGATATGTTCCTGACCATTAACGATTTCACGATAGTAAAGGAGCTGTGAATTTTCAATTGCCTTAGCTTTGATATCGGCGTAGCAGGTCAACGGTACTTTTTGACTATTGCAGATGCCCTCCACAATATCATCGAAGCTGGAGAGGATATTTCCACTTGCTTTTGCATTAGGGTCAATGACTTCGACCTCTACTTTATCCATTACAATAGACTGGCAACTTCCGTTGGTCACCAGATATCCTAAGTAAGCTTCCACCTCGTTTCCATTTGAATAAGCTGAACCACTATTGTGATAATAATCACTTTCGGGATCATCTTTTTTACGACCAGGAGGGGCATAACCTGTAAATACCCCTTCGCCATCATGATAAGCAATATAACTTCGAGGTCCGTCTGTGGTTGGTGGTAAAACAAATTTAAATACAGCACCGGGTGCGACACTTGGTTGAGGATTTTCAAAAAAGATGACATTAGTACCAATGGGCAACTTGAGAGGCTTTCCAGCTGGCGAGACATAAGTTCGGTATTCATCGACCGCCGTCTCCATATTTAAATCCTCTGGATTTGTTGGTTCAAAATCAGAAGCCAAATTACCTGATTCAACAGCATCAAAATAATCTAGTAGTTTATTCCAACCTCTAGCCTGACTGGTATGATGACCAATATTGTTCGCCTTTTCCGTACTCATTGTTGTTCCACATAAGTCCTTAATATTTATGCGATCGGCATCCGTTAAGCTACTTTCAATAGTTCCATCTCCCCAATTTATTTCAGCCCGATAATCAATCAAAACATCTCCTTCATTGAGATAGCTTACAGCTAAAACAAAATCGTCAGATTGAGCACTTAACTCTGTCATCAAATTCTCGATGATTGCATTTTCCTGATCTTCATCAAAGCTTCTCGAGTGTAAATACCGCCCAACACTGTAGGTCGTGTATCCTTTATTAGTCAAATTTCCACTAGTGGCCGTTATTTCTAAAAAACTCTCACCACTAAAATCCAATCCTAATGCATCGTCAAGTTGGTTAAGATTTCCAGCATTAAATGATTCGGCAATACAAGTCAGGTTTAAAACCTCAATGCCATCAATATTTTGTATACACTGTTTACTCTGCGCCAATGATACCTCAAGTGACACAACTAGTATGATAAATAATAAATGAATTTTTATAATTGATTTTTTATTCATTATCATCGATTTTATAGACAAAAAGGATCAATGAGCGCTATGCAACCACTTATAGAATGCATTATTCTAAATGGCATTGACATTAATTTTTAGTAAGCTCATTGATCACCTTTTGGATTAATTATTATGATTCTTATTCACCTCCACCGTCATAATCGTACTCGGCTGACTCTGTCCGGGCAAGGTATATTTAAAGGTTACCGGATAAGTGCCAGCCGGCAATTTTAAATCCTCCAGCAGCATCAGATCTTGTACCGGAGCGAGGCCATAGGTACCGATCCAGGGTGGATTTTCTTCAGCAATGGCTACACCGACGTTATTCATAATATTGGCCATGACCGATGAGGATCCGACATTAGACGGAAAGTTTTCTCCACCGGTACCGGGGAAGGGTTCGCTTAAGTCATCTGGAGCATTGGGGTCATAGTAATAATCTGCCCAGAGGCTCACTAGCGCCATTTTGCATAGTTCACGGAAGTGATCCTGGTCATTCCTCACGACTTCTCCCACGCGGTAGCGTATCCTCGGCACAAACGCTTCGCTATCGAAAATATTCATCACGGACGGATAGGCCGACAGATGGTTTTGTACGAAGCGAATTTCATCTATGGACTGGGCAGGATACACTGCTTTGTAAGGCAATATGCCAAGCTCAGCGGGATCACGTTCAAAGTCGATGCGAATCTCATTTGCGTTGTTGAAAAGGACTAACTCTTCGAAAGGAATCAGGCTGTACATGTCGGGTTCAGCGACATCGGTCAACCATGGGATCATTTGCCCTTCCAGAGACAAGAGGCCCGCAAATTCAGGTGTTCCTTCCAATTCGAAGACATCAAAAGGCTCCGTTCCACCCTCCATCGGGGCACTGTAGTTGTATCCTAAATTGACGGTCGTGAAGCTATTGACCTTCGCCTCGAAGGTGTTGTAATTGCTCACCCGGAACTTAATATGGTATAGCAACTGCTCTACCGGGCCAGATGGGCCAGCTTCCGGTTCAGGATCTGATTCATCGGATAGCCAGGCACCACCATCAGATAGCAATGGACCACCAGTATTATTCCCATCAAGATTAGAATCTATACCACCAGTAGGTAGTCCTCCACCAAAAGGTGGCTCATCATCAACCAAACTTCCGAGACGAGTCGAGCCGCTTGTATTCGCCAAAACCTCTTCGTCAGCATCATTATCACCACTAAATGAGGGGCGGTACACTAACTTGAGCTGATAATAATGATCATTGTCTAATAATTGTGTAGGCAAATAGAACTCTAGTTTATTTTGCTCTTCCAAATAGTTATGCCAAAGATTGGCTACGAATTGAGTGTTTTTGTATAGCTGCATCACGATGTAGTACCCTTCGGGAACATCATTAAATAAATCTGGCTGACCAGATTTGAGCATAATATAGCCCTTATCATTACCCGCTTCATCTTTATAAAAGTTGAATTGGGTGTTCAAAGGATAACTCGCCAAGACATTGTAATCAGGAATATGGTCCAGTCGATCACCAGTATAAATAGTGACGATTTTTTCCTCCGTCTTTTCAACTACCCCATTTTTAATGACATCCACTACTACTTTTACCTGTACACTATCATTAGCAGGTAGCATTTCGCGGGGCAAGATCTCAAGACTAGTACCATCGCTGGAAAGGGTGTAAGTGGAAGGATAATCATATCCGTTGTAGAGGATTTGAGCTTGGTGCACCTTAGCAGTAAGGGTTATACTGCCGTCTAAGGTATTCAACTCAAAAGCTTCTTCCACGGGTACATTGAAAGTAACCGTGGGGCGGGTGCCAACGCTGACATTCTCGGCCCCGCTGCCGGGGTTGATATCCAGGATCAGCTTTAGGCTCTCCAATGGATCGCCGGCACCAACAATTTGACAACTTTCACCGATCGTAAATTCAAAATTACACCGGCCCTTGACCAGGCCACCCAGGATACGATAGTAACCGCCGACCGCTCCGCGCGCCCAAAATGGATTGGGCAACTTGGCTTGTAATACTGCAGCCGCACCAACATTAAGAATACTGTACCGTTTAGTTTTACCAAAAATTTTCACCTTAATCCCAATATCTCCTTCTACATAAGCCCAGGCTTGCCCGGAAGCATACCAACCATTGATCCCAATGGGTGATGAGCTGCCAGCGCAACGAGCATCGCCATAATCCTGCAACATCACATCAAAGCCCAATCCGGCTTCCAGGGCTGCATAAAAAATCAGGAAAGTAATTTCCCCGGTATTGATATGCAGACTGGCTCCAAAAGCAAGTCCACGCCCTGTGGCTCGTGTACTCTCCGCAGCCATGAAGTTGGTACTATTCGTCAGATGCGCTACGTTCGCCGGTAAATCGGGCATGGGAGGTAAATCCATGTTACCGACCATAAAGTAAGATTGCACCGATGCTAATTCTCCAATACCAGGAATACCGAAAGACATGATATTCTGCTCTACTGGTGTACCGACTTTAATGAACCAACCATCGGGGCCAAAGTGCAAGGAAGCCCCACCGTACAATTCGTTTCCTTTCCCGCCTTTTAATACGTTGAATACATTCATGTACACCTCAAAATTCGCATCCAGAGTCCGTTCCTCCCCAAAGGCAGCGTGGATATCTACGTAGGCGCTCAGTGCTGCCCCATTGTTAGGCTTGCCCTCTGAGGCAAAGGCCGGGGCTCCTGCGATATCCATATCCTCCATGAAGCGCCCGTTCCCGTAGAACCAAATGTCACTAATTCCACCACCATCGTAGAACAGAATTTCAAAGGTCGCATTGCCGTTGAAAATCTTACGATTGGAGGCCGTAGCCAGAACAACCGTAGCTTTTAATCCCAGTCCTTTTTCTGCATTTGGCGTATAAATAATTCCAGACAAGGATTGCCCTAAAACAGGAAGTGAAGGGGTGCCAGTACTTGGTGAAGTTGGCAGCGCTGGACTTGAACTAGGCGGGCGATCCATATGGTAATACACACCTCCACCGAAGCCAATGAGATCAAGTCCCCCCAGAGGAATGCTTCGTTCGGTCAGATTGACCATCGCATCTACAAAAAAGTATTTATAGTTATCCTTTTTGCCGAACTGTCCGACGGCATCAATTTCAATGCCGAGGCCTTCGAATTCTGCACCAATAATGCCTTGGAAGCCACGACCATAATCATCATTGTCATCATAAAAGGAAATGTAGCCTTCAACTTTCGCTCCCGGAAAACTTCCCTCTACATAGGCATCATTAACCTGAAAACGTTTAAATCGCCAGCGTTGGCGATCATTGTAAGTGACCATTTCGCCGATAACTTCAAAACCACCACCGGCCGTTAGCCCTACACCGTCACCGCTCTCGCCGTTACCTCCACTATCGCCATTACCCGTCAAGCGAATCAAGCCATCAAAGCCAAGGGATATCTCATTAGCATCAGCATCTTCGCTACAGCCAATCTCCGAAAGCGTAATCCCGAATCCACCGAAGTCTACCCCCAACTCAGCGGGAAAACTCCAGCTCCCCGGTGAGAAGTAGGGCGCCTGATTAGATACCCTTAGATTTTCGAAGGTGATCTGAGCAATATCCAGATTCATTCCTGGAATTACATCACCCTGTATTTCAATATCTGCGTGCAGCAAAGCTTCTACCTTAAAGCCATCATTATTCTGCGTGATTAAAATTTTAGAGCCACTCTTCAGATTAGCATCTGCCTTCCAAAGGTCAAGACGCTTAGGTGATAAGGTCTCAACGGTAAAGTTGTACTCACTGCCAGGTAGAATGCTAGCCGTGTAACCGATACAATCAGCAGCTTGCGGATCACCGCCGTTATTGTTACTCCCTGGTGCCGACAGTAGCGGTACGTGGACCAAACCACCGAAGCCCGCTCCGGCGAGTTGATTGGCAACGATATTGACGGAGAAGTCCTCAATTGAAAAAGCCCAACCACCCAGATTACCATCGTTAAGATCGAGCAGATTATTAGCGTATACCGTCCCGGTAAATCCCATATTATCAATAATGATATTTTGTACACCGACTTCAATAGATGGTGCCCCATCCTGTTTGAAACGGTTAGACAAGGTGGCACTCATCTCTCCAAGATAGAAGCCGCGCCACAGGGGACTGGCATTACCATTTTGCACAAACGGTGAATCATAATTGGCGGGAAAAGCGATATTGGACGGGGTTTCAGAATCACTCAAGTCGATGATCGCATCATTGACCACCCATTTGATATCTTCTGCGTTTTTGACTGCAAAGGGCGTAATACTAATTTCTGCAATGAGTTCACCCCACGATGGCATTGTGGTTGTAAATCTTCCCGTCACTCGTTCCGGTTCTGGTAATACATCCAAAGAGTTTTCATCCAGAGGAATTAAGTACTTCCGACAAAATTCTACCTCACCATCAATTCCCATGCCGGTGAATCCATCACAATCAACGGTAACGAAAGTATCGCCGGAGCCAAGCACCGTCAGTCGAGCCGCATTGGACAAGCGAAATCCAATATCTGTACCCAGTGCTAATCTCGTAGCACCATCTCCAAAGCCAGTAGTACCAAAGCCTACATTATAGGCTTCAAAAACCAGTTTTTTCCCGGAACTGGGGATATTTTGTACAAAAAAGATGTCTACACGGGCTCCTTCGGTCGAGAAGCGAATATTGTCAAGATAGACGATGTGCCCAATCCCATTAATTTCATTTTCAATGGTAATCGGTAATAAGTTCTCATCCCCATTGCCAGTACCAAAAGCCAGGCGACGACTTCGCTCCTTGACCAAAGCTTCGAGATAATGGGCTCGATGTTCGCCATTGATCATTCGCCAGCCTTGCCGGTATTGGAACAAGATATCTTCCGCCTTATTTTTGGGATAAATGGTATGATCCCTAGCGACCTGCCAACTGGTAACATTTGCAAAAGGTTGAAGCGGCTCTAAGGCTTGGTAAGATGGGGAACTAAATACCCAACCATCTTCCAGGTCAGATTCGCTAGTATCGGTAAGTTGATCATCGTATTGCTGATTGTAAGCATCTTTGACATTTTGATAGACCACTTGATAAATCCAGGTGTACAACCCATTGGGCGTCGCATTTAGAGAATCAATAAAGGGCTGTGGAAAAGAGCGCAGTAAATCCAGAATTTCGTCTACAGCAATATCTACTTCATCCGTGCCGGAAAGAACATTAATAATAGAATCTTGCCGCAAAAAGCGATAATGCACTAAGTCGCATTCATACAGCGTCACGTGCTTACTTTCTAAAAGCGCTACATCTTCATTTCGATCGGCAATATTGACGCTCAGAGGAGTAGGAGCCGTTTCAAAAGCAGCGTGCATTCCGGGTTTGAAATAAGCATCCTCGGGCCCAAAGACGAAGATGCGTTCAAAGCCCAGATCGGTCACTATGGTTTCCATATCCGACCGCAACGCACCACAAATGGCCACTCGACTGGCAATACTATCTGCGACAATTTGACCAAGCGTATCCAGCGCACTCAATACCAGAGGGCGAATGCTATCCTCTACCGCTGTGGCATAGTTAGCCCCTTCTTGTGTAATTGGTAATTCTTCATCCTGTAGCCAATAATACTGGCAAGGGCTGGCCGTACAAGGTTGTTGGCTGGCGTCGAAGCCAGCTTGGGAACAGCCATCCGGGTTATACGTCGTACCCGTCTCGCGGTGTATCCCGTTGGCATCGAACCCACAAGGATCGTAGAGCGAATCGTAAGGCATCCCTTCTACCCACCCCGGATATGGCGGCTGCATCACGTAAACACCATCAGCACTAAAACCAAAGGGGTCATGATTAGTACTATCCGGCCAGTAGATTCCATTATCGTCAAAGCCCGAAGCTTGTGGCGGATCTACGCAGATTTCGCCGCCCAAATTGATGGGACCAAGGTCATATAAGCCCGGATAGTTACCTGGGTCATCCGAAATTGCGCGAATTTCGCCGCTTTCAACCTCAAAATGATTGTTGACATAGATATTTTCAAACTCTACTTGGACATACTTATCAATACCAAATGGTAAAGGGATAACCCCTCGACCACTATAAAAGCCAAGTCCACTTTCCGGGATCAGATCATCTAGTCCAATCGGAAAGCCCGCGATATAAAATATATCATTAGTGGTTCCTCCAATCAGGGGGCCGTATTCTCCGCCCGGAGGTGGCGGCGGTGGGTCATCACCGCATACAAATGAAGGTAATTGTGGAAATCCGTTTCGACTTTCTCCATTTTCGAAGAAAAAATTTCCGGCAGTAACCCATTCACTGGCCAGCGTGAAATCCTCTCCAGCCCCGTCACAGATTTTGCGTATTTCCAGCTGTACGCCGGCGCCTTGATCAGCCAGGCGCGTGAGCTGCCACTGGTTACCATCCATGACCCAAATGGTGATCCAATCCCCCGTTGGCTGACGATTAGCATCCAACATTTGATAGCGGATTTGATAGCGTGCGCCATCGTAGCTAGCAGGAATATCTTCCCAATCAATGGCTACTTCAGCTCCACCGTTCAAACGGGCACTAACGGCAAGCGGTGGCGGACAGTCCGGCTCATTCAGATCGGCTATTCGAGTGGAAAAAACGGAGTGAGAAAAACCGCTGGCATCAGCCATTACGGTTAGATTTTTTTCATAACTCTCCCTTAGGGAGTTGGCTCCATTTTGAGCCAACGTCAACTGGAACAGGCATAGCCATCCCAGGACGGATAAGAGGTGTCTTCTTTTATCCATTTACGAAATTTTAAACAAGAAATTAAGCTGTAACTAGGCAAGAAACGCAGTCACAAAACTCAATAAACAGACTTGTAGATGATTATTTTTTTTCAAGCATTTAGTATTATTTTTCACGTAACCCTTGTGTTTTTGAGCAAAAACACAAATCTTTGCTACGTGATTTTTAAATATGTATTATTAAAATACGTCCTCTCTTTTTAAAAGTTACATTCCTTTTCAAAAAAAATATCCCCCTTTTATAGAATTTAAAAAAGACGTGTCTCGTCTACCCTATGCCACTCAATAATGTTGGACTATCCACATTATTCCCCTTCGGCAACGAGATGCTCATTAAGATATTTTTTCACTAAAGCACATTAGCAGCCCACTGCTAATGCTATGATTAAAACTAGGATTTTACCATGAGAAATGTAACCTTAACTTTTCTTGCCTTCATTCTTTTCCTATCTATTATCAATGCACAAAACTACGCCGACTGCGGTCGCGCGCTTGAACTCACTTCCAAAGCAACGTACACGATTGCTTATAGCTCAGGAAGTGGTCAGGAAGCTAATGAAATCAAGAGTACCGTTTGTAGCGAGGACTTCAAAGAGCAGGAATCTACCTGGCTCACCTGGACCGCTCAGACGGATGGTGAACTTACCTTTGAGCTACGCCCGTTGAATGCAGACGATGATCTGGATTTTGTGGTATTCAAAACGGAGGCCGATCATCCATGCGCGTCGAAGGCGGCCATCCGCTGCATGGCCAGCGGCGAAAATTTGTATTCAACAATTTCCTCCGAGGAGTGTATCGGAAGAACAGGGCTGCGCAGCAGTGCCACGGATCAAAGCGAAAAACGTGGCTGCTACGGCCTGGATGACAACTTTCTGGAAGCCTTACAGGTGAAGGCAGGTGACACTTACTTGCTTGCGGTCAACAATCATTCTTCCAGCGATGGTTTTACAATTGATTGGGGAGGCGAGGCCCTTATTGGCCCCGCCGTTGCGCACGAGTGGCAACTGACTATGGCACCCAATCCCGCAGTGGATCGCTGTACTTTCGTCATTGAAGCGGCGACAGCTGCCGAGGCGCAGTTGGAAATTCGAGATATTACTGGAAATGTTGTCGTACAGCGTAATCTAAGCTTGGAAGTTGGCGAACAAGTAATTGAGCAAGATGTGAGCGTACTGCCCGTTGGGGCCTACATTGTAAACGTCATCAGTGAAGTACAGAATTTGTCACAGCAACTTATTGTACAATAAGAAAAGCAAAATTGTGCCGAGCACGGTAATCAATTTATCGTGTAGATCGTTCCGGGAATTGTGATCTTTTAATTCTCGGAACGATCCATTTTGGCGTTATAGGATCTCTTGGAGCTTGTTTGGAAATTATTAATTGATCTACAAACGTCATTTTTTCGACCTAAAGAACAAATCCCAAACAAGCTCTTAGTCTTTGATTTTTTCAAAAGCATCGACATTCCCCAGAAACATGTACTGGATTTCTCCTTCTTCGTTAGGGCGGAAGCCGAGGCGGCCTTCTCCATTTTCACTTTCAAAAAAATAAGGCGCAACCGCTTTCCATTCCCGGCCCAGCATAGATAAGGTACGCTCATCGATGGCCTTGATCTCCCAAATTAAATCCTGTTCATCAACGGGACAACTCGCACAACTGGATAACCAGCGGTAGCGGCCAACAAATTGCTCCACGTTCGGAGACGTAATATTATTGGCACTCGCTTCGCTCGGCTGATCACTGGAAAAGAAATGGTCCATAATTTTTGCAATAACCCGATATCTTAGATTGGAACCTTCGTGGTGATTGACGACGAAGATGCCCATATTGTGTGTAGGCACCAGCACCATGTAAGCACTAAACCCCAGCATATCTCCACCGTGCTCCAGGGTGCGCTGACCGCTCCATCGGTTTTCGTAAAACCCATAACAAAACCCATTAACTTGAGGATGTCCAGTGATTTGCTGTCTTTGCATTTCCAGGGCCATAGGCCGACTCAAAATCGTCGCATTGTCTAATTGGCCGGCATTGAGATGCATTTGCATGTATTTGGCCATATCGGTCGCGGTACTGTTGATAGAAGAAGCGGGGAAGGTGTGGTACCACTCCCAGGGTTGAGCAACATTGATACCTCCTTGCAACTCATAACCCATGGCTAAATATGCTTGCTGTTGCTTAGGAACATCGATGCTGGTCTGTTTCATATCCAGCGGTTCCCAGACTTGTTTCTGCAAGTAATTCTCCAATGTTATTCCACTGACTTCTTCCACTAATAAGCCAGCAAGTGCCATTCCGTAAGTAGAATAAGCTGGCACTTGGCCGGCAGGGCGAGCCCTTATAATTCGACTCATTAAGAACTCCGCAAGAGGGATTACCTCATCTTTACTAAATACCCGGCGTCTTATCCGCAGCTCATCCAAGCCAGCGCTATGGCTGAGCAGGTGGGCAGCAGTGACCGGTTTAGTATAAGTATCCGGTACTTTGACCGAAGAGAGGTAATGATTAATATTTCGACCTAAATCAATCCGTTTTTGATCTGCCAATTGCATGAGGGCGGTAGCCGTAAAAGTCTTGGTGATTGAGCCAATCCTGAAGATGGTAGAATCGGGATTGACCCGGCTACTACTCTCAGCGAGGTTTGCTTGTCCGTAGCCTTTTTTAAGCAATACCCGGCCGTCTTTGATCAAGATAAACGCTGCGCCGGGAATCTGATCTTGCATCATTTTTTGATTAAACAGCGCATCAAGCTGGCTTTCCAACTGGCTAATATCTGAACCCTTATCTTGATTAATTCCGTCCGGGCAAGACAACAATGGCAGGAGTAGTATGAGAAAAATTTGCAAAAGATTCACACGTCAAATATTTAAGCATTGAGAAAATGAGTAGCGTTAGCAAACCTAGATAAAATTGAAAAAGGACGCTTGAAAAACGGAAATTGAAGGGTATTTCCCGGCTGGGAAATACTTTTGGGAAGGATTTTTAAGTAAAAATGTGAAAGATTAAAGCCCAAGGGATTTTTTATACTGCAGAGGCGTACAAGCCATTTCTTTTTTGAAGGCGTTATAAAAGGTGGACTTAGACTTGTATCCCAAATAAGCGGCCAATTGGTCCATCTTCCAATGATGATCTTGCCGCGCCAGCTGCTGCTTAGCTTCTTGTATGCGATATTGATTCGTTAACGTATAAAAAGTCATATTCAATTCCAGGTTAAGCACTTCAGTAATATGACTGGCTGGCATATTTACTTTCTGCGCCAATGCACCTAAGCTATAGGTTGGACTTAAATAAGGCTTTTCGTTTTCTAGTACCGCTAAGATCTTTTGCCGCTTGGCCTGTCTTATCGTTTTGGTTAGAGATGACTTTTGATACTTCTGTTCGGATTTGAATAATTTAGTATTGAACAGTAAATAGATGGTAATAACATAAAGACTAGCGGTAACGTAAACGCGCGTCATATAAGCCGGTAAGACCGGATAATAAAGTCGAGTACCTTCGACTACGCCACCTTCTGCCATCAGTAAAACTAGTCCACTTCCCAACAAAATTACATTCAACAGCAGTATCCAGGAAAAGTACCTTTTACGCCCCGCCGCGATTTGCGTCCGATACATTTTCAGCAATCCATACAAACCATATCCTATCAAATATAAACCAATGCACTCAGCCACAATGTAGCCTTGAATTTCCAAAGGATCTGCATCGAAAGTTTGTGCTGGCACCGGCATCACCGCCGAAGGATCAATAGCGGTCAAATAGGCGTGTATTTTCTTTTTGAGCGGTTGGAAATAAAAGAAACAGCTATATAAAAAGTAAACGACGAAAGGAATAAAATGGAGCTGCCTTTTTTTCTTGGGCATCTCTTTCCCTCCCAGCTGACGGGTATAAAAAAGCAAGGCGGGCGCAGCAAGAAAGACAAAAGGTGTAGATAGATAGTAAAGATGTGGAACGTGAATGAGGTAACCGGAATAATATAAAAAGGATTCTACCTCTTGCCAAAGCAAGGCCCCAAGAAATAGACTGAACCAAATATAAGCTTGGGGCTTCTTCCACAAAAGCAAAGCCAGGACGATCATTCCCTGAATGATTCCAAATAAAATGATGGCGGAGAGGAAGTCAATATTTGGTTGCATATTAGATCTTAAAGATAATAGATTACCAAATTCGATTGTCTAAAGGAAAAGACGTTAAATCGTCAAACTAAGTTTTTCCATTCATCCAGTTTAAAAATTCTGGGACTCTAATTCTACTGACCAGAACATCTTCTTTTGTTTTGGGGCGTAGCGATAATTTCAGGCGGCTATGAAAATATTTTGACGCTTTTTCCACTGCAGTGATTTGTACTAAATAACGGCGTGTTACTCTGAAAAATAAATTGGTATCCAAACCGGTTTCTAATTCACTGAGCGATTGATCAATGACAAATTTTTCGTTTTTAAAGGTGTATAAAAAAGTGACTTTATCATCAGCTTTGAAATAAGCGATATCTTTTACCATTATACATTTATAATAATCGCCGATTTTAATTGTGAATCGGTCCCTAAATGTCTGACTCTGGAGCATCAGATTTAACGTTTTCCAATCTACTGGTGGAATTTGGTCATTCAGTTGTCGGTATTTGGTAATGGCCCGTTGCAGGTCTTCCGGTTCAATAGGCTTCAACAGATAATCAATACTATTTATTTTAAATGCCCGGATAGCGTATTCGTCGTAGGCCGTTACAAAGATGACCGGTATATTTAAGCTGACTGCCGTAAAAATATCAAAGCTATTGCCATCCAATAATTCAATATCCACGAGTAGTAAATCGGCAAGATGTTGATGGTGCTTGAGCCACTGAATGCTTTTGGCCACCGAACGCAATTTAGTCACGACTTGAATCGTCGGGTCAAGTTCATTGAGTAAGGCGACTAACTCTTCTTGCGCTAAAATTTCATCTTCAATTATTACGACTCGCATCATGACTTAATAGTGGTAAAATGACTTTAAAATGTGTTTTGCTCTCAATAATTTCCAGAGAAGCTCGGTATAGACTGTAGCTATTCCTTAAATTGGTTAATCCAATGCCCCAGGATGGCACATTATTTTTCCTCTGTAGGTTATTTTCTACAAAAACAGAATCACCATTTGAATAAATGCTTATTTCCAGAGGCTGGTCTTCAAAGACAGCATTGTGCTTGATTGCATTTTCAATTAATATCTGCAAAGCCATCGGCACAATCTTTTTATTTAAATCCTCTTTTTTAAGATTTATGTCAATAATCAAGTCCTTCGTAAATCTCGTCTGCAGCAGATAAATATACCGCTCAATAAATATCGCTTCCTCTTTCAATGGAATGAGGTGTTGTTCGCCGTATTCAAGAACGTGTCGATAAACATTGGATAATTTTCGTATAAACTGCTTGGCACGACCTGCATCTAAAGAAACCAAGGAGGATAAAGTATTGAGATTATTAAAAAGAAAGTGTGGATTAATTTGATTTTTAAGTAAACGGTACTGAAACGATAAATTTTCTTTTTTCAACCACTCATTATCCAGAGCGACTTCATACCGACGGATATATAAAAAATAAAACTCCATCGTAGTGAGCAAGATCAAATTGATAATCACGCCAATAATGGCACTAAAAAAATATTGCTGGAAATTAATTGGCTCCGAAATCACCAAGGCGATTATAATATTAATCACCACAACTTGTAAGGCTACAATTGATACCGCTAAGAAGAACTCATAAAACAAACGTTTTAGCAAATTTCGCTTGTCTTCCCAGGGCAATCGTTTGTTCAACCAAATGATTAGTAGATAATTCAGGAAGCATATCAATACCAGATTCGGATAATTGACGATAAAGTCTTTTAAGAAGGTTCCCAAAGAAGAGAATGAATGACCAGTGGTAATCCATTCTGACAATTCTAATACCAACTGAAACCCTATCGCATATAGGCTAAGCAGTAAAAAAAGCTGCCAAGTAAAGAAGCGCTTTAATTTCTCTTGCACGCGGGTTTAAAATTCTATTTTGTAATAAAAGTTGGGTAATAAAAAAAGGACGCGTTCTTCCTGCACTTGTTGCGTCAGAAAATTATATTCGTATCCTTGCCACTGCTGAAGCAGAGTAGCATTTTGAAAATCCAATCCCCAAGTGACAGTACGATCCTCTTTATTTATTTTATACGTAATCCCGGCATTTATCCACAATTCCGGTTCACTCTGCAGACTATACAACCGATTAGGGTCAATGATAGCACGCTGAGCAGTTCTGCTTTCTTCTTCCAGTACCGGACTCAAGCGTTGACCATTCATATAGGTGAGGTTACAATTGATCCCCAGCAGATCAATGCGATTTTTTTTCTTGCGTCGAATCGTAAATTCTTTCCCTCCGGTAAGCGTAGATAAAAATCCACGGTTAAACAAGGTACTGCGTTGCACCCCATCTCCTCCGGTATATTTTGAATCAAAAATTGAAGCGGATAACAGAAAATAATACCCTCGATTAAAAGAGCGTTCCAGACTAAAATCGATTCCCTGATTTATTCCGGTACCTTCATTCGTTAAGGCTTGATCGAAGGTCCATAATTGGGTGTAATTGATAAATGAAAAAGAGCTATTGGGCACCACCGGCACATCAAATAAACGTTGGTAGTACGCTTCAATATTCACCTTTAGGTGTGGGGTAATATCCCAATTCAGTCCCGCTACGAAATGATGCGCCTTCTTTCGCTTAAGGGATTCATGATTTTGTACATCTCCATTCGCATCAAGGTATTCAAAGAAATAGGCTTTGAGTTCTTCTCGGCGACTGTGCAAACCATAACCAAGTCCAAAATCGAGCTTAGAAGTTAATTGCCATTTCAATCCTGCACGAGGTTCGATGGTCGTCTCTTTATTGATTCCAAAATGGTGAACATGTAATCCCAATTGCAAGCTCAGCGGTTGGGCTATTTGAATATCTGACTGAACGAATATTTGCAAGTTGTAAGTCATCCCATCGGTATCCAGAAATCCTTCCAATTCCGCTTTCGGTTGTTCGGCCTGCTCAGCCTGATACCGAAAATCCAGCCAATCGGCAATGATCCCGCCCGACCATCTGAGACGGCTAGATAAGCGGTGGGACACCTGACTCATCAGTGTCATTTTCGATACCCTGCTCTGGATATCCGTATAGGGGTACAAGGTCCCCGTATTCAGAGTATCTGCCTCCGGCTCAAACCAGTCCGTCAGCGACCTGTAGCCATTTGTGCTAAAAGCCAGGGAATGATCTATAAAGATGTTTTGCCCCAGTGGCATTTTGTGATTTACACCCATTGCGCTCATATCAAATCGAATATCGTCTTGCTCAAAATCGCCTTCTGTTTCGCGTTGTTTAATCTCATCATCCTTCACTTCATACTCTCTATACGGTGTAAAGATGCTGCTCAGGCCACTTATCCCCCATACGGAGAGGTCTCCTTTTTTCCCACCGGGCAGATGCAACTTAAAAGAAAGGTCCTGATAATCCGGCTCCACCCCTCCCGCTAAGCGGCCATAATAACCAATGAAGCCGTGCCGATAATTAACAAGATAAGACGAGGTGGTCCCTTTTTTCAAGGGGCCTTCAGCCGCAAGGTCGATTCCCAGCACACCTAGTTGCGCGGTATATTTAGGCTTTTCGTATTGTCCGTTTCGAAAATTAATATCGAATACGCCAGCCGTGGTATTGCCGTATTCAGCGGGAAAGGCCGCGCTAAAAAAATCGGAAGTCCCGAGGACATTTGCGCTATAGATGGTAAGTAAGCCCGCTCCCGCTAAATTTCCGCCATTGAAGT